>JAURXM010000044.1 GCA_030654395.1 Aquabacterium sp.
ATGAGCTACGCCTCCCCCGATGTTTTCCTGCAACGACTGAAGGGCAAAGTCGATGCCCCTTAGGCAGGGCGCTGTCTTTTTGCTCCCGCCCCTGATTTGGCTGGCCTGGTATTTCCTGCCCGACTCGCCGCCGCTGGAAGCGATCATCCGGCATTGGCGCATCACCCTGACCATGGCCTTCGGCTCCTTCATCGGCGGGGCAACCAGCGAGGCGGGCGGCGCCGTGGCCTTCCCGGTGTTTACCAAGCTGCGGGGCATCCCGCCTGCACACGCCATGCTATTGTCCATCGCCGCCCAGAGCGTCGGCATGGGGTCGGGAGTCTTGACCATCCTGCTGTTGCGCATCCGAGTCGAATGGCTCGCAGTAGCCTGGGTCGTCCTAGGCTCGGTGCCGATGCTGCCGGTGGGCTTTTACCTGTCCACTCTGCTGCCTTCCAGCGCGGTGCGGCTATTATTCACCGTGGTCCAGTGCAGCTTCGCGCTGGCCCTTTGGTGGCACAACCGAGACCCGGACCGCGACCGCCATGATCGCCTACCCCGCTTCGATGCGTTGGAGAAAGGCATCCTGCTGGCCTTCGGCATGGTTGGTGGACTGATCAGCGGTTTGCTGGGCAGCGGGCTTGAAATCATCGTCTTTTCGGTCTTGGTGCTGTTGTTTCGGATGTGCGAGAAAGCCGCGACGCCGACGGTCATTGTGATGATGGTGCTGACCTCATGGTCGGGTTTTGCGATGATTATCGGCGCCGGGCAGTTTGTTCCGCCGGTCAGCGACTACTGGCTTGCAGCTATCCCCATCGTGGTCGTCGGAGCGCCTTTGGGCGTGTATGTCTGCTCGCACATGTCGAGGATGTTGGTGGTAAGAACCTTGATCGTGTTGATACTCGCGGAGTTGATTTCCTCGCTGTTGTTGATTCCGCTGAGCCCGGAAATTGCCGCAGCTTCGACGGCGGTGTTTATGGGATTTTCGTCGGTGTATTACCTGATGTACCGTACTCGGCGATATGTGTGAGTTTGGCTCGTTCCCAAGCTCCAGCTTGGGAATGCAGTCTTGGAAGCTCTAGCTTCCAGTCATTTGCTTAGCATTGTTGCCGATGTAGGTACGTGGTTACACGAAGCTAGAGCTTCTGCTATCGCGTTCCCAAGCTGGAGCTTGGGAACGCGCGTAAAAACTCCCCTTCCACTTCTGCAAGGTCAAAAACAATGTCGATTAATACCGAGATCCCCAAGCAGTGCGATGTGCTGGTCATCGGCGGCGGCCCGGCCGGTTCCAGCGTTGCCGCGTTGCTGGCGAAACAGGGCGTGGACGTGGTGTTGCTGGAAAAGGTTACCCATCCCCGCCCTATGGTTGGCGAGAGCCTGATCCCGCATTTTTGGAAATACGCCGACCAGACCGGGGTATCGCCGTTGATCGAAAAAGAAGGTTTCGTCGCCAAGGCCGGCGGCATCACGGTCTGGAACGGCAAGATCAGCCGTATCGCTTTCTCCGAATTCGGTTTCACCCGCCCTGCCCTGCATATAGAACGAGATGTATTCGACGTACTGCTGCTAAAGCATGCCGAAAGCCTGGGCGCGCAGGTTTTTCAGCAGGTCGCGGTCCGCGGGGCCGACCTAGGCTCAGACTCCCCGCGGGTGCGTTATCTGGATCGGCGCGGGAATGGCAACCACGAGGGAAGCCTGGACTGCCGCTACCTGATCGACGCCAGCGGGTCGTCCGCCCTCCTCGCCGGGCAGTTCAAATCGAAACAGCTGGTGGATACGCGGATGCGGTTTCTGTCCTTGTGGGGCTATTTCAGGAACTCCCGCTTTGTCGCTGCCGACGGACGCAGTCATGCTGCGGCAGACATCGGCAAGACCCGGCCGGTTACTTTCGTCACCTCCTTCGAGGATGGGTGGATCTGGCATATCGCCATGCGCAACACGACCAGCGTAGGCCTGGTCATCAACACCGACCGCGCGCGCAGCCTGGATAGCGCGAGTCGCGAACGGTTTTTCCTGGACACCTTAAGGCGCGCCCCTTACCTGGATCGGCTGCTGGAGAGCGCCGAGTATATAGAGGACTCGTTCTGCGTAAGGCCGGATTATTCTTATTATTCCACCCGGCTGTGCGGGGAGAATTTTTACTGCATAGGCGATGCGGCCTCCTTCGTCGATCCCATTTTTTCCCACGGGGTGCTGAACGCTTTTTACAACGC
>JAURXM010000046.1 GCA_030654395.1 Aquabacterium sp.
TCAGCCGTATTGAGCTGGGTGATGTCTGTGGTCTCAATCGCGTTGATCTGAGCGCTGTTGAGGACGGCCACTTGTGCCGAGCTCAAAACAGCCAGGTCGGTGCTGTCCAGTGCCGCGACCTGGGCGGTATTGAGTGCCGCAGTCTGGCTGGTGGTCAAGACAGCAGTCTGAGCGGTGGTCAGCGCAGCAATCTGGTCTGTGCCCAAGATGTTGACAGCAGCGGTGGTCAGTGCGCGGATGGCCGCGGTGCTGAGCTGGCTGATATCGGTCGTCTCGATCGCGGCCGCTTGCGCCGTGTTCAGTGCCGCAGCTTGGGCGGTACTGAGGATGGCCAAGTCGGTGCTGTCCAGTGCCGCGATTTGAGCGGTTGTCAGTGCAGCGACTTGCGAGGTAGACAAGACAACAGTCTGAGCCGTGGTCAGTGCCGCGATTTGATCGGTGCCCAGCGCGTTCACTGCAGCGGTCGTCAAAGCGCGGATGGCGGCTGTACTCAGTTGACTGATGTCAGTCGTCTCAATCGCCGCCGCTTGTGCCGTGTTGAGTACGGCAGCTTGATTGGACGAGAGGGTGGCAATCTGAGTCGACGTCAGGACGGCGATCTGTGCCGTTGTCAGTCCGGTGACCGCTGATGTATTCAGCGATGGGATGTCAATTGTCGTGATGGCCGTGAGGTCAGTTGTTTCGATGGCCTGTGCCTGCGAGGTATTGAGCACCGCAATCTGCGCTGTCGTCATGACCGCAAAATCAGCCGAGTTCAGTGCCGCAATTTGCGCACTGGTCACCGCTGCGACCTGTGAGGTGGTTAGCGCAGCAACCTGTGCTGTTGTCAGTACCGCAATTTGGTCTGTTCCAAGCGCGTTGATCGCTGCTGTGGTCAGTGCACGGACGGCAGCCGTTGTGAGTTGACTGATGTCTGTCGTTTCGATAGCGGCTGCTTGGGCCGTATTCAGGGCTGCAGCCTGTGCTGAACTCAAAATGGCTAGGTCGGTGCTGTCCAGCGCTGCGATCTGAGCCGTGTTGAGTGCCGCAACCTGTGAGGTTGACAAGACGGTGGTTTGGGCCGTTGTCAGCGCAGCGATCTGGTCGGTGCCTAATACGTTGATGGCCGCAGTGGTCAATGCACGAATGGCTGCTGTGCTGAGTTGGCTGATGTCGGTGGTCTCGATCGCAGCAGCTTGAGCCGTGTTGAGCACGGCCGCCTGAGCAGAAGACAGTGCCCCCATCTGAACCGATGTCAGCACAGCGACTTGATCGGTCGTCAAGCCTGTGATGCCTGTGGTCGTGATGGCACGCACATCAGCTGTATTGAGCTGCGTGATGTCAGTGGTCTCAATCGCGTTGATTTGAGCGCTGTTGAGGACGGCCACTTGTGCCGAGCTCAAAACAGCCAGATCGGTGCTGTCCAATGCCGCGACTTGGGCGGTATTGAGGGCCGCCGTCTGGCTGGTGGTCAGCACAGCTGTTTGAGCTGTGGTGAGCGCAGCGATCTGGTCTGTGCCCAGCATATTGACAGCAGCGGTGGTCAGTGCGCGGATGGCAGCGGTGCTGAGCTGGCTGATATCGGTCGTCTCAATCGCAGCAGCTTGCGCCGTGTTCAGTGCCGCAGCTTGGGCGGTACTGAGGATGGCCAGATCGGTGCTGTCCAGCGCCGCAATTTGGGCTGTGGTCAGTGCCGCGACCTGTGCGGTTGACAAGACGGATGTCTGCGCGGTGGTCAGTGCAGCGACTTGGTCGGTGTTCAAGACGTTGATGGCAGCGGTGCTCAATGCACGGATAGCCGCGGTGCTCAGTTGGCTGATGTCGGTGGTTTCGATCGCGGCAGCTTGAGCGGTGTTGATTGCCGCAGCTTGCGCTGAGGACAGCGCCCCCATCTGAACAGATGTCAGCACAGCAACCTGGGCTGTGGTAAGTCCTGTGATGCCGGTGGTCGTGATGGCACGCACATCTGCAGTATTGAGTTGCGTGATGTCGGTTGTCTCAATCGCATTGATCTGAGCGCTATTGAAGACGGCCACTTGTGCCGAGCTCAATACAGCTAAATCGGTGCTGTCCAGTGCGGCCACTTGGGCGGTGTTGAGTGCCGCAGTCTGGCTGGTGGTCAAGACGGAAGTCTGAGCTGTGGTCAGCGCAGCGACCTGGTCAGTGCTCAATATGTTGATTGCAGAGGTGGTCAGGGCGCGGATGGCGCCGGTGCTAAGTTGGCTGATATCAGTCGTCTCAATCGCAGCGGCCTGCGTTGTACTCAGTACAGCGGCTTGAGCGGAGTTGAGGAGGGCGAGGTCGGTGCTTTCCAGCGCCGCAATTTGAGCACTGGTGAGTCCTGCCACCTGAGATGTGGTCAGTACAGAAGTTTGTGCCGTTGTCAATGCGGCGATCTGATCAGTACCCAGGATGTTGATCGCGGCGGTACTCAATACACGAATAGCCGCTGTGCTCAGTTGGCTGATGTCGGTTGTTTCAATTGCGGCGGCTTGGGCTGTGGTGAAGACGGCGGCTTGTGCGGTATTAAATGCCGCCAGATCGGTGCTCTCTAGTGCGGCAACCTGTGCCGTGTTGAGCGCCGCAACTTGTGTAGACGACAGAACGGAGGTTTGCGCAGTGGTGAGCGCTTGAATTTGGTCGGTACCCAGCACGTTCACCGCTGCCGTGCTCAAGGCACGGACAGCTGCTGTGCTGAGTTGACTGATGTCGGTGGTTTCGATTGCCGCAGCTTGGGCTGTGTTGAGCACGGCCGTTTGAGCAGAAGACAGTGCACCCGTCTGAACAGATGTCAGCACGGCGACTTGATCAGTCGTCAGTCCCGTGATGCCAGCCGTGGTGATTGCCCGGACATCCGCGGTATTGAGTTGCGTGATGTCTGTTGTTTCAATCGCATTGATCTGTGCGCTGTTGAAGACGGCCACTTGCGCCGAACTCAATACAGCCAGATCGGTGCTGTCCAATGCGGCCACTTGGGCTGTGTTGAGCGCCGCAGTCTGGCTGGTGGTCAGCACAGACGTTTGTGCAGTGTTCAGTGCAGCGACTTGGTCGGTGCCGAGGATGTTGATTGCAGCTGTCGTCAGGGAGCGGATGGCCGCGGTGCTGAGTTGGCTGATATCGGTGGTCTCGATGGCCGCAGCTTGTGAGGTACTCAGTACCGCAGCTTGAGCTGTGTTCAATATCGCGAGGTCAGTGCTGTCCAACGCAGCAATCTGCGCTGTGTTCAAGGCGGCCACTTGGCTCGTGGATAGCGCTGAAGTTTGGGCTGTCGTCAAGGCCGCAATCTGATCTGTTCCCAATACATTGATGGCAGCAGTCGTCAGCGCGCGGATGGCTGCGGTGCTGAGTTGGCTGATATCGGTTGTTTCGATGGCAGCTGCTTGGGATGTTGTGAGCACCGCAGCCTGTGCTGAAGTGAGAACGCCAGCTTGTGTCGACGTCAGCGCAGCGACCAGCGCCGTATTGAGGCCAGACAGTGCACTGGTCGTGATCGCCCTAACATCGCTCGTATTGAGTTGGCCGATGTCGGTCGTCTCAATTGCATTTACCTGCGCGCTGTTGAAGACGGCCACTTGCGCCGAGCTCAATACAGCCAAATCGGTGCTTTCCAGCGCAGCAACCTGCGCTGTGTTCAGGGCCGCAACCTGTGATGTCGTCAGAACCGACGTTTGTGCCGTTGTCAGCGCCGTGATCTGGTCCGTGTTCAGAATGTTGATCGCAGCTGTGCTCAAGGCACGAATGGCTGTTGTGCTGATTTGACCGATGTCGGTAGTCTCAATTGCAGCGGCTTGTGCTGTGTTGAATGCCCCAACTTGTGCCGATGTCAGCACAGCCAGATCCGTGCTTTCCAAGGCAGCAACCTGTGCCGTGTTCAACGCGGCAACTTGGTTTGTTGACAGCACCACCGTTTGCGCGGTGGTCAAAGCCTGAATCTGATCAGTGCCCAAAACGTTGATGGCAGCCGTTGTCAGGGCCTGCGTGGCGCTGGTGCTCAACTGGCTGATGTCTGTGGTCTCAATCGCTGCAGCTTGTGCGGTGTTCAGCGCCGCAGATTGTGCTGTTGACAGTGCGCCCACTTGCGTTGATGTGAGCGCGGCGACCAAGGCCGTGTTCAGGCCTGCAATAGCGGACGTTGTGATGGCACGCACGTCAGCCGTGTTGAGTTGGCTGATGTCGGTTGTCTCAATTGCATTGATCTGGGCGCTGTTGAAAACAGCAGCCTGGGCGGAGTTGAGTGCAGCCAAGTCTGTGCTGTCCAGCGCCGCGATTTGTGCTGTGTTCAGCGCGGAGACTTGTGCCGTGGTTAGGACCGACGTTTGTGCCGTTGTGAGTGCGGCGATCTGGTCGGTACCAAGGATGTTGATGGCTGCGGTAGTCAGCACGCGCATGGCAGCGGTGCTGAGTTGGCTGATGTCGGTGGTCTCGATCGCTGCTGCTTGTGATGTGGTCAGAACAGCAGCTTGAGCCGTATTGAATGCAGCCAGGTCAGTGCTCTCTAGCGCGGCCACTTGGGCCGTATTCAAGGCGGCTACTTGTGTAGACGACAGCGCCGACGTTTGTGCTGTTGTCAGTGCTTGGATCTGATCTGTGCCGAGTACGTTGACGGCTGCGGTGCTCAGTGCGCGGATGGCTGCTGTGCTCAACTGGCCGATATCGGTTGTCTCAATCGCAGCTGCTTGTGCTGTATTGAATGCGCCAGCTTGTGCCGAGGACAACACACCAACTTGCGTAGACGACAAGGCTGCTACCAAAGCCGTGTTGAGACCAGAAATGGCGGATGTGGTGATCGCGCGCACATCATTGGTATTGAGCTGGCTGACGTCCGTGGTCTCAATGGCATTGACTTGGGCGCTGTTCAGTACAGCAACCTGAGCCGTGCTGAAAACGGCCATATCTGTGCTGTCTAATGCCGCGATTTGCGCGGTATTGAGGGCCGCCATCTGGCTTGTCGTCAGCACAGATGTTTGCGCTGTCGTCAGGGCCGCAATCTGATCGGTTCCCAAAGCATTCATGGCCGCAGTGGACAATACACGAACGGCGCTGCTGCTCAGCTGACTGATGTCCGTCGTCTCAACAGCTGCAGCTTGTGCGGTGTTGAATGCGGTCACCTGTGTGGTGTTCAGTACCGCGAGGTCTGTACTTTCCAGTGCAGCGACATGTCCGGTGTTGAGCGCTGTAATCTGATTGGAGGTGAGTACGGCGATTTGCGCCGTTGTCATCGCCTGAATTTGGTCTGTACCCAGTGCAGCAATCGCAGCTGTGGACAGCGCTTGTATGGCAGTTGTGCTGAGTTGGCTGATGTCGGTCGTTTCAATTGCAGCAGCTTGGGCTGAATTGAGTACGGCCGACTGAGCCGATGACAGCGCCCCCATCTGGGTGGATGTCAGCGTCGCGATTTGGTCGGTTGTCAGGCCAGATATGGCACTCGTTGTAAACGCCCGCACATCAGCGGTGTTGAGTTGGGTGATATCTGTTGTCTCAATGGCGCGTGCCTGCGCACTGTTCAAAACAGCGATTTGTGCGGTACTCATGACCGCCAAATCCGTGCTATCCAACGCAGCGATTTGTGCGGTATTAAGCGCGGCAGTCTGGCTGGTTGTCAACACAGATGTTTGTGTTGTTGTCAGGGCCGCGATCTGGTCTGTCCCCAGCACATTGATGGCCGCTGTAGTCAGTGCCCGTATTGCCCCCGTGCTCAGTGCACTGATGTCGGTGGTTTCAATGGCAGCAGCTTGTGATGTCGTCAACACGGCAGCTTGTGCTGTGTTGAAGGCGCCTAGATCGGCGCTGTCTAGCGCGGCGACTTGGGCTGAGTTCAGCACAGTCACTTGCGTCGTGGCCAGCGCCGAAGTTTGGGTTGAGGTCAAGGCCTCAATCTGAGCCGTACTCAGCGCGGCGATGTTCGCCGTGTTGAGTACCCTGATCTGCGCTGTGGTGAAGCCAACAATGTCGGTGGTCTCAATCGCCGCGATTTGAGCCGTGTTGAACAGTGCTGTCTGTGTTGTAGACAGCGCGCCCATCTGCGCTGAGTTCATCGACTCGATCTGCGCCGTATTGAAGGCTTGAAAAGCCGTCGTGTTGATGGCCTTGATGTCCGTTGTGACAATCGCCGGGACTTGAACGGTTGTGAGCACCCCAATCTGAGAGGACGAAAACGCAGCCCAATCCTCCGTCGTGAACGAGACGATGGCGTTGGTTGTCAACGCTGCGATCTGCGTCGTCGTGTACTTGGGGACGTTCGTGGCCATGTTCAAATCCTTCGTGTAATGCTGCTCGTTGAAGTTATCTCAGGCAGCAACAAGTCATTTGGTAGAACAGTGGTCAAACACCGTGCTTAATCACAAGGCGAAAAAAACCAGTCCTGAAATGGCATATCGGCCGCAAATCCCTTCTTCTGAAGGGCTTTTGCGACCGATTAAGGGATGTTTAATGGCTTAAATTAACGGATAGTTTTGCTTCTCATCGATCAGTTGGGTGTGATCAATGTGTAGCAGCGGAACATCTGCCTGAACGACTGCTGCTGTCAGTTGCACGTCGTGGGATATGGGTTCGGTTGGTGGGGTGCTCAGCAGGTCATGCCCTCGCTCGGTAAGCAGGTCGCTGGTTTGCACCCCCAGCGTTTTATGCTCGCCAAGCTTGCCGTCGCCATCATGTGGTGGCGTGGCCGCTGAGGCGTGATCCCGTGTGAACCAGACGTCCGCCACCTCGTGTGAGGCGCCATCCGTGGTCTTGAAGCTTGATACCAAGCCGACGATGTTGCCGTTGTTGACCTCGGTGCCTGCGTGTGACGTGAGGTCGATTTCAATGATCCCCAGTTTATCTAAGCCAAGCAGCTCACCTGTATCGGTGATGCCATCGGCGTCGGCGTCCACCCAGACCTTGAGCTCAGTGAAGTGCTTGTCGGCCACGGTGAGCTTGCCGTCTTGGTTGGTGTCTTCAGCGCGCATGGCTGAGAAGCCATCGCCCGCTCGCTGGCCACTCGCTAACTGCGTGGCAGAGCCGAACAGTTCTCTGCCATCGTTGATGATGCCGTCATGGTTTCGATCCATGACAAGCAGGCCATCGTTTGCACCCACCCATCCACCCTTGGTTGCGTGGCCGGTTGCATTCAAGTCGAAGTTCACGCCGTGGCTGGCTGACAGTGTCTGGACACCGTCCCCATTAAGGTCAAGCACGATCGGCGTCGAGCTAATCAGGGTGTCCACTTGTGCGGTGGTCATTGACCCAATTTGCGTGGACGTCAGAGCGAAGGCCTGAGTCACCGTCATGGCTGCGATGTCGGTTGTCTCTATCGCCAAGATCTGTTGTGTATTCAACGCTTGGATCTGTGTGGTTCTGAATTCATGGATCTGCGCTGTGTTGAGCCCGGCGATGGCATCTGTGTTCAAGGCACCAATCTGGGTCGTTGTGAGCGCTTGGATCTGGCTGGTTGTGAAGGCAGCTATGTGTGCTGTGTCGAGGGCGGCAATGGCGTCTGTGTTGAATCCGGTGATCTGTGTCGTCGTGAGGCTGCGCAGGTCGCTGGTTTCCATGGCATTGATATCAGCGCTGTTAAGTGCGCCGATATGGACCTTGCTAAAAGCTTGGAACTGCGCGCTGGTCAAGGCGACGACTTGGTCGGTTGTCAGGGCAGCAACATGGGTTGTTGTGAAGGCTCCCACCTGGGCTGTGGTCATTGCACGGAGATCTGCTGTCTCGATCGCTGCGACAGCATTGGTGGTCAAAGCGCCTATCTGCGTTGTGCTAATCGCCGATATTTGGGTCGAGTTGAACACGGCAATTTGATCCGTGCTCAGCGCAGCGATGGCAGCAGTGGAGAAGGCTCGCATCGCGGCTGTGCTGATTGCAGCCAGATCGGTCGTTTCGATCGCCAATGCTTGAGCCGTGTTCAAGGCGCTGATCTGCGCCGTACTCAGAGCGCCGATGTCTGCGCTATTCATCGCTTCGATCTGCGACGTGTTCAGCGCCTGTATTTGGGTGGTGCTAAAGCCAAGCAACTGCGCTGTGGTCAAGACGCTAATCTGATCCGTTGTCAGCGCATTGACTGCTGCAGTGCTCAAGGCACGCATGGCGGCGGTGCTGAACGAGCTGATGTCCGTCGTCTCTATCGCAGCAGCTTGAGCCGTGTTGAGGGCTGAAACTTGGTTGGTGCTCAATGCTCCTACTTGCGTCGATGTCAGTGAGGCAATTTGATCCGTGCCCAGTGCAGCAACCGCAGCGGTGGTCAAGGCCTTGATGCCCGCTGTGCTGATCGCGCTGATGTCTGTCGTCTCTATCGCAGCGGCCTGTGCTGTATTGAGGGCCGAGATCTGCGCCGAGCTCAAGACTGCAGCCTGCGCGGTAGTCATGCCTGCAATTTGATCGGATCGCATTGCGGCTACTTGGGTAGTGCTGAGCGCGGCGGCTTGTGCTGTATTCAGTACGGCAACTTGGTCAGTACCAAGGGCATTGATGGCGGCAGTGTTCAGTGCTCTGACGCTGGCCGTGCTCATGGCGCCGATGTCTGTGGTCTCGATCGCAGCTGCTTGGGCTGTGTTGAAGGCAGCAGCCTGTGTTGAACTCAGCGCACTCGCACCCGCCGAGGTCAATGCGGCAACCTGATCGGATCGCAAGCTGGCAATCTGGGATGAGGACAGGGCGTTGACCTGGGTTGTGCTCAGTGCCGCAATCTGGTCAGTTTGTAGCACGGCGACTGCAGCGGTAGTCAATGCCCGGATGGATGCGGTGTTCAGTGCGCCCAAATCGCTTGTCTCAATCGCAGAGGCTTGTGTGGTGGTGAGGGCAGCCACTTGGGTGGTGCTCAGGGCGCCAACTTGGGTCGAGGTCAATGCGGCCACCTGATCGGTGCCAAGAACCGTAACCGCAGCCGTACTCAATGCCCTGATACCAGAGGTGGTGATGGCACTGATATCGGTGGTTTCTATCGCGGCGGCTTGGGCTGTGTTCAGGGTGCCGACTTGTGCTGAGCTCATGGTGCCCAACTGTGCCGATGTCATGCCTGCAATCTGGTCGGTGCGCAGTGCTGCAACTTGGATGGTGCTCATTGCAACCACCTGCGATGTGGTCAGCATGGCAACTTGGTCGGTGCCCAAGGCGTTTACCGCAGCCGTAGACAAGGCCCGGATGCCCGCCGTAGACATGGCGGCGATATCTGTTGTTTCAATGGCCGCAGCTTGTGCTGTGTTGAGTGCCCCTGTTTGAGCAGAGTTCAATGCACCGATGCCAGCTGATGTCATCGCCGAGACTTGTTCTGACCGCAGGCTACTGACCTGCGTGGTCGACAAGGCAGTGATCTGACTTGTGGACATCACGGCCATCTGATCAGTTGTCAATGCATTGACTGCCGCAGTACTGAAAGAGCGTATGGAAGCCGTGCTGAGCGCAACCACATCGCTTGTTTCAATCGCCGATGCCTGTGTGGTGGTGATGGCGCTGACCTGATTGGTGCTGAGAGCGCCAATCTGCGTAGAGGTCATGGCCGCGATCTGATCAGTCCCCAAGACCGCCACTGCGGCCGTGCTCAGTGCCTTGATGGCGCTGGTGTTGAGGGCGCTGATGTCTGTGGTCTCAATCGCAGCAGCTTGCGCGGTGTTCAAAGAAGCTGCTTGTGCAGAGTTCAAAACGCCGGTTTGCGCAGAAGTCAGGCCTGCAATTTGGTCGGTACGCAGTGCTGCAATCTGGCTTGTGCCCAGTGCAGTCACTTGTGAGGTGTTCAATACAGCAACTTGGTCCGTGCCCATCGCATTGATTGCCGCGGTAGTCAGCGCCCTGATGCTGGCCGTGCCGAGTACAGCAAGGTCGCTGGTCTCCATCCCAGTGATTTGGTTGGATGTGATGGCAGCCACCTGCGTGGTGCTCATCGCTGCAGCCTGAGAGGTGTTCAGTGCGGCGAGTTGATCTGTGCCCAATGCAGCGACAGCTGACGTTGAGAGGGCGCGGATACCCGAGGTGGATATCGCGCTGATGTCCGTGGTCTCTATTGCCGCAGCCTGAGCCGTGTTCAGCACACTAACCTGGGCGGAGTTCAGCGCCGCAGCTTGCGCAGATGTCAGGCCTGCAATCTGATCCGATCTCATCGCTGATACCTGACCCGTGCTTAGCGAGGCCGTCTGTGTGGTGGTCAGCGCCGCTACCTGATCTGTGCCTAGCACATTGATGGCTGCGGTGGACAGCGAACGGATACCCGATGTGGATATCGAACCGATGTCGGTTGTCTCAATTGCGGCAGCCTGAGCTGTATTGAGAGACGCAACTTGCGTTGAGGTCAAAACTGCAGCTTGCGCTGAGGTCAAGCCGGCAATTTGCGCAGATTGCATGGCCGTGATCTGGCTAGTGGCGAGTGCCGCAATTTGAGCTGTGTTGAATGTGGCGATTTGGTCAGTACCCATGGCGCTGATGGCGCTCGTACTCAAAGCACGGATGCCTGCTGTACTGATGGCCTGCAAGTCAGTCGTCTCAATGCCCGTGATCTGCGTGGATGTGATAGCGCCCACTTGGTTGGTTGTCAGCGCATTGATCTGCGCCGTGTTCATGGCAGCCAGCTGGTCAGTACCTAGCGCCGCAACAGCAGCGGTTGACAAGGCTTTGATACCTGAAGTGGATATCGCGCTGATGTCTGTCGTTTCGATCGCCGCGGCTTGTGCCGTATTGAGTGATCCAACCTGGGCGGAGCTCAGCGCCGCTGCTTGAGCAGATGTCAGGCCTGCGACTTGATCTGTTCTCATCGCAGCGACTTGAGAGGTGTTCATCGCCGCGACTTGAGCGGTGTTCAATGACGCCACTTGGTCTGTTCCCATCGCG
>JAURXM010000051.1 GCA_030654395.1 Aquabacterium sp.
ACAATTGGTCGAATCCCTCCGGCTGCATTTGCAGCCAAACATCGCAACTCAAACCCAAGCACCAACGAAGCAGGATCAGTTAACCTGCAAACCCTTGGACCTCTCTCCAACTGATTGGTATGGCCGTAGGGGGCAGGTCACGTAAGCACGCGTAATGTCGGCACAGACTGTGCTTTTTCTACTCACCCGACAAACCAAATCGGCGCGATCATGGGTGCTGTCCAGATGAAACGGCACGAACGTACCGGAGCCCCAATGTTGATTACTTTTAATATAGTGGCGGTTGCAACCAGGAGACTTGTGTCGATACTTGTTGCGTCGCTGGTCATCGTCCTATCTGCATGTGGCGGTGGTTGCGGCACCTGCAACGCAGCCATGCCGGATGAAGCGCCCACGTTAGAACAAGCTGCAGCAGCTACCCCCGGCTTACCAAGCCGTCAAGAAGCCACGCGTTTTTTGACCCAAGCAAGCTTTGGCGCCAACCCGCAAGAGGTGGCGCATCTGATGGCCATAGGCTATGACTCGTGGCTAAATGAGCAATTTGCAGCGCCCACAGACCCAATGTCGCACGTAGCTGCATGGGATGCCAGCAACAAGGCTGTGATGGCAGCCAACGGCGAGCAACGCGCTAGCCGTGGCGAAGTGTCTGGCAGCTTCTGGCGTCAGGCATTAACAGGCCGGGATCAATTGCGTCAACGTGTGGCGTTTGCGCTGTCTGAGATCTTTGTGATCTCCGTTACAGACAGTTGCGGTGACAACGGCTACAGCCGCGGCGCTGCGGACTACCTCGACATGCTGGGTAGGCGATCATTTGGCAACTACCGCGATTTGATTGAATCCGTCGCGCTGCACCCCGTGATGGGCTGTTACCTGTCTCACATGAAAAACCAAGCAGAGGACACCCAAACCGGGCGAGTGCCTGACGAAAACTTTGCGCGAGAAATCATGCAGTTGTTTTCAATCGGTTTATACGAACTCAATAGCGACGGCACCCACAAAAAAGATGCACGCCAACAAAGCATCGAAACATATGGGCCCGCTGATGTATCCGGCATGGCCAAGGTGTTCACCGGTTGGAGCTGGATGTGCCCACAGGGGCTCACAACGTACTGTTTCCACTCAGACCCCTACTTGCCTAATCAGTACACCAGCAATATGCGCGGCTACGCCCGCTATCACTCGACGTCTGAAAAACGTTTTCTAAAGACCGTGATCAGTGCCAGTTGGTTTGCCACACCAGAGGATGACTTAAAGGCCACGCTCGATACCTTGAGCAAGCACCCCAATGTAGGCCCCTTCATTGGCAAGCAATTGATACAACGTATGGTCACCAGCAACCCGAGCCCAGCCTATGTGCAGCGCGTGACCAACGCGTTCACCGCCTCATCGGGCAGCTTACAAGCCATGGTTCGGGCGATCCTACTTGATCCCGAAGCCCGGGACATGTCCGCAATCAGCAGCAACACCTTTGGCAAGGTGCGTGAACCAATCCTACGCTTGTCAGCTTTAATGCGGTCTGTGGGCGTTCACTCGGATAGCGGGCTGTTCCAGATCACGACAACAGAAGACCCCGGACGGGCACTGGGACAATCAGCCCTATCCTCTCCATCCGTATTCAATTTTTTCAGACCTGGTTATGTCAAACCAGGCTCCAGGTCTGCCGCGGCAGGTTTATTGACACCCGAGCTTCAGATCGCCGCCGAAACGACTGCTGCAGGCTATGTCAATTTCCTGATGGAGGTGATCCAATCTGGCGCAGGCCGCTATGGCTACGACAACAAGGCGGCCCGAGCGGATGTGCAGCTACTCTCGACCATTGACCCCAATCACCCTCTACTGGTGCAGGCCGACCAAGCTACTGCATTGGTTGAAGAGCTGAACCAACGCCTGATGTACGGCACGATGCCAGCGGCACTTCGCGCCACCATCGTCGGGGCAATGAGCTCAGTGACAGCAGGCTCCCAAATCGAGACTCGGAGAGCCCGGCTGTGGTCTGCCCTTCTGCTGACAGCAGCATCCCCCGAGTTTCAGATTCAAAGGTAGCCGTCATGAGTCAACTCACACAAAGTGCATCGCGCCGCCTTTTCCTGCAGCAGGCGAGCGCCTTATCAGCGATAGGTGCCTCAGCAGGGCCTTTAGCGATGGCGTTGGCTTCAGCCAGTGCAGTCTCAGCATCCAATGCAAATGACTACAAGGCACTGGTTTGTATTTTTCTGCAAGGTGGCAACGATGCCTTCAATACGGTATTGGCCACAGACGACGCATCATGGTCAAGCTATACCGCTGTGCGCAACCAAGCTCCTGATTCAATCGCCCTGCTGCGCAACGCAGCGCCAGAACGAACAAGGGTGATAGGGTCCCCAGCGTGGTTGGGTGGAGTTTTGCCAGTCAATGCGACGACAACACAGAATGGCCGCAGCTTTGCCCTTCATCCATTGCTAACGGATGTGCAGCACTTGTTCAACGATCAAAAAAAATTAGCCATTGTTGCCAACGTCGGCCCGTTGATAGAACCTTTGAGTAAAACGGACTACGCCGCGACCCTGAAAACCAAACCCAAAAAACTGTTCTCTCACAACGATCAACAAAGCACATGGCTGGCACTGGCCCCCGAAGGCGCGACCGTTGGCTGGGGTGGGCAACTGGCGGACGCCATCGCCAGCAGCAATGGAAACAGCATGTTTACCGCTATAACGGCGAGCGGCAATGCTGTCTGGTTGTCAGGCAAGACAGTCAAACCCTACCAAGTAAGCGACACGGGCCCCATCAGATTGGGCAGCCCATACGACGCAATGGGCGGCAGGCAAGTGTTTGGCTCTGCCGACGTGGCTGCCGCACTAGAAACAGTCGCTAGCCAATCACGTAACAACCATGTCATGAGCGCAGATTTGGCGGATCTGGGGCAGCGTAGCATCGCAGCGGAACGCATGCTAAGCAAAGCCTTGCCCAGCAAGGACGCCTTGCCTTATGGGCCAGCAACACAGATTCAATATGACATGTTAGGTGGGGGCCGAAGCACCAACCCCTTGGCTCAGCAACTTCAAACGGTGGCACGGATCATCGGCGCCCAAGCCACACTGGGCCTGAAAAGGCAGGTGTTTTATGTCACGCTAGGCGGCTTTGATACGCACAACACCCAAAACCGCAATCATGCTGAGTTGATGGCACGGTTAAACCATGGCCTGAAGTATTTTGACACCGTACTAACGGACATGGGCATGTCCGGTCAGGTCACCACATTCACCGCGTCTGACTTTGGTCGCTCGTTCACCAGCAATGGCGATGGCTCAGACCATGGATGGGGTGGGCATCATTTCATCATGGGTGGCGCAGTCAAAGGCGGCGATCTGTATGGCGACTTCCCCACCCTCGCACGAAAAAACACAAATAACAATGGCTTTGATGGTAGTACGGATCAACTCAACAACGGGGTACTGTTACCTCGCATCTCCGTGGATCAATATGGCGCCACGCTAGGCTCTTGGTTAGGCCTAAGTGGCCGCGAACTGGCAAGCATATTCCCAAACCTGAGCCGCTTTGCCGGCCACCAAAATCTGGGATTCATGAAAGCTTCCACAACCTGAGCACGGTCTTTTTATCGTAGAAACTCGGCTTCATAGACCAGCCAACTTCAGGCACAGGCAACTCCATCACGAGCTGAGCTTGTGGCTCAGGCTTGTCGCCCATGATGTAATAGCCTGCACCATTGCGCTTGGCCCACGCCGTCATCACAGCCTGTGGTTCATAAAGAAGCTGACTGGCTTCTGGTCGGGTGATCCCTCCCACATCAATGATCGGATTGCCCACCATGAATCCCAACTGCCCGATGGAATAGACCGCCACACCTGCATCCACAGGCAACTCTCTACTGATAAAGGTTGCCAACTGCGCCACACCTTGATCATGTTCGCCCTTGTTCCTGACAAACGGATGGACCAACAACACGCTAACCAAGAAGGCGAAAACCACCGTAGCGCCAGCTAACGGATAGACCAACCGCGCGCCCACGCTGCGCCACAACACAAGCAACAGCGTAAACATGACCGCAGGTGCAGAGACCACCACATAGCGCGTCTGAACATGGGTATGGTTGACGATGTAAAACACGGAGGTGACAGCAAACCACAACAGCACAGGCCATGTCACAACAGGAAATATCTTGGCAGTCGACTCATTTTTAAGTGCCTGGCTTAACCCAAATGGCAGCAATGCCAGTGCCAGCAAGACGCCAGGAAAGCCCACACCATAGACTTGGAGCAACCTCCAAGACACAGACACATCTGGGGCAGCACGCTTGGCTGCATTGGTGTTGGGCAATACATAACCAAACGCATCCAAAGCGTACGCAGCCCAGCCGAGCAATGGCAACGCAAGCAGCAGCGCGGCGGCAACAAAGTAAACAAGTCGTGATGACGTGGGCATGCCTGCCGTCAAGGCATGCCATTGCCGGAGCAGGAATAGCCCTGCAATCGCCGACAACAAGACCATCTCAGGCCTGACCAGCGGTGCAATGCCTATCGCTGCAGCTGCACCAAAAAAGGTCAAAACAGAAGCACGTTTTGGCACAACCAACATGGCGATCAACATGGTGAGGCCAGCTGCGGCCACCGCCTCCATACCGGAGAATGCCCAGTAACAAAAATAGGGATTCACCACGAACAGCGTGACCATCACTGCTGGAGCGATATCGGCATCCAGACCGATGTCCTGCGCCAGGCGACGGCTATAGATGTAGGCCATACCCAATGCAAACACGGCACCAAGCACTGACAGTATCTTGCCAGAGGTGACCCAATCCGAACTGAACACATGCGAGGCCACCAGCAGCAGCACCCAGACCGGAGAGGTATCCCCGTTGCTGAGCGTGCCGTTGAACATGAACCCTTTACCTTCAAAAACGCTGCGGGCGTATTCAAGGTGGATGTAGGAGTCATCCTCCCAATAGGGCCACGCATGAATGAACCAATACGTACACCACACCATGCTGGCAAGGAGCAAAGCCTGCCCCACCCAATTACTGTCTGCATTGCGTTGATGCATATCGCCCTCCATGTACACAGCTCTGATGAGCTCTTGCCGCAGTTGCATTCTCTTCAATCATCAAGGCACGCCGATGACAGAGAAATTCAAATGCCATCTAGATCAAGTCTCCGCCTATACCGAGGCAAGAATGCTGAGAGCAAGACACCAATCAATGCATAGCACAGTGCATAGAGCAACAGCCTTTGAGGGATCTCTCGGATCAGCAGACCGACCTTGGCCGAAAATGATTCGCCGCCAAGGCCATATATAAAAATAGGCCAACTTGTGCACAGCGCAGCTGGCGATATGAAGTGACGCCCATCAAACCGACTCATGGCGTCAAACACCACATAGGCAAACCAAAACAACAAAGCGCATGTGAATGGGAACCAAACACCCGACATGGCGTACATATCTGCCCACACTGAACCCGTGACAAAAGAGCCCATCTCGGCACCGTGGTTCATGTTGATATAGACATCACCCATGGAATAGATGTATTTACTTTTATCCAGCTTGATGTCCAGTGCATCCAACAAATCTTGTGGCAACAGCAAAACCGTTCTGAGCATTGACAACTCAAGTATCTCGGTGCGCTGTGCGTCTGTCAGCGCATCTGAATAGAACAACATGTTGTCGTGGAATTTGGTCTCAGAAAAGCGTGCCAAAACGGGGTTGTGCAAGTAGGCCTCGTCATACATTGCCACCACAGCATCGAGATCCTTTGCTTCACGGTATTTCCTGATCTCGGTCTTGTCTGCCACAGCCTTGATCGTCTCTTCGATCATTTCGCGCGCGGATGCCTTGTCTCTCTTATCACGGACTAATACCATGGCAGTCGCTAGGTCGGTGACAGCCCAGATCAGCACAAGCCCGCCCAGAAAAGCTGCTATCAACTTCTTGACAGTACCTAAAGTAACCGGCGTGGGATCACGCAGACAGTAGATAAAGTAAATGATCACACCTTGCAGCGGCCCGATAAACATGACCTGACGGAAGTTCTTGACAATGGCCACTGTGGCGATGAAAAAGGCATACGCCAAAATCAGAGGCATTTGCTTCTTGATGCTGCAATAGGCCTCTCCATACAACTTGTGATAAAGCGGAATCAAGAACGGCATCCACATCAGGAACGCCAAGGCGGCGATGAACTTGCCGCCAGAGTCACCCATCTCAACTTGCCCAGATAGAAAGGCATATTGCCCGACCAAGCTCAACAGCCACACGGTGAGCGTGTCAGGCACCGCATGCACATTCAATGGGGACAAAACATGCTTGGCGATGCCTTGTGTGAATCCTTGAAACGCAGCCAAATGCCGATAGGCCCAGTGTGTAAGGATGCCGACTGCATGCACCACAGCCAGAACAAAAAACGTCAGAACCGGATTGCGCAGCAATTGCACAAACGGCTGCCCATCGAAGGTCTGTATCAGCAGGGAGGCAAACTGACTGGTGATGCACATCCCGAACAATGCCAACGAAGACACAGGATGGGTGATGGCAGCGCCGCTTCGCCAGAGATACTGGATCAAAGCGGATGTCGACAAACCAACCATCGTGACGGAAATAACATTGTCGTAGCGATAATCGATCAGTACCTGTGCGCCAATTGACAATAAGCACAACAGCTGCAATACGCCAAACAACAGATCTGCCTTGTTCTTTATCACTTTGGTATTCATGACAGCTTCAATCTCTGGAACACGGCCTTGCAGATGTCTTCATTGCCAACACGGTTGAGCAGCAAGCGGGCCTGACCCGCAGCACGGATGCGCTGCGTCAGGGCAGGATCGGCCAGCAGTGCCTCGCATTGCCGCGCACACTCGTCGTGGCTGGACCAGAACACGGCCTCTTCACCTTCACGATAGAGCTGCTGGTGCTCAGTGGTGCGCTCGGCACAGAGCAGGCCGCCTGCGGCAGGAATCTCCATGGTGCGGGTGGTATGCAAGTCACGGTTACCTTTGGACAGCATGCCGATGCATATCTGAGCACCTCTCATGGCGTCCACATAGTCCTGACCAGACAATGAGCCTCCACGCCAATAGGGCTTGAGGTCAGCCCACACTGGAGAGCGCTGCCAGTTGTCTCCCCAAATCGCAGGCTTGAGGCCACGCTTGATCAGCGCTTGCATCAAGAGATCGCGCCCTTCACCATCCATGCACCTGCCGATGAAGACAATTTCATTGCGGTAGACAGGATTGACCGCCGATAGCGGATCGATCGGGCGGTGCGCCACTTCGTCAAATCCTCGCCAGACGTGCATCACATCGCGGGCACCCAATGCCTTGAACTCCGGCAAGTTGAAGTCGCGAACGGCCAAGCAAAGGTCGTATTGAGGCACGGCTGCGCGCAGCGTGATGAAACGCAACCAGTCACGCGTACCGGTCGGGTCATCGTGGTTAAACAGGACCACTTGAGCGCACTGGAGCTTGATCCTTCTCAACGCCGAGGCACTGATCAGCTCACCGCTGTCAACCCAACACAGGTCATAGCGCTGGCTTGCATCCAAAGTCCGATCCAACCACGACAGCACAGCGCGGTGCGTCAGCAGATAGCCTGTACGGTAGTGAAACGCCCCACGCCAGCCGTGCAGGCTCTGCCCGAGAGCATCATGTGGATCGAGATGTTCGACCTGACAGCCCATCCGGCGCAATGCGTCTGCGCGGTGTCGTGATGTCGATCCCGCATCTTGATCACCCAAATACAAGACCCGCATCTCAGCCCGCCCTCAGTGATTGATAGGTGGCATATGCCAGTTCGCCGTAATCGCGCCAACCGCCTGCGCGCTGCACTCTGAGCAAGGCCTTGCCACTCATTTGCATGCGCAAATCCGGATCGTCTGCCAAGGCCTGTAGCCGCCCAGCAATCGCATCACTATCCCGAGGTGGCACGATAAAGCCCTCTACGCCATCATCAAACAGATCCTGCGCGCCTGTGTGCTCACTGCCGATGACCACACACCCACATGCCATGGCTTGGGACAGCACCATGCCAAAGCCATCTTGCACGCTGGGCAGCACCATCACATGGGATTGGCTCATCAACACCTTCAGCTCCGATTGAGGGACGTGGCCAAGCACGCGGATGTCATCAGACCAAATCCCTATTTGCTTCATGCGCTCAATGAAGGCAACCGACGCATCTCCCGCCAAAGTCAGTGACTTGTGTGGGTGCTGCAACCGTTGGTAGGCTTGCAGCAAATACGGGATGCCTTTATTGAGGTTCATCCCGCCCACGTAGAGCACGTCAAAGCGTTGTGCGTGCGGTTGACCGCTGGGCTGGAACATGCTGAGGTTGACGCCATAAGGCAGCAGCCGGAGCTTGTGCGCTGGCACGCCTGATTGCACAAAGGATCGGACACTGAAGCTCGATGGCACGGTGATGCAGTCTGCCTCTGCGTATTCAGCCTCTTCACGCTCGATGACGCGGGGGTCGATGCCATCGAAAGGGATGCCCCAGCGATCAGCCTCTTCACGAAGCAAGTTGTCTTGGACACGGATGTGAGCCGATCCGCGGTCGCAGACATAGCGGGCGCCTCGCGCTCGCGCGGCTTGCCCACTCCACAAGGCCGACCCAGACAAGCCAACGAACACGTCGCAATCAGGCAAATGCCGTGCAACGTGTGCATCTAAGGTGGTCTTGGTCAACCACTCCCACTCATGCACGAGCCGTTTGCCCAGCCAGTGCTTTCTCGGCATCATCGCCATATAGGGCGTCTGCACCCATGGCCAGCTTCTGATTTTGTCAGCGGGTAGCCGCTCTTGCTGCAGCTTGAACCGTGGGTAGCCGGTATAGACGCCGACAAGCGCTTGGCGTGCATGCAACTCACGCGCCAAATCAAAGGTGTGGAATTTACCCGGCACAGACAACACGACGTTCATGATGTGCGGATCACCCGATAGGCTAAGCCCACACACAGGGTGGCGATCATGACCTCGGCTACCAGCATGCCAGCACCGATACCAGCGATACCCCAGCCTTGCCCAAATGCATAAGCCAAGGCAAAAGCCAAAACGGCAGCCAACAAAGACCACTGAGCCAAGCCGATGTGCTGGTTGGTTGACATGAGCAGAACACGTGGCACATGCCAGCTGCCGCATACCGCCGCATAGGCTAATAACAAAGACATCAACACGGGCTCAAAGCCGACTGCCCCACGCGTCCACAGCGCCAAAAGAAAGGGTCCGATCAAATACAAAACCGCACTCAGCGCCAAAGATGCGCCGAGGCCCAACCACGCAGAGCGCCGATAAATGGCGGCCACGGCATGTGCACCGCCAGCACCAAAGAGCCGAGAGAATTCGGCCCACAGCGCATGACCAAAGGTGCCTGTGACCTGCACCGCCACACGGGCCACCGTGCGATAGGTGTTGAACAAAGCCACGACAGCCGGGCCAAATTGCTGACCAACCAACAAAGTGATGCCCTGAAAGCTGATGGCATTGGCCAGTGGGAACAGCATGAATGACAGTGCTGGCTTGACCATGGCGCGCACCTCGGCCATGCGGGCATGCTGCATGCCCCATGTCAGTCCTTGGCTGTCATGGCGACTCAGGTAGCTCATCAGTAACACGCCAAACGCGCGCACCAGCAGGCCGCATAGCGCCACCGCACTGAAGCTACCCCACACCAGCAAGCCCGTGATCCAACCTGCCCATTCCAGCAGCCGTACAACCGTACCCAAGGTCGTGCCCAAGGCATATCGGCCCGTGGCCTTGAAGACGGCTTCAGACAGCCCGCCAAAGAGTGCCAACAACACGCCACCAATCAGGGCGGCCACAGCCACACGTTCATCCATGGTGCCGACGCCCGGCACCATACCCCAGAGTACGGTGGGCAAAGACAGCAAGGCAAAGCTGCCACAGGCAACCAGCATGAACACCAAGGCGCTTTGAAAGACCGCATTGGCGTGATCAACCCGGCCCTGCCCCATCTCCATGGTCATGCGGTTGCCCGCCGTGGACACCATGCCCACATCGGCCATCGACAGATAGGCTGGCATCGCCGACAACATCAACCATGTGCCATAGGTGGGCAAATCCCATTGGTGCAAGAACAAAGGCAATGACGCCAACTGAATGACAATGTTGATGGCTTGCCCAAAAGCACCGGCACCCAAGGCTGCGACGATGCGAGCCATCAATGGGCTCATCGCTTTTCACCTGCGATCTTGCCAATGATTTTTTGACGATCGTCCTGCTGCATGGCTTGCAACAGCTCAGTTAAAAATTGAGACTGCACTGCAAATGCATCGGGCCGCTGCGTGACCTCAGAGACACGCACCAGCAAGCCGTCAACCTTGTAACCCCGGATGGCCAGACCCAAGCGTGCGAGGTTGCGCTGCAAAGAGCCCTGTGTGGTCAATACATCCCCGTTGCGCACAAAGTATGTCAAGGGCTCTGTGCGTTGCCCCATGGTCGTTTGCATGCGCATCACGGGCATGTCGCCCCACGGCGCATGCACGACATCGGGCTTGACCTCGTCAACCCTGAAGCCCTGTGAGGGGTAGCACATCTCAGGCGTGTGCAACTGCGTATCCGTAGACTGATCACGTCCATACGCCATCGACAACATCAACATCCGGCCGGTCTGCCTATTGAGATACGTGCGGCTGACCGTCTCGCTGTAGATTTTATCCAGCATCTCAGCCTGCACCGGGTTCACCACCGCGCCTGACTCGCCAGGCTGCTGAACCCACGCACCAAACTGTGTCGGCAGCAGTTGCCCGTAGACCGGGTTACCAAGCTCGTCAGCCCAATAGCGAGAGGGCTTAAGAAACTCTCCGCAGGCTAACGCCAGCGCCATGATGAGCAGCGCCGCGATCATCCGCAGAGGCGGCATCACCATGGGCCGAATATAGGCAGCAGTATTCATGTTGAGCCCTCAATAGCCGATGCGCCTCGACCAGACAACATGCGTAACAGTGTGTCCACACCGATCATCAGCAGCATGGCGCTGGCAAACAGCACGACGCCTGCAAAGCCATGCATGAAACCCTGCCCAGCTTCGTCACCAAAGTGATAAGTGATCAACGTCAACACCATCACGCGGATCATGTTAGCGACAAACGATATAGGCACAACCAACAGAGCGAGACCCACGTTGCGAAGCAATGAGCTGTGGCGGATCACGTTGAGATAAAAAATGCCCATGGCCTCAAGCATGAACAGGGTGCGCATACCGGCACAGGCATCTGCGACCAACAATTGGTACGGCCCAATATTGAGCACAACACCGTTACGCGTGATGGGATAGCCCCATGCCCACAGGATGTCGCTGACCACAATCGATATCTTCAACTTGATAAAGTGGCTGATCGGGTCGAGCAAAAATCCTGGCAAGGGCACCATGAACAAACAAAAAAAGACTGGGAACTTGAGGTGTTTCAACAGGGGCGTACCGCCAATCAATAACACCATGCCCGCGAGCATCGGGATGAACGAGCCCACCTCAAAATAGATGATGCCCAGCGAGCGCCCAGCTATGAACATCACCCCACCCAGAGCCCATACCGGCCACGCCAGCGCCTGCCCATATGGCACGCCTACAGGGGCTGTGTATTCACGCCACCTTGTCACCAACAACCACAAGGCCAGCGTCAGCATGATGGGGCCATGACTGTGTTCACCTTGACTCCACAAGCCCGCCGAGCCATCTTGCAGCAAGCCATACACGGTCAGTGCATACATGAGCAACAAGCCCCCGCCGAGCCAAGCCGCCTCGGCTGAGATAGGCAACCACGAAGGAGGTGCCTGGGATGCGGTCAATCCACTGTGACTTGTGCTCATGTTCAAAACTCGTTAATCAAGACGCCAGCCATCTTGACGTTGCTTTTGTTCAGCAATTTGACAAGCGCTTGCATGCGCGGAACGCGGCTCTTGTCTTTGCGAGCCACGATCATGGCTGCGCCGCAATGCAAGGCGATGACCCTCGAATCTGCCCCACTTGCATGAGACGGTGTGTCCACCAACACGTGATCGAACTTGCTCAGCAATTCACGCAGCAACAAGCTGAACGACGGGCGCTGCAACAACTCTGCAGGATTAGGTGCCACTACGCCTGCAGGCAACAAATACAAGTTCGACAGGTGCGTCACAGGTTTGATGACATTGGCCTCGCTACGCCCCGCGAGAATGCCTGTCAAGCCCGTTGCGGCATCGATCCCGAATACCTTATGTAATCGGGGCTGGCGCAAGTTAGCGTCAATCAACAAGGTACGCCCAGGCAACTGACTGAATGCCACGGCCAAGTTAGCAGCGATAAAAGTTTTTCCGTCGCCCAGATCTGAGCTGGTAATGGCCAACGCCCGCCTCTGCCCCTGATCAGCCATGACCCCTAAAACCAGCTGGGAGCGCAGGTCTCTGAAGGCTTCCACATCCTCAGAAAAGGGATCATTGGCTACCACCAATTCTTCATTGAGGTCACCATCACCCGCAGGAGAGTACGGATAGTGAAACTGCTGGGCCAATGCCCACGTCACATCCTCAGGACGCGCCAAGCCCAACGCAACGGCGGCTTCACCAAACCGCACGCCATGCTCTCGTTGATAGCACAGCGCAGCCTCCACCTGAGTCGGCGTCAAGCCTTTGGTGCGTTGAAGGATGTCGCCCAGTGAGTAAACGTCTTGCGGTTCTGACCCGACTGCCGCTGTAGCGCTTTGAAAATTCATTGCCATCAAGCCTCGTGAGACAGCGTACGAACAGGCGACGCCGCTATGCGCAAACGCTGAGCCACATTGATGGCTGGTTTGCGTTTTTTGAAAGAAGGAATGCTGCCAAGCAGGGGCTGATTCAACAGCAGGTCCACCTCTGCATCAACCCTCAATCGACGGTCCAGATGCTCGATCAACAGGGCCATCGCGAGAGCCAATAACGAGGCAACTAAGCCACCCAAAGCCAGATTGGTGAAGATGCGAGGGCTAGAAGGCGTAGATGGTGCGACGGCATATTCGAGTGCACTGACGTTCGCTTGGTTGGCCTGACTCTCTAAATTGGTGTTGTTCATGCGAAGCAACACGCCGTCATAGGCTCGCTGTGCGTTATCAACGTCTCGCACAAGAATGGCCGCCTCATCACGGATGACCTTCATCTTCATGACCTTGTTGCGCTGATCATCAAGGGATGCACGCAACTGCGCCACGCGCGACAGATTGACCGAATTGCCGACACCCACACTGCTGGTTACGCGGCGAATTTCAGCATCAAGTTTGCGCTGACTCTCAGCGATACCAGACTTGATCTCTAAGACTTGGGGATGCTCGCCCCCAAATCGGGTTGCTAATTGCTCCAACGTGGTCTGCTGCCGGATCAGGTCACCCTTGAGCGATGACACCAAGCCGCTGGCCATGACATCCGGCGAGGTATCGCCACGGTTGTTGGCTGCCGCTTGACGACTACCAGAATCAACCGCAGCAGCTTGCGTCAAAACAACCTGATTAGACAACTCATTGAGGCGCCCAGTTTCGATGTCTAAACGCTCATCGGTCACCAACAACCCCTGGTTTTGCTGATAATCCGACAACCGCCGTTGCGCAACCTCTAATGCTGCGCGAGACGATCTCGCATTGACGTCAAAAAAATCTTTGGACTGCTTGGCTGGATTCGTTCTGAGCTCAAGAACCACATCCAAATAGGCCTGAACAAAGGCGTTGGCAACGGTCGATGCGAAATGAGGATCTGCCGCTTGGTATGTCAGAAAAATGACGTTAGAGCCCCGTGATGGCCGCACATCCAGAGCGGACCTGAGCAGGGTAGCCAGCCACCCTTCGAAATCACCCGTGCTCTTAGTTGCCACCCGCCACCGCTCTCGCATCTCAGGCGAGTCACTCAGGCGCATGTTCTTGATGACGCGCATGGCCACACGTTTGCTGGTGATCACATCCACCTGCGTCATCAGATAAGCTGGCGTCGCCATAGAGGGTGACACCAAACCCAAAATGGGGTCGGCGTTTTTCACATCCAAAATGACCGAGGCTGTAGCGGTGTAACTCTTGCTGCTCAAAAAAGTAAACGCCGCCACCCCACCCAACACCAGCGTGAACACACCAAGCGCAATTACCCAGCGTGCGCGCAAGATCGCGAAAATTTGCTGGAAGGTCATAGTTTCTACTCCGACAAGACTGGGCGTTTTGCTCAGTTTCAGCGCAGTGTAGAGATCAAGTATGACAATACGTAGTCTGAGCCAAACAGCTCAGCACAGCCCGCATCCACGGGCTCTACCAACCAGCAATCGCTAGCAGTTCAAAGTGAAATTTTGATGAAGATCGCTTCCGGGATGTGTTTGATGATCAACATGATCAAACGCCAAAACCCAGGTGTGTAGACGATGTTTTTACCCTTGTCGATGGCCTGACTGATGTCATTGGCGACCTGCTCAGGCTGGGCCCACAGCGCACCTTTTTTAAGATGCGCTGTCATAGGTGTATCCACAAAGCCGGGCTTGATGGTGATGACGTGCACGCCCTTCTTGGCCAAGCGCTGGCGCAAGCCTGAGGCAAAGGCACTGACCAAGGCCTTGGCGCTGCCGTACACGTAGTTGCTTTGACGCCCACGGTCACCCGCCACGGACGAGATCACAGCGATCGCGCCATGCCCTTGCTGGGCCAATTGCTCGCCAGCCAAGGTCATCAAGGCCACGACGGATGTGCCATTGGTGCTGATCTCAGACAAGGCATAAGCCACATCGGTTTGTGCGCGATCTTGATCGGTCAAGGTGCCATGCGCGATCAACACGGTATCGAGTCCGCCCATGAAGCGTGTGGCCTCCGCCAACAATGCAGCATGCTGGTCAAATTGGTTGGCATCAAACACCCTGCCGTCCACCTTGTTCGCGCCGCGTGTTTTGAGGTCATCAACAACGGACTGCAACTGCTTGGCTTGACGAGCAGCCAGATAGATTTGGTCACCACGTTGCGCCCACTGACGGGCACAGGCTTCAGCGATGGCCGAGCTTGCGCCGATGATGAGGATCTTTCTCATGACTTCTCCATGACCCGACGCCAAAAGCCAGACTCAAAGCGGGGGTCGATATAAGGTGTGAATTCAGCCAAGCGTGGGTAGCCGGCCTTGAAAATATCAGGGCCCATGCGGCCGTCTTTGGCTGGGTACAAACGCCCACCCGCTTTCAAAACGATGGCATCCAACTCAGCAAACAGTTGGTGCAAACGTGGGCCCGCATTAGGGAAGTCGAGCGCCAAGGTGACCCCTGGCTCAGGGAAGGACAGCATGCCCCGAGACGGGGGCGAGCCGAACTGCTTGAGCACGGCCAAAAAAGAGCCTAAACCACTGCCTGCAATGGCCTGCAGCAATTGGCGCGTGGCGGGCAAGGCACCATCGGTGGGCACCACGCACTGGTACTGGTAAAAGCCTTTAGGGCCGTAAATGCGGTTCCACTCAAGCAAAGCATCCAGTGGGTAGAAAAATGGCCGATAGTGCTGCAAGCTGCGTTGCACTTCTGTGCGCTGCTTGTTGAAGTACAGCGTATTGAAGGCCTTGAGCGACAAGGTGTTGATCAAGGACAGCGGCGGCGTGATGGGCACCCTGCGGCTGGTTTGGGCGACACCAGCGGGCAGGTTGCGCGGCACTTGCGTCGTGTCCAACACGCAAGCCGCGTGATTGGCCCGGTTGAACAGACCACGCCCCAAGCGTTTGTCGGTGAAGGCGCAATCGATCCAGGAGACTGTGTACTCGTAGTCCCGCTCGGACGCTTGGCTGAGCTCAAAAAAAGCCTCCAAGCTGTGAAAGCGGATGGACTCGGTGTCCATATAGGGATTGGCAATGCGCTTGAGCTGGATCTCAGCCCATGTGATCACGCCCGTCAAGCCCAGACCACCGATGGTGGCGGCATACCAATCCGGATGCGCCAGCTGCGAGCACACGCGGCGCGATCCATCAGAGCGCAGCAGCTCGAACTGCACAACATGGTTGCCGAACGAGCCCGTGACATGGTGGTTTTTGCCATGCACATCATTGGCAATGGCCCCACCGATGGTGACGAACTGCGTGCCCGGCGTCACGGGCAAAAACCAGCCTTGCGGCACCACCAACTTGAGGATGTCAGCCAACATCACACCGGCCTCGCAGCGCAGCAAGCCTGTGGCTGGGTCGAAGTGAATGAAACGATCCAACTG
This sequence comes from Aquabacterium sp., assembly GCA_030654395.1. Lineage (GTDB taxonomy): Bacteria > Pseudomonadota > Gammaproteobacteria > Burkholderiales > Burkholderiaceae_C > Aquabacterium. The sequence continues at coordinate 16,151 of JAURXM010000051.1, forward strand.
CCCCGCCAGCAGCAACGCGCCGCCAGGGTTGAGGTTGCTGTCACCGTAGCTGCGACCGTTGCCATAGGGAAGCACCTTGGCGCCCTCAGCAGCACTCAGGCTCAAGGGCTGATGGCGGTTGGACAAGCCCAGCAGTTGGTGCTCAAGGTGTGGCACCCGGCCCCATGACATTGCCTTGTTGTGGTGGCCCATGGTGGCTCGTCTTCAGACCGCAAGCCACAGCGCCACGGCGGCGGCCAAGCCCGTGAGCAAGCTGATGCGGTCTTTGAGGGCGTAGACAAGAGGGTCGTCATGCATCAGGCCGCGATGGGTTTGCAGCCAAATGCGGCTGACCCAATACAACATGATGGGCACCAGTGCCCAGACCATTTTGGGGTAGTGGTACATCACGGTGATGTCGGGTGAATTCAAGTAAAGCGCCAAGACCAAAATACTCAAGTACCCAGAGGACGTGCCCAAGCTTTGCAACAGGGCGATGTCCTCGACCTGATAGCCACGCCCTTGCGCCTTGAGCTTGCCCTGCTCCCGCATGGCATGCAGCTCAGCATAGCGTTTGACAATGGCCAAGCTTAAGAAGATGAAAGCGGCAAACATCAGCAGCCAAAAGGACAAGGGGATATCGGTGGCGGCTGCGCCTGCGACGATGCGCACGGTGTACAGCCCCGCCAAGGTCAATACGTCCAGCATCACCAAGCGCTTGAGCCCGAAGGAGTAGGCCAAGGTGACCACATAGTAAGCCGCCAACACCATCAAAAATTTAACGGGCAACACCAACGCAATCAACAACGCAAGCAAAAGCAGAGAAGGCGCTGCAGCCAAGCCAAACAACAAGCTGAGTTGCCCAGAGGCAAAGGGCCGTTTGTTCTTGCTGTGATGCTGGCGGTCAGCCGTCAAGTCCAACATGTCATTGAGCAAATAGACAGAGGACGCGCACAGGCTAAAGGCCAAGAAGGCCAGCAGGCTGTGGATCAACACATGGGCATCGCCCAACATGTGCGCTGCAGCGACAGGCACAAAAATCAGCGCATTTTTAGCCCATTGGTGCACACGCAAGGCTTTGGCGACCACCTTGATACCACCGTCCATCGGCAAAAACACGGCATCAATCGGCGCCAACGCGCCAGCCTGCTTGATCAAAGAGGCGCTGCCATTGACCACCACGGCAGCCCGCGCATGACGCCAAACGGCCAAGTCCACATGGTGATTGCCGCAATAGTCGAAGCCTTTGTCGCCAAAGCGTTTGACCAACTCGTCAGCCTTGTTGCTGCCCGACAGGTTGCGCTGCCCATCACTGGCCAACACACCATCAAACAGCCCCACGTGATCGGCCACAGATTGGGCCAAGCGGGCATCCGATGCCGTGCACAACCATAGCGATCTACCCAAACTTTTTTGCGCCTGCAACCACTGCACAAACGGCTTGGTGTAGGGCAGTGAAGCGCCATCTATTTGTACGCGCTTGGCAATCTCTGCTTTGAGATGCGCTTTGCCTTTGAGCAACCAAAAGGGCAGCATCAACAGATACAAAGGGTTTTGGCTGATCAGCAGCAAGAATGATTCAAGCAGCAAGTCGCTGTGGATCAGCGTGCCATCCAAATCAACACACAAAGGAGCAGTTGCAGTCATGACGTACCCGGCAATTACTTATGAACTACGCCGCAGCGACCACACGCAAGCCCAACCGATCACAACGGCCAGCCACAGAGTCAACAAACGACAGATGAGGGTTAACAAAATAGCTTGGGGCATGTGAAAGCCATGTGCCACCAACAAGGCCGCCATGACAGCCTCGGTGCTACCCAAACCACCGGGCAAAAAGGACAAGGCGCCCACAATGATGGCGATGGCGTAAATACCCATCGCAGCAGGCACAGATAACTGGACAGGGGCGATGACATCGGCCACCAACTTGAGCCCGTACGCCTCGGCAGACCATGCAAGCAAACCAATGAGAAGCCCCCCGAGCAAGATGCCGGGCGACAAAAACAGACGCGCACTGACAAACATCCTGACCACGGCCTTGGCCACCAGAGTCAAGCGCCCCAGTGATTGCGCGTCCAACCACTGAGCGACACGCGTCCAAGGCACCAAGGCGATCGCGGCCACCAAGCCGCCCACCAAAGCCATGGCCACCCACAAGAATGATCGATACGCCTGTAAATCCGCCAATACAGCCACGGCCAGCAAAATCATGACGACCAAGTCAAGCAGCCGTTCGACAAAAAAGGCACCGGTCACGGCCGACACGGCAATGCCATGCGGTTGGTAGTACCGCGCTCGCACCATCTCACCGAGCTTGCCGGGTGACAGCGTGAAGGCAAAGCCGGCCATGAAGGTCAGCGCCACGAAGCGCCACGGCAAGACGTGTCCCAATCGCACCAAGTACCAGCGCCAACGCAACACACGAAGGGCGTAGTTCAAGAGCGACAAACCACCAGCGGCCAGCACAGCGAGCCATCCTGCTCGCAAGGGGGCCAGATCTATCTGGGCGATATCGCGGCGAAATGCCAGCAAGCACCACAAGGCGAAGATGCCAAAGACGCCGTAAACCAGCATGCGACGCCATATCGGCACGCTGAGGCTGGCTTCGGGGTTGATCGTCGTGGCAGTCGTATCGCTGTGCATCCAAGGATTATCAATGCACAGCGTGTCAACAAGACGTCAGTAAATGTCCGCATCCCTCAAGCGGGGTGCTTTGAGGTCTTTGTCGGCCAAAGTAGGCGTCACAGCCAAGGTCGGCCACTCGATGCCGATGTCCGGGTCATTCCAAAGGATGGCGCGCTCGCTGTCCTTGGCGTAACCGCTGGTGGTTTTGTAGAGGAAGTGGGTGTCGTCTTCGAGGGTCAAGAAGCCATGCGCCATGCCTTCTGGCAACCACAACTGGCGTTTGTTGGCGGCACTCAATTCGACCCCAACCCATTGCCCGAACGTGGCGGAGCCCTTGCGCACGTCCACCGCGACGTCAAACACCGCGCCGTGGGTGACCCGCACCAACTTACCCTGAGCATGAGGGGCCAGTTGCAGATGCAAGCCGCGCAGCACACCGGCTTTGCTGCAAGAGTGGTTGTCCTGAACAAAAGGGCGTGGCACAGGCAAGCCCAGTGCCATCACACCGTCGTCAAATCGTTGCTGGCTGTAGCTCTCCATGAACCAACCGCGGTCGTCACCAAACACGGCGGGCTCAACGATGAGCACCCCAGGGATACGGGTAGGGATGAGCTTCATGCCAGTGCTTCAGTAAATGGTGTCATTGAGAACCTTGAGCAGGTACTGCCCGTAGCCGTTTTTGAGCATCGGTTGCGCCAGTTTTTGCAACTGCTCAGCCCCGATCCAGCCCGAACGGAAGGCGATTTCTTCAGGGCAAGCCACTTTGAGGCCTTGCCGTTTTTCTAAGGTGGAGATGAACTGCCCAGCCTCTAACAAGCTGTCATGCGTGCCTGTATCAAGCCATGCATAGCCGCGCCCCATGATCTCAACGTTCAGTTGGCCCATGGCCAAGTAGCGTGCGTTCACATCGGTGATTTCAAGCTCACCGCGCGGGCTGGGTTGGGTATCGGCGGCGATATCGCAGACTTGATTGTCATAGAAATACAAGCCCGTGACCGCATAGTTGCTCTTAGGCGTTTTGGGCTTTTCCTCGATGCTCAAAGCCCTGTGCTGTGCATCAAAATCGACCACACCATAGCGCTCTGGATCTTGCACGTGGTACGCAAAAACGCTGGCGCCCTCCGTGCGGTTGGCGGCACTGCCGAGCAGCTTTTGCAGGTCATGCCCGTGGTAAATGTTGTCACCCAGAACGAGTGCGCTGGGGTTGTTGCCCACAAAATCGCGCCCCAAAATAAAAGCCTGAGCCAAACCATCTGGGGTAGGTTGAACGCAGTAGCTGAGGTTCAAACCCCACTGGCTGCCATCACCCAACAAAGCCTGAAAACGAGGTGTGTCTTGCGGTGTGCTGATGAGCAAGATATCGCGGATACCGGCCAGCATCAAGGTGCTCAGCGGGTAGTACACCATCGGCTTGTCATAGACCGGCAGCAGTTGCTTGCTGATGGCCAAGGTGGCAGGGTGCAGTCGTGTACCCGACCCACCAGCCAAAATGATGCCCTTGCGGTTGGGGCTTGTTGACGCGTTCATTTTTGTTTACCTCCCTAGGATTTCTGTGAGCATGCGCTCGACACCTTGTTGCCAATGCGGCAGGCTCAAGCCCAATGCGCGCTGAATGTGGCTGGTATCGAGCCGCGAGTTCAGTGGCCGCTGTGCGGGTGTGGGGTAGTCGCTGGTGGGGATAGGCAGGATCGCGTCTGGCGCGACCTTGATGCTTTGCCCATTGGCTCGCGCCCATTCAATGACAAACTTGGCGTAGTCAAACCAACTGGTTTCACCCGATGCAGCCACGTGATACAGGCCACTGAGATCAGCCTGAGCAGCCACAGCACGGATAGCGTGCGCGGTGACATCAGCCAGCAAATCAGCACCAGTCGGCGCACCAATTTGGTCGCTGATGACCTTGAGCTGATCTCGCTCTGCTGCTAGCCTCAACATCGTCCGAGCGAAGTTACCACCACGTGCCGCGTAAACCCAACTGGTGCGGAAAATCAGGTGGCGGCAGCCGCTGGCTTGGATGGCTTGCTCGCCTTCTAACTTGGTTTGGCCGTAGACGCTCAAAGGGCCCGTGACACTGGCTTCGTTTCGGGCTGCGTGACCGCTGCCATCAAAGACGTAATCTGTGCTGTAGTGCACCAGCAAGGCGCCTAGGCGTGCGGCCTCAACGGCGATCAGGCCGGGCGTTTGGGCATTGATTTGGCTCGCCAACAGGGGCTCGCTCTCAGCCTTGTCCACGGCCGTGTGTGCCGCCGCATTGACAATCACGTCCGGCTTGAGCAAGCGCACCAGTTGCGCGACCTGATCGGGCTGGCTGAAATCCGCACGCAGATCAGGCGCTTGCGCAGGCCCGGGCGTATCAAAGTCGAAAGCCAGCAACTCACCTAGAGGGGCAAGCGCGCGCTGCAACTCCCACCCAACTTGCCCACCTTTGCCCAGCAACAGTATTTTCATGCACGTCCTGCGTAGTTTTGGGTGAGCCAGTCACGGTACGCGCCCGATCGAACCGTGTCGATCCAAGCGGTATTGTCCAGATACCAGCGCACAGTCTTGTTGATACCAGACTCAAACGTCTCGGACGGCGCCCAGCCAATATCGCGCTGGATCTTGGTCGGGTCAATCGCATAGCGGCGATCATGGCCAGGACGGTCTTTGACGTAGGTGATCAGGTCCTCATAGCGACCCGACTCACGAGGGCGCAACTCATCGAGCTTGCGGCAGATTGTGGTCACCACATCGATGTTGCGGATCTCGTTGATGCCGCCGACGTTGTAGACCTCACCCAAAGTGCCTTTAACCAGCACTTGGCAAATGGCTTCGCAATGGTCACGCACATACAACCAATCGCGGATGTTCAGCCCATCGCCATAAACCGGCAACGGCTTGCCCTCCAGCGCGTTGAGGATCACCAAAGGAATGAGCTTTTCGGGGAAGTGATAAGGCCCGTAGTTGTTGCTGCAATTGGTGGTGAGGGTCGGGAAGCCGTAGGTGTGGTGGTACGCCCGCACCAAGTGATCGCTGCCCGCCTTGCTGGCCGAATAAGGGCTATTTGGAGCGTAGGCGGTGGTTTCAGAAAAAGCGGCGTCGTCATCCCCCAATGAACCGTAGACCTCGTCGGTGGACACATGCAGGAAGCGGAACGCCGCTTTTTCAGCCTCAGGCAAGGCGCCCCAGTAGGTTCGAGCCTCCTCCAGCAGACTGAAGGTGCCGACCATATTGGTGTGAATGAACTCACCAGGCCCATGAATAGAGCGATCCACATGGCTTTCTGCGGCAAAGTGCAAAATAGCACGAGGGCGATGCGTATGGAGTGCCTCACGCACAGCATCACGGTCAGTGATATCTGCTTGAATCAAAGTGGCCCGCCCAGACTGCAAATGGGCGGCGATGGTGTTGGGGTTGCCTGCGTAAGTCAACTTGTCATAGACCACCACAGGCTCGTCGGTGGACAGCCCTTGGCTGTCTAGCCGCTCGAACCAATGGTGTACAAAGTTACCACCGATAAAGCCGGCGGCGCCGGTAATGAGAATCATGCTGAGAGGCTCCAAGTTCACGCCAAATGCTACTGCAGGCATTATGCAGTCACCGTCCTGTTGGCACCGCCCCACCACCGAGGGGTGTGCACACAGAGTTACCCTTGCGCAAACTCAACCACCATACTGACATGGCAAAAGCAATGATCCTCGCGGCCGGGCAAGGCACCCGCGTCCGCCCTCTGACCAAACAGACACCCAAGCCCATGGTGCCCATCTTGGGTAAACCTGTGATGGAGTACATCATTGAGCACTTGGCACGTTATGGCGTGAAGGAAATCATCGTCAACGTGGCCTTCAACCACTGGAAGATTGAGAACTACTTTGGCGATGGGCACCGCTGGGGCGTCAAAATCGGCTACGCCTACGAAGGTGCCCGCGAAAATGGCGAAATCGTGCCCAAACCCATGGGGTCTGCGGGCGGCATGCGGCGCATCCAAGACTTCAGCGGTTTTTTTGATGACACCACCATCGTGCTGTGCGGTGATGCGATCATTGACCTGGACATCCATGCAGCCCTGTTCGAGCACCGCACCAAAAAAGCCATCGCCAGCGTGGTGACCTTGGAGGTACCCAAGGATCAAGTCCAAAGCTACGGCATTGTCGTTGCGGGCAAAAACCAACAGGTCACATCCTTCCAAGAAAAGCCCACCCCCGAGGAAGCCAAGTCGCAACTGGCCAGCACGGGCATCTACATTTTCGAGCCCAGCGTGATCGACCTGATCCCGCCAGGTCGTGAATTCGACATCGGCAGCCAACTGTTCCCGATGTTGGTTGACAAGGGCCTGCCCTTCTTTGCGCAGACCCGCCATTTCAACTGGATCGACATCGGTCGGGTGAGCGACTACTGGTCGGTATGCCAACGTGTGCTGCGCGGTGAAATTGCCCAAATGGACATGCCAGGCACGGAAGTCAGGCCTGGCGTCTGGGTCGGGCTCAATACGCGCATTGACTGGGATGCGGTTCACATTACCGGTCCTGTCTACATTGGTTCAGGCGCCTGCATTGAGGCCGGCGTGACGATTGAAGGCCCCACTTGGATAGGTCATGGTTGCCGCGTGCGAGAGGGCAGCACGGTCATCCGCAGCGTGTTGTTTGAGTACACACGACTGAGCCAAGGCGGGGTTTTCAAGGAGGTGGTCGCATCACCTCAATACGTGGTCGACCGCCACGGCGCCACAACCTACCAAGGCGATGAAACGACCTCATTGCGCTGGGGCGACGCCCGAGCCTGACCCTAGGCAAGAGACAATAGCGCATGAGCAAAATACTGGTTACCGGCGCGGCCGGCTTCATTGGCATGCACACCGCCCTGGCCCTGCTAGCTCGGGGTGATGAGGTTGTGGGCTTGGACAACCTGAACGACTACTACGATCCACAACTCAAACGCGACCGCATTGCACGCATTGAGCAAGCCGTTTCGGGTGATTCTGGCGGGCGTTTTCGCTTCGAGCTGATGGACATCGCAGACAACACCTCGTTGCAAGCGCTGTTCACACGTGAGCGCTTTGATCGTGTCGTGCACTTGGCCGCTCAGGCGGGCGTGCGCTATTCATTGACCCACCCTCATGCCTACGCGCAATCTAACTTGGTGGGGTTTGTGAACATGCTGGAAGCCTGCCGACACCACCAAGTGGGCCATCTGGTTTACGCCAGCAGCTCCAGTGTTTATGGTGGCAATACCAGCATGCCCTTCTCTGAAGAGGATGCGGTAGACCACCCTGTCAGCCTGTATGCCTCAACCAAAAAAGCCAATGAGCTGATGGCCCACACCTACAGCCACCTCTACGACTTGCCGACGACTGGCCTGCGCTTCTTCACGGTATACGGCCCATGGGGTCGCCCCGACATGGCACCCATGCTGTTCACCAAAGCGATCTTGGCTGGCGAGCCTATCAAGGTCTTCAACCATGGCGAGATGCGCCGCGATTTCACCTACATCGATGACATCGTAGAGGGGGTCATTGGCACACTCGATCACATCCCCACAGCTGACCCGACGTTTGACCGAGCCAAGCCATCTGCTGCATCATCTTGGGCCCCTTATCGGGTATTCAACATTGGGCACAGCGAACCCGTCGCACTTATGGACTTCATCCAAACGCTGGAAGCGGCCTTGCAACGGACCGCCATCAAAACACTGCTGCCCATGGCACCGGGCGACGTTGCGGCGACCTTCGCCAACGTGGCCGCGCTGACCCAGTGGACGGGCCTGCATCCCCAGACATCATTAGAAGACGGCATCAAAGCATTCGCAGATTGGTACCTGAGCTACCACAAGGGTTAGCCCCGCAGCCTCGTGAGCTAATCCACGCCAACACCCCCCCGAATTAGGGGGGCATCTTCCCTTTGATTGTTACACTCAGAAACACACAGTGGCGACACCACATCCGCTGCGTCCATAGCATTAACGCAAGACGATATATGCGAGGTGTGTATGCTCATGTGGACGAAGTGCTTGACGCGTTTGATAGCAGGTGGTTTGGTGCTCGCACTGGGTGGCTGCTTGACAGACCCCGCAACGGACATCCCTGAAACGCGCTCAGAAGCAGCGCGCTTTTTAGCGCAGGCCACCTTCGGCACAGATGAGACCAGTCTGCAGCGCGTCATGACCATCGGCTATGCCGCTTGGATTGACGAGCAGTTTGCCTTGCAGCCCGCGTTCACGTACCGCGCTTTTTTCGAGCGGCGCGAAGCAGCTATCCGCACAGATCAACCCGCATCAACGTGGCTGAAAGCGGGCCCTGAACAAGTGATGGAGGCGTTTTACACCCGTGCGCTCACAGATAAAGCACAACTGCGTGCTCGGGTGGCATTTGCCTTGTCGGAGATATTCGTCGTGTCATATCAGGACACGGTTTTGGCCAAGATCGCACCCAGCATGGTTGCCGGCTTCGCTGACACGCTGGATACAGGCGTATCCGGGACCTACAGGGAACTGCTAGAAGCCGTCAGCAAAAGCCCTGCCATGGGTCACTACCTGACCTTCAGAGGCAATGCCAAAGAACTGCCCGCAGTGGGCCGCTACCCCGATGAGAACTATGCCAGAGAGATCATGCAACTGTTCTCTATCGGCCTGCATGAACTCAACCCCGATGGCACGACCAAACTGGACAGCAAGGGCCAAGCCATCGAGACCTACAGCAGAAGCGACATCCAAGGTTTATCCAAGGTATTCACAGGCTGGAGCAACTACCGCAGCCCCGCGTTTGCAGCAGTAGCTGAGGCACAGTGTTTCTACTGGATGGATGCATGCCACGATCCTGAAGGCAATTACCACCCCATGGTGGCCTACCCGTCGTACCACTCGACGTCGGTCAAAACATTCCTTGGCGTGACCATTCCAGCGCAAGACCCACCAAATCCTGAAGCGGACATGGCCATGGCATTGGACCGACTGGCCAATCACCCCAACACAGCCCCGTTTATCAGCCGTCAGTTGATTCAACGCCTCGTCAGCAGCAACCCCAGCCCAGAATATGTAGGCCGTGTCGCAAGCAAATTCACAGAAACCGGCGGCAGCATCAAGGAGACCGTCAAAGCCATTTTGCTAGACGAAGAGGCCCGAGGGCCTGTCACTTTGATCGCACCTGAAGCGGGCAAGTTGCGTGAGCCCATATTGCGGCTGACCGCGATCATCCGGGCGTTCAAACTTGAATCACACACCTTGTCGCCATCGCAGTCGCCATTGGATGCAACAGGCAGCACACGCCAAGGCTATGTCTCCGTGGGTGATACCAGCTCCACGTCCACATCATTTGGTCAAATGCCTTTTAACGCGCCAAGTGTTTTTAACTTCTTCAGGCCCGGCTACACACCCACGCAGAGCCAGGCCAGCGCCAGGCAACTCGTTGCCCCAGAGATGCAGCTGGTCAACGAGGCGTCCATACCCGGCTATGTCAATGCCGTGCAAGATTTACTGGTCAACGGCATCGGTCCCAGCTCTATCGTGGACACAGACGGTCAATGCGGCGCCTTCACCGCCCAAGTGCAGCAATACATCCAGGCGCTTGACCCCAAAGTAGCGGCGAACAAAACCCTACAAAGCACCGCAGCCAACTGCCAGCTAGAGACACTCGGTCAGCGCAGCATCCGGCTGCAAATGGGTGAGCAGCGTGCCTTGGCCTATGACGTGCCGACGATCGTCCAGCACGTCGCCGATCGCCTGCAAGGTGGCTCATTGACCGGTGCGCTCAAGCAAGCCATGACATCGGCCCTGTCAACGATTGACGTACCCGCCCCAAACGACAGTCAAACCAATGGCGACGCCATCAACAGCGCGCTTGACAAGCGGGTTTGGACAGCCATTTTGATGGTTGCCGTTTCGCCAGAGTTCTTGGTAACGAAGTGAGGATGAAGATGAGCCACAAGAACCGTCGTCAGTTCCTGCGTCAAAGCACGGCCATCGCCACCATGGGCAGCGCAGGCGCGTGGCTGGCCAATATGTCAGCCATTCAGCAAGCCTCAGCGGCAACCGCCGCGGCATCCGATTACAAAGCGTTGGTGTGTATCTTCATGAACGGTGGTAACGATGGACACAATACCGTTGTCCCCACCGACGCCACGTCATGGCGCTGCTACAGCGCCACACGAGACCCCCAGGTCATGGCACAACTCAATGGCACCACAGCGCCAGAGGGCACCACATCGATAGCGCTTGATAAAGCCACGCTACTCAGTATCAATCACCTCAATAAAAAAAGCCTCAATACAGGGCGCACCTTCGGTCTGCACCCGCAACTCAAAAAAATCCAGCAGCTGTATGCGCAGGCCTCGGTGGCCATCGTGGCCAACATCGGCCCTCTGATTCAACCCACCACCAAGGTGGACCTCTGGGACGAAAGCTTCGCCATACCCAAAAAACTGTTTTCACACAACGACCAAACATCCACGTGGCAGTCCTTCGGCGCAGAAGGCACAACAGGGGGTTGGGGCGGTTTGTTCACAGACAAACTGGCGTCCCGTAACGTCAACGCTACCTTCTCCAGCGTGGGGGTAGACGTCACACCAGTCTGGCTGACGGGCAAGACAACGCAGGCGTATGCCATGGGCTCAAACGGCTATGAAGTCATGGGCGGAAGCTCAGGCCAACTGTTTGGCAGCCCAACGCTGTTTCAGGCATTGAGAACCGCAGCCACCTCATCGACCCGCAACGACGTCGTGGTGAATGATTACCTTCAGGTTGCCAACCGCGCACTCAGCAGTGAAGCCGCATTAAAACAAAGTATGCCGTCGCAGTTCATGGCGCCTTGGGGCACAGCAGGGGTCAACTCCGCCGCAGCAGACCCCTTGCTCAAGTACACAGACCCCAAGGACGGCAAAAGCTACCTCAACCCACTGGCGCAACAGTTGCAAGTGGTGGCACGCACGATCGCCGCACGCAACGACAGCGCGATGGGCGCACGCAGGCAAGTCTTCATGGTCAACTTGGGCGGCTTTGACACCCACAACGACCAGCTGGCTCAACAGGCATCGCAATTGGCCAAAATAGACCATGCGGTCGATTATTTCGTGAAGTGTTTGGCGGCCATGCCGGGGGGCGACATGCGCTCGCAGGTGACCACATTCACAGCATCCGAGTTTGGTCGTGCGCTCGTCAACAATGGCGACGGCAGCGACCACGGCTGGGGCAACCACCAGTTCGTGATTGGTGGCGCAGTCAAGGGCGCTGAAATCTACGGCCGCTACCCCCAGTTCATGGCCTTTGATGGTGAGGGCGGCTTCTTCAGCAATCAATTGATGGACAACGGCGGCGCCCTGTTGCCTGAGATATCGGTCGATCAACTGGCCTACACCCTGGGCAAGTGGATGGGCGTGTCCGAAGTCGACTTGGTTGGCGCCACGCCAGGCACAGGCATTGCCCCCAACATCGGCAATTTCAACGTGGCTGATCGCGATTTGGGTTTCATGGTTTAGTCAATGGGCAAGCGCGGCTGGGATATCTGTCAAAATTGACCCTCTCTCACAGCAACTTGCCCTATTCCCATGAAAGTCTCAATTGTCGGCACCGGCTATGTAGGCCTGGTCACGGGTGCCTGTTTGGCCGAAATGGGCAACGACGTACTGTGCTTGGATGTGGACCCGAACAAGATCCGCATCCTTGAAGACGGGGGCATCCCCATTCACGAGCCAGGCTTGGATCTGGTTGTTGCACGCAATGTCAAGGCTGGCCGCCTGTCCTTCACCACGGATGTGGCACGCGCCGTAGCGCATGGCACCATCCAGTTCATCGCCGTGGGTACGCCCCCGGACGAAGATGGCTCGGCTGACCTGCAATATGTACTGGCCGCTGCCCGCAACATTGGCCGTTTGATGACCGACTACAAGGTCATCGTTGACAAGAGCACCGTGCCTGTGGGCACTGCCGACAAAGTGCGTGCCGCCGTCGCAGAAGAAATCGCCAAGCGCGGCTCAGACGCCCGCTTTGCCGTGGTGTCGAACCCCGAGTTCCTCAAAGAAGGTGCGGCAGTAGAGGACTTCATGCGACCCGACCGCATCGTCATTGGCGCCGACGACGATCAGGCTATTTTGTTGATGCGTGCGCTGTATGCCCCGTTCCAGCGTAACCACGAACGCTTAGTGGTGATGGATGTGCGCAGCGCCGAGTTGACCAAATACGCGGCCAACGCGATGCTGGCCACCCGCATCAGCTTCATGAATGAGTTGGCCTTGCTGGCCGAGAAAATGGGCGCCGACATCGAGCAAGTGCGCTTGGGCATTGGCTCTGACCCCCGCATTGGCACGCACTTTTTGTACGCTGGCTGCGGCTACGGAGGCAGCTGCTTCCCCAAAGACGTCAAAGCCTTGATCAAAACCGCCAGTGGCGAAGACCATGACCTGCTGGTGCTCAAAGCCGTCGAAGCCGCCAATGACCGCCAAAAAATGGTCTTAGTCGACAAGGTGATCAAGCGCTTTGGTACCGATCTGCGTGGCAAGCACTTTGCACTGTGGGGATTGGCCTTCAAGCCCAACACCGATGACATGCGCGAAGCCACCGCCCGCGTCGTGCTGGCCGAGTTGTTCAAGCTTGGCGCCACCGTCACGGCGTATGACCCTGTAGCCATGCCGGAGGCTGAGCGTATTTTTGGCGACGAACCCCGCCTGAAATACGCGCAAAGCCGCAACGCAGCCCTCGAAGGTGCCGACGCCCTGATCATCGTCACCGAGTGGAAGGAGTTCCGCAGCCCAGACTTCGACCTGATCAAGGCCACCTTGAAAACACCGGTGATTTTTGATGGCCGCAATTTGTATGAGCCAGCCTTGGTGCGATCAGCAGGGTTGAGCTACGAAGGCATTGGGCGCGGGGGCGAGTAAGCCCTAGGCCGCAGTCGATTGGATCAGGCTGGCAGCGTGATCACGAATCGGCTGCCACCGCCCTGTCTGGCCTCGCACCGCACTTCGCCGCCATGGCGTTTTGCGATTTGACGAACCAAGCTCAAACCCAAACCCACGCCACCAGCGTGTTCGGCGTGGCCAGGCAGCCTGTAGAACGGCTCAAAAATGCGCTCGCGCTGATCATGTGGGACGCCGGGGCCGCGGTCACTGACGCTGAGCTCAATGTGGCCTGCCGTCTCATCCAAGCTCAGCACAATATCCGAGCCACCGTAACGCCGCGCGTTTTCAAGCAGATTGCGCACGGCACGGCGCAGCAAGCGGTCGTCCGCCTGATAGGGCTGTGTGAAGCCGCCCTCAGCGACAAGCACCTCAGCACCGACTCGGCTGGCCTCTTCGGTCACCAAGCCCAGCAAATCGACAGGCTCATGTGCAAGGCCGCTGCGGGCTTCCAATCGGCTGGCCAGCAACACCTCCTCCACCAAGGCATCAAGCTCGGCAATATCTTGATGGATCTCATCCTTGAGTTGCGCGGCACGCTCTGGTGGCATGTCCCCCATGATGGAGACGGCCATCTTCAAGCGCGCCAATGGTGAGCGCAGCTCATGGCTGGCATTGGCTAACAAATCCCGGTTGGACTGGACCAAGTCCTCGATACGCTGCGCCGCTTCGTTGAAGCTTTGCGCCAATACTGCCACCTCATCACGGCCCTCCACGGCCACGCGGTATTGCAATTGACCAGAACCAAAGGCCTCCACGCCCGTACGCAAGGCCTGAAGTTGCCGGGTGAGCCGATTGGACACAGGCCAAGCTACCAGCGCCACTGCGATAAACAAAACCACCAAACAAAGCAACAGCGCGGGGGCACCGTGGACCAGCCAGCCGGGCATCATCCAAGCCACAGATGTCAGCCAAGGCTGGGCTCTGGGCGCTTGCGGTGGGGGTTGGGGTGGACCCATGTCTCCCTGGCCCATTCGGGGCCGCATCGCGCCTGGCCTGACCACCCACAAAGTACGCCCATCAGACAGCACCGTCTTCTGCATGTGCCCACGCACCTCGGGGTTGCGCTGCAAGCGCTCAGTCAGCAGGTCTGACGTGGCGATCCGGACACCGTTTACATCATCCAACGCCATCGGCATCCTCAGCCGCTCAGCCCAGTCAAGCAAAGCGCGGGCTTGCTCATCTTTTGGCGCGGCCACCGGTGGCAGGCTGTTTTCAATCAACTCACCCCAGGCGGCGGCACGCTCGTGCCACGCAGCCTGCGACTGCACCTCGTGGCGCTCGTGCGCCATATTGTGCTGGGCCAGCAAACCCGAAACGAGCGCAAACACCAGCAAAACGGCCACGACCGTCAGGTAGATGCGCAGCGCCAGACTTTTCATGGTGCGACGGTGTCTGTGTCCTGCTTTTTAGCAAAAACATAGCCCACGCCCCGCACGGTCAGAATCCGACGGGGCTCTTTAGGGTCGACCTCGATGGCCGAGCGGATGCGCGAAACATGCACATCAATAGACCTGTCAAACGCCTCCAGAGGATGGCCCTTGAGTGCGTCCATGATTTGGTCGCGACTGAGCACCCGCCCCGGATGCTGGGCCAAAACCACCAACAGATCGAACTGGTAGGCCGTGAGCTCACACGGTTTGCCATCCAATCTGGCCTGACGCAAACCGTTGTCGACCTCTAACAGGCCGAAGCGCCACACATCGTCGTCTTGCACGACGGGCCCGGTGCGGCGCAGCAAAGCGCGCAAACGGGCGAGCAACTCTCGTGGCTCAAATGGCTTGGGCAGATAGTCGTCGGCGCCAACCTCCAGACCCACGATGCGGTCTGTCGGTTCGCCGCGAGCACTCAGCATCAACAGAGGCAAACCGCGCGTGCGCGGCGCCGTACGCAGCTCACGGCACATGTCCAAGCCATCGCCGTCGGGCAGCATCAAGTCCAGCACAAGGGCGTCACACGGTTGACGCGCCAACAAGGCCCGGCCCGCAGCCAAAGTGGGAGCTCTGGAGACTTGGTAGCCGTGACTGCTCAGGTAGTCGCCCACCATGGCACTCAGGCGCAAGTCGTCGTCAATCAACAGGATGTGCTCGGTCATATTGGGCATTGTCATGCCATCCATGATCACCGCGTACCGTAAAACATGTGTGATGCGGGTGTAAAGATGTGTGAACCGTGGCGCAGCATCGGCAGGCGCGGGTTTTGGGTGCGACTCAAGCAAGCGACTGAACAAAACAAAGCCCGCTGACTTGGCGCCTAGCGGGCTTTGTTAATTTGGCGGAGAGGGTGGGACGTGTGGGGAGTTACACAAAAACCTTCAAAATCAACCACTTACAGAAAATCCAGAAACGCTAGGTACATAGTCCGGGTTCGTAGTCCTTGATTGTAAGGCACCGTCGACTCGCCGAATTAAGCACTGGACATCGAGCAGAAAACGAACTGCTTCGGTGTAGATCGCTATTTCCGCAACGCCTTGAGTAGCCTACCCAACTGAACGTTGTAGTCGCTCGTGCTTCGGAAATCAGCTACCACACGACTCAGTATTTCATTTTTCAACTCTTCCCGCTCCGGCACCCATGAGGTAAACACATAATCATCTAGTGTTATGGGAATCAACAAAGATCCACCACCCTCTCTGGCCTCTCGCTCAATCACCTTTTCCAATTCATACTGAAGCCCTTTTCTATCTAAGGACTGGCGAGAGCAAATAAGTATTGTCCTATCGTAATCGTTCACACGCCTCATCGTCTTATGGAGTTTCTCCCCAAACTCAGCATCCAACGGAAAGAAAAAAGTCCTTACACCATTCTTGCTAAGGTCAGCAGACAACAATGATGCGAAGTTCTCGTCTGGATGGCCATAACTAATAAATGTTGATTGCATAAGACTCCATATTTCGCCTTGGGTTAAAGCTCTAGCGGCATCCACGATATATGTGGCTGCAAGGGTTGGCATTCCACACTTACCTAGAAATCCAATTAACTCTGAGTATGGATTTGCATGCAACGGATTAGCAGGATTTCTCGCAACTGTAAGCGCCACCGACGGATAATCCGTCGTGCACTGATACAAACTCTCATACCCAAAATTAATCATTGAACCGAGGTCACACTGACTAAAATGCGCACCATGTGCATAGACGTCTTGAAAATTACAGCCGCTGAATTTCACCCGGACCATGTTCGTTGAATCTATACCAACTCGCCACCCGCTCGAACTAATGAAAACAGTATCAATCAAGTCCGCACCAGCAAACGAGACCCGCTTAAGGTTCGCCCCCGCAAATTTCACATTTGAAAGCCGAGCAGATTTAAATTGTGACTCCTTTAGAAGGACCGATCGAAATGTAGCGCCAGATAAAAAAGCCCTATCAAACACTGAGCCACTTATCTGTCCGCCTACAAATTCAACAGCATCGAGCCGGGCCTCGTTAAAAAGACAGCCAATAAAGCTAACGTCGCCAAATTTAACCTTGTTTAAAATAGCCCCCGAGAAATCACACCCCGTTAACTTAGTAGACCCAAAAATTGGGCCCCACAATCTAGCGGAATTAAAAGATGCCCCATTTAAATTGGCACCCGTGAAATTCACATTCACCAACTCGGCAAAATCGAATTTGCACCCTGACAGATTCGCACCTGAGAAATCACAATTACGAAGAACAGAATAACTTAAATCCGCCCCCGTAAGCACCGAGTCACGAACTATCGCGCCAGAGAAATTACCACCCCGAGCATCAGCCTGCACCAAACTCGAATGACTGAGATTTACACGACTAAAGCGACAACCCACCAGAGAGGCAAAGTCAAAAACGACTCCGCTCAAGTCCAATCGACGCATTGGACGCCTAATACTTGGGTCGCCAAGCCGAAACAAATCAGAGAGTTTGGTGTTAAAAAATTCAGGATGAGTCCGCCGTAAAAATGAAGTAGGCAAATCCATGCCTGCCATCACAACCTCAGAAAAGTCTCTTCGTTCGCTATCGAGCGCATCAAGAAAATTTTCCGGGGTCATAGCTGACCGCCCCCAGAAATTGGGGGAATAGTTACCGGCATTTTAATATGCAAGCCTATGGCACCATGAATTACCAAAAATCCCTTACGCATATTAAAACACCCGTTCAATTTATTCATCATTAATCTGATCCAGCAAGCTTGCTTTTGCAACCATCATGCAAGCCCCATTTAGCTACAAATTTAGCACCTCATTTGACACAAGGTTATTTCAGCTGGTCGGATAGGTCCTGTTTGCTCCTTTGAGCTTGCGCTTGCACCTTCTCGGTAATGGCGGTTTCCGCGCCAGCGGCGTCGGTCAAGACTTGAATGAGGCGGCTGTACTCATCCAACTCTGGTTGGGTTTGAAACATGGCCTGCCCGTTTTGTACGGTGATGCGCCCCAAACCCTTCTGCGCGAAATCAAGAATGTTTTCGGTGGCTTTAACGCTAGCCATCTGCGCGATAGTCAAGTCGGCATAGTTCTTCTGAACGGTGCCTTTGCTGGAGTTCAGGCCAGCCAAGCCTTCGTTGACTTCTCGTTCTGATAGACCGGAGCCACGGATGATTTGCTCAGACAACGTTAAGTGCTTCTTCAGCATGGCGTCACGCTCTGCGATGGCTGCCTTGTAGGAGTTGAGCTTCTTCCTTGATGCGTCAAGGCTTGCTTTGTTCACGAGGTTCTGGGCAGTGAGCACAGTGCCAAGGTCAACAGCGTTGAACTTACGGTCGATTGCTGCGGATTCTTCAGCGAACTGCTTAGCCCGTACCTTCATGGCGCTAAGAAAGCCAACTGTTTTGTCAGCATCGCTGGTCGCGGCTGCCTGCTGCGCGACGGGCGTGGCAGGCACTGGCTGTTGGGTTGCTGCAGGTTGAGCAACCTGTGCCAGCTCTTCCGCCGGAGCGGCCTTTGCAGCTATCGACGTCTGCATGAACTGCTCTATCAGCTCTTTCTTGGCCGAGTCGACCTTTTGCGTGTCGCGGTAGACATTGAATCCTGAGACAAGTGCCATGACCAAGGCAAGTACTGCAGCAACGATGCGGCCATTGGCCTTTACCAGGGCGTCGCGCTTTTTGGTCAGCAAGTCAATGACGACAGCGGTAGCTACCCAGGCGAATCCCACCTGTACAGTTATCTCCCCAACTTTGAAAGCCGACAAGATCCCGGCAGCTCCCATCAAGGCAGGAGTGACGAGGGCAAGGGCCGTGAGGCCCCACCCGATGCGTTTTACAGATTGTTCGGGCGCGACTGTAGCTGTTTCCGTCATTTTGACTCCCTAATCACAAGGTCCCATCTTATGATTTTCCGACGTCTCAACGCGCGCGCCATCGAGCAAGCGTGTGTACATGGGCTAAGTGACTGATGCGAGCCGCTTTCCTGTCTCAGAACAGGGCAGGAACAGGGAGACTCCCAAAGGTGAGTAAAAGGGCTCAGGCATCCGCGCAATCTGAAGAACTTGATGCTGCAACCCTGGGAGGGCGAAAGCGGGGCGAAGCGCGAGGATCGGCTTGAAGTGAAGCTACAAGGCCTGGTGTGCTCTGGCCAGGTGTCGCTAGGCGAAGCTCGCGATGCGATCTTCAACGACTGGCAGGCGGCGTATCACCTGTACGCCCAGACCAAGGGCCATCGCGCAAAATAGCTACGCAAGAGTCGTTGGACGATGAGACAAGCTATCAGGTTGCTTAGCAACTGGGACCCCTCAGAAGCCACCAATAGCAAACGATCATTCATCTTTGCTTTGAGCCACCGTTCTATCTGCTATAAGACTATTGAAGTAGAATTCCGCGTCTCTCATTGGACGTTAACCTCGCCAAATCGTTTCGGATTCACCAAGACATGCCCACCACTCAATCTCCGATCGTTGGCCTGCTCAGCCGACTTAATTCGGTGGGCATCCCTTCTACATTCGCTAGGAAGATGCTTCCTGTATGGTGGGAAGATGAAATTGCATCCGATCCTGCTGGGCTTCAACAAGCCCAGTTGTACTTGGCACGCGCCTTCAACATAGATCTAAGAAGTCTTGCCTCTCGTCAAGGCAAGCCTGAGTTCAAGGCTAGTCTTCGCAAGTTCAAACTCAGCAAGAACGTCACCGAAGATATGGTGTCGCTGAGCGCAAACTACGTGACAGGCATTGCTAGGCTCGTTCTGCAGGCTGAGCCTTCTCGGCAGCAATGTCCGGTTCCTGGCGATCCGGCAACGCTTAGATCTGAGATCCTTGTTGATCATCCGTGCGTATCCCTTCAAGCACTGCTTGCTTGGTGCAACAAATCCGGGATACCTGTCCTGCACATCGACAAAGTGCCAGGGCGCAAGATGACTGGCTTGGTGGTCCGCAACGATGGCCGCTTTGCCATCGTCTTAAGCAAAAAGGGCCACCCGGCACTCCTCCTCTTTCATTTAGCTCACGAGCTTGGTCACATCGCTAGAGGACACTTATCTGCTGACGGTTTCGTGGCCGATGTGAAAATTGATACGACTAATGGCGACGCGGACGAAAAAGAAGCCGACGCTTATGCTATCCGCCTTTTGAATGGCGCAGAAGTTAGGTATGGCACGAATGGCCCGATGCCAAGCGCCAAGGTACTCTTCAAAGCAGCAGTAGCAAAAGGTTTGCAGGAGCAGGTAGACCCCGGCCACATCATTGCAAATTTTGGGCACAACCAATCACGTTACGCACAAGCGGCAGAAGCGCTCAAGCTAATTGACGGTGCGCAACAGGGTGGCGATGTAATCAACGAAGCATTCTTTTCTGCATTGAACCAAGATCGGTTGTCTGACGATCAATTGGACCTGCTCAAGATTGCAACAAGTTATTCTCGATAAGGTCCACCCGCCTGATGATCATCTTGTCGGACACGGACATAGTTCACAAGCTTGCTTGCTGTGAACTGCTTCTTGAGTTCCTGCAGTATTTAAAGTGCCCTCCAAACGAGGTTTGGGTTCTCCCCGCACTTGAAGCGATGTTGAAGCGCAAACTAAAAGGCTCTGCTTCGGCCCTTCTGAATGTAGATCAATTCATGAGGAAGGTGAAAAAGATACCAGCAGCGAATGTAGCTACGCTTGAGCGGTTCCCCACATTGGATGTCGGGGAGCAGCAGTTGCTTGCGATATTGTGCGATCACAGCAAAGTACAGAAGTTAGTAACTGGCGATAAGCGCGCACTTGACTCCATTGCGGCCCTTACATTTGGTGATCAGCAATTAAAAGACAGGCTCGATGAAACATCCATATTCTGTTTCGAAGCCATCATGCTGGGACTACTTGAAAAGCGTGGATTCAGCGTTATGCAAGCGCGTATCCACAATAAGTGGGCAAACATACCAGGCCAAAAGGTAGATGGCGTCATTGAAGTCGCCTTCCCACCGAGTGGGACAGAAGAACACGCGAAGAAGACTCTCCGCTCAGCTGTAAACCACCTGAAGGTGAGATTGCCACCACTTCCAATCGCAATCGACTAGTTTCGGTACTTCAAAAGCGATAGTCAATCGCCTCAAGGCCAGACGCCCAAGTGTGCATCGAGGCGATGGCCGAGAAGGCCGCAATCATTCGTTTGCGCATTTGCTGTGCATGATCAGTCAAGATCCTTGAATCGTAGTAGCTTCAGGACGCGATGCATGACCTCAAGGCCACCACTGCTGGACCGAACCATCAGCTCTAGCCGACTGAACTGCTGCGATGACAGCAGTGACTGGGTCAGACGACTCCATCCGCCGGAGAACTGTCCGGGCCCATGCCAACAAGAGGCGACAGGACGCCGGATCCATCGACAGCGCGCGCTTGGCCACCTCATTCAACAGACCAATCTCAACCAGTCGGCCTATTGTGGGGATCTTTGTGGGGATTTAATTTCCCGTCGCCAAGAAAACAAAAAAAACCCAAGTGAAATCAATCACTTGGGATTTATGTTTGGCGGAGAGGGTGGGATTCGAACCCACGGTACCTTGCGGTACGCCTGATTTCGAATCAGGTACATTCGGCCACTCTGCCACCTCTCCTGAAACTGGTGCGCTTGTGACCTACAGCGTAGCCCGCTATTGTAGCAGCGGTTTCAGCCCTTGAGCACTTCCACGCCACCCAGATAGGGGCGCAACGCGGCGGGTATGCGGATGCTGCCGTCTGCCTGCTGGTGGTTCTCCAGCACGGCCACCATCGCCCGGCCCACAGCCAAACCGGAGCCATTGAGCGTGTGCAGCAACTCATTCTTACCTTGCGCATTTTTGTATCGCGCCTGCATGCGGCGTGACTGGAAGGTCTCGCAGTTCGAGCACGAACTGATCTCGCGGTAGGTGTTCTGCGTGGGCAGCCACACATCAAGGTCATAGGTCTTGGCCGCGCCAAAGCCCATGTCGCCTGTGCACAAAGCCATGACGCGGTAAGGCAGCTCCAGCTTTTGCAGAATAGCCTCCGCATGGCCGACCATCTCTTCCAGCGCCTGATAGCTTTGCTCAGGCGTGGTGATCTGCACCATCTCTACCTTGTCAAATTGATGCTGACGGATCATGCCGCGCGTATCACGCCCTGCACTGCCCGCCTCTGACCTGAAGCATGGCGTGTGGCCTGTGAGCTTGATCGGCAATTGATCCAAGGGCACGATGGTATCGGCCACCGTGTTAGTCAAGGTCACCTCTGATGTGGGGATCAGGTACCACTTGCTGTCAGACGCATCGCCATCACCCGATGTGACGTGAAAGAGGTCTTGCTCAAATTTGGGCAACTGGCCCGTGCCTTGCAGGGCCTTGGCTTGCACCAGATACGGCGTGTAGCACTCGGTGTAGCCGTGCTCTTGCGTCTGCACGTCCAGCATGAAGGCTGAAAGCGCACGGTGCAGTCGGGCGAGTGGCCCTTTCAAAAACGTGAAGCGCGAGCCCGACAACTTGGCACCCATCTCAAAATCCATGCCCAACGGGCCGCCCACATCCACGTGGTCTTTGGGCTCGAATGCGTAGACCTGCGGGGTGCCCCAACGGCGCACCTCGACATTGCCAGACTCATCAGCCCCAACCGGCACGCTGTCGTGCGGCAAATTAGGGACGGCCAGCAACATGCCAGATATCTCGCTCAGGATGACCTCTAGGCGCTCCGCCGAGGCCTTGAGCTCGTCACCCATACCGCCGACCTGCGCCATCACCTCAGAGGTATCTTCGCCTCTGGACTTGAGTCCGCCAATCTGCTTGGACAGGCTATTGCGCTGCGCCTGCAGGTCTTCGGTGCGGGTTTGGATGGTCTTGCGCTCAGTCTCAAGCTGACCAAAACGCGCCTCGTCTAGAAATGGCTGGGGCGACTTGCGCTTAGCCAAGCGTGTGAGCACGTTGTCGAGGTCTTTGCGCAGCAGGGCAATGTCAAGCATGGTGTGATGAAAAGGTTTGAATTGAGAAGGAGCTTACTGTGTGCCGCGCTCAGTCGGCAGCGGACGATCCAAGCCTGTGCCGCCCAAGCCCTTGGGCAGGGGGAAGCGCACGTGCTCCTCCACACCTTGCAAGCGCCGCACGGACACCGCGCCCAAGGCCCGCAGCCGTGATATCACCTGCTGCACCAGCACATCGGGCGCCGATGCGCCTGCGGTCAAGCCCACACTGGGGCGACCGTCGAACCAAGCCTCTTGCAGATCCTCAGGACAATCGACCATGTACGACGGCGTGCCCAAACGCTCGGCCAACTCACGCAAACGGTTGCTGTTGGAGCTGGTGGGGCTGCCCACCACGATGACCACATCCACCTGCGGCGCCATGATCTTGACGGCGTCTTGCCTGTTTTGGGTGGCGTAGCAAATGTCTTGCTGTTTGGGCTCACGCACCAACGGGAATCGTTTTTTGATGGCCACCAAAATGGCTGCCGCGTCATCCACTGACAAGGTGGTTTGCGTGACCACAGCCAACTTATCGGGCGTGGTGACCTGCACACTCAGCACATCAGCCTCGTCTTCAACCAGATAGATGCCGCCAGACAACTGGCCCATGGTGCCCTCGACCTCGGGGTGGCCTTTGTGCCCGATCATCAAAAACTCATAGCCTTCGCGGCGCAACTTGGCCACCTCAACGTGCACCTTGGTCACCAAAGGGCAGGTGGCGTCAAACACCTGGAACCCGCGTTCATCGGCCTCGCGGCGTACCTCTTGGCTGACGCCGTGGGCGCTGAAGATCAGCGTGGCGCCCACAGGCACATCGGCCAAGTCCTCAATGAAAATCGCTCCCTTGGACTTGAGGTCGTTGACCACGTAGGTGTTGTGTACGATTTCGTGGCGCACATAGATCGGCGAGCCAAACTGCGTCAACGCACGTTCGACGATCTCAATGGCGCGGTCCACGCCAGCACAAAAACCTCGCGGTTCGGCCAGCAGCACATCTTGAACTTCACTCATGGCGGGGCCTGCTCTCTTTATCAAAGCACACCGATCAACTGAACCTCGAAGGTAACAGGCTGACCGGCTAAGGGGTGATTGAAGTCAAACAAGGCCCAATCGCCTTCGGCGTTCATTTCTTGCACCGCACCAGCAAAGCCGCCACGGCCGTCCGGTGTCGGGAACTGCACGACGTCGCCCACCTGCCAAGTTTCATCTGGGTCACCCAGTTTACGCAACAGTGACAAAGCCACTTTTTGGATCATCTCTGGGTTGCGGGGGCCAAAAGCCTCGCCGGGCGCCATGGCCAGCGTCGTCCGCGTACCCTCTGCCAAGCCCAGCAAACGGGCCTCCAGCGAAGGCGACAGCTCCCCTGATCCCAAAGACAAGGTCGCAGGCTTGTCATTGAATGTGTTGACCAAGTCAGCACCATCTGGGCCAGACAAGCGGTAGTGCAGCGTCAAAAAAGAGCCTGGAACGACAAGAGGAGCAGTGGTCATGGAGTGACACCCCCCCTTCAGAAGGATGGGGTTATGAAAGCAGGGAAACGACAATTTTAGTTTTGAGAATCGCTTTGCGGCGAACAATCACATGAAAGACTTGCCTGCCGCCATGCGACCGCGGGAAAAACTGCTCTCGCTGGGGCCCGCCGCACTGGCAGATGCCGAGTTGCTGGCCTTGATTTTACGCACGGGCATCAAAGGCCTAGGGGTGTTGCAAATGGCCGAAAAGGTGCTGTCTGACCTCGGGGGGCTGAGTGGCCTGCTGCGTGCCCAGCCCGCCCAATTGACCAGAGTCAAGGGCCTAGGGCCTGCCAAACGGGCCGAGTTGATGGCGGTGATGGAAATGGCGCGCCGCAGTCTGGTCGGTGACATGACGATGCAAGCGCTGCTGAACTCGCCGCAGATGGTCAAAGATTACCTGCAAATGCGACTGGGCTCACTGCCCCACGAGGTGTTTGCCGTGCTGTTTCTGGACGCACAACACAAATTGATTGCCTGCGAGGAGTTATTCCGCGGCACCCTGACGCAAACGAGTGTCTACCCGCGCGAGGTCATCAAACGCACGCTTGAGCTGAACGCGGCCAGCGTGATCTTGGCGCACAACCACCCATCTGGCTTATTAGAGCCATCGCGCGCCGATGAGCTGTTGACGCAAACACTCAAAAGCAGTCTTCAACTGGTGGACGTGCGGGTGCTGGACCACTTGGTGGTCAGCCGGTATGGCGCCCTGTCGTTCGCGGAGCGTGGCCTCCTGTAGCGCAAGACACGGTGAACGGCATCAGCTGCTTATTGAGGTAGGCTTGCCACCTGTGAGCAAAGCCAATAAGCCCCCCGCCAACACCACCCTGCGCGACTTTGCAGACCTCAAGCGCGCGCTGGGCAAGGCCGCCAAAGAGGCGGCTGCGAGCGTTGAGAAAGAAAAAGCCGCGAGGGCACACCGCGCCATCACCCAAAAAAGCCAAGAAGCCGACAGCGCCTTATTCAAACGCACCGTTGGCCGGGTTCACGCCTTGCCCGACATCACGCACGCCCACACCAACGCCCAAGTGCGCCCAATCGCCTCACGTGCAACGGTGCTGCGCAGCCAAGTTGAGCCGCAAGCCCCCCCGTGTGAGGCCTTGTCGGACGAATTTGATGTCGATGCCCTGCTAGAGACCGACGAGACGCTGTCATGGCGCAGCCCGGAGCTGGGCATCGACGTGGTTCGCAAGCTACGCCGAGGTGTCTGGGCGGCGCAAGGCGTGCTCGATCTTCACGGCTTGCGGGTGGACGAAGCCCGCGAACGTGTCAGCCGCTCCTTGCTTGAGGCTCAACTCAAGGGCTGGCGCTGTTTGCGCGTCGTGCACGGCAAAGGGCTGAGCTCCCCCGGCAAACAGCCGGTACTTCAGGACAAGGTTCGAAGCTGGTTGGTGCAAAGTGAGCGTGTGCTTGCTTTTGTGCAAGCACGGGTCGAAGACGGTGGCGTGGGCGCCTTGGTTGTGCTGATCAAGGCGGGCAAACACCCCCCAATCGAGCCCCACTGAATAAGTGGCTTTTCTGTGCAAGACTTCACATATAAACTACGTCACACCGTTGCCGTCAACAGCATCGACATCAACACCGAATCGAGTCCCCATGAACACACGCATTCTGAACCGCTTAGCCTGCCTCGTGAGCCTTTGTACATTGAGCTTGGCCTCATCCTTGGCGCAAGCAGGCACGTATGAAGAACTGCGGTTTTACACCCCGGGCAGCGACATCCCCACACGCGTTGGCACGCCAGAAGATGGCCCCACCCTCTGCACAGAACCTAGCCATGTGGGTAATGTGTGCGCCGCCGGTCTGTTGTTTGACTCCGTCACAGCGGGCACGGTCACTACGTACGCTGGCTCCAACGTCTCATTTGACGCCTTGAGCTACCAAAACCTGACACCGGCCTTCTCTGGTTTGGGCGTCGCCACGGTGAATGCCCAAGGCTTGGTCAGCAGTGACACCAGCGTGGACAACGGCGAGGACATCACCTTGTTCTTCGCCAATCAGGTAGAGATCGTCGGCTTCCAGTTCTTCGACATCAACCACCAAGCGTTCGCACCAGCATCAGGGGCCACCATCAAATTGGTCGTGGATGAGCGCACATACACCTTGCCCGCTGACAACAGCTCAATGCTGTCGTTCAAAGGCAAAGAGTTCACGCTGTTTGGTGGTGTCAACTCCTACTATTTGGCCGCCGTCCGGATTGCAGCCATCCCTGAGCCTACTACGTGGGCCCTGATGGGCTTGGGCTTACTGGGATTGGGTCTGGCACGCAAACGTGCTGGAAATCAGGCCACGCAGGCTTAAACGCCTTTGTTGCGCATCCAGTCAGCCGTTTGAAAGAACGCCTGCTGTAGCCGTTCAGCCAAGGCCGGATCAACCGACAATTCGGCCATGGCCTGCGCCATGCAAGCCAGCCATTGATCGCGCTCTTTGATGCCGATCTCAAATGGCAAATGGCGTGCACGCAGGCGCGGGTGCCCAAAGCGCTCGATGTACAAATTGGGCCCACCCATCCAGCCACTGAGAAACCAGTAGAGCTTGTCACGGGCATCGCTCAGTGAGCTGCCATGGGCATGGCGCAAATCTGGGTACGCAGGGTCCAAATCCATCAAATCGTAGAAACGATCAACCAGCGCACGCAAGGGCGCATCACCACCGATCAATTCGTACACGGTGGTGGCGCTGCCCTGCTCGTCGTCTTGCGGATCAGACTGGCTCACGCGCGCGTTCACGTGCGCGCCAATAATTTGGTCGCCACCTGGACGACACCTTGTGAGGCGGCACATCCGGGGTGCAACTCCAGCACCAATTGGCGCCGTTGCACGGCCTCACGGACGCTGTTGTCGTGAGGGATATCGCCCAAATAGCTCAATTTAGGCGCAACACCAGAGGCGCACTGCACAAAGCGCTCAACCACGTTTTGCAGCTGATTGCAGATGCTGCGGCCGTCGCCTTGCCTAGCGACTTGGTTGACCACCAAATGCAAATGCTCACGGCCTTGCTGCGTGGCCAGCACCTTGATGGTGGCGTAGGCATCTGTCATGGACGTGGGCTCAGGTGTCGCCAGCACAATCACTTCTTGCGCCATGGACACGGCATAGAGCACGACATCGGAGATGCCTGCCCCTGTGTCAATCAGGATCGCATCAAACCGGGGTTTGACGGCCTCGAAAATGGTCAGCAGCTGATCGCGAACCTCAGGAGTCAATCGTGAGTACTCGACCAAGCCAGAGCCCGCAAGCAAGACAGAGAACCCGCCGGGAGCCGGCAAAATGGCCTCCTCCAGCTGGGCCTTGCCTGTAAACACGTCGTGCAAGGTGATCTTGGGATAAAGGTTCAGCACCACATCCAAGTTGGCCAAACCCAAGTCGGCGTCAAGCACAAGGACTTTGAGCCCCTGTCGCGCAAGGGCTGCGGCCAAGTTGGCGCTGAAAAAGGTTTTGCCTACCCCGCCTTTGCCGCTGGTGATCGCCACCGTGCGGGCAAGCCGGGCTGAGACAGGAGGAGTGGTTGTTTCGGGAGCAGACATGGACGCCATCATTCCGTGGTTTTCGGCACGGAAGGGTCCGCACCTGAGTCCGAAATTGGGTCAAATTGACCAAAACTGCCAAACAGCATGCCTTTTTCCTCTGCGCTGACCACGGTGGTGGTCGCAGGTTCAAGGCAAGTTCGGTTGCGGCCTTCGGCTTTGGCTCGGTAGAGCTGCCTGTCGGCACGCTCCCCCCAAAACAAAGCGGATGACCGCACCCACTGCGGCGCAAAAGCGCCGCCGATGCTGACGGTGACCATGAGTTGTTCGCCACCCATGATGGCCACAGACTTGTTGGCGACCTTCTGGCGAATGCGCTCGGCCACGGTTTCACCAAAAGCAGGCGGGCAATTGGGCAAGATGATGGCGAACTCTTCGCCGCCAACACGTGCGACCAAGTCCATCGGGCGCACACAGTCTTGCAGGCAGGCGGCAACCGATTTGATGACCTCATCACCGGCAGCATGGCCCCACGTGTCGTTGACTTTCTTGAAGTGGTCGATGTCGGCCACCAGCAGCATCGCAGGCTCACCGATGCGGGCGACGCGGTCAACCTCTCGGGCGATAGCGGCTTCAAACTGGCGGCGGTTGGCCAAGCCAGTGAGCGCATCACGGCTGGACACATCGCACAGGCCATCAATCACGGCCTGCAACCAAGCCTGCGTATCTGGCACGAGGTTGGCTGGCGGCAACCAACCGGCTTGTGCAAGCAAATTGAGCGCCATATCAAGGCGCAGCCCCTCATGCGGCGCAACGCCGTCGGTCAAGGCCACACGGGATGGGTCAATCGAATCGATGTTGAAACTCCCCACAACACGAGAACTGTCTGTGAGTCTAGCAGCGCCCTGATCTGCCATGTGTGGAGAAAAGGGGAATTCACCCCGGATCTCCTTGCCTTGTTCACCGTCTTTTCCGGTCACGCTCAAGCTTCTTATCCAAGTTACCGACAACGCAGAACAGGCCATGTTGGCTTGACACTGACTTTTGTGATCTGAAATGAGCACTGCATCGCCAGACACCATGAACTTGGTCTCCGACCGAGAGTTCGATTTTCACCCTCGCGACTTCGCTAGGGTGCGTGCGCTCATTTATGAGCGTGCCGGGATCAGCCTGCACGAGGGCAAGCAGGCCATGGTCTATAGCCGCCTGTCGCGTCGCTTGCGCGAGACCGGCCACGCAACCTTTGAGGACTATCTCAAGAGTTTAGAGCGCGGCACCGACGAGCAAGAGTGGCAGGAGTTCGTGAACTGCCTGACCACCAACTTGACCTCGTTCTTCCGTGAAGAGCATCACTTCCACGTGCTGACCGAGTGGCTCAACGCCCGTGGGCAGCAACCTACACGCATTTGGTGCTGTGCCTCATCGACGGGCGAGGAGCCCTACTCGCTGGCCATCACCGTGGCCGAGACCATGGGCCTGCATGCGCCCGTCAAGATCATCGCCAGCGACATCGACACCAATGTGCTGGCCGCCGCCTCACGCGGGGTATATGACGTTGACTCACGTGGGCTCAGCCCTGCGCGGTTGCGCAACTTCTTCATGCGTGGCAAGGCGGGCAATGCCGGCAACATGCGCGTCAAACCCGATGTCGCCCGGTTGGTTGAGTTCAGACCCTTTAATTTGATGCAGACGAGTTGGTCGCTGGGCGAGCAGTTCGACATTGTTTTTTGCCGCAATGTGATGATTTATTTCGACGCGCAAACCCAGCGTAAGGTACTTGAGCGTATTCATGGCGTCATGAAGCCCAAGAGCATGCTGTTCGTCGGCCATTCGGAGAACTTCACCGAGTCGCGCGACATCTTCCTCCTACGAGGTAAAACGGTTTATGACCGCGTTGGTAGCTGACAGGAGACAGGGGCAAACGATGATCAGCAACACATCCTCCCTTGCTGTGGCGAGACCTGTCGCTGGGGCCTTGAGCGCCGCCCCTGTAGACGGGCTAGGGCCACGCACGGAGCGCCTAAGCAAACTCAAGTCGCGTATCGCCAAGCCCGGTGAAGCGTCCTTCTTTTATTACGACTCCCACTTCAAATCCGAGGCGGTCAAAATCCTGCCCGGAGAGTATTTTGTGTACCACGAAGACATCTTGATCATGACCACACTGGGATCTTGCATCGCGACATGCCTGTGGGATCGCAACGCCAAGATCGGCGGGATGAATCACTTCATGCTGCCGGACAACGGCGGTGGCGCCAGTGACTCGGGACGCTATGGCTCGTACGCCATGGAGTTGCTGATCAATGAGATGCTGAAATTGGGTGCCTCGCGCATGACGCTTGAGGCCAAGGTATTTGGTGGCGGCGCTGTGATCGGCGGCATGACCAGCATCAACGTGGGTGAGCGCAATACGGCCTTCGTGATGGATTACCTCAAGACGGAGCGCATCCCAGTCGTCTCCAAGGATGTATTAGAAATATACCCACGCAAGGTGTGCTTCTTGCCATGCAGCGGCAAGGCCATGGTCAAGCGCCTGGCCCCAACCAATCCAGATGCAATCGTCCAGCAAGAGCGCATGGCAGCCCAAAAGGTCGCCCCTGCAGCATCCTCTGGTGGCGGCTCCATCGACCTGTTCTGATAGCGGAGAAAAGACATGGCCAAAATTCGTGTACTCGTGGTGGACGACTCCGCACTCGTTCGCAGCATGCTGACAGAGATCATCAACCGACAGCCCGACATGGAGTGCATCGGAGCCGCCGTTGACCCCTTGGTGGCGCGCGAGATGATCCGCAACCTCAACCCCGATGTGCTCACGCTGGACGTGGAGATGCCCCGCATGGATGGCATCGATTTTTTATCCAAGTTGATGCGCCTGCGCCCTATGCCTGTGGTGATGGTCTCCACGCTGACCGAGCGCGGCGCAGATGTGACGCTCAAGGCGCTGGAGTTGGGAGCCATCGACTTTGTGGCCAAACCCAAGATCGGTGTGGCCGATGGCTTGCGCCAATTGGCCGATGACATCACGGACAAGGTGCGCATTGCAGCCAAGGCCCGCATTCAGCGTGCACCTACACCGTCAAACCAAGCCACTGGCACAGCAGGCGCGGCACGGCCCGCAACGCCCGTGGTGTCAGCCAGCTTGGGTCGATTATCAACAGAGAAGATCATCTTCATCGGCGCATCCACAGGGGGCACGGAAGCGACCAAAGAGGTGCTGATGACCTTGCCCGCCGATGCGCCTGCGGTGGTCATCACCCAGCACATGCCGCCGGGCTTCACGCGCAACTATGCGGCGCGGCTGGATGGCTTGTGCAAAATCAGCGTCAAAGAAGCTCAAAATGGTGAGCGCATCCTGCCCGGCCATGCCTATATCGCGCCTGGCGGCATGCACCTGAGTGTGGAGCGCTCTGGCGCCAATTACTTGGCGCGTGTGCAAGATGGCGAGCCCGTGAACCGCCACAAGCCCAGCGTCGAGGTGTTGTTCAAATCAGCGGCGGCCGTTGTCGGCCCCAACGCCATCGGCGTCATGCTGACGGGCATGGGTGGCGACGGTGCCAAGGCCATGCGCGAGATGCGTGAAGCAGGCGCCTATTGTGTGGCGCAAGATGAAGCCTCTTGCGTGGTCTTTGGTATGCCGCGCGAGGCCATCGCAGCAGGGGCCGTGCAAGAGGTGCTGCCACTCCACAAGATCACCAACCATCTGATGGACCACCTGCGGTCCACCGTCGGCGCATCCCTTAGCCGAGTGTGATGAGTTGATAACTACGGCATCAAGGTCGGCCCACAAATAACATCAAGGTGGGGCCGATTTTGGGGCTTGTGGCCACGGCCAGATAGACGGGCCCAAAGGCCGTATCAGCGCCGAGATACAGGCTTGCGCCTGTTCTTTTGCGTCCTTGCCCCAACTGCTCAATGTGATCCCATGCGTTACCCACTTCAACGCTGGTGCCTAAGTACAGCCCGCGTGTCAAGGCCATGTCAAACAACCGAGCGTGGTAACCCAAGCGCAGCATGGCCACTTGCGGGCCGCTGATCTGAAAGGGTTGGTAGCCCGATATTTGCTGGAAACCACCCAAGCCATAGCGAGGCAACTCAGGCTGGATGCCATCTGACAGACCCAGGCGGGCGTGCAAGCTGAGGGTGTGCAAGCCCCAAGTGCGTGCGCTTTGGCCTTGCAACTCAAAACGCCTTACCCTGCCTTCAGGGCCTTGGGCGTCGCCACGCTGAAGCACGCGACCTTGCATCCACTCGCTCTCCACACGCCAGCCTTGCGTGGGGAAGAAGGCGTGGTCCAACTGATCGAACACCGCCTTGATACGCCAACCCCGCTCACGCCAGCGTGCCACATCACTGGTTTGGGCGTTCACGCGCGTCAGACCATAGTCGGCTGACACCAGCTTAGGCGCATCCCGCCAAGCCTCGTCCAACACACCCAATCGCCACTCGCCAAGCTCACGCCAATTGGCGCCCACATCAAGGTGATACGACATGATCGCCCGCTCAAAGTCAGCATCCAGCTTGGCTTCGGGGTTGCGGTAGTAAGACACGGTGCGGCGGCGGCTTGAGACCGAGCCAGACATGAAGCCGCTCAGGCCATCGGGCAATCGCCAATCCATGGGGCGATACAGCTCGCTGCCAAGCTCTGGGGCGGTGCCCAAGTGCAGGACGTTACGCCACTCTGTGCCTGCGTTATCAAGCCAATGGCGGTTGTGAACCAGTTTGAGGTTGAAGGTGCTGCGCCCCCGGCTGTCCGCACTGAAGGCCAAGCCCATCTGCAGGTAATCGGGGCCCCAAACCTTGTCCTTTAAATCAAAAACCAGACCTTCGCTGCCCTCTGGGCTTCGAAGTAACCGGTAATCTGTGCCTTGGTAGTCGCCAGAGGCGGCGAGCACGGTGAGGTCACGCTCGGCCTTGGCGACATCAAAAACCCGTCCCGGCTGGATCAGAAAAATGTCCGATCGGGCCTCGGGTCGCGTCAACTTAGACCCCTCAAAACGCACAAAGGTCAAGGGCGCTGCAGGTGCTGCACGCTGTATACGCTGGGCCTTCCATGCCTTGTAATCGGACTCACTGAGCTTGAGGTCTTGCATGCGCAGCACCATGGCCTCGGCCTGCAATTCGCCAAGGCTCATGAACTCGGCCGCTCGGTCAAAATCAGCCGCCGTGAGCCCCTCCAATATCGGGGCAATCAGCACATCCTGCGGCGTCAGCATGGCCAAGCTCTGGCGCACGTTTTGCTCGGTCAAGATGTTGATCATCTGGGACGTCACCCCCGTCAGACTGGCCAAGGTCTCCCGCTTGGCAAGAGGTGTGCCAATGTTGACCACAATCAGGCGCTGGGCACCCATCTGGCGTGCCACGTCAACGGGCGTGTTGTTGACCAAGCCTCCGTCACCCAAGATGCGGCCCTGCACCTCGACGGGTGCGAACACGCCAGGCACGGACATGCTCGACCTCAAAGCGGTGGCCAGATCGCCCTCTTTGAGCACCATGGCCTGGCCTGTTTCCATGTCCGTGGCCACAGCCCTGAAAGGGGTTGGCAGCTGGTCAAAGTTCGTGAACCGACGCGAAGACAAGGTCAGGCGGCGCAAGTGTGACTCCAAGCCCCTGCTAGAGATCGAGCCAACAGGCGCCTTGACGCCATCTGCACCAAGGCCCACCTCAATCAACGGTGACACCTCGAAGTCTTGCTCTTTGCGTCGTTGCGACAGCTCACGCCGATCAACCCGGCTGGCAAACACATTGCCCCAGTCGAGTTGGCGCACCTCAGCCTCCACTTCCAGAGCCGACATGCCGCTGGCGTACAGCCCACCGACGATGGCGCCCATGGATGTGCCTGCGATCAGGTCAACCGGGATGCGTTCGCGCTCCAGCACCTTGAGCACGCCCACGTGGGCCAAGCCCCGAGCGCCACCACCAGACAGCACCAAGCCAATTTTGGGACGCGCGCTCTGCTGCGCGACAACCGGCCAGGTGAGCACAAGCAGCACGAGGGTCATGGCTGTGCGTCGCAAAACGGACGGGATCACAAATCGATGTAAAAGCATGACCAAAGCAAGCGAACAAGCGCAGAAACGACAATGCCCACCAGCTTAACGCTTGGTGGGCATTCGAGGCGAGACGCGACCTAAGCCGCGCCCAAAGGCATTACATGCCCATGCCGCCCATACCACCCATGCCGCCCATGTCGTGGCCGCCGCCTGCAGGTGCGTCGTCCTTAGCGGACTCGCAGATCATGCATTCGGTTGTCAACATCAACGACGACACAGATGCTGCGTTTTGCAGTGCTGTGCGTGTGACCTTTGTGGGATCCAAGATGCCCATTTCGATCATGTCGCCGTAGGTATCGTTGGGTGCATTGAAGCCGTAGGTGCCCGAACGGTTCAGCACGGCAGTGACCACCACAGAAGGCTGGCCTCCGGCGTTGGCCACGCTGGTGGTCAACACCATCCGCGGCATCCTGAAGGTTGTGGCTGTCAAGGCCCCTGGTTTCGGCGATCGCCGCAAAGCCATGCTGGAAGACATCGCCACCCTGACCGGCGGCAAGGTGATTGCTGAAGAAGTCGGCCTGACCCTCGAAAAAGTGACGCTGGCCGACCTC
>JAURXM010000068.1 GCA_030654395.1 Aquabacterium sp.
GGCAATCTGGTGACGATGAAGCGTTCGGTGCAGCCCGCGGCAGTGACGCACTACAATGCGAATAATGTTTTTAATATTTATGCGAATGTCGAGGGCCGGGATTTGGGATCGGTCAGTGTCGATATCGATCGATTAATTCAAGAGGCCCAGTCCAAGTTGCCGCGCGGCGTTGAACTGGCGGTGCGCGGACAGATCCAGACCCTCAACAGCTCGTTTACCGGACTCGCGACGGGGCTGGCCGTGGCCATCGTGTTGTTGTACCTGTTGCTGGTGGTCAATTTTCAGTCCTGGCTTGATCCGTTGATTATCGTCAGCGCGTTGCCGGCGGCGCTGGCCGGGATCGCCTGGACCCTGTTTCTGACCGGAACCACGCTGAGCATTCCGGCCTTGACCGGCAGCATCATGGCTATGGGCGTGGTCACCGCCAACAGCATTCTGGTGGTTTCCTTCGCCCGCACCCGGCTGGGCGACGGCGTGCCGCCGGTCACGGCAGCCCTGGAAGCCGCAGCCACCCGCTTGCGGCCGGTGATGATGACCGCTTTTGCGATGATCGTCGGCATGTTGCCGATGGCTGTCGGTTGGGGTGAGGGCGCCGAACAGAACGCGCCGCTGGGCCGCGCGGTCATCGGCGGACTGGCGTTCGCCACGGTATCCACGTTGCTGTTTGTGCCCATCGTCTTTGCCAGCACACATCGGTGGCTTGAACATCGCCACTCGACTCGACCTATCCTTATCACTGAATGAAACCGTCATGAGTAGTCATCAAACCCCTGTATTTGCTTTGCCGTCTCATCCGCAACGGACGCTGATTATTGTCAGACGCTTCGGCTTCGGGCTGTTGCTGTTTTTACTGCTGGCCGGCGGCTGGCGGCTGGTGATCAATCAGAGTGCGGCCGATAGCTTGCGGCAGCGCAACGTGGCCGGTCTGTCGCGCAGCGTCATTACGGTGAGGTCCAAGCCGGGAGAGGCGTCGCGCAAGATTGTACTGCCGGCCAGTTTGCGC
The DNA here is from genome assembly GCA_030654395.1 of Aquabacterium sp. Classification (GTDB taxonomy): domain Bacteria; phylum Pseudomonadota; class Gammaproteobacteria; order Burkholderiales; family Burkholderiaceae_C; genus Aquabacterium. The sequence continues at coordinate 1,004 of JAURXM010000068.1, forward strand.
GGCAACACCGAAACGCAGCTCTATGCCAGAAGCAACGGTTATCTGAGCGCCTGGTACAAGACGCTCGGCGATCAGGTGAAGCAAGGCGAACTGTTGGCGGTGATCGATGTCCCCGAGTTGGAGCAGGAATTGGCTCAGGCGCATGCCGCAGCGGCGCAGATCTCGGTCAGACTGGATTTGGCGCGCTCGACGTTGAAGCGCTGGACGCTGCTGAAAGAAACCGACAGCGCTATTCAGCAGGAGTTCGACGAAAAGCGCAGCGCCGTCTTGCAGGCGGAAGCCGATCTGGCTGCCGCCCAAGTCAATGTCAAGCGGCTGGAAAAAGTCGAAGGTTATCGGCGCATCGTCGCGCCGTTTTCCGGGGTTATCACACGCCGAACCGTCGATGTGGGCAGTCTGATCAACGCGGGCACTCAGGAACTGTTCGCGCTGACGCAAATCGATCCGTTACGGCTGACTGTCTGGATTCCTCAAGTTTACGCGGATGACGTCAAGGTGGGTCAGGAAGTGACGGTACGTCCTATCGAAGCGCAAGGTAAGACCGTCGCCGCCCGCGTCGAACACATTGCAGGAGCCCTGGATCCGATCAATCGTTCACGCCAGGTGGATATTGCGCTAGCCAATAAAGAGGGCAAATTATTGCCTGGCTCCTATGTGGAAATTTCGATCAACGTGGTCGGCAGCAAAGCCAGTCCGTTGGTTGTGCCTGCCAATGTATTGGTTATCGATCAGGCGGGTACGCACGTCGTTATTGTCGATGCCGAAAAACGCATCGCGTTTCATCCGGTAAAGCTGGGTCGTGATTTTGGACGCGAAGTCGAAATTTTGGACGGCATGGGGCCCAACGATGTTCTGGTAGCCAGTCCGTCGGATCTGTTGGTCGAAGGCGAGACGGTCGG
>JAURXM010000073.1 GCA_030654395.1 Aquabacterium sp.
ACCCGGATAGGCGTCCATACCGGGGTAGTGATCGTCGGCAATTTTGGCGGCAACACCATCTTCGATTACCGTGCGTTGGGCGACCCGGTCAATACCGCCTCGCGTCTGGAAGGCGCAAACAAATACCTGGGGACGCTGATCTGTGTCTCCGCAGCCACGTTATCCGGCTGCCCAAACCTGCCGGCGCGCCCGATCGGGCGTTTGCTGCTCAAGGGCAAGTCGATCCCGTTAATGGTCTTTGAACCGCTCGACAGCCAAATGCTGAAAAACCCGGAAATATCAGACTATACGGCCGCTTACGAACTGATGCGCGACGCACAAGCCGGCGCTGTCGAAGCGTTCAGACGGCTAGCCGAGCAACGCCCCGACGACGGTCTCGTCGCGCTGCATCTGAATCGTCTGATTGACGGCGAAACAGGCGACCTGATCGAATTGACCGAAAAATAAACCTTTTAACAAGCCCGCACCAACCGGTTAGCTACATAGGCTAACCGGCCATCATGAGGTGCTCCGGCAAATCTTATCGGCGGCATCAACTGCCCTGCTCGGGTTTTATCGACTCCCGCAGTGTTTCCAATGCGCGTTCATAATCGAACACCTCGATTTGGTGAGCAAAATCGGCATAGCGACTGCCCAGTTTCGCTCGCAGCTGATCGGCTGATTCACGAGCTAGGCGGCTGGCGCGCGCGTTGTCTTCGGCAAGCAGGTTTTCCAATTCCGAGAGCATCCGCTTTAAGCGTTCTGGCTCAATATCGCAGCCAGTGTTCTCGATCAACGCAAGCTCTTCCGGCAAGCTCTGGATAGCCTGAACCAATCGGGTTAATTCGTGGTCGCATAAGCGGGCCAATGCGGCGCATTCGGTCAACGCAACATTCTGGCGCAAGGCCTTATCCAGCCGGGTCGCCAGGTCCGCTACGCGGTATGCGCCTAAGGTGGCGGAGGTGCCTTTCAGGCCATGAGTCAGGCGTTGCGATTCCTGGATATCCCCGGCAGTCAGCCGTTCCTGTACACGCACCATGTCTTGGCTATGGAAGTTGGCGAACATCTGCAACAGTCGCCGATATTTCGTTATGTCGCCATTTATGATGGCGAGACCTGCTGCGGCCTCCAGCCCGGAGATCGCTGCCAGTCGGCTGGGAATATCGGAGACCAATAGAGGCCTGGGCGTTGCGCCCGTTAGCCGCTCGACAGATCCGGTTTCAAAATTCGTCGGCGGCTGGTTCCGATCAAGGCATGACAGCCAACGCAGCAGCGTGGCGTAAAGCGCCCCAGGAATCACGGGTTTGGCGACAAAGTCGTTCATGCCTGCGTCCAGACAGTTACGCCTATCCTCGTCAAAGACGTTGGCGGTCATGGCCAGAATCGGCAAGTGCGCATAACCTGGCTGGGCGCGTATGGCTTTAGTCGCCGCCAGACCATCCATCTCGGGCATCTGTATATCCATCAGTATCAGGTCATAGGCATTCGTGCGCACCTTCTCCAACGCAGCGCGGCCGTTTTCCGCGGTATCCACCGACAAACCGACCCCGTGCAGCAATTCAAGCGCCACTTCACGATTGACCGGATTATCCTCCGCTAACAATATATGTGCGCCGGCATGATTTCTGCGCAGCTTGAACTCGGCTTCGGAACATTTTCCGCTGGATTCGGTAGGCAGCGTGCCATGACCCTGCTGAAGCCGGGCGGTAAACCAGAAGATACTGCCTTTACCCAAGGTGCTTTCCACACCGGCCTCGCCGCCCATCATATTCGCGAGGCGCCGGGTAATGGCCAGCCCAAGCCCGGTGCCCCCGTACTTGCGGGTGGTTGAAACATCGGTCTGGGAAAAAGCTTCAAACAGCATCGACAGATGCTCTTTTGCAATCCCGATGCCGGAGTCCTGGACTTCAAAACGGACCAGCAAGCCCTCGCCGGTATTTTCCAATAGCTTCGCGCGCAGCCAGATAGTGCCTCGCTCGGTGAACTTGATCGCATTTCCGGCATAGTTGAGCACGGCTTGACGCAGCCGGGTGGAGTCGCCACATAGCCATACAGGAACGTCGCCGCCATCTACTTTGATGCACAGCCCTTTGGCTTTGGCCTGATCGGTTACCAGCGAGCGCACATGATCCAGGACCGCTTCCAGCGCGAAATCGGTGTGTTCCAGTTCCAGATAACCAGCTTCGATCTTCGACAGATCCAGGATGTCGTTGATGATGGACAGCAGGTGCTGGGCCGCATCGTCTATCCTGTTCAAACGTTCGCTCTGTTCCGCCGTGGGAGTGCTTTGGCGCAATAGATAAGTCAATCCGATAATGGCATTCATCGGGGTGCGAATTTCATGGCTCATGTTAGCCAGAAAAGCGCTCTTGCTCAGGGTGGCCGCTTCGGCAGCCTCGGCACGACGTGCCAGCTCCATTTCCATTTCCCGTTGCGGCTTAATGTCCCGGGCAAGACCGACCGTACCGAGCACCATGCCGTCCGCATCGAGTATCGGAGCCTTGAAAGTCTCATATAGAGAATCCGGCAAGGTGGCGAACGGCTCCTCCACCGTCTTTTGCCGGCGCGTGGCAATCACTTCCGCATCATCGGCGCGGTAACGTTCGGCCATCTCCCGCGGCCAGAGATCCTGGACGGTCTTGCCGAGCATTTCCGCCGATGTACAGCCACTGATCTCGGCAAAGTTCCGGTTGACCGTAATGAAGCGCCCCTCCTCATCCTTTAGCCAGGCCAAATGAGGTAAGTTGTCGATCAGCGCCTGCAGGGAATGTGTCTGCCGACGCAGCTCAGTGGTGCGTTTTTCCACCAAGTCTTCAAGGTGGTGGCGATGCCGGTCCAGTTCAATGCCGAGGAGCTTTTTCTCGGTAATGTCCTCCTGCACCGAGACATAGTGAGTGACACAACCGTCATGCTGGCGGATAGGCGTAATGATCGCGAAATCCACGTACTCGCGGCCATCCTTGCGCTTATTAATGAATTCGCCCTTCCAGATCTGACCCTGGCTTATAGCGCTCCAAAGCGCGGCATAGGTTTCCGTCTGCATAGTTCCGGAACTCAGGATACGAATATGCTGCCCCATGACTTCCTCGTGGGAGTAGCCGCTGTTTTGCGTGAAAGCCTCATTAACGTATTCGATGATGCCATTCAGGTCGGTGATAATAACGCTCTCCGGGCTCTGCTCCACGGCCTGGGCGAGTTTGCGCAACTGCCCCTCGACCTGTTTGCGTTCGGTAATATCGAGGTTAATGCCGGACAGCGAAACCGGCTTGCCGGACGCATCGTACTGGGCGCCGCCCTTGCTGACCAGCCAGCGGATTTCGCCCGAGTCCAGGCGGCAGCGAAATTCCACCTCGAAGGGCTGACCTCGCGCGATGTGGCTCTGCCACTGTGCGTCAATCATGGGCAGATACTCCGGAAGCACCCTGGCCCGCCAGTCGTCGCTACTCTGCAAAGAGTCCGGCGCCAAGCCGTAGAGTCGATTGCACTCGGGCGACCAATAGCCCCGGCTGCTGCGCAAATCCCATTCCCAGATGCCAATATGCGCCCCCTCCTGCGCCAGCAGCAAACGCTGTTCGCTTTCGCGCAAAGCCGCATTGGCCTCCACCGCACGGGTGCGGGCGGCGAGGGCATCCTCCATCAGGTTCAATGCGGCCAGTCTGGCATGCCACTGCTCTTCGAGGGCCGCCGCCTGGCTTTCGCGTAATGCCGTTTCGGCGGCCAGACGGGCGCAACGTTCATTGCTTTCATTCAGGGCCCGACGGATGGCAGGCAACAGCCGGATCAAGTTGTCCTTGAGTACAAAATCACTCATGCCCAGATGCAGCAGTTCGACCGCCGTTTCCTCGCCGACGCTGCCGGACACCAGAACGACGGGCAGGTCGGGACGCTCCGTCCGGATACGTTGCAGGATCGCCAAAAAATCCATGCCCGGCACGTTGTAATCCGAGAGCACCAGATCCCATTCGTCCTGCAACACGGCATCCAGCTCAGAATTGCTGTCGACACGTAAACATTCGGCATCCAGGCCATGCTGACGAAAGTGTCTTTCCAGCAATAGAAAATCGGCGTGGACATCTTCGATAATAAGGAGTTTCAACGGGCTGTTCATTGCGGTTTCATCGCCTGGGTGGCGGCTCGTTGGTCGCCAGCCAGTAAACCCCCAGGCGCGCCACGGTCTCGGCGAATTCGGCAAAATCCACCGGTTTGCGCACGAAGCTGTTGGCGCCGATTTCATAGCTCTTCAGGCGGTCGCGTTCCTCATCCGAAGAGGTCAGGATGACCACCGGCAACAATGCCGTGCGGGCGTCGGCGCGTAGCCGTTCCAGCACATCCAGGCCGGACAGACGCGGCATACCAATATCAAGCAGCACTACGGTAGGCAGATCCGGGCCTTCCCGGCCTTCGAACTCGCCTTGCCGAAACAAATAATCCAGCGCCTGCTGACCGTCGCGCACCACGTCTATCGGGTTGCTCAGATTGGCGCGACGCAAGGTGCGCAGGGTAAGCATTTCGTCCTGAAGGTTGTCTTCTACCAGCAGGATGGTTTTGCTGTTCATCATTAAGCCTCCTTTTCCCCGCCTATTGAAGCGGTGGATGTGATTGATAAAGTAAAACAGAATACCGCGCCCTGGCCCGGTTCTCCCCGCGCGTCCATGACGCCGTTATGGCGATGCACGATACGCTGCACGGTAGCCAGGCCGATGCCGATGCCGGAAAACTCCTCCTGACGATGCAGACGCTGGAAAGGTTGGAACAGCCGGTCGGAATGGCGCATATCGAAACCGGCACCATTGTCGGCGACGCAAAAGTAGCGCACGCCCTGCCGTTCCTCGGCATATACGCGTATGGTCGGCGCCGCCGCGTAAGCGGTGTATTTCCAGGCATTGCCCAGCAGATTGCGCATCACTGCTTCGAGCATACGCGCATCGCCATATACCCGAAGCCCGGCCTCCACCTCCGCATCCATCTCCCGGCCGGGATTGTTTCGCAGCAGTTCGGCCAACAGACGCTCCGAAAGTGCGGAAAGGTCCACGTTGTCGTGCCGTAATTCGCCGCGTACGCTGCGCGAGAGCGTCAGCAGGCCATCGATCAGTTCATTCATCTTGCGGCTGGCGAGGTCGATCTGATCCAGGTATACCCTGGCCTCGCCGGGTAACTGGCTGCCGTAATCCTCGATCAGAGCCTGACTGAATCCGCTCATAGCGCGTAGCGGCGCACGCAGATCATGGGAAACAGCGTAGGCGAAGCTGTCGAGCTCGCTGTTCGCGGTGATCAGTGCAGCAGTGCGTTCGACCACGCGTCGTTCCAGGTCGTCGTTGAGCTGGCGAATACTCTCCTCGGCCTGCTTGCGCTCGGTGATGTCGACACTGAAGATAGCGATCCCCTCCGGCGCCGGAATAACGTTTACATCGAACCACCGTCGGGAACCATTGGGAAAAATGAACTCGGTTTCGCTGTGCTGCTCGATGCGTTTTTCCATACAACGGCAGAGCGTTGCAAATATCTCCGTCGTTTCGAGACCAGGGTATGCTTCCATCATTGTGCGGCCGATCAGCGTCTCAATCGGCTGGCTGTTTTGCCGGTCCGCAGCCGCGTTGCCATAGTGATAACGCCAGTCGAAGCCGATGATCTGGCAGCCTTCCAACATATTGTCCAACGTGTGTCGATAAAGCGCAGCGCCTTGACGCAAGGCCTCCTCGGCTTGTCTGCGCACGGTGATATCCTGCACCGTGCCGTGCAGTTCGACGACCTTGCCCGCCGCATCGCGAGTGCTTTCACCGCGGGCGACAATCCAGCGATGGGCGCCGTCGGGGCGTACCACCTCGGCATCGCATTCGTAAAGCATCCCTTCCGTCAGACCCTTTTCCACGGCGGCAGCCAGTATCGTCCAACTCTCCGGGGTGAAGTACTGCCGAACTTCCGGGTAAACGGCTGGGGGCAAAGCCGTGTTGCGGCCGTAGATGCGATAGATTTCTTCTGACCAGGTATGCGTATCGGTCTGAATATCCCATTCCCAATTGCCGATTCCGGCCAGACGCTGGGCCACCTTCAAGGTGGCTGCACTGGCCCTCAGCGCTTCTTCGGCCTTTTTCAGCTCAGTAATGTCGCGCAGGCTGATGACCACGCCCTGCACCTCGCCATTCTGCCATAACGGTCGATATACGGCGTCCAGCACACGCCGCTTGCCGTCGGCAAAGGTCGGCTCGACGATGACTCGTTGACTCTCGCCGGCCAGCGCTAGCTTGAGATGCTGCGCAATCAGGATAGACATGTCGGAACCTTCAATGTCCGCGATTTGCCGATACCGCATGTCTGCGGGAACCGCGCCGAACAGCTCGGCATAGGCGGGATTGGTCACCAATAGCCGCTGTTCACTATCCACGAAAGCCAGCATATCGCCGGAGGTCGCGACGATTTGTTCAAAGTGACGTAATTCGGTTTGGGTGCGGCTGCGCTCGTTGATCAATCCGCCCACCCGCGCGAGCAGCTCCTCTACCAAGAAAGGCTTGTTCAGATAGTCCTGCACACCTTCCTTGAGCAGACGCACCCGAAGCTCGTCGTCGGCCTTGGCGGTAAGCATGACAACCGGCACATCGATCATGCAGGGTTGCCGGCGCAGTTCTGCGACCAATTGATCCCCGCTCAACTGCGGCATCATCACATCGCAAAGGATCAGGTCGGGGTGTCGCGCCAAGGCTTGCTCCAGCCCCTCCCGGCCATTGTAGGCGCAGGCCACCCGGTAGTAAGGGCGCAGGGTATTGGCGATAAAGGCATTCATATCGGCGTTGTCCTCGACGACCAGCACCAGCGGTGCGTTTTCCCCGGCGCTGAGCGCTACGTCTGGTACGGTCGGACGCAGTTCGTCCGCGATGTGATAATTCATGACCGGCGCAAACTGACTGGCCCTGTTCTGAATGACCGCGCCGGCCGGCGCATGCACAGGAAGCCGGACGGTGAACAGAGCCCCACCGCCGGGTGCTTCGACCAGGCCGGCTGCGCCGCCGTGCAGTTCGGCGAAGTCCCGGACGATGGCCAATCCCAGACCGGTACCGCCGAAACAACGCTGGCTGCCGCCCTCCACTTGGCGAAACCGCTCGAACACCGCTGCCTGCATATCGAACGGTACGCCGGGGCCGTTGTCCTGCACCTCGATGACCGCCTGATCGCCCTGCTTGCGCAAGCGTATTTCGATACGACCGCCCTCGGGGACGAACTTGAAGGCATTGGACAACAGGTTGATCAGAATGCGTTGCAGTTTTTCGCTATCCGCCTCGACTTCCAGAAAAGCGGGAGCGTCAACGCAGTAATCGATACTTTTTTCCGGCGCCAGATGATCAAACTGCGAAGCTATCACGCGGGTTAGCTCGCCGAGGTCAATATATGCGTAGTCGATGCGCATGTGGCCGGACTCCAGCTTGGCCGCATCGAGCAAGTCGCTGACCTGGCGGTACAGGACATGCGCATTGCGCAGCATCATCTCGTCCTCGCGCCGATACGTTTCGGGCAGACCGGCAGCGGCTAAGCGCCGGGCCAGGGGACTCATGATCAGGGTCAGCGGCGTGCGCAGTTCGTGGCTGACATTGGCGAAAAACTGGGTCTTGAGTTCATCCAGTTCCAGCGTTTTCTGGTAAAGCTGGGTGATCTTCTCGTTGGCGGCGCGGGTTTCAATCAAGCTGGCTTCGTTATGTCGTTGCGCCAGGCGCAGACGTTCTTGAGCATCACTGACCAGATAGCCCATCAGCAGAAACAAGCCTACCGAGTAGAGGTTGGACGGATGGTCTAACGCCCAACTTAACTGGGGCGGTATAAAGAAAAACCAGACGATAATGACGCTCAACACCGTGCTGGCTAATCCGCCCAAGAGGCCGCCGAGGCGGGCGCTGAAAAACACGGTAGGAAAGAACAGGAACCAGACAAAGGGGGATATCCAGGGCCACAGCAGCCATTGCAGCGCCAAGGCCAGAAAAGGCAGTAAACTAGCCGGAACCAGACGTCTGCTCATGGTACATCCTCCCCTGCCTGTTGTGCCGATCGGGTGTCGAGAAAGGCCAGCGGATAGGGCCGTCCCTGCCCAAGTTGCTGTGAAAGCTCGTTGACCCCTGCTGTTTCAAGGCGATCATGTCCAGCTCACGCCCTACCATGGCGCGGTTAAAGCGTTCGAGCTCGTTGTTGCGCTCAATCAACTCGGCCTCGGCCATCTTGCGCTCGGTGATGTCGCGGGAAATGCCAAAGGTGCCAATAACATTGGCTTGGTTGTCGCGCAGCGGACCTTTGGTAGTGAGGAAAGTTCGCTCGCCTTCCTGCGTGTCGAGCACCCCTTCCTGAGTCATGGTACGGTTCTCGGTTATCACCCGGCGGTTGAAAGTCATCAGTCTCTCGGCCTGTTCGGGTGTGAAGATGGCCCGATCATCTTGGCCCAGCATGTCCTCGGCCGACTTGCCGACGAATTGGCTGGCGGCCCGGTTGATCAGGATATAGCGGCCTGCCAGATCCTTGGCAAAGATCGCGTCATCCGAACTGTCGGCGATAGAGGAAATCAGGTTTAAAGCGTTCAGACGTTCCGCCTGGGACTGTTGCACAGCCTGGGCCACGGCCAGTTGTTGGCCCTGGCGTATCAGATAAAAGCCGACACCCGTTACGAATAATGCCAGCAAGCCGACAAAACCAATCCACAGCGCGTCACTGACGGTCCCGGCATCTACCTTGGCCAGCAGGAACCCGTCAACAATCTGCCTGATCTTGAGGTCGGCAACAGCCTGTAGCTGATCGACCTGTTCTTGTTCGCGGTGTATGAAGACTTGGAAGATACCGGCGCAGGTATACGCGACGATGACCACCATCAGTGCTATGAAAGGCCAGCCTAATCGGCGAGGACCCGTCGGGAATGTTTTTGGTGCCGCATTAACGCCGATGCAGCGCCTCATCAAACCATAGAGCAGCAATGACGTTATACCGACAAAAAACCAGCCCTTGAGCGTGCTGGCCAGGATGATCCGCTTCGGATCGGTGAAAATCATCTGCACCCATTTATCGGACA
>JAURXM010000078.1 GCA_030654395.1 Aquabacterium sp.
CCAAGGGGCATACCATCCAGGCAGCCGTGGATGCAGCCACCGGGGAAATGAGCTACGCTTCCCCCGATGTTTTCCTGCAACGACTGAAGGGCAAAGTCGATGCCCCTTAGGCAGGGCGCTGTCTTTTTGCTGCCGCCCCTGATTTGGCTGGCCTGGTATTTCCTGCCGGACTCGCCGCCGCTGGAAGCAGTCACCCGGCATTGGCGCATCACCCTGACCATGGCCTTCGGCTCCTTCATCGGCGGGGCCACCAGCGAGGCGGGCGGCGCCGTGGCTTTCCCGGTGTTTACCAAGCTGCTGGGCATCCCGCCTGCACACGCCAAGCTATTTTCCATCGCCACCCAGAGCATCGGCATGGGTTCGGGATTCTTGACCATCCTGCTGTTGCGCATCCGAGTCGAATGGCTCGCAGTAGCCTGGGTCGTCCTAGGCTCGGTGCCGATGCTGCCGGTGGGCTTTTCCCTTTCCACGCTGCTGCCCTCCAGCGCGGTGCGGCTATTGTTCACCGTGGTCCAGTGCAGCTTTGCCCTGGCCCTTTGGTGGCACAACCGAGACCCGGACCGAGACCGCCATGATCGCCTACCCCGCTTCGATGCGTTGGAGAAGGGCATCCTGCTGGCCTTCGGCATGGTTGGCGGACTGATCAGCGGCTTGTTGGGTAGCGGGCTTGAAATCATCGTCTTTTCGGTCTTGGTGCTGTTGTTTCGGATGTGCGAGAAGGCCGCGACGCCGACGGTTATTGTGATGATGGTGCTGACCTCATGGTCGGGTTTTGCGATGATCGTCGGCGCCGGGCAGTTTGTCCCGCCGGTCAGCGACTACTGGCTTGCGGCTATCCCCATCGTGGTCGTGGGAGCGCCGTTGGGCGTGTATGTTTGCTCGAAGATGTCGAGGATGCTCGTGGCCAGAATACTGATTGCGCTGATCCTGGCGGAGTTAGTATCCTCACTCGCGCTGATTCCGTTGAGCCTGGAAATCGCCATCAGCTCGGTTGCGCTGTTTATGGGGTTTTCTTGTGCGTATTATCTGATGTACCGTTCGCGGCGGTATGTGAGCGGGTCGCTGTGATTAATCCTAAATACAACAATGGGTCCACAAAAAGCACAAAAGACACGAAATAAATCTGATGGAACATCCACTCTTTGGGTGCAGGCATACAGCCTTTGTTAAACTCAGGAGAGCCTGGGTATCTCTTTAAATATTTCCGTGCTTTTCGTGCTTTTCGTGGACGATAAGTAAAAACCACCCTATTCCGCTTCTGCAAGGCCAAAAACAATGTCGATTAATACCGAGATCCCCAAGCAGTGCGATGTGCTGGTCATAGGCGGCGGCCCCGCCGGTTCCAGCGTTGCCGCGTTGCTGGCGAAACAGGGCGTGGACGTGGTGTTGCTGGAAAAGGTTACCCATCCCCGTCCCATGGTTGGCGAAAGTCTGATCCCGCATTTTTGGAAATACGCCGACCAGACCGGGGTATCGCCTTTGATCGAAAAAGAAGGTTTCGTCGCCAAGGCTGGCGGCATCACGGTTTGGAACGGCAAGATCAGCCGTATCGCTTTCTCCGAATTCGGTTTCACCCGCCCTGCCCTGCATATAGAACGAGATGTATTCGACGAACTGCTGCTAAAGCATGCCGAAAGCCTGGGCGCGCAGATTTTTCAGCAGGTCGCGGTCCGCTGGGGCGACTTAAGCTCAGACTCCCCACGGGTGCGTTATCTGGACCGGCGCGGGAATGCCAACCACGAGGGAAGCTTGGACTGCCGATTCGTGATCGACGCCAGCGGGTCGTCCGCCCTGCTCGCCGGGCAGTTTAAATCGAAACAGCTGGTGGATACGCGGATGCGGTTTCTGTCCTTATGGGGCTATTTCAAGAACTCCCGCTTTGTCGCTGCCGACGGTCGCAGCCATGCTGCGGCAGACATCGGCAAGATCCGGCCGGTTACTTTCGTCACGTCCTTCGAAGATGGGTGGATCTGGCATATCGCCATGCGCAACACGACCAGCGTAGGCCTGGTCATCAACACCGACCGCGCGCGCAGCCTGGATAGCGCCGGTCGCGAGCGGTTTTTCCTGGATACCTTAAGGCGCGCCCCTTACCTGGATCGGCTGCTGGAGAGCGCCGAGTATATAGAGGACTCGTTCTGCGTAAGGCCGGATTATTCTTATTATTCCACCCGGCTGTGCGGGGAGAATTTTTACTGCATCGGCGATGCGGCCTCCTTCGTCGATCCCATTTTTTCCCACGGGGTGCTGAACGCTTTTTACAACGCTTCCATGACCGCGCTGGCGGTATGCGAATCGTTGAAGGACCCGGCTCGGCGTGTACGCCATGCCCAACTTTGCGAGAATCGCATAAGACAGTTCTACGGGTTTTCGCGCTCACTGGCATTAGGGGAATTTGGCGGCGATGGCGTGGATGCGGAATTGGTGCGGCGCTTCATGCGCCAAG
>JAURXM010000018.1 GCA_030654395.1 Aquabacterium sp.
GTGGTATAGGCGGTCACGTACAGCAACACGACAGTGGCATGGCTGAGTTCCGGCATCGTGCTGTTGGGGTAATACCAGTTGCCCAGCGCGAAATAGTCGAAATACTCGAAATAGAACCAACCGAACAGCGAGACCGCAGCACTGATCAGCAGGGTTTTAGGTCGCGCCGCGAGCAGCGAGTAACCGCCGCTGCGGCGATAGGCCAGTCCGTCCAGCGCCAGGATGAAGCCCCACCATAACGGGGTGAAGGCGTAATACACCAGGTCGCCGAAAGGCGTGACCCGCGTCCACATCAGCCACCAGAAAAACAGCGTCAGCGCCGCGCCTATCCAGAACCACACCGGGAAATGCCCCGAAGCCGGCTTGGCCGGCGGGGTCGGAATGGTGAAGCCGAACCATTGCGGAAACAGCAGGAAGAGCGCAATGACGGCTTCCACCAGCGCTAACGCAACGAAGATTATCAGGCTGAAACCGGGAGGATCCTCCACGAACAGCGGCGGAAATACGCCGAAGCCGGGCGGCAAATGGGTTTCGGGATAGGCAAACCACGCCGCCACCAGCGGCAATATGATCGACAACACAATCGGCCAGACCAGACCACAGATACGCTGCATTACACTTCTCCTCGTTGCTGATGTTAAAACTGCCTTAAAGGCGCCTGATTTTCCTGATGCTCATAGCGGCTCCGCTTGCGAAGACGCTTATTTTCGTACATTCGGCTATCCGCCATGTGCTTGAGCTCTTCTTTGCCCGGGGCTTCGCGGACATGCACCGAGCCGGAACTGACACCGGCAGTCTCAAACCCGCTGATATGCAAGTCGTCCACTGCCTGCGTCAGCATCTTCTCGATCCACGATACATCCCCTAGCTCGCAGGTAATGGCAAACTCGTCGCCGCCCAGACGGTGCGCCTGCGCCCTGACGCTCAAGCGCTCGCTCAGATGCCGGGCGAACGTGCGCAACAATTCATCGCCGCGCTCATGCCCGAACCGGTCGTTGTAATACTTGAGGCCATCCATGTCGATGAACGTCAGGCTGCCATGCGGCGGCAGGCTTTCCAACGCCAGATCCAGCGCCACACGGTTGGGCAGGCCGGTCAAGGGATCGGTGCGGGCGACGCTGATGC
>JAURXM010000095.1 GCA_030654395.1 Aquabacterium sp.
CGCATCTTCACCCTTGGCCACGCCGATGAAGTTGGGGCTGTCTTTCAGCAGCAGCTTGTATTCGGCGCCCAGTTGCGGGTTGCGCGCCATCATGTTGCCGGCCACCGAAGCGCCGGTGGCGATCAGTTGGGTCTGGCCCGATACGAAGGCCGAGACGGTGGCGTTGTTGTCTTCGAAACGCTTCACATCGGCGGTGGCGGGTGCGAGCTTGGTGAGTTCCTGGTCTTCGATGGCGCCGCGGGTCACGCCGATGGTTTTGCCGGCGAGGTCGGCAAAGCTGGCGACTGTGAGCGACTTGGGCGCGAACACGGCCTGGAAGAAGGGCGAGTAGGCGGCGGTGAAGTCGATCACCGCCAGACGCTCGGCGTTCTTGCCCAGGGTCGAAATGACGAGATCGGCCTTCCGGGTCTGCAGGTAGGGGATGCGGTTGGCGCTGGTCACCGGCACCAGTTCGACCTTCACGCCGAGCTTGCTGGCGATCAGTTTGGCGGTGTCGACATCCAGGCCCTGGGGCTGCAGGTCGGTGCCGACGAAGCCGTAGGGCGGGAAGTCGGTCGGGATCGCGATCTTGATGGTCTTGGCCTTCATCACGTCGTCGAGCGCGGTCTGGGCCTGCGCGGTGCCCAGGCTGGCGAATGCGCCGAACGCAACGGCGGTGGCGAGAAACAGGCGTTTGGTGGTCTTCATAACAAGCTTCCTAGGTAGGTTTCGGGGGCGGGGTGGGAGGGGTCTTTGGCGGCCGCGCGGCCTTTGGGGGCGCGCGGTGCCGGGGAGAGCGGGGCCAGCGCTTCGCGCAGGTTGGCCAGCGGGTCGTTGGCCGGTGCCAGGCGCAAGGCGGCCTGCACCTGGCCGATGTGTTCTTCCATCAGGCGCTCGGCCTCGGCGGTGTCGCCGCGCGCCAGCGCTTCGACGATGGCCACGTGGTCCTGGCAGGACTGCACCGCGTCGTGCGTGCTCTGGTAAAGCATGGCGATCAGCGTGGTGCGGGCGGTGTAGTCGCGCAGCGTGTCGGCCAGCAGCTGGTTGCCCAGGCATTCGGCCAGACAGACATGGAAGTCGCCCAGCAGGTAGCTGCGCTGGCCCACGTCGTCGCCCTTGAGCGCGTCCTGCTCGCGCTTGAGGTGTTGCTTCAGGCGTTTGACCGCGGCCTTGTCCACCGGGCCGGTGCGGCGGATCAGACCGGTCTCGATGACGCGCCGCGCCTCGAAAGCCTCACGCGCTTCGTCGTGCGAAGGCTGCACCACGTACCAGCCGCGGCGCGAGCTGACGGTGACGATGCCGCGCGTGGCCAGCCGCACCAGCGCCTCGCGCACCAGGGTGCGGCTGCAGTCGAACAGCATCGAGAGGCTCTGCTCGCCCAGGCGGGTGCCGGGGGCCAGGCGCTGCGCCAGGATGGCTTCGATGATGCGTTGGGCGATGTCGGTGGAGCTGACCATGGAAAAAACCTTTGTGGGTTGCTTCCATGCGAATTCCGTGCCATGGCCATACCAGTCTTGTATGCAAGTTTGGTGCGCCAGACTTGTGCGCTGGACAGCCAGAAACCGGCCGGTCGCACCACAAGTGCTCAGCAGGTGGCGCCGCGGTTCCTGTTCTGGTGCCTGGCCGGCCGGCGGGCCTCAGAGCGCTCCAGCCAGTGCGCGCAGGTCGTCCTGGTAGGTCTGCAGCGTCTGCACCGCGTGGGCGCGCTGCGCGGGCGTGGTGCTGTTGTGCAGGTTGGCGAACTGGGCGCAGCCGCTTTGCACCAGTTGCTGGTTGTAGGTGTTGTAGCCCGGCGTGGGCGAGGTGGTGATGCGGATCATGAGGTCGCGCACCGCCTGGGCCGCGGCCGATGGGTTGGCCTGGGCCCGGCGCACGGTCTGCAGCTGGTCGGCCTGCCGGCGCTCGCGCTCGGCCTGGGTGCGCTGAGGGTCCCAGGGGGAGCGTTGCAGCTGCTCGCGCACCAGCGATTGCTGGGCGGGGGTCAAGGGACCATACAGCCGTTCGCTGCGTTCGATGGCCCGTTCCAGGCGGCGGTCCAGCCGCTGCTCGAGGCTGCCCTGCAGAAAGTCTTTCTCGAAGGTCTGGTTGCTCTTGCGGTGGTGGCGCTCCAGATGGTCGAGTTGGGCGGGGCTGAGCTGCAGCGCCAGCCGGGCCAGGGGCTCGACGCTGCGCTCCAGCACGGTGTTGAAGCGCGCGCGCACGGTGTCGAACTCGCCACAGGCCTGGCTCGCCGTGAGGTCCTGCGGGGCCATGCGTTGCCAGCGGCGCAGCAGATCGGCATAGGCGGGCAGCTCGCTGCTGCGGTGCCAGGCGAACAGCCCGTCGATGTCTTCGCGCACGCGGGCCGACTGGCCGTTGTCGAAATCCACGTGGCTGTCGAGCCACCAGTAGGTGAGGTTGGGGCCCTGGCTGTAACCCAGTCGCAGCGTGCTGCAGGCCGCCAGAGCCAGGCCAAGGGTCAGCACCATGGCCAGCCGCCCGACCCGCACGGCGATAATGCCCGGCTGACAAGCGCCCGCCAGCTGGCTGCGCCAACTTTCCCCAACAGAGGTGTTCATGTCGTTCCCAGTGGATGTGGTGGTGATGGCGGCCGGCAAGGGCACGCGCATGAAGAGCCAGTTGCCCAAAGTGTTGCACCGATTGGGTGGGCGCGCTCTGGCCCAGCATGTGATCGACACGGCGGCGCGGCTATCGGCGCGCTCGGTGGTTGTGATCACCGGCCACGGCGCCGAGCGGGTCGAAGCCGGTCTGCATGCGCCAGCGGGTGGCATGCAGCTGAAATACGTGCGCCAGGCGCCGCAGCTGGGCACCGGCCACGCGGTGCAGCAGGCCGCCCCGGTGCTGCCGGACGACGGCGTGACCCTGGTGTTGTCGGGCGACGTGCCGCTGACCCGGCCCGAGACGCTGCAGGCGTTGCTCGACCTGTGCGCGGGCGAGCGGATGGCCTTGCTCACGCTGGACATGCCCGACCCCACCGGCTATGGCCGCATCGTGCGATCGGCCGACGGCTCGGTGCAAGCCATCGTGGAGCACAAGGACGCCAGCGAAGCCCAGCGCGCCATCACCGAGATCTATAGCGGCATCATGGCCGTGCCAACGCGGCTGCTCAAAGGCTGGCTGGCGCGGCTGGACAACCAGAACGCCCAGGGCGAGTACTACCTCACCGACGTGGTGAAGTTCGCCGTGGGCGATGGCCTGAGCGTGCAGGCGCACCGCATCGCCGACGCGGTGCAGGTGGCGGGCGTGAACAGCCCGCTGCAGCTGGCCGAGCTGGAGCGCGCCCACCAGCTGCGGGTGGCCGAGGTGCTGATGGAGCAGGGCGTGCGCCTGGCCGACCCGGCGCGGCTGGACGTGCGGGGCGCGCTGGTGTGCGGGCAGGACGTGGAGATCGACGTCAACTGCGTGTTCGATGGCCAGGTGTCGCTGGCCGACGGCGTGCACATCGGGGCGAACTGCGTGATCGCCAACGCGGTGATCGAAGCGGGCGCGGTGATCCACCCTTTCACCCACATCGATGGCGAGAAGCTCGGGGTGAGCGTGGGGCCGGGTTCGCTGATCGGGCCGTTTGCGCGCCTGCGCCCGGGTGCGCGGCTGGGCGCCGAGGTGCACATCGGCAACTTCGTCGAGGTGAAGAACAGCACCCTGGCCGCGGGTGCCAAGGCCAACCACCTGGCCTATCTGGGCGACGCCACGGTGGGCGAGCGGGTGAACTACGGTGCGGGCAGCATCACCGCCAACTACGACGGCGCCAACAAGCACCGCACCGTGATCGAAGCCGACGTGCACGTGGGCAGCAACTGCGTGCTGGTGGCGCCGGTCACCCTCGGCGCTGGCGGCACGGTGGGCGGGGGGTCGACCATCACCAAGGACACACCGCCCGGCAGCCTGGCCATCGCCCGCGGCAAACAGGTGACGCTGCCCAACTGGCAGCGCCCGGCGAAGAAAAAGCCCTGAGACTGAGAGGCGGGGCTGTCTACCGATCAGGCCCGATGGCGTACGGCAGAGCGCTGCCGGGCTTGCCGGTCGCTGTCTTCGTTGCCCAGGTCCATCAGGCCGCTCATGCCCATGACCTCCGAATCGCGAAAGCCGGTCGCAGGGAAGATCTGGTCGAACTCCGAAAACTTCGACTCCAGCTGCTGGCGCACGCTCTCGGGCTCGCTCGCTTCCTTCGGGATGGGCTGGGGCAGGGCGGCCAGGTCCAGCTGCTTGCGGAACTCGCTGGGCGAGGGCATGCGGTGGATGCCGTTTTTGAGAAAAAGGAAACGCACACCCGCGGTCTTGAGGATGCGGTTCTTCATCTTCACCTGGTGGGTCTTGGCCTTGGCGTTGCTCAGGTGGTACTGCTCGATGTCGAACGCAAACATGGGCCGGCCGTCCTGGCCGCAGACCACGAAGTCCACCTGCTGCCTGGCCAGGCGCTCCTCAGCGCGCCGGCGATCGGTGGCGCGCCGGATGGAGAGCATGTCCTTGAGCTTCACCTGGGGCAACACGACCTGCCCGGGAAAGGTGTCGTGCAGGTAGTCCAGCATGGCGACCTGCTCGGGCGTGAGGATGCGTTCCGGCGTGTAGCGATCCTCCCGACCCGAGGGCTGAGGCGCATACCGCCTATAAGCCCAGACACCCAGGCCCACCAGGGCCAGGGCGATCATGAATGCGATCCAGAGTGGGAACATGCAACCTCCAAATGTGACAGCCGATTATTTTTTGAGCTGTCATTTTAGGATTCTGTAGTCACAAATTGCTACAGTGAACGCTTTGTTACCTATTGTCTGCGGGTTGGGCCCGCAAGGGAAGGGGCAGGCGGGGGTC
Organism: Aquabacterium sp.; assembly: GCA_030654395.1. Taxonomy (GTDB): domain Bacteria; phylum Pseudomonadota; class Gammaproteobacteria; order Burkholderiales; family Burkholderiaceae_C; genus Aquabacterium. The sequence continues at coordinate 4,789 of JAURXM010000095.1, forward strand.
GAACTTGGCGCGCTTGATGCTGAAGAAGGCCTTCACGTTGCGCACGTTGGCATCGCTGGTGAACAGGCGCTGGGCGAGCGCGAGATAGCCGGGCATGTCGGGCGTGTGCACGACCAGCATGAAGTCGGGCCCCGGGCTCACGCGGTAACACTGCTGCACGGCGGCCTCGGCCACCGCGCGGGTCTCGAACGCATCCAGGTGTTCGGCGCCCTGGCGTTCCAGGGTGATCTCCAGCAGGGCCGTGAGGCCGTGGCCCGTCGAAGCGGCCAGTCGGTCAGGGCTGAGCAGCGCCACCTGCTTCTCGATCAGGCCGAGCTGTTTCAAGCGCTTGATGCGACGCAGGCTGGTCGGGGGCGAGACGTGGGCCAGCCCGGCCAGGGTCTGGTTGCTCATCGAAGCGTCGGTCTGCAACAGGTCCAGCAGGCGCCAGTCGGCTTCGTAAATGAAATCAGATTCCATAATTTGTTTCTTTATGATCGAAATGACTATTAATGTCAGTTTGTGAAATTTTAGGTTGTTTTAGTCAATTAATTGGTCATTAATTTCCTGCGCGACTCGGTAGCATCGCACCTTTCTGATGTGTCTGGAGACCGATATGTGTGGCATCGTGGCAGGGGTTTCGGGGCGTGATGTCGTCCCCGTGCTGGTTCAGGGTTTGCAGCGGCTGGAATACCGCGGTTACGACTCCTGCGGTGTGGCGGTGCACAGCGGTGGTCTGCGGCGCGCGCGCAGCACGGCCCGCGTGGCCGAACTGATCGAGCAGGTGAAGCTGGAGTCCATCGCCAGCGGCACCGGCATCGCCCACACGCGCTGGGCCACCCACGGCGCGCCCGCCGTGCACAACGCCCACCCGCACTTCAGCCACGGCCCCGGGCACAGTTCCACCGATGGCACGGCCGGCCGCGTCGCGTTGGTGCACAACGGCATCATCGAGAACCACGACGAACTTCGCGTCGCCCTGCAGGCCAAGGGCTATGTGTTCGAGAGCCAGACCGACACCGAAGTCATCGCGCACCTGATCGACTCGCTCTACGAAGGCGACGTGTTCGCGGCCTTGCAGGCGGCGGTGGCGCAGTTGCACGGTGCCTATGCGCTGGCGGTGTTCCACAAGGACGAGCCGCACCGCGTGGTCGGCGCACGCGCCGGTTCGCCACTGATCCTGGGTGTGGGCGAGGGCGGGCAGGAGCACTTCCTGGCCAGCGACGCCATGGCCCTGGCCGGCGTGACCGACCAGATCGTCTACCTGGAAGAGGGCGATCTGGTGGACCTGCAGCTCGGCCGCTACTGGGTGACCGACGGGCAAGGCCGCAGTTTTGACACCACCCAGCGCCCAGTGAAAACCGTGCACGCGCACAGCGGCGCGGCCGAGCTAGGTCCCTACCGCCACTACATGCAGAAGGAAATCTTCGAGCAGCCACGCGCCATCGGCGACACGCTCGAAGGCGTGGGTGGCATCACGCCCGAGCTGTTCGGCGACGGTGCCTGGCGCATCTTCAAGGACATCGACAACGTGCTCATCCTCGCCTGCGGCACCAGCTACTACAGCGGCTGCACGGCGAAATACTGGCTGGAAGACATCGCCAAGATGCCGACGCAGGTCGAGGTGGCGAGCGAATACCGCTACCGCACCAGCGTGCCCAACCCGCGCACCCTGGTCGTCACCATCACGCAAAGCGGCGAGACCGCCGACACCCTGGCCGCGCTGCGTCACGCGCAGGGTCTGGGCATGAAGCACACGCTGACGATCTGCAACGTGGCAACCAGCGCCATGGTGCGCGAATGCGAACTGGCCTACATCACCCGCGCGGGGGTGGAGATCGGCGTGGCCTCCACCAAGGCCTTCACGACGCAGCTCGCCGGTCTGTTCCTGCTCACGCTGGCGCTGGCCCAGGTGCGCGGCCACCTGAGCGACGAACAGGAGGCGCAGCACCTGAAAGCCATGCGACACCTGCCCGTGGCGCTGCAGGCCGTGCTGGCGCTGGAGCCCCAGGTGATCAGCTGGGCCGAAGACTTCGCGCGCATGGACAACGCGCTGTTCCTCGGTCGCGGCCTGCACTACCCGATCGCACTCGAAGGTGCCTTGAAGCTCAAGGAGATCAGCTACATCCACGCGGAGGCTTACCCGGCTGGTGAGTTGAAGCACGGCCCACTGGCCTTGGTGACCGCTGAGATGCCTGTGGTGGTGGTGGCGCCGCACGACGCCTTGCTTGAAAAACTCAAGAGCAATATGCAAGAGGTGAAGGCACGCGGCGGTGAGCTGTATGTGTGCGCCGACAGCGATACCCACATCCAGGCCGAACCCGGCATCCACGTGATCCGCTTGCCTGAACACTATGGCGCACTGTCAGCGATCTTGCACGTGGTGCCGCTGCAGTTGCTGGCGTATCACACCGCTTGTGCGAAGGGCACAGATGTGGACAAGCCGCGTAACTTGGCCAAGAGTGTGACGGTGGAGTGAGGGCAGGAATAGTGTCTGAGACACCGCAACATGGTCTGAGACGAGGCAATAGAGTCTGAAACTGTTGACGCCTTGGAGGCCGCCGAGCAGATCGACTCGTTACTGCCATGCGGACGCCGGGTTTGGCTTCGGCTAAGCTGTCCCTCGACCGCAAGAGTACGATCAATCTTGTGAACGAGTAGACCCATGGGTTTCATCGGTCTTGTTCCAACTGATCGATGGAGTCGGTGGTCCGATCCTTCGATCCTCCCAGTCCACCCAAGACACTGAATGCGATTCGAGATAAGAGCTCACCGCCTCGCCGATGGTGGCAAAGAAGCGTTGCTCGCCCAGCATGGAGAAGAGTCCAAAGCGCTTGAGCTTGTCTTTCACCGGCCCCTTCATTTCGGCAAAGCACATTTCGATGCCCGCCTCATGCAGCGTCTTGTCGAGCTCATCCAGCACATCGGCGGAAGTGACGTCCACGCTGGTGATCGGCTCGGCACCAACGACCATCCAGCGAACGGGGGTTGGTGAGCCGGCCACGGCGTCCAGCACTCGGCTTCGGAACAATTCGGCGTTGGCAAAGAACAAGGGCGCGTCCCAACGGAATAGCACCAAACCCGGCACCACGCGCGCCTCGGGGTGGCGAGTGATGTCGTGATAGCCCTTAACGCCGTCGACACGGCCTAGCACCGCCGAATGCGGCCGCCAGCCGTCCCACAGGAACTCGATGACGGCCACCACGATCGCCAAGCCAATACCGGGTATCGCTCCCAGCAGCGCCACACCCAGCAGACAGCCGATCGACAGCCAGAACTCCCAGCGCTGTATGCGCCAGATGCGGCGCAGGTCGGTGACTTCGATCAGTCCGATGGCCGACGCGATCACCACCGCGGCCAGCGCAGAGACCGGGAGGTTGCGCAGCAGGCCGGGTGCCATCAACAGCATGGCGCTGACGGAAAACGCCCCCACCATGCCGGTGAGCTGTGTCCTCGCCCCGGCGGCCTCCGCCACAGGTGTGCGTGAGGCGCTGGCGCTGATCGGAAAGCCCTGAAACAGCCCGGCGGCGAGGTTGGCTGCGCCCAGTCCGACCATCTCTTGGTTCGGGTCGACGAAGCATGCTGTTCGGCCAGCGTAGGTCCGAGACAGAACGCTGGTGTCGGCAAAAGAGATCAGTGCCACCGCCAGCCCACCGAGCAGCACCGGTGCGATGTCGTTGGCCCCTATCGAAGGCAGCGAGAAGCCGGGAAGGCCCTGAGGCAACGCGCCGAGGACGGGCACACCGACGTGAGCGCCTGTGGTCGAGGTCAGGTCCAGGAGGGTGACGATCAGGGTCGCGCCCACCACGGCGAACAAAACGCCTGGCAGCCGCGGATGCCGCCTGAGCAGAAGGATCGTCAGCAACGTTCCGGCGCCGATGGCCAGCGCCAAAGGATTCGTGCTGCCGGCGCGCAAGGCCAGCCCGAATTGCCAGGACTCGTCCAGCAGTCCATGGGCATCGACGCGGAAACCGAAGAGCGCCGGCAACTGGCTGGCGATCACCGTCAGTGCAATGCCGTTCATGTAGCCGTAGCGGATCGGCTTGGACAGCAACTCGGTGACGAAGCCCAGTCGCGCGACTCCGGCTCCGACGCACAGCACACCCGAAACCAAGGCCATCATGCCGGCCAGCGCGACAGCGCGTTGGGGGTCGCCCGCCGACAGCGGCAGCACGACGGCCAAGATGAGTGCGGCCAGCGAGGAGTCCGGCCCCAATACCAAGATGCGGCTCGGGCCGAACAGGGCGTACGCCAGCAACCCGGCCACGGTGGCGTACAGGCCGCAGATGCCGGGCAGGCCGGAAGCAACTGCGTAGGCAATGCCGACCGGGATCAGTACCGCGGTCAACACCAGGCCAGCTACGAGGTCATGCCGCAACCAACCGATCTCGTAGTGCCGAACAATCTGGATGCCGGGAACCCAGCGTACCCAACTGGCAACAGCCTGCGCGGGCCTCGGCCGAACAACACGCCCCGTTGTCGAGGTCTCGGCCTGTGGCGATTTCATGCCTATGGCCTCTATGGGTGTCGAAGAAGAGTGGGGCGGGGCAGCGTGGAGACGGATTCATTGCCCCCCAGGCTGGACGACGAAACTGGGTCTGCTGTCTGCTCGAAGTGATAGATGGATTCGTTCAGGTAGCGAGACACGTCCAATATGTCACTGTCACTGTCACCCCACGCCAGCGAAGCCGCATCCTGCCAACGTCGAACCTGAACCTTCAGCGCTGGGCAGTTGTTGGTCGAACGCTTGTCGCGCCAATGCATCTCTGTCGCGTGGCGCTCGCCGCAAGCGCCACTGCCACCCGATCGCTCAGACTTGAGCATGATTACTTCCTACTTTTTGATTGTGAGTTCGTCGTGTATCGTGTGGACACCATCCGAGGCGCGCGCAACCTTGATCGCCGCATCGATCTGCGCCTGATTATCGACTATTCCGATCAAACGTACATCGCCCTTGAGCGTCACGACATTGATGTCGAAGCCCTTGAGCAAGTCGTTCTGACGCAGGGCCGTTGTCACGTGCTCGGTCACGTCGATGTCCGAGACGTTGCCCACAGCTGCAGAGGCCGCCTGCGACTGGGCAGTAGCCTCAGGCGCCTTGCTGCAGCCAGCTACCAGCAGCGTTGCAGTCATCACTGCGGCAAGGGTAAGAGCTTGAGTGCGCTTGTTCATATGAGGGAACCTCCAGTTGATCGGTCATCGAATGACTCAACGAGCACTGTCGCTTTTTTCTGCATATCAGTCTGTGTGATAGCGAACACGGGCTCCTAGAAAGTTCGCGTTCGTTCGGCGATCCAGAGGTGCCAGACGGCGATGAACATCGCAGCGATCGTAGGGCCGATGATGAAACCATTGATGCCGAACACCGCCAAGCCGCCCAGTGTGGTGATCATCACCACGAAGTCCGGCATTCCGGCATCCTTGCCGACGAGCATTGGACGCAGCAGGTTGTCGGCCAGACCGATCACGAAGATGCCGTAGGCGACCAGCGCCAAGGCTTGCCACACGCCGCCGGTGATGAAGAAATAGGCCGCCACCGGCAACCACACCAGTCCGGCGCCGATCATCGGTAGCATTGACAGGCAGGCCATCACGACCGCCCAGAGCAGCGCCCCCTTGATGCCCAGAAGCCAGAAGGCGAGGCCCCCCAACACGCCTTGGATGCATGCGATGAGCAGGCTGCCCTTCACCGTGGCACGCACGACCGCCATGAACTTGGCGACCAACTCCGGCTTGAACTGCTGCGGAAGCGGCAACGCCAATTCGGCGATGCGGGCCAGTTCGTCCCCGTCCCGTATGAGGAAGAAGGCCAGGTACAAGGTGACACCCAAGCTGGCAACAAAGCCGAACGTATTGATCCCGATGCCAAACGCCTGGGTGGCGATGAATTGGCTGCCCTGCGCTAGTGCATTTGTCAGCAGGCGTTGCAGGTGCTCGAAATCTGCGATGCCCGCGTGTTCTAGCAGCGCAGCAAGCCAAGCAGGTAGCGCGTCGAACAGGCCACGCAAGTAGAGCGCGGGATTCCACTCGCCCGACTCGATGAGTTGGTAGACGACCGAGGCTTCACGTGCTAGTGACGCGGTCACGAGTGCGAATGGCAGCACGCCGACGACCAGAACCAGCAACATCACCAGCCCAGCCGCGATATTGCGGTGCTGCCTCAGCCTTGACAGCAGGATCCGGTAGATGGGCACAAACAAGACCGCGATGATGATCGCCCATAGAATCGCGCCGTAGAACGGCAGCAGGATCCAGCCCAAGGCCAGCGCGCTGAGGGCTAAAAGCAGGGGCGGCATCAAGCTGCACGGACCGGTTCACCATGGTCTGCAACGGCATGCACTGCTTGCAGGGCTTGGTACACCAGCTCGTTCTTCATCGCGCGCTGACTATCAATACCGCTCAGGACGCCGAAGCCTTCGTCGGTGAGTGTCGTTGTGAATCCGTACATGACGCTGCCTTTCCTGTCGACGAATTCGTCGGCAACTTGACGCTACGTCTTTCCATGTCGTTGAACACACCCGTTGCATGACTGCGTACTGAGATATCAAATGATTGGCAATCGCTCCGTGCGAAATTGTGGCCACCCTTCATAAGCAATCGAACTTGTAAGGGGCAGCCAAGGATCTAACCCGGGTCCTTAGTCTTCAGTTCTTACCGAATTTCACCTTCGCTGACTTGATGCATGCTGTTTTTGCGTCACCTGCCAAGGCGTCACATTTTTCGATCGCTACCGTGTAGTCGGCATCTCGTTTGTGATCCGTAGCGTCCTTCCTGGCCTCGCCGATCTCCTTGCCAAGCTTGGCATCCGCCAGTGCCTTGACCTCTACGGCCTTGGCTTCCTTGACGCAAACGTCCTTGTCGTTGCCGGTTTTGTCGTCGCATTTTTCCTTGGCGATGGCATAGGTTGATTCGGCCTTTGCGATCAGTACCTTGTTGCGATCTTTCGCCTTGCCAGTGAAGCTGTATTCAAGCTCAGCGAGTGCCACCTCCTCCTTAGCCTTGGCTTCTTCGACGCAGATGTCTTTGGCATTACCGACAACAGTCGCGCATGCAGCCTTATCGACTTTGTAGTCGGCGCCAATTCGAGTCTTGCTGGCCTGATAGTCGGCCTTGGTGATTGTCGCTGCCTGAGCTGACGAAAGCAGCAGCACAATGGCTGCGATAGCTGCGGGTTTGAGGACGGAAAGCATGTTCATTGAAATCCTTGTTAACTTAGAAAAATCTGAATCGGCGGCCAGGGCATGACCATCCCTTATTTCGTGAACCACGCGTCGGTTGCCTTTCGTTGCCATTCGGCTACCTGGTTCTCCGCTTCGTCTTTTGCCACGCCATAGCGTTCCTGGATCTTGCCGGCTAGCTGATCTCGGCGACCTGCGACAACATCAAAGTCGTCATCGGTCAACTTGCCCCAATGCTCCTTGGCCTTGCCAGTCACTTGTTTCCAATTCCCCTGAATACGGTCCCAGTTCATACAAATCTCCTTTGGTGGTAGGTCCATGACGCGGTCTGTGGGCGGTCGACAGATGTGCCCCTTGATCACACGTGCGTCCGAGCAACGCGCTGCGAAATTTAGCGCTTGTGCCTCTTGCCATCTGTACGTGAACGAACATAGGGACAGCTCTTCATGCAACTTGAGAAAATGGCGTTGCATCAAGGGCGGGTGTTCATCTCCGTAGTTCTACTGTTGCTCCGCAAATGCACATGCACCGTTTGATGTGCGTCAACTCCAGCAGATGACAAGGTGCGTAGATTGGGGCTCGCTGGAGGTGCCAGCGCTTCCTAGATTAATCATGACGACACTTCGAGTGCGATGCCTATGGCTTGCTGCCGCGATAGCGTGTGTGGCACTCACAGGCTGTACATCGCTTCTGCCGAGCTCGAAGAAGGAGATTACGTCGGAGTGGCGCAGCTACGACGACGCGGTGAAGTCCTTGTCGGGCATGGAGCCATACAAGACGACGCGTCAGGATGTCCACCGTGAAGGGCTCGATCCGCACCTCAACGCTTCGATCATCGTGCTGCACTTTGGTGATGTGCTGCAGCGGTTCTCCGCGGCAGCAGCGCTTATCAAGCCTGAAGGTGTTGACCACGGGATACGAGATTGTCTTCACGCAGGCAAGCAATGCAACGGCTATGCAATTTCCGTGAAGAAGCTCGACAGTGATCGCGTTGGTAACTTCTGGCTTGACTCCCTCAACTTCAAACGGGAGACCCTCACCACGGGCTGGGGCGTCGATGCTCTTTTGGTTTTCGTCGATGACCAGTTGGTTTATCAGTTGATCGGCGGCCAGCCGAGGATCAACGAGTATGAGGTTATTCGCAATCCTCTAGGCCCGTTGCAGGGCTGGAGCGCCATGGTGACCCCGTCTATTCGATAAACCCCTAGCGGCAATCAATTGCTTGCGCTGCTTGTGGCCACGTTTTCCGATCTGCCGCAAGCATCTTGAATGTGCATGCCATACCAACGGGGGCGTTCGTTAGCGCACAGACTTGTGGTTCGCCGCTACATACGCTCGTGGACATGTGATTTGCTCCAAGAACGTGCGAGGCTGGTATGAATCTATTTCCACTGACAGAGGTGTACGTAAAGTGCACACCGAAAAACACCACTCGACATGCGGTGTACACACTCATTGTGCTTTTTGGCATGGGGGCTCAGATCGCTGGTGCTGCCTCGCTGAGCAAGACGCATCAGCACGATGTGCCACCAGTTGCTTCTACGCGTGGCGACCAAAAGATTGTGCCCTCCGTGCTGACCGTCAATGCAGCGGCTCCGACCTACTACACATTTGAGACACATGCAGCTGGCACTTACTTCTTGCCAGAGCAAGGCCAAGACATGTTTGACAAGAATGTCACTTACCAGCCCCGCTCAGACAGGACCTTCAGAAATGACATCACAGCGTTTGCTGTAACCGTGGCGTCACCAGCCCCCGATGTAGCCCCTCTCGCCATGACCGCGTTCGGATTGATCGGAGTCATGTGGCGGGCCCGACTCAAGCCAGTTGGAGCATAGGTCGATGGGCCAACGCACTACCAACCATGGCCCTGACATTGAGCTACTCTGAATTGCTACCTGTCTTTGGCCAATCGTGCTCATGACATCGATGCTTTCGGCGATAGCTCACGAGCCCCATCAACAACAGACCAGTCAATGCATATGCGTAGCTGGCTGGTTCAGGGATGGTGGCCACTGAATACCGCCAAAAGCCTGTGGTGTAGTCGCAGCCGGTCTGCTTGCAATTCTTGTCATCAGAAAACAGGTCTAGCTCCAGCCCCAGTGTTCTGTACTGCATGCCGGTGTCGCTTGAGTACTGGTACTTCATGACCGGAAGCGAGTACTTCAACCAATACGCGCCCCCTAGACTCAGGTCGAGATTCAAGGCTGAATCAACTTGAAAGGTGGGCTCCAGATCGCTCGATGTCAGCGTGATCGACGCACTGTTGGTCGATGTGAACGCGAGGGACGTGTATTCAGGGCTGGGCGGATAGCTGGCGTCGGCATTGAGTCCGACGGTCAAGCTGACAGGCACGAAGGCCGAGGTGACATTGCCGGTGATGAGTGGGTAGATGTGTACACCGGTGCCAACCGTTGCCGCTGCATAGATGTTGCTGGTGTATTCACCATCATGGGCATAGACAGGTACATAAGCACCCACCTCAAAGCCCACAACCAAATCACGCAAGGGGTTGTCGGGTGTGGTTCTGAAGGTCAACCCACCTCCGATGCCAACCGAGTCAGAGTCTGGCGGTGGGTAGGTGGCGTGCGCCGCACTGACTAAGCACAGAGACAGGATGGTGCTGATGGTGGTTTGATGGAGGGACAGTGGCATGGTTTCTCCTTGAGGGTGTTATTGTGGATTGCAGAAAATCCGACACACTGTGATAGCTGTCTGCTCATCAAGGGTTGATTTCCATCAACTGATAGGCTCACTGTCTGATCTGATCAGTGGTGAGGCCTCGCGCGTTTGGGTTGTGGCCGAGGTGCCATCTGCTTTGGTGTCCGCACCATGGCCTGCCTACCAGCACTTGGTAGAAAGCGTTTTGGGCAAACTCAGGCCGACCATGAAGAAAGGCAGACGCCCTGCGAGCCATTTCAATGAGCTGAGCGTTTCACGCAGCGTCAACCGCGTTGCCTCTAGCGCATTAACCTATGTTATGGGCTGGCCATCAATCAGAATTGATCCAGCATGTCTGCTGTGGCGCTGAGCACATTGGTCAGCGTCTTGGGCATGTCAAAGCTCACGCCCATGCGCAAGACCACCAGTTTGTGGCTGGGCACGATGACCATGATCTGCCCCATCACGCCACGGAAGGTGAGCAGGTCCGCAGGCAGGCGCTGGCGCAAGGCATCAGGGATGTTGGTGCGGGTTGTGTCGTTGACCCGCCAGACGTAGCCGCCATAGCCTAGGTTGGCGTTGGATGGCGCCAGCAAGCGATCAAAGATAGCTTGGTCAATCACAGGCTTGTTTTGCCATTGCCCATTTTGTGCCACCAGCTGACCCAGTCGCAACCAGTCGACGGGGCGCAATACGCCACGTGCGCCACCTGCAGGGGTGCCTGACGCATCGGATTCGATCACACCTTGGCGGATACCCAGTGGTGCAAACAGGCGCTGTTGGTAGTAGTCATAAAGGGCTTGATGGTTGTTGCCTAGCAACTGCTTCATGCGCAGCATCGCGATGGTCGGAAAGCCTGTGGAGTAATTGAAGACAGTGCCTGGCGCCGCGGTCAGCGGTTTGTTGGCGGCCCAGCCACCTTGGTCGCCTTGCGAGAACAACATCTCGGTTGTGTCGCTGGCGCCTGTGTACTCCTCGGTCCATGCCAAGCCGGGAGCCATGTCCAGCAATTGCTTCCATGTGATGGCGGCTTTGGGGCTGTTGGCCCACAGCGGCAAACCAACGGGCGCATCCAAGCTGATCCGGCCATCTGTGGCCATGATGCCTGCTATCAGCGCTGTGACTGATTTTGTCATCGACCAACCCAGCTGTGCTTGACTGCGTTTGTAGCCGGGGGCGTATTGTTCGTAAACCAAATGCCCGTCATGTGCGACCAAAAGCGCGAACGTATTTTGTTTCTCTTCAGGTTTGCTGGATGTTTCTTTGAAGAGTTCGGCCGATTGGCTGGACAGCAAGCTCGCTTGATCAGCACTCAATTGGCTGCTCTCAACGGCACCTTCACCCTCTGGCCAAGCTTGCTGGCTAGGCAAAGGGACAGCGGTGGGTTTGAATGACTGCGCACGAACCGCAGCCTCCGAGGTGCCGGGCGGCACCATGGTGCAACCCAAGTTGCGGCGGTAAATTGCGGTGCGTTTGTTGCTCAGAAAAGGCACAACTGTTTGGACCGACACCTGTTTACCAACTTGATTGTTGATCCACCAAACCAAGGGTAGCGGCGTCACCTTGGGCATGACATACGCCTTTTTGACACGCTCAAAATCATCCAAGCTTTGCATGGTGCGTGTGCACAAATCTTGTGCAGCGTAACCTGTGCCCGCTGGGATGTCTGCCAAGGTGATCGCCTGTGCAGAGGGCGCACCTACCAAGGCCATCACGAGGGCCAATGGGGCATATTTTGCTGTGTATGGTGTGTTCATGTGCTTATTTGTACCGATATGACCCCGAATGGGAATCGGGACAAGCCCGTGCGTGGTGTCGCCCATGGTAGTAGAGTGCGCCTACGTTGGACATCTCCTACCAGCGTCTCTCAGCCCTGGTGCGCTGGTTTTGGTGCAATCACGCGGTGCACCACTCACATAACGACCTCAATCTGTCGGCTGCTTATCGGATTGGCTTGTTTGGGAAGTTCACCGGCACCTTCGCCTTTTTCGTGGCAGCCTGCTCAGCGCTTTGATCGGTCGTTCGCACGCACGCCCCAGCCCAATGCACACAGCCCTGACAGCAGCATGAGCGCTGTTGCGGGTTCTGGCACAGCAGGCGCGAGCACATAAGCATGAAGCTCTAATGTGTTGGTGTTGTAGGCCGTGCCGACAATCCAGCCCTTGTCATTGATGCCGCGTGCAGCCCCAAGGATCCAGCCTGCTGCAACAGCATCGGCATCCATGAGTGTATTGAGGTCCACGCCTGTACCAGCAGACCAGATGGCGCCATGGTAGGCACCATCGTTGGCTCGGTACTCACCAACCACGGTGCCTGTGTTGTTGATGCCGTACGCTGCGCTGTATGCGTTGTTGGCCAAGCCGAGGTCAACCGCTGTCGTGCCTTGCCACAGCGTCGCATGAAATGAGCCGTCGGCGGTGGATGAGCCGCCCACCACTTGGCCTGCATCATTGATGGCTGATGCAACGCCGTCGGTCCCGCCCAAGGTGCTCAATTCAGTCACCTGGTTGCCTTGCCACAGGGTCGCATGGTCAGCACCGCCTACGCTGATATTGCCGACAATGGCGCCCGATGCATTGATGGCTCGGCCTGTGCTGCTGGCTGCTGCGCCAAGCACAACGGTTGTTTGGCCTGCGTCATTGATGCCAAGTGCAAACCCATCGGCTGACTCTAATGCGCTTGCGGTGCCGCCTTGCCATAAGGTGGCACCCAGTGTTGACCTGCCCACTACTTGGCCAACGTTATTGATGCCATAAGCTGCGCTGAGCTTGTTTTGGGTATCCAAGACCGAGACGGTTGTGCCGTTCCATACGGCTGCGTGATACAGCTCGCTGTTGTTCTCGCCAAACGTGCCGACGACTTGGCCCGCGTTGTTGATGCCGTAGGCGTGAGACGTTGAGCCCAGCGTGCCCAAATCGGTGAAGGTGTATGTCTCGGCTTGTGCCGCACCAGCCAGCATGAGCGCAGCTGCAAACGCGGTTATAGAAGTGAAATGAATGCGCATGTTGAATCCCTGAGTTATTTCAAGAATTACAACATGCGTCATGCGAGTCGCCTTCAGAATATGAAGCCATACCCCCTTGAACGCGGTCTACCTGCTACGGTTAGTAAGGGCAGTTTCCTTTGTAGTCGCTGACCACCGGGGTCATCAAATCATGCCGGGAGCGAGGCCTTCATGATCCTGTCTCCATCGTGAACGGGTTGGCGTGCTGTGCAACGAGAAACCCTGGTTTGACGGCTCGCATTCAATGGGTATGACGCGGTAGTGCGCTCGTGGGCCATACTGTTGCTTTGAATATGCACGTTTACTTTGGAGTTACCCATGCTTTGGATTGATCTGGTTACTGTGTTGGCGCTTGTCCAGTACCTCGTATTTGGGGCCATGGTGGGTCAGGCGCGTGGTCGGTATGGCGTGAAGGCGCCTGCTACCAGTGGCCACGAGATGTTTGATCGGGTGTACCGCGTACAGATGAACACACTGGAGCTGTTGGTGATTTTCTTGCCAGCGCTGTGGTTGGCAGCCAAGTATTGGGCGCCGCAGTGGGTAGCCGGTTTGGGTGCGGTCTACTTGCTGGGTCGTGTGATTTACCTGAAGGCCTATATGCGTGACCCTGCCAGCAGAACTTTGGGTTTTGCTTTGAGCTTTGGCCCAACCGTGCTGCTGTTGTTGGCTGCTTTGGTTGGTGTGATCATGGCGGCGCGATAAAGCGTGATGTATTCACGTATTTCGGCCATGAAGGTGGCTAGCCCCTTAGTTGTGGGGTGGGCCATGAGGGTTCTGGCAGCTTAGGATCCGCACATCGGACTTCTTGTTCGCATTTGGATTCGAGATCAGCTATGAATGCCCTTCGCCACGTTGCCATTGCCGCCCTGTTTGCTGTAAGTGCTGCCCATGGCGCACAAACTTTGGTGGTCAACGGTTCTTTGACAGACAGCATTGAAAACAATGGTGTGCCCTCTGGTTGGATCAACCTTGAAGGCACACCCGATGTGCTGGACGCACTCAATAACGTCGGTTTGGCGAACGAGCAGCACTTTGGCGCAGCCCCTAGCGCATCGCCTGACGGTGGTACGTGGGTTGGCTTGGGCAGCGATGCGGGGTACACCGAGCGTTTTGGGCAAGTTCTGAGTGGCCTGACTGTCGGTCAGCAGTACACAGTGTCGTGGTCTGCTGGCAATTTTGGCTACAACTTTGGCACCAATAACTATCTGGGTCAAAACGCCATCGACGTGATGATCGATGGTCAATCGATTGGCAAGGGTGCGACTTTGGCATTGGGGTCTAACTGGTTCAACCAGTCTTTGACCTTTGCTGCCACATCCGCCAGTCAGCAGATATCCTTCAAGCTGGCCACGTCCACGAAAGCCTACTTGTCGATCGACGGCATTGCTGTCAACGCCACCGCACCAGTACCTGAGCCTGGCACGTGGGCGTTGATGGGCTTGGGCTTGTGCGCAGTCGGCTTCATGCGCAAACGCAGGCAAGCTTGAGCGTCGGGCTCGTTATTTGAGCTTGAAGCCCAAGGCCTGCAGCGCCTGAATCAGGCGATCGCGTCCGGTCAGGGCGAGCGCATCCTTGATGCGCTTGGCTGAGTGCACCGCCCAAGTGCCACGGACAGCCATGTTTTGCGTGGCATAGAAATGGGCCATGGCTTGGTTGTAAGCCTGCACGCCCGCCATCTGTTGATCGACGCAGGTGTAGCGCTCATGGTGCAGCACCACGTTTTGCGGCAGGCGCGGTTTGATGGCGGCCGGTGTGTTGCCCTGCGTATCTTCTGTGCCAAGGGTCATGCCAAACACAGCAAAAACCTGTGGCGGTAAGCCCAATAAGGCGGACACCTGTTCCGGTTGGTTGCGCAGCGCACCGATGTAGCAAGCTGCCAAGCCCAAGGATTGGGCAGCCAGCACGGCATTTTGAGCAGCCAGTGCGGCATCGACGGCGCCCACCAAGAACATCTCCATGTAGTCCAGCGCATCGTGCGGCATGTCGGCCTCTTGCGCGATGTGCGCCAGACGGGCCAGATCAACCAGCCACACCAGTTGCAGAGGGGCTTCGCGCACATGGGCTTGCCCGCCAGTGCACTCTGACAGTGCCGCGCGCACCGACGCGTCGCGCACGGCCACCGCACTCCAAGTTTGCAAATTGGATGAGGTGGAGGCCGACTGCGCTGCCGCCATGATCGCGCTGAGTTGTTCGTCGCTCACGGGATCAGGCAGGTAGTGGCGAACAGACCGATGTGCCAGTAATTGGTCAATCAAGGGCGACCACGCCGCGGGTGTTTTTGGTGCTGCGTTGCCGTAGCGGGCAGCCAGCAGTGCGTCAGCGTCAGGGGGCAGCATGTTGTTGGCGCAAACGGCGGGCTGATTCCTCATCCTTGGCGTCATCAATTTCTCGGATCACGCTGCTGACGTCCACGGGGCCTGATTTGCTGGCAAAACGCCCTGTGAGGGGTGTATCGGGCTGAAGCGCGCCACGTTGGTACAGATCCCAAATCTCGGGGCCATATTGTGTTTTGAGCAGGTCGGGCGCTGACTGACCAAAGAAGTCACGCAGGTTGCCAACGTCACGCAAGAGCATGCGCTGGGCGTGGTTGTTGCCTGCAGCATCAACGGCTTGGGGCAAATCGATGATCACAGGGCCTGACTCGGACAGCAGGATATTGAACTCTGACAGGTCACCGTGTACGACGCCTGCAGCCAGCATGCGTACTACTTCAACCAACAAGGTGGCGTGGTGCGCGCGCGCCTCTTCAGGGGTAAAGACCACGTCGTTGAGGCGGGGTGCGGCATCGCCATTCTCGTCAGCCACCAACTCCATCAGCAAGACGCCATCGCAGAAGTTGTAGGGTTTGGGTACGCGTACGCCAGCCGCAGCGAGACGGTACAAGGCATCGACTTCGGCGCTTTGCCAAGCTTCTTCTTGGGCTTGGCGACCAAAACGGGTGCCCTTGGCCATGGCGCGTGCTTGGCGGGTGTTTTTGACCTTGCGGTTCTCGGTGTAATCGACGGCTTGACGGAAACTGCGATGGGTGGCCTCTTTGTAGACCTTGGCGCAACGTGTCTCGTCGCCGCAGCGCACAACAAAGACCATGGCTTCTTTGCCGCTCATTAACTGGCGCACCACCGTGTCGATCAGGCCTTCTTCGATCAGCGATTGCAGTCTTTTTGGTGGTTTCATGCGGGTATTGTGCACCCCCACTGAGTCACTGAGCCGCTGTGTCCACGCTAGAGCTGAAATCCAATGACACGAACCAGCCCTTCCAGCAGGTCTCGGGCCGATGAGGGGGCTTTCGCTGTTGCCAACTGACCATGGGTGATCAAGGTGCGCGCCCACTGAGACAAAGCGTCAATTTCATCCTGTCCGTAGAACGCGGTGCTTAACTCGTAGTTGAGGAAGAGGCTGCGGCTGTCCAAGTTAACCGACCCACACAGGGCCAAGCTATCGTCAATGATCACCGCTTTGGCATGCAACATATTGGGGTACAAAAGCACATGTCCGCCAGCTTGGATCAGGGCCCGCAATGAGCGCGCTCTGGCTAGATCGGCCATGCGGTGATTGGACTTTGCAGGCACCACCAAAGTGACGCTGACACCACGGCGGCATGCCATGCACCAAGCGTTCAGCAAGGCGTCATCAGGGACAAAATAGGGAGAGACGAGGACGATGCGGTTTTCTGCTCGGTAAGCGGCCGCCATCAGCAAGGCGTAGGCCGTGTCCTCGGCGTGATCGGGGCCGCTGGGGATCCATTGCGCCGCTATCCCTTTGTCGGGGCTGGGTACGTCGGGCATGTGGTTGGCGGCGTAGCGTCGCTCGCCACTGGCGGCACGCCAGTCTTGCTCGAACAGGTGGCGTGCTTGCATGGCTAAGGGGCCTTGCACGATAAAGCTGATGTCCGTCCACGCTTCGTGTTTGTCGGCCCGGACAAAGTACTCACCCGCCAAATTGCGCCCACCACTCCAGACACGCTCGCCGTCGATGATCAGCAGCTTGCGGTGGTTGCGCAGGTTGACGTGGCCACGGCGCAGATTGGGCCAGATGGGGACAAAGGTTCGGACTGCGATGCCTTCTTTGCGCAAGCCTTTCAGTACCTTGGCTGGGAGCTTCCAGCTGCCCACGGCATCAAGCAGGACGTGCACCCGCACACCTCGGTGGGCGGCTTGGATCAAAGCTTGGACAATGGCTTGACCTACCGCATCGTTCCCGAGCACAAAGGTGCACAGCTCCACACGCGACTGCGCGCTGCCGATGAGGCCCAATACAGTGTCCAGCGCCAGACGGCCATCTGAATGGAACACCGCACTGTTGTTGTGGGTTACCTCAGGCATACCCAGTGCGTCCAAGAGGTTACGCGCCCATGGGGCTGGATCGTCGTCGATATTCGCTGGCAGATGATGACCAGGTGCGCTCATCGCCCGAGGCACTTTGCGGACACCAAACAGCAGGAACAGCGGGATGCCCACATAGGGCAGCAGTGCGATGGACATCACCCATGCGATGGCCGCAGACGGGTGCCTGTGCGGTTTGCTTATTCTGGTCGACGTGACGTAGGTCAGTAAGCCGAAAAAGACGAAGGCACCGTGCTCAAGGGCTGACAGTGGCCAGTGCACAGAGTGGGGGAGTGCCAACATGCTGTGGTGCGTTGACGCTGTGGCTTAGTCGACGATGTCGACGCCGGATTGGAACGCCACGCGGTCTTTGATCTCTGCTGCTGAGTCGCTGGGTTCGGGGTAAAACCAGATGGCATCAGGCTTCATTTCTCCGTTGACAAACAAGCTTAAAAAATGCGTTTGCCCCTTCCAGATGCAGCTGCTGCGGTGGTTGCTGAAAGTGGTGTATTCACGTTTCAACGACGACGCAGGGAAGTAGTGGTTGCCTTCTACGGTGACGATGTCGTCACTTTCTGCCACAACGACACCGTTCCAAATTGCTTTCATGTATGTTCCTGTTTTGCTGTATTTACATGGCGGCATTAATGGTATAAATTATTTACATCATTAATGGAGAGCCAATATGACAGAAGTGAAAAAACCAACCGTGATTGCCAGTGCACCTGTTGCCAAAAAAGTAGCAGCCAAAAAAGTGGCAGCCAAAAAAGCCCCGGCCAAACAGATCGTTACTCAAAAAGTGGCTGCTAAAAAAGCAGTCGCCAAGCCGGTGGTGGCTGTCAAGCAAGCCAAGGTCAAGCTGGTTCGAGACAGCTTCACGATGCCCGCACGCGATTTTGCCTTGATTGCGCAACTCAAGGAAAGAGCACTGGGCTTCAAGCGGCCAACGAAAAAGAGTGAGCTACTCAGGGCCGGGCTTCAAATTCTCAGCAGCCTGAGCGAAGTCCAACTCAGTGCGGCCTTGAGTGCGCTTGAGCCTATCCCTGCTGGGCGGCCCAAAAAGACCGCGGCCTAAGCGCCGCAGCCCAGCGTCATTTACTTTTTCTTGCTGCGGTCAGCCACGAGGGTCACCTTCGTGGGCATGACTGCTGCAACCGAGATGGGTTTAGCGGCCCCTTGGTCTTTTTTGGGTTTTTTGACTTCTTTGGTTGCGCGTTGGCCTTTGGACATGCTGATCTCCTGTAGTGGAAGGGGTGATGTTAACGGTGTGGTCTGGCGTTGTGAAGCTTTGACGATATTCATCGCTCGACCGACATCTCGCTCGAAAGCGGCCAGTGTGTGTTCTGAAATCTCGGCTTGCAGCAGCATCGTATGCGCCACCTCGGCATGCGTTTCGAACCTGCGAAGCACCTCGGCCCTGACTTCTGGAGGCAGAGCATATGCAAACGCGGTCACCAGCGTGTCGAGAGCCAGAATGCTACCCTTGAGATCGCATATTTTTTCCGTGGCGTCTTGCAAGTTTTTCATGTCAGCCCCGGTTGCCGTTGTGATTGATGTTACGCCTGTTGTTGCCGCGTCATCAAGGATCAGGCCTTGTGTTTGCCCGCTTATCTGACGATGTCAGTGTCAGCAGAATGTCGGCGTACCAAGCGCAGTTCAGCCCCAGTGATTCGTCAACCTTCAGATCACGGTGCCCCATGTCCATGCTCGAAGAGTGCACGCCAAGCAGCTTCCAAGGCAGCGCGGTGGCGTCACCGGGGCTGCGCATGACAACGGGTGCCCCGCTCGTGCCTCGGTGCGTACGGGCATCGGTCAGAAAATAGCCATGTCCTTGAAACCGCAAGCCAAAGGATGATGCGATAACCGCCTGCCTCACCACGGGCAGATGGTGCAAGGTGTCATGAAACCCGAGGGGGAAGCCCACCACCAAGGCCGAGCTGCCGATCTCAATGTCTTGCAAGGTGCGCTGCAGGTGATCCGGCGTAAAGCAGCAAATCACAGCAGACTCGGGCATGGTTTTGCGGTCGATCTCAATGACAGCGACGTCAATTTCTCCAGCCGCATCCTTGCCTTGAAACCAGACACTCTGACCATCGCGGTAGAGGGGGACGGACACAGACACCGAGCGTGTCAGGTTGGCCTCATCGGTGTGGATCTCCAGCGCGATGCGATCGGGAAAATGATCCGTGGGCTTGTCATACACGACATGCCGGCTGGTGACCAAATAAAGCCGGGTGTCGCGCTCGAAGAAGAAGCCACTCGCGGACGTGAGTCCACGCTTGTCCAAAAAAGTCGAGACACGGGTGGTGGTCAGCAGTAAGGATTCAATCATGTGGGGCAAGCCGTGCGTATGTCACCATTGTGGGTCACGAAT
This sequence comes from Aquabacterium sp., assembly GCA_030654395.1. Lineage (GTDB taxonomy): Bacteria > Pseudomonadota > Gammaproteobacteria > Burkholderiales > Burkholderiaceae_C > Aquabacterium. Next base: position 24,307 of record JAURXM010000095.1, read on the forward strand.
AGCCGTGTGGCGTTTGACTGGTGATCTAGGCGCGTCAAGTTCTGATGTTTGCGGTCGAAATACAGGCTTGCTTTGCAAATCACCTTGGGTGCGCGCGTTCGTTGTCATGGCACAAACCGAATTTCCGCCCATCTCCGGGCATCTGGTTGATCCTTCCCTGAAGGGCGATGAGTTTGTTTTGCGCAAATCGCGGGTGTTGCGGCGCTTGCGTTTTTTTGGCGCCCTTGAGCAACGCTACCTGGATGACCGTGCACCCGATCGCTTGCGCTTGCTGCAAATGGGCGCGGCATTGTCCGCCCTGTTGTCCATCTTCTTCTTGGGTACAGATTGGCTGATGGTCCGTGATCAATTTGATACCGCACTGAAGTTGAGGCTGCTGCTTCAAGTGCCGCTTATTTTGGCTTGGTTGCTGTGCTTCAAACATCTAGGCAGGGCAACGCGTGAGCTATTTGGCTTGTCCTCAAGTGTTGTGGCGGGGGGCATCAGCATCTATCTGTGCTTGGGTAGCTCGGATGAATTTGGCATGCTCTACCTCGCCTCGATGGTGATGATTTTGCTGTTCAATGGCGGCGTCGTTCGCATGTATTTCCGGATGGCCTTGGCGGTGAACATGTTGACGCTGGTGATGTTTGTGGCGACGCTGTTGATGTTGCCCCATCCGCCCGAGGCCATCATGCTGTCGATGTGTCTGGTGATGGGTTCGACCGCGCTGTTCTCTTTGTTTGGCAGCTATTGGCTTGAGCATGAAGACAGAACAAATTGGTTCTTGTCTAGGCAAGAGCAAGCGTTGCTGGACGAGTTAGAGCGGGGCAATCAGCGGCTTGATGAGGTGTCGCGCCACGACCCATTGACCGATTTGGCCAACCGCCGTTACTTCGATGAGTTTTTGCGGCAAGTGTGGGAGCGTGCTCAGCAAAGCGGTGAAGAAGTCGCGGTCCTGATGATGGACATTGACCATTTCAAGCACTACAACGACCACTATGGTCATCCTGCAGGCGATGCTTGCCTCAAAAACGTGGCGGCTGCGTTGCTGTCGTCTTTGCGTAAGCCGGGGGATTTGGTGGGCCGATTCGGTGGTGAGGAGTTCATTGCCGTGCTGACCAAGACCAGCCTGCCTTTGGCTGTGGCGGCAGCCGAACGGGTGAGAGCTGCCGTCGCTGACGCAGCTTGGCCTCATGAGGCCTCGCCCGGTTTGAGACAAATCACCTTGAGCGTTGGCGTATCCACAATGCTACCGGAGCCAGGTGCTGAGGGCCCTGCCGGCTTGGTTGCCGATGCGGACGCGGCGCTTTACAGGGCCAAGGCCATGGGTCGCAATGCTGTTTACGCCTTCAAGGTAGATTGATGATGCCGGATCAGGACATCGAGCGCGCGGAGGTGGCAGTGGCGAGCGATTCGCTCGACAAGCCACTGTCTTGGTTGCGCTTTCCTGCCCGGCTAGAGCAACAATACCTGAGGGATGGGGCGGCTGGTCGGGTGCGCTACGTGGCACTCAGTGGGGCCTTATCTTTGTTGATTTTCAATGGCTTTTTGGTCGCTGATTATTTGATGGCGCATGACGTTTTGGCCTTGGCTATCCAAGTCAGGCTAGGCGTTTTTACGCCCATCGCACTGCTTTTGCTCAGTGCCGTTTGGTTCGCCCCGAAGTGGGTGATCAAAAACATACCCCCGCTTATTTTTGAAGCTTTGTTGGCTTTGTCGGGTGTTTTTGCATCGGCTTGTTTGGCCTATATTTTGGCTTCAAGTCACAGCCCCACCAGCCAGTACTATCACATTGGGCAAATGGTGGTGGTGATGTATGGCAACGTGGTCCAGCGCCTGCGGTTCGGGTATGCCGTTGCGACCTCTGCGGTGGTCTACACGATGCACATTGGCGGTGTGCTGATGCTCGATGCGTCCAATCCACGTTTGGTCCTGCCGATGGTGGCGATGGTCGGGGCGACGGTTGTTTTCACTCTGATGGCTAATTTTGCGTGGGAGCGCGACCACAGGCGCAACTACTTGTTGTCTTTGCGACGCCAGCATCTGACGCATGATTTGAATGAAGTGCGGGCACGTTTGCAGCAACTCTCACGTATCGATCCCTTGACGGGCTTGTACAACCGGCGTCACTTAGAGTGGTACTTGCAGCAGGTCTGGCGACGTGCGCTGCATGGCGGTGAGGTGGTCTCCATCATCATGATCGATATCGACCACTTCAAAAAATACAATGACCTGTACGGTCACACGCTGGGCGACCAGTGTTTGGCGCGTGTGGCGAAGGCGCTAGCCGATGGTCTGCGCCGTGCCGGTGACTTGGTGGCTCGCGTTGGGGGGGAAGAGTTCATTGTGGTGTTGCCGCAGACCGATCCTGCTGAGGCCTACCAGGCAGCTGAGCGTGTGCGGCAGGCGGTTCAGGCGCTGCAAATTGAACATGCAGACTCTGTGACGGCTGCGGTGGTGACTTGCAGCTTAGGTGTGGCCAGCTGCAGGGTGCAGCCTGAGCAGACGGATACGCAGCTCATTGCACAGGCTGATGCCGCGCTATACCGTGCCAAGCAGGCCGGGCGCAATCAGGTCGCCAGCTAAGTTGCGGCACATCGGGTATGGTTGCGTGCTATGCAGCCCATCATCGCCATCTCGAACCTGTCTAAAACCTACGAATCGGGTTTCAGTGCGCTCAAACAAGTTAACTTGGACATCCACCCCGGAGAGATCTTGGCTTTGTTGGGCCCCAATGGCGCAGGCAAAACCACGCTGATCAGCATCATTTGCGGCATCGTCAATGCCAGCGCTGGCCAAGTGACGGTCGGGGGTTTTGACATTGGCAAGGACTACCGCGCCACCCGCTCACTGATTGGCTTGGTGCCGCAAGAGCTCACCACCGATGCGTTCGAGACGGTGTGGAACACGGTCACGTTCAGCCGTGGCTTGTTTGGCAAGCCCGCGAACCCCGCCCTGATCGAGCAGGTGCTCAAAGACCTGTCCTTGTGGGACAAGAAGGACAACAAGATCATCACCTTGTCCGGTGGCATGAAGCGCCGTTTGATGATCGCCAAGGCCTTGTCACACGAGCCTCGCATTTTGTTTCTGGATGAGCCTACAGCCGGTGTTGACGTCAACTTGCGGCGCGACATGTGGGCCATGGTGCGCAAGCTGCAGCAGTCGGGGGTGACCATCATCCTGACCACGCACTACATCGAAGAGGCGCAAGAGATGGCCGATCGCATCGGCATCATCAACAAGGGTGAAATTTTGTTGGTCGAGGGCAAGGACGCGTTGATGCGCAAGTTGGGTAAGAAGCAGCTGACCTTGCAACTGGTTCAAGCGCTGACGCAGATCCCATCGGGCCTGGATGCCTATGCCTTGAGCTTGGGGCAAAACGGCCATGAGTTGACGTATACCTATGACTCGCTTGATGAGCGCGTCGATGTGGCTGGTTTGCTTGGCGCCTTGCATGACGCAGGCATCCGTTTTAATGACATCCAAACGACACAGAGTTCGTTGGAAGACATCTTCGTCAATCTGCTCAAGGACGGTTCATGAACATCCATGCCATTCGCGCGATTTACCGCTTTGAGATGGCGCGTACCCGTCGCACGTTGATGCAAAGCATCGTCTCGCCGGTGATCTCAACTTCACTGTATTTTGTGGTTTTTGGCTCGGCGATCGGCTCGCGCATCCAGCAAGTTGATGGCATCGCCTATGGCGCTTTCATCGTGCCAGGTTTGATCATGCTGTCGCTGCTGACGCAAAGTATCTCTAACGCCTCGTTCGGTATTTACTTCCCGAAGTTCTCTGGGACGATTTACGAGTTGCTCTCGGCCCCCGTGTCGTCGTTTGAGATCGTGCTGGCCTACGTGGGGGCGGCTGCCAGCAAGTCCATTTTGCTGGGTTTGATCATCTTGGCCACTGCGGGTTTGTTTGTGCCGCTTCACATTGAGCACCCTGTGTGGATGATGTTGTTTTTGGTGCTGACCTCAGTCACCTTCAGCTTGGTGGGTTTCATCATTGGCCTGTGGGCCGATAGTTTTGAAAAGCTCCAAGTCGTGCCCTTGTTGATCATCACACCGTTGACGTTTTTGGGGGGCAGCTTTTACTCCATCAAGATGCTGCCGCCGGTCTGGCAAACGGTCTCTTTGTTCAACCCTGTGGTTTATCTGGTCAGCGGATTCAGGTGGTGCTTCTTAGGGCAGGCTGATGTCAGTGTCGGCTTCAGCTTGGGGATGACACTGACCTTCATGCTGGCCGCTATGGGGGTGGTCGCCTGGATATTCAAAACAGGCTACAAGCTCAAGCGTTGATACTCTTGATGCCCATGATATCAAGCAGCACTCAGATCATGATCTGTTTTCGTTTTTCTATTGCTGCTTATGGCGCCTTGTCGGGGCATGGATGTATTGCCCACCATGATGTCAACGGTCTTCTTAAGGCGTTTCCAAACTGATTCTTGAACATAAGGGACGCCATACTTCTCACACAGCGCCTTGACTTGTGGTTGCAGTTGCTGATATTGTTTCATTGGCAGGTCTGGCCACAAATGATGTTCGATTTGGTAGTTTAACCAGCCATGCATGAAGTCATTGAAATCACCGCCTGTTTTAAAATTGGTCGATCCCGTTATCTGTCGCAAAAAGAATTCGCTTTTGGTATTGACTGTATCCTCGAACAGGAATAAATCATCGCCAGTGTGATTGGGCACAATCACCAAAAAGGTGTGCAAATTGGTGATGATCTCTGCCAGTAAGGAGTTAACCAATACGCAGAGCACCGCCGTTGAACCCAGTGGCGTAAATAAAGCGGGGATCAGTACAAAGCGCAGGCCAATGTAAGGCAGCATGCTTTTCAGCCAAACCTCACGTGCCGCGGGGTTGAACGGGTTCCACAGCTCAGGTTGTGTCATGGCACCCGTCTGGCGCTCTTCACCTAAGACGTTTTTCTTGTTGCTGCGCAGGTGTTTAAGTGTGTTCGGTGCGTAATACAGCGGCTTCCAAAAAGCGGCGAACAAGGCCACAGTGATATAGCGCAGCGGCATGGGGATTTTGGATTCTCGTAGCCACGCCAGATTCAACTCAGCTTGATCAGGATCAGCGGCTTCACCTAAATTGTAATGATGCAGGCGGTTGTGTTCATTATCCCAAGCGGCTGGGTAAATCCAATCGCCCCAATCTAATAAACGGCGCCAACCTTTTGCAAAACCTTTGCTTGTGTAGCGATCTGGGATGCCATCAATTTTGTCGTAACCCTTGTGCATGATAGGGTGGGCAATATTTGTCCAGCGATTCACATTGCCTAGGCTGATTAAAAATGCCGAGACAGGGTTGGGTATCAACCATGCCGTGGCGTAGCCTATGACTGTGCAGAATCTACCCCAGCGTTCTATTTTCTTCAAGTGCTTGAAATCAGCCTCGCCCATGCGTTCGTTGGCGGAGCGGCGTAATGCCATTATTTCTTGCGTGAAATTCTCGACATCTTTATCAGACATCTGAAATGTTGTGGACATAAAGCCGATCTAAATATAATTTGCAAATGTGATTGCCGCCGTAATTTTACATGTTTTTGGATGCCGGGCGTTTGACGCCTTCCTAGCAGTGCTCTGATCGCTTCGCGCTCAGTGTGGCCGTCAACGCTGAAGTGCTCCTTGGATAGCCACTTCTTCTTTCTTGTCAGCCTGCTTGAGCATCTCGTTGACGACGGCTTCTTGGTGAACAACGTGGGCACCCAAACCGAGTCGTTCATCGACAGGCCAATGAACCAGTGAAACAGCAGGTTGTATTGCGTTTGTGTCGCTTCCGGTCGTGGGGGTGCTACGCTGGTAACGCGTCACGCCCCTAGAGGGTGGACTTGGCGGCTGGGTACTGACGCCTGCTGGCACTCGCCGCCAGATATTCACGCAGATTCAAGCCTGAACAAGAAGCGGCGAGCACAGACGCTAATTGGTTAGTAATATCTGGTTATGCTCTGTAAAATCCAAGCTGGTGTGGCTATGGCGTGTACGCATCGTTGGCCGGCAGTGTGGTGTTGATCAATGGTCGCGCAGTCACGGCTCAGTTCATCGGATACAGTTGGCCTAGGGCATGTGGGCTTTGGTAACCAAGGGCTTGGGGCGGACAGCCCGTGCATCCTGGCTGGATTTCTCATGTATTTAAAATGGGGGGTGAATGCGTTTTCCGGGTTTTCCTCTCCGCCTGACGTGGATGTGCTCAACGCGCTCGTTCATGTCATGAGCCGCAGCACTGTTAAAAGCCAAAAAGGCTTCACGATAATCGAACTCATCGTTGTCATTGTGATATTGGGTGTGTTGGCAGCCACTGCGTTGCCGAAGTTCATTTCGCTCTCTGGCACAGCATCCATCGCGGTGATTGATGGCCTGAGGGGCAACGTCGCTTCGGCAATGAACATGGCCTACGTCAAATGTTTGACTTTTACCAGCTGCGGTATTGGTCAGCCGGTAAGCATCACGGTCGATGGCAAAGCCCACGCCTTTTACAACGGCTACCCCAACGCAGGGGAAACCGTGAGCACTGGCATCGATGCGTGGGTCAACATCCAGGGGGTTACCGCGGTTGGCGTGAGCATGTACAACACCCGATTTCAGGTTGACAGGGCCAAAAACCCCAGTGCTTGCTACGTTGATTACAGGGAGGCGGTTAGCTTTGGAACCACCCCCATCATCACCACCAACACCACCGGCTGTTGATGCTTCACTACTGGTGACCTAGATGATGGTTCAAGGCGACTATGACGTGGGTGGCATCTTGCCGATCGGGCCTGCCTACCTTTTTGTCAATGTCCGCCACATCAACTCGGTTGATGCCATGGCGGGCAAACGCATCGTTGCTTTTGACTACGACAAGGCGTAGGGCGTGATGATCCAGCGTATTGGTGCACAGCACGTGTCGTCTGACGTCACCAACTTGCACAAGACGCCTACAAATACACCTTGATTTTGCGTGACGCCCCCATCGCGCTGGTTGAGCAAGACCTGTATGACAAGCGCGGCCTCAAGGTGATCAAGCGGATGCGCTGTCACGTGAGCCCGGCTCAGGCCTTGTGTTTGACCCGCACGGTGCGCTGTGCCTTGTAGATGCCTGTATGTCCCGAGCACAGGTAGCTCACCATGCAGGCCAGTGCCGCATAGACCCCAATGGGCGCCCCAAACAGTTCCATGGCCATGATGGTGCAGGCTAATGGTGTATTGGCAGCACCAGCGAACACGGCGACAAAACCCACGGCGGCCAGCAGCCCCAAGGGCATCTGCAGCAGCGGTGCCAGTGCGTTGCCTAAGGTTGACCCAATGAAAAACAGCGGTGTCACTTCCCCGCCTTTGAACCCGCTGCCCAGAGAGGCCACAGTGAGGGCCAGTTTGGCCGCGAAATCCCATATGGGTACGGGCTGCGACAGCGATTCAAGCACAGCAGGTAGGCCCAATCCAGCATAGCGCCAGGCGCCCGTGAACCAGATCACCACAGCCAGCACAGTCCCGCCGATGAGCGGCCGATAGGGTGCGTAGGGGATGTGCTGCTTCATGATATCCGCGAGGGCATGGTTGCTTTTTGAAAAAACCATACCGACCAAACCGAATGCGATGCCAGCCATTGCCATCGCACAAAGGTTCCAAAGCGATATGCTTGGGATGGCGCCTGCTGTGTAGTGCGTGTGCTGTATGCCCCACAGCATGGTGACATGATCAGCCACCATCGCAGCGACAAAGCAGGGCCACAGGGCTGCGTTTGGCATGCGTTTGAGTATCAGTACTTCGATGCCGAAGACGGCGCCAGCCAAAGGTGTCCCAAAGACCGAGGCGAACCCCGCACTGATGCCCGCCATCAACAAAATACGCCGATCTGCTTGATCAAGACGACACCAGCGTGTCACCTGATCAGCGAGGGCTCCTCCCATCTGCACAGCGGTCCCTTCGCGGCCAACTGAAGCGCCAAACAAATGTGAGATGACGGTGCTGAGCAGGATCAGGGGGGCCATGCGCAAGGGCACGGTCTGCTTGGGGTCATGGATCTCGTCTATCAGCAGGTTGTTGCCGCCTTCGACGCCTTGCCCCACCTGCAAGTAAACCCAGCCGACAACAAACCCGGCAACAGGCAGCAGCCACAGCAGCCAGCGATGTGATTCGCGCGTGACTGTGGCCCAGTCCAGCATGAGCAGGAACAGGGCCGAGGCTGAGCCAGCCAACACGGCCACCAAGGTGGCCAGTGCCAGCCATTTCACGGCGTAGGCCAGCAGTTTGCGTTGTTCGATTAGATTCATGTGTTGGGGTGGCCCCGATCCCGTCGCCTGATTCTAATGTTCCCGGTATGGATAATGCGTCATACGCCTTCAGGCGTGTATCCCCTTTGAATACCACGTGCCTGTCCATTCAATAACCAAGTGAGATGCCGCTGTGAGTGATACCAAACCCCAAGATACCATCGTTGTGGTGGGCGCCAAGCGCACGCCTATCGGCTCCTTTCAAGGTCAGTTTCAAGCCTTGAGCGCACCCGCTTTGGGTGGCGTGGCGATTGCAGGCGCGCTGTCTCAGGCGGGCGTGCCTTTCACTGATGAGGTGGCCGAGGTGCTCATGGGCTGCTGCCTGATGGCCGGCGTGGGCCAAGCGCCCGCACGCCAAGCCTTGGTTGCCGCCGGTTTGCCGCATGCTGTGGGCGCAACCACCTTGAGCAAGATGTGCGGATCGGGCATGAAAACCGTGATGCTGGCCCATGACCAATTGCGCGCTGGTGTGGCCGATGTGTTCGTCGCAGGCGGCATGGAGTCCATGACCAACGCGCCTTATTTACTGCCAGCCGAGCGTGCAGGCCAGCGCTTGGGGCATGGGCGCACACTGGATCACATGTTCATTGATGGTTTGCAAGATGCCTATGGTGGCGAGCTGATGGGTCATTACGCTGACTTGGTGGCTGAGCAACAAGGCTTCACGCGAGCCCAGCAAGACGCTTATGCAACGGAGTCCGTTTTGCGCGCGCGTGCCGCTGTGGAGTCGGGCGCTTTCTCTGGTGAAGTGGTGCCCGTGCCCCTGATCATCAAAGGCGAGCGCACATTGATCACGCAAGATGAAACGCCGGGCAAATGCCAGCCCGACAAAATCACCCGACTTAAACCTGCGTTCAGGCCAGATGGCACGGTGACGCCCGCCAGTTCAGCCTCGATATCGGACGGTGCCGCCGCCTTGGTGTTGACACGGGCCAGCGTGGCCGAGCAGCGTGGCTGGCCTGTGCTGGCGCGTATCGTGGCACACAGCACCTACGCAGCCGATCCGACGCAGTTCGCCACGGCGCCCGTGCCTGCTATTCGCCGCGTCTTGGACAAGGCTGGTTGGTCGGTGGCTGATGTGGACTTGTTTGAGGTGAACGAAGCCTTTGCTGTGGTCACTTTGTACGCCATGCGTGAGTTGGGTGTGTCGCATGACAAGCTCAACGTGCATGGTGGCGCTTGTGGCTTGGGACACCCCATTGGCGCATCGGGTGCCCGCATTTTGGTGACCTTGATCCACGCATTGAAACAACGTGGCCTGCGCCGAGGCGTGGCCGCGTTGTGCATTGGTGGGGGCGAGGCCACCGCCATGGCTGTTGAACTGCCCGCCTAACCCATTGAGAGACCTCAGCACACCATGATTGAACTTGACATCGACACGACAGGCGCCATCGCGACGCTGACGCTCAACCGCCCACCCGCCAATGCATGGAGTTTGGATGGACTGCGCCAATTGCAGTCAACGGTGTTGTCACTCAACGCTGATCTGCGTGTGCGCGCGATCATCATCACAGGGCAGGGCCCTAAGTTTTTCAGTGCAGGTGCCGACCTGAACGCCATGGCTGATGGCGACAAGGCTGTTGCGCGGGATGTGGCCAAGTGTTTTGGTGAGGCTTTCGCTACCTTGCAAGAGGCCCGTGCGGTGGTGATTGCCGCCATCAACGGTTTTGCGATGGGTGGTGGCCTAGAGTGCGCCTTGTCTTGTGATATCCGCATCGCCGAGCGCCATGCACAAATGGCCTTGCCTGAGCCCTCGGTGGGCTTGTTGCCAACTGGGTGTGGCACACAGACCTTGCCTTGGTTGGTCGGAGAAGGCTGGGCCAAGCGCATGATTTTGACCAACGAACGCGTGGACGCTGAAATCGCTTTGCGCATCGGCTTGGTCGAAGAAGTCGTGGACACGGGCGCCGCCTTGGCCAAAGCACGTGAGATGGCCGCACGCGTGGCCACCTTGAGCCCAGAAGGCGTGGCTTACAGCAAACAGCTCATTCATGCCGCGCGCCAAGGTGTGCCGCGTCATGCGGCCTTGGCATTGGAGCGTGAGAAGTTCGTGGACCTGTTTGACGGCCCCAATCAACGGGAGGGCGTGCGTGCCTTCCTTGAAAAGCGCAAACCAAATTGGGCGGACAATGGGTAACTTGATCGCCCTTAACCCTTTTTAACTGGAGTCAATCATCATGCGTTATACCAAGAAAATCGTCGCCTGGAGTGTGGCCATTGCTTTGAGCCACTCAGCTGGTTTGCAAGCGGCCCAAGCGGCACTCATCACCACGGAGTCTGTGGCCACACAAGCTGCTGATGCCGAAGTGTCTGCTCGCCGTGTGCATGTGCTGGGCATGCTCAACCGTGCTGATGTCGCGCAAGCATTGATGGACAAAGGCGTGGACATGGATGCGGCGCGCGCACGTGTGGGCTCGCTGTCTGATGCCGAACTGGTGTCGCTGGCTGATCAACTTGACACCGCACCTGCGGGCGCATCGGACATCCTTGGTGTGATCGTGCTGATCTTCTTTGTGCTCTTGGTCACGGACATTCTGGGCTTCACCAAGGTGTTCCCTTTCACGCGCTCTATTCGCTGATCGGCTATGTGGATGGCAAGGTTGCTGCGCCATGTCGGCTGGTTCGTGCTGTGCATGTGCTTAGGCGCCTTGTCTGGTTGCGCGTCACTGCGTGCGGTGCAAACGGCCACCTTGTTGGAGGCACGCCCCGCCGATTTACCCACGCGCGCCAACCTCACAGCCACGCCTTTTTTTGCGCAAACGGCCCTGCAGTGTGGGCCAGCAGCCTTGGCGACGGTGCTGGGCGCAGCTGGAGTCGCAGGCCTTGATGTGACACCTGATGCGCTCAGCAGCGAGGTGTTTGTGCCCGGTCGGGGTGGCAGCCTGCAAATAGAGATGCTGGCTGCGGCACGCCGACATGGCCTTGTCAGCACCCGAATCAAGCCCGAGTTGACGCCGCTGTTGCGCGAGGTGGCTGCGGGCCACCCCGTGCTGGTGTTGCTGAACTTGGGTTTGAGTCTCTACCCAATGTGGCATTACGCCGTGGTCATCGGCTATGACTTGGATGCGGGCGAGGTGTTGTTGAGATCTGGCGCCACGCGTGAACTGGCTTTGCCCTTGGCCACATTCGAGCACACTTGGGCCCGATCACAGTATTGGGCCTTCGTGGCCTTGCCCCCTGATGTGTTGCCCTTGACCGCGGTCGAGTCCGCCGTGGTGGAGGGGCGTGTGGGATTTGAACGGGTGAATTCGCCCAAAGTGGCGCGTATAGCTTATCAATCGGCGTTGCAACGCTGGCCAGACAACCCTGTGTTGGGCTTGGGTCTGGGCAATACCCTGTTTGCTTCGGGGGATGTCCGTGCTGCGGCAGACATCTTCCAGCGCATGGCCGATCAGCACGACAGCGCTGTCGCATGGAATAACCTAGCAACAGCACGACTCAAACTGGGTGACATCACTGCAGCAAGGCGCGCGGCTGTGCAAGCTGTGCGTCGTGCGCAGGCCAGTGAGCCATCATGGTTGCTTGCAACCCAAGCCACACTGGTCGAAGTGGAACAAGCTGTGACCAGTGCAGACACAGGACATTGACACACATGCTGCTTCATTCACCGCAGGCTTTGGCTGCCGCGCAGATTTTGGCCGACAGGCGTTTGACCGGTACCGTGGGGCCGCGCTTACCTGAGCCGTTGCGCCCACAGTCCTTGGCTGAGGCGCTGGCGATTCAATCAGCCGTCAGCACCTTGATGGGTGACACCATTGGCGGCTGGAAGTGCGGCAGCCCAGGGCCGGGTAAGGTGGTGGTGGCCCCGATTTATGCCAGCAGCATTTGCCGCAGCAGTCCTTGTTCAGCATGGGCGCATGAAGGGCGGGTTCGGGTTGAGCCTGAACTGGCCTTTGTGATGGGCTGCGATCTGCCTGTTCGTGATCAGCCTTATGAACCCGCCGATGTGGATGCCGCCATCGCCCATACGCACCTTGCGCTGGAGTTGATCGACAGCCGATACGCCGATGATGCTGAGTTGAGCTTTGCAGACAAACTCGCCGACGGGCTCGTCAACCAAGGGCTGTTCCTGGGGCCTGAGGTTGATGGCGACGTGGCGCGCCACACATCACACATGCCCATCGGCATCCGATTGGAGGGTTGCGAGGGCACCGGGGACGCCACGCTGGCCGGTCAGCACCCCGATGCCATGCCGCGTGCACCGTTGTATTGGTTGGCGGAGTACCTGCGGCAAAGCGGGCAGGGCCTGCAAGCTGGGCAAGTTGTGATCACAGGATCGTACGCGGGTACCTTTGGCTTGCCTGTTGACAAGCTGGTGTCCATGGTGTTTGGTGACTTAGGTAGTCTGACTGTGGTGCTGACGGCGCATGTCTAACTGTCCAGCGTCAGCAAACTGGCATTGCCCCCAGCGGCTGCGGTGTTGACAGAGACGGATCGCTCTGTCATCAGTGCGACCACGCTGAATGTGCCTGCCCGGTGGCAGCCTGTTGGCGCGGCTTGCAAGCACACGATGGCACCGGGGCGCAAGGACAGGCGGGTGTTCATGCTGATGATGGCCTGCCGCGTGTCATGCATGAGTACGGCATCCCATGGCGTCGCGTCGATATCGTCAACCCGTTCAATGTGATGTTGAACCGTGATCGGCAGCTGCTGATGGAGCGCTTGCGTGCATGGGCTGTTGGGCCAGATGGCGCGCGAACCGGCCGCCAGCACCGTGGCCAGTTGGCAGACCAAGTCGGCGGGGTGCGCTGCCAAGCAGAGCACGGCAGGGCGTGCTTGCAGTCGGTAGGTGTTTCGCTCACCCGTTGGGCCGCGCAGCGTGACGGGTTCTTGACTGGGGCAATTTTGGGCAAGCCAAGCTGTATAGGCGGATAAGGAGGGGGCCTCCGGTAGCGGCTTGCTTGCCAACCAAGCCATCAAGCTCTGCAGCGCTTCGGGTGTGCGCACAGGCATGTAGCCTGCGTTGTGTGGTGTGCTGAAGGATGGCGCCAGCAACCGGTTCAGGTACAAAGGCCCACCTGCTTTAGGGCCGGTTCCAGACAAGCCTTCGCCTCCAAATGGCTGCACACCCACGACGGCGCCGACCATGTTGCGGTTCACATAGAGGTTGCCTATGTTGGCGTGACTTGTCACCAGGTCGATGGTCTCGTCGATGCGGCTGTGCACGCCCATGGTCAAGCCATAGCCGGTAGCGTGGATCTCGTCGATCAGCTGGGGCAGCTCGCCTCGCTTGAATCGCCGCACGTGTAAGACAGGGCCAAAGACCTCGTGCGTCAACGCGGATATGGTGTCGATCTCAATCAGGGTGGGGGCCAAAAAATTGCCTGGCGCGTGGGTCCTGACTGCGTTCAGTGCAGAGGGTGCTTGGTAGACGCTGTACCCTTGTGCCCGCATGCTGTCGATGTGTTGCTGGACGGCATGTCGTGCGGCATGGTCTATCAGGGGCCCGATGTCGGTGCTCAGCTTACTGGGGTCGCCCAGTTGCAGCTCGTTCATGGCGCCTTTCAGCATGGTGAGCACGCGCTCGGCGATGTCCTCTTGCAGATACAGCACGCGCAGGGCTGAGCAACGCTGGCCTGCGCTGTCAAAGGCCGAGGTCATGACATCGTGGACGACCTGTTCAGGCAGGGCTGATGAGTCGACGATCATGGTGTTTTGACCACCTGTCTCGGCGATCAAAATGAGTGGGCGATCCTCATCATCCAGCCGACCAGCCAGTTGCTGTTGCAGCAGCCGGGCGACGGCCGTTGAGCCTGTGAACATGACGCCCCTGATTGGGGTCTGTGCCACCAGCGTCGCGCCGACCTGCGCCCCACTGCCTTGTAGCAGTTGAAGCGCTTCAAGCGGCACGCCCGCCTCATGCAACAGGGCCACAGCCAAGGCTGCAATCAGGGGCGTTTGTTCTGCCGGTTTGGCCAGCACGGTGTTGCCTGCGACCAGTGCGGCGGCTACTTGCCCGGTGAAAATGGCCAACGGGAAGTTCCATGGGCTGATGCAGGCGATGGGCCCTCTTGGCTGATGCTGGCCATCAACCCATTGCGATCGAGCTTGCGCAGCGTAGTAGCGCAAGAAATCGATGGCCTCGCGTATCTCGCCGATGGCATTGCCCAGCGTTTTGCCCGCCTCTTGCACCAGCAGGTGAATCAGCGCAGGGGTGCGCGTTTGCATCAGGTTGGCAGCACGCTCTAACGCGTCAGCACGTTGCGCCACTGGGGTGCATCGCCATGCAGGTGCATACAGTGCACTGGAGTGTGCCGCGCGTTCGATGTCCGTCAATGTGGCGTGTTGAACAGGGGGCAGCGGGTCTTGCTCAAGCGTGGCCAGTTGCTCATACAGCTGGTTCAAGGTGTGCGCATCATGGAGATCAAGCCCTGCCGAATTCAAACGATCGGGCTGAAACAGCGCATCAGGTTTGACGATGGCGGGGTGGGGCGCGCCTATGCAGCCTTCATGCTGGGCTGCGGACATGATGCAATCGACAGGGTCAGCGATCAATTCATCCACGGGCACGGCATCGTCAGCAATGCGGTTCACGAATGAGGTGTTGGCGCCGTTTTCAAGCAAGCGCCTGACGAGGTAGGCCAACAGCGTTTGGTGCGTGCCAACTGGTGCGTAGATGCGGCAAGGCCTGTCTGCCAGCAACTCGTACAGGGGCTCACCCATGCCATGCAGGCACTGGAACTCATACTGGCCGAGGTGGTAGTCGGGGCCGGCCATTTGGTAGATCGCGGCCAGCGTGTGGGCGTTGTGCGTGGCGAACTGTGGGTAGACCTCGGCAGGGGCAGCCAGCAGTTTGCGCGCGCAGGCTAGGTATGCTGCATCGGTGTGTACCTTGCGGGTGTAGACAGGGTAGTCGCTGAGGCCCTCGATCTGTGCACGCTTGATCTCGCTGTCCCAGTAAGCCCCTTTGACCAGCCTGATCATCAGACGGTGTTTGGTGGCGCGTGCCAAGTCGATCAAATAGTCCAGCACACAGGGGCAACGCTTTTGGTAAGCCTGCACCACAAAGCCGATGCCATCCCATCCGTGCAGATCGGGCTCCTTGCACAGGCGCGTCAGCAAGTCCAGTGACAGGTCTAGGCGGTCTGACTCTTCCGCATCGATGTTCAGGCCGATATGGTGTCGGCGGGCCAAACGGGCGAGCGACAGCAGGCGAGGGTAGAGCTCGTCCATCACCCGTGCATATTGGGCGCGGCAGTAGCGCGGGTGCAGTGCAGACAGTTTGATCGAGATGCCCGGGCCTTCGTACAAGCCCTGACCTGGGGCTGATTGGGCAATGGCCAAGATGGCGTGCTCGTATGCCTGCAGGTAGCTGTGTGCATCGGCGGCGGTCAGGGCCGCTTCACCCAGCATGTCGTAGGAGTGCCTGAAGCCTTGCGCTTCACGCGGGCCAGCGTGACTGAGCGCTTGTTCAATGGTTTGGCCCATCACAAACTGCTCGCCCAGCAAACGCATGGCCACATCCACTGCTTTGCGGATCAGGGGCTCACCACCTTTGACCGCCGCGCGCTTGATGGCGGCGCCTAGTCCGGTTTCACTGTGGCTTTGAACCAGTTTGCCCGTCAGCACCAGCCCCCAAGTGGCGGCGTTGACGAACAGCGAGGGGCTGTGGCCCAAGTGGTCGGCCCACTTGGCGTGGGCGATTTTGTCGCGGATCAAGGCGTCACGGGTGGCTTCATCGGGGATGCGCAGCAAGGCCTCGGCGAGGCACATCAAGGCCACGCCTTCTTGTGATGACAGCGTGAACTCTTGCATCAAGGCCTGCACGCGCCCTGATCGCCCCGTGTCCACCTCTCGGTCACGCAACGCGGTGACCAAGTGCGTGGCCAAGGCCTGTGTCGATGCGGCGGTGTCAGGTGTCAGTGTTGCATCACGCAACCACGTTTGCACGCAAGTGGACTCATCAGAGCGTGTGTGCAGCGCGATGGCTTCGCGCAGTGGCCCTGTGGTGTGGTGGCGTGGTGGCATAGGCAACTACTGTGGTGACGTTAAACCGGCTAACAACACTTCAAGTCCGACTGTCATGGCCGCTTCTGGCGGTCTGCCTTCGAGCAGATTCGCGTGGTTCAGTTCAACCAAACCATGCAAGAACGCCCACAATGACATGGCTAGGTTTTTGGTGTCCCACCGGGTCTGCAAGCGGGCCACCACATCCATGACAAACGCCCAGACCGCATCGTGGCTGTTGGGCCTGCCGAGCGGGTCGGCGCCGTGGCGCATTTTCAGGGCGTACAAGGCGTGGTTGTCGCAGGCAAATTGCACATAGACCTTGGCGATAGCCACCATGGCTTGCGATGGGTTTTTGTTCGCAGCAGCTTGCTTCAGCACGGTCAGCATGGCCAGCCCAGCTTGATCGGCCATGGCGTATTCAAGTGCGGCCTTGCTGGGGAAGTAGCGGTACAGGGCGTTGGGTGTGACACCCAATGTGGTTGCCAGCGTACGCATGGTCAGCGTATCTAGGCCATGGGTGCCGATGTAGCTCATGGCGCTGACTAAGATGGTCTCTGTACTGAGTTTTTGGGGGTAAGACATGACCTTGACTGTACCCTTCTTGACAGTCACATGTGTGAAGGTGTACGCTGTACATCATGCATACATTCAAGCTTAATGGGCAAGCCGTCTCGGTTGATGTCGAAGATGACATGCCTTTGTTGTGGGTGCTGCGTGACGAACTGGGCCACACAGGCACCAAGTTCGGCTGCGGCGTGGCGGCCTGCGGGGCCTGTACGGTTCACATGGACGGGGTCGCGGTGCGATCCTGCGTGATGCCAGTCGCGGCGGTCGCGGGTAAGTCGATCCAGACCATCGAATCCAAAGATGATGTGATCCTGACCCGGCTGCAAGCTGCATGGGTGGCCCATCAGGTGCCGCAATGTGGTTACTGCCAGTCGGGCATGTTGATGGCGGCCACGGCTTTGTTGCGCGGTAACCCACATCCCACAGATGCTGACATTGACGCGGCCATGACCAACATCTGCCGCTGCGGCACTTACCAGCGTGTGCGGGCGGCTATTCATTCAGCTGCCGAACAAGGTTTAACCCAGACTGCGCAGGTGCTGGCATGACCGCGCTGGTATCAAGGCGCCAGTTCCTGATCACCGGGGCCGCGGTGTCGGGCGGTTTGCTGGTCGGTTGCGGCAAGCCCAGTGCGGTCGACAGATTGGGCCACAGTGAGTTCCCGGTTGATGCGGGGCAAGTGGCGCTCAATGGCTGGGTCAAAATTTCACCCGATGGTTTGGTGACGGTGGCGGTGCCCAGGTCTGAAATGGGGCAGGGCGTGATGACGGCCTTGCCCATGCTTTTGGTGGAAGAGTTGGATGCACGCTGGGAAGACGTGCGCGTCGAGCAAGCGCCTGTCGCGCGTATCTACGCCAACTCAACGTTGATGCTCAACATGGTGCCCTTCCATGCTGATGATGACAGCGTGTTGGCTCGCATGGTCAAAGGCAGTGTCCAGCGCTTGGGCTACATGTTGTCGCTGCAAGTGACGGGGGGCTCGACCAGCATCCGTGATGCGTGGGAGCCCTTGCGTTTGGCCGGTGCCACAGCACGCGCCTTGTTGGTGCAAGCCGCAGCGCAGCGATGGGGTATTGCACCAGCTGATTGCCAAGTCGCGGATGGCCAAGTCATCCATGGCAAGACCGGTGCCAAGTTGGGCTTTGGTGAGTTGGCCCATGAGGCCGCAGCTTTGAGTCCACCGTCCGATGTGCCCTTCAAGGATCCTGCCAAATACAAGTTGATTGGCAAGCCCATACAACGCAATGACATCCCTGCCAAGGTGGATGGCTCTGCCGTGTTCGGTATTGATGTGCGCGTCGAAGACATGGTCTATGCAGCCTTGGCGCAGTCACCCGTTTTTGGCGCCAAGGTGGCGTCGTTTGATGACACGGCCGTGCGCCAGCGCAGGGGTGTGATCAAGGTGTTGCAGATCCCGCAAGGTGTGGTGGTCGTGGCTGACAGCTGGTGGCGTGCCAAGCAGGCGCTGGCCGAGCTGAAAATCACCTATGCCCCATCGCCAAACGACCGTATCTCGTCGGCTGATATTGCTCAAAAATTCAAGTCAGAGTTGGCGACGCAAAAAGGGTTTTCGTACAGCACCAAGGGTGATGCGGCTGAGGCCATGAAGCAGTCTGCCAAGGTGATAGAGGCCACCTATTGGGCGCCGTATCTGGCCCATGCCGCGATGGAGCCTGTCAACTGCGTGGCCCAAGTCAAGGATGGCCAGGTTGAAGTTTGGTGCTCGACCCAGTCACCCTCCTTGGCCAAGTGGAAGGCCAGTCAAGTGGCCGGTGTCGACAGCGACAAGGTGACCTTGCATGTACCCTATCTGGGTGGAGGCTTTGGCCGTCGGCTGGAGGTGGACATGGTCGAGCAAGCCGTGGCCATTGCCAAACAGCTTGATGGCCGCGCAGTCAAAATGCTGTGGACGCGTGAAGAGGACATGCAGCACGACATGTATCGCCCTGCAGCACTGTCCGAGTTCAAGGCTGCCGTTGATGCACAAGGTCGCGTGACAGCTTGGTCCAACAAGGTGGTGGCCCAGTCCATGGGCTTTGATGCCATGAGGCGTTTGTTGCCATCGATGGCATCCAATACACCGGATAAAAATCAGATTGAAGGGGCGTTTGACATCCCTTATGCCTTTGACCATATCGACGTCAAGCAGATACGCCCTGAGGTTCACGTGCCCGTGGGTGCATGGCGCAGTGTTGGTCACTCCTACAACGCTTTTTTTACCGAAAGTTTTGTGGACGAGTTGGCTTACGCCGTGGGCCAAGACCCCTGTGCCTATAGACGCAGTTTGTTGAATGCACACCCGCGTCACAAAGCGGTTCTCGACTTGGCTGCCAACAAGGCCGCATGGGGGACGCCATTGCCAGCAGGGCATGCACGAGGCATCGCTTTGCACGAATCCTTCGGGTCGATTTGTGCGCAAGTCGCGGAGGTCTCCATCGTCTCAGGGCAGGTCAAAGTGCACCGTGTGGTCTGCGTCATTGACTGCGGTGTGGTGGTCAACCCAGACACGGTCGAGGCTCAGATGCAAAGCGCCATCGTGTTTGGCTTGAGTGCCGCCTTGTTTGGTGAGATCACCGTGGCCAATGGCCGTATCGAGCAAAGCAGCTTTCCCAGTTACGACGTGCTGCACCTGGCACAGATGCCCGTGATCGAGACCCATATTGTGCCGAGCACAGCCTCTCCCGGTGGCGTTGGTGAGCCGGGCACGCCACCCATCGCGCCAGCTGTGACCAATGCCTTGTACGCGCTGACCAAGCAACGCATCCGGTCTTTGCCTATCCGATTGGCCCATGCACAGTAACGAGCACGAGGTGCTTGATCAAGCGCTGCGCTGGCATCAAGCCGGACAGCGCAGCGTCTTGGTGACCGTGTTGCGCACCTTTGGCGCCAGTCCGCGCCCGCCTGGCGCCATGGCCGTGATCAGTGAGAAAGGCCTGATCAAGGGCTCCGTATCCGGTGGTTGTGTGGAAGACGATCTGGTGCATGAGGTGATGAGCGGGCACTTCTGGGCTGCCCAAGCGCCTGATGCGCCCAAGGTAGCTGTGCGTGTTTATGGGCGCGATGCCGCCGAGCGTGAACGCTATCGCCTGCCTTGCGGCAACGCCTTGCGCTTGGCGATTGAGCCATTCTGGCAGCCTGATCTGATTGAGCAAGCATGGCGGGCCATTTGTGCACAACAAACCGTAGCCAGACGGGTCGATTACGCCTCCGGTCTGATGACCTTGCTGAGCGGATCGGGGCAGCTTGACTTCACGGATGACGCACACAGCCTGACCCATGTGTTGGGGCCACGCAGGCGTTTGTTGATCATTGGCGCAACCGAGCTCAGTCTCTATTTGTTGCCCATTGCGCAGTCCTTGGGATACGCGGTGACGGTGTGCGATCCACGCACCGAGTACACGGGGGGCTGGCACGCCCCGGATGCGACGCTTTGGCACACCATGCCGGATGACGCTGTGGTGGCCTTTGCCTGTGATGAGCGCACCGCAGTCGTCACCGTGACCCATGATCCTAAATTGGATGACCTCGCCTTGATGGAGGCGCTGAAGTCGCGGGCTTTTTATGTGGGCGCACTGGGCTCGACCATCACCAACACGCGGCGCAAGGCCCGCCTGCGTGAGTTCGATCTGAGCGCCGATCAGGTGGCCGCCTTGCGAGGCCCTGTGGGCTTGCACATTGGCTCACGCTCGCCCGCCGAAATCGCCGTGTCGATCGCGGCCGAGTTGATCCAAGTCTCGCGCATGATCGAAAACGGCTGCTGTGTCGGCACCAGCACCAGCACACCATGCGCATCGCCGGGTTGATCTTGGCTGCAGGCCAGTCCTCCCGATTTGGCAGCGACAAACGGCAAGCTGTGCTGCCTGATGGCCGCAGCATGCTCGACGCCGTCGTGGCGCAGTACACCGAGGTGTTTGATGTTGTGTGGTTGGTCGTCGGCCCGCTTGATGCTTTTGCTCCCGACGTCGCCAAGCGGCATGGCGCACAGTGCCTTGTCAACGAGCAGGCTGGTCTGGGCATGGGCCACTCGCTGGCTTGTGGCGCCAAGACCTTGCTGACGCACATGGATGTGACGGGGGTTGTTGTGGGCTTGGCGGACATGCCTGCTATCGCCAGCGAGACTTTGTTGGCATTGCGGCAAGCACTCAGCATGCGCTCGCAAGCTGTGGTGCCCGTCTATCGTGGCCAACTTGGCCAGCCACGTGGCTTGCCTCGCAGTTGTTTTGCTGCCTTGTGTCAACTGACGGGGGATCAGGGTGCACGCCAGTTGCTGGACTGGCACCAAGTCGAGGCGATCCATGTCGATGACCCAGGCGTGCTGCTGGATGTCGATCGGCCTCAAGATCTCGCCAAGCTGCGCAGCTAGTAACATGGCAGGGCTGCACTGCTGAGACCTGCTTTCATGACCACACTTGCCCCTGCCTCCACCAACCCATCCCGCTGGGCACGCTGGGGACGCTTGCCTTTGGCCTTGCTCGCTGTGGTGGCATTATGGATCGGCGTCGTCGGTGCGTGGTTGCCCAGCTTCTTGCGCCCGCGCATCGAGGCTGCAGCCACGCAAGCGCTGGGCGAGCCCGTGGTCATCCATGACTTGCACATCCACCCCCTGAGCTGGGTCGTGGCGCTTGATGGCCTGCGTGTCGGGCCCGCTGCTTTGCCCATTCTGCAAGTGCAGAAACTGGAGGTACAGCTGTCGCTGGAGTCTCTCTGGAGACTGGCCCCCGTATTGCGACGCGTCAGTGTGGTCAAACCTGATCTCTGGATTGAGCGCCAGTCGGCCAATACATTCAACTTTTCGGCCTTGTTGGCTCGCCTGCAGGCTCAGCCTCAATCTGCCCCAGTAGACAGTGGGCCAGCGCGCTTCGCTGTGTTCAACATCGTTTTGCAAGACGGCGTGGTGCGTTACACAGACCGTGTTCTGGGGCAGTCGCACCGCATTGACCAGTTGCACCTGGGCGTGCCCTTTGTGTCTAGCCTGCCCAGCCATATCCAGGTTGAGGTTCAGCCTTCATTGTCAGCGCACGTGGACGGCAGCCCCATCCAGATCAAAGGCTCAGCCTTGCCTTTTTATGGTGAAGGCTTTCATGCACAAGTCCAGCTGAATGCGGATGGCATGGATGTACCTCATTGGCTCATGGCGGTGCAGCCCTTTTTACCTGCTGACTTGCAGATCAAGGCGCAAAGCGGTCGGCTTGATACGGCATTGACGGTGCAGTTTGATGCCCGTCAGCCACCTGCTGTGCCGCGTTTGGCGATACAAGGCGGCTTCAAGCTCAGTCAGCTGGATGTGGGTATGGTGTTGCCCGCTGCGGCGGGCGTGAGCCGTGCTGATACGGCATGGACTACTTTGGCTGTGGACGGGGTCGATGCGCTGCCTTTGGAGCGGCAGGTGCATGTAGGCTCTATCGCGCTAGACGGTGTGCGTCTTCAAGCTTTGCTCGCACCCGCACCCGCACAACGCCCATTGGGGCAGAAACAGCAGCCCGCCACATCTGGGGCGCCTTGGGCTTGGCGGGTGGGTAAACTGCGCATCAACACGGGTAGCCTGTCTTTGCAGCCTCAAAATGACATGGCCAAAGACAAAGCGTGGCCCACTGTGGCCGCGCTGCGTATCAGCGCAGAGGGCCTCAGTTCAGATAAATCGGCCGTGCCCGCCAGTTGGCACCTTGAGGTTCGCGATGATTTGGACGCCAGCTTGCTCGCACAAGGGCATGTTCAGCTTGCCAAACAATTGGTGGATGGCCATATCAACCTAGACAAGCTGCCACTCCAAGGGTGGTTGCGCCCCTTGTCTCGCGTGGTCCCACTGCCGCTGCAGGTCAAGCAAGGGCAGTTGGCGGTTCAGGCGCAGTTCAGCGCCCGCTTGAAAACAGCATCGGCCTTGGAGCCTGCGCAAGCACGTTTGCTTTCAGGCCATGTGCGGTTGAGCCAGCTCAATGCCGTCCCCTTGAATGCAAAGGGCGGCGACCACCTTCAGTTCGACAGCCTGAGCGTGGATGGCATACAAGCCCAGGTGGATATGAGCACGCGCACGAGCAAGCCCAATGATAAGGACTCGGCGAGCGCCCTGAACGGCATCACCATCGAACGCCTTGATATAGCCAAGTTGGATGCAGCAATCACCCGTGGGGTAAAGGGTGATTTTTTTGGCCTGCCCATCAACGCAGGCGCCAGCAAGCAGGCGCCTGCGGCATCACAGGCTCAAGCTCAGATGGCGCTCAAGGCCTTGACCTGCGCGGATTGCTTGATCCGCTTCACGGATCAAGCGGTCAGTCCATCGGCACAGTTCGAGCTCAAGCAAACCAGCCTGAATCTGGCGGACCTGTCCCATGACCTGAGTCGCCCGATCAAGCTCGATGTGAGCACCGTTGCACAAGGCCGGGGTCGGGTTCAGATCACGGGTGCCTTGACGCCGGAACCCTTGTCTTTGAATGCCCGAGTGCGTATCTCAGGGCTGGATCTGGCTGCCGTTCAACCCTATATTGACCCGATGGCCAACATTCGGCTGGTCGCAGCACGCGCGCAGGTCGACGGGCAGGTTGACCTGCAAGCAGAAGCTCAAGGTGGCCTGAAGGCGCGTTACAAAGGGCGTTTGGGCATAGGTGAGTTGCGTGTGCAAGATCGCGTCAACGACGCTGATTTTTTGAAGTGGCAGGCCTTGACGCTGGATGGGGTCGACATGGCCTGGGCCAACCAAACGTTGGACGCTGATCTGGGGCGCATCGCTTTACAGGACTTTTACGGACGCGTCATCATCAACCCGGACGGTCATTTGAATCTGGCCGGGATCATGCGACACGAGGCAGGGGCTGAACCACGCTCTTTGACCACGCCCCAAGCCAAAGCGGCCAGCGCCCCCGATGCGCTGCCTGCACCGGCTAAAGTGGCACAAGCCACGTCCACCGCACCCAAACTGCGTTGGCAGCAGGTGCGGCTCAGCAAAGGGCGTATCGACTTCACTGACAACTTCATCAAACCCAATTACTCGGCGCATTTGACTCAGCTAGAAGGGGATGTGTCGGCTGTGGCATCGAGCCGACCAGACCCCGCCACGATCAATGTGTCCGCCGCTGTGGACGATGGGGCGCCCCTGTTGATCACAGGCCAAGTCAACCCGTTAGGACCCAAGCTTTATACCGATATCCAAGGCTCTGCCAAAGGCATTGAGCTCACACGGTTGACACCTTACGCCGCACGCTACGCGGGCTACGGCATCGACAAAGGCACGCTGTCTGTCACGGTGCACTACAAGGTGGATGGTGGCAAGCTGGAGGCAAGTAATCAGATATTTTTGGATCAATTGACCTTTGGCGACAAGGTGGATAGCCCTGATGCGACCGATTTACCTGTGCGTTTTGCGGTATCGCTGCTCCAAAACCGCAAAGGTGAGATCGATGTCAACTTGCCCATCTCTGGCTCCTTGGATGACCCTGAGTTTTCCGTGGGCGGCATCATTTGGCACGTTTTGGCCAATTTGATCACCAAAGCGGTGACAGCGCCTTTTGCTTTGCTGGGGGGTGGTGATGCGGGTGAGTTGGGCTATGTGCCCTTTGATCCGGGCTCAAGCAGTTTGACGGGTGCCGCCCAAAAAGTACTCGACACGCTGGCGAGCAAGCTCAATGACCGCCCCGGCCTGAAACTGGAGGCCACAGGCCGCGCTGACCCAGCCCAAGACGCACAAGGCTTGAGGCAGCGCTATCTGGACGCTTTGCTGAGGGCTGCTAAAGCGCGTTCAGCCAGCCAAGCGCCCGCCGATGTCCAGATCGAACCCGGTGAGCAGTCGATTTGGTTGGCTGCAGCCTACAAAGCAGCTGGCATACCCAAACCCACCAACCTGATTGGGCTTGCCAAGACATTGCCCGACAAGGACATGGCTGCATTGCTGATGGCCAGTGCACCAGTGGGGGCAGAGGCACTGCAGTCTTTGGCAAATCAGCGAGGCGATCAAGTCAAAGCCTATCTGGCCAACAAGATGCCACCAGAGCGTGTTTTGTTGACCGCATCCAAGGTGGGGGCTGTGGGCTTGTCGGATGACAAAGGCCCCCTCAGCCGCGTGCAGTTCGAGATCAAGTAAAAAAACCAAAGGCCCTGACCATTTCTGATCGGGGCCTTCGGACCTGAGTTTAAGCAGGTATTGGATGACAGCGTTTGTGCTTGAAGCTTTTCACGGTGTCTGTGTATTGATCCGCCGGTGTTCACGAATGAACAAGTCGTGAGGAATACTGCAATCTGACTACTCGTTACGGCTATATTTCTCTAGAATTGACACCATTGTCTCGGTGGTCACGGTTATTTTTCTGAACTGATTCTTAAAAATACCTGAATAGTGCTTTTGAACGTGCTCAAGTGGCCGATGATTGGCCTTAACAACATCAGAACGGCTGGCGAACACGTGTTAAACGGTAGTTACCACTTTGATCGCTTTGAGCTGCGGCTGGCAGAGCGGTTGTTGTATTTGGATGGCGCGCCCACCAGCTTGGGTGCGCGCGCCGTTGATCTTTTGACAGTATTGGTGTCGGCGCAAGGGCGGTTGGTCAGCAAGCCGGAGTTAATGGACCGCGTATGGCCTAATTTGGTTGTAGAAGAAAACAACCTGCAGGTTCAGATATCAGCGCTGCGTAAATTGGTGGGCGCCAAAGCCATCGCCACCGTGCCTGGTCGCGGCTACCGGTTTTGCTTGCCAGTTCAGTCTGATTCGGACATCGCAGCGCAAGCTGATCAGCTCACAGAACTCGCACCGTTTCAAACAGGTTTTTCTGATGCGCTGTCTGTGCTGCCTGCTCAGGCATCTCGCTTATGGGGGCGAGATGCCGATTTGGCTGATTTGGAATCACAACTTCCGGCCTCATTGATCACGGTGGTTGGGCAGGCCGGTATCGGTAAAACCGCTTTTGCCTTGGCTGTTGCACATGCCTGGCGCCTGAAAAGCAAAGACGGCGCCGCGTGGGTCGAGCTGGCCGGCATTTCAGATGCGCAATTGGTGGTGTCACTTGTGGCACAGGGTTTGGGCTTGCCATCGGGTGGCCTAGACCCTTTGAATACACTGGTGCTGGCCCTCAAGCCATTGCAGGTTTTGCTTGTCATTGATAACGCCGAACACGTGCTGGATGCCGTGGCGCGCTTGGTTCAGGCTGTGGTGGTGGGGGCCCCTGACGTACAGATATTGGTAACCAGCCAATTGCCCCTGAAGGTGGCCGGTGAACGCGTATTCCGATTAGGGCCTTTGCATGTGCCAGAGGCTGACGTGTCACCTGATGAAGCCATGCGGTCTGGCTCAGTCGCCTTGTTTGTCGATCAAGTGCAGGCCAGCGACCACCATTTTGAGTTGACCCAAGCACATGTGGGCCGTGTTGTTGGCTTGTGCCGCCGCCTTGACGGGGTGGCGCTGGCCATCAAACTCGCAGCAGCCCGCGTGCCCTTGCTCGGCTTGCAAGGTGTGGAAGCTCACTTGGCTGAACGCTTCAGGCTGCTGCAAGGCAACAGCACTGTCACACCCTCGCGTCAGCAAACCTTGTTGGCCGCGCTGGATTGGAGTCACGACCTGTTGTCACAACCTGAGCGCACGGTTTTCCGGCGCTTGGCTGTGCTGGCTG
Organism: Aquabacterium sp.; assembly: GCA_030654395.1. GTDB lineage: Bacteria > Pseudomonadota > Gammaproteobacteria > Burkholderiales > Burkholderiaceae_C > Aquabacterium. The sequence goes on from JAURXM010000095.1 coordinate 50,658, forward strand.
GCGGCTTCACGCTGGACTTGGCCAAGGCGTTGGCACACGACCACAACCTAGACGAGTGGGCTGTCATCGACGTGCTGGGCGCTTTGGTTGACCGCTCTTTGGTGATGGCCGATGCGGGTGACTCGCCACGCTACCGTTTGCTCGACAGCATGCGCGACTACGCCGGGCTGAAATTAGTCGAATCAGGTGAATTACCTGATATCCGCAAACGCCATGCCGTGGTTTTGAGCACCATCATGGAGTCGGCTTACGAAGCCTATTGGACTCAGTCTGATGCCCAGTGGCTTGGGCGTTTCGGGCCTGAGGTAGACAACGTTCGCATGGCCATGGATTGGGCTTCTCAGCATGACCCTGCGCTGGCCATTCGCTTGTTAGGTGCGTCTGGTCCGCTGTTTTTGCTGCTGGGCTTGGCACCAGAGTGCCGCCAGCGAGGCAACGCCTTAGAGCCCATGGCCACCAGCTTGCAAGCGGGCGCTGAAGTGGCCCGTTTTTGGCTGGAGCGCAGTCGCTTGTACTGGGGGGTTGGCAACTCCTTGATGCATGATTTTGCCTTGCGCGCCGCAGCGTCATACCGTGCTGCCGCCGACAAACGTGGCCTGTACTTGGCTTTGCGCTGCTTGGCTGGCAGTGGCGTGCTACCAGCCACACAGGCCTTGGGCGTACTCAGTGAAATGGCCACCCTAGAGCAAACCCATTGGCCTGCCCGCCTGTGTGCCCAGCGCCTGTTGGCTGAAATAGGGGTGCTTCGCTCGATCGAGCACATGGCGCAAGCGCGCCGCGTATGTCAAACCTTGCTGGTCAAAGCGCAGTCTGCTGGGCTAGACGGCGTGGTGTCAGCCACCTTGAGCGACTTGGCCTCGGTCAGCTTTGCTTTAGGTGATACCGAAACCGCTTTGGAAACCTGTCAGCAGATATTGGCCAATAGCCGCCATCGGCGTGACAACTTTGTCTTGCATGCGCTGGCGATGGTGGCGTGCCTTGATTTCGTCAAGAGCGATCTGCCTGCTGCACGCGCCTCACTGACCAGCTTCATTGAAGCTTCACGAAGCCGTGACTGGGAGTGGCTTGGCCTCTACGCCGGTTTATTGGCCTTGCTTGCCGCATTGGAGGGGCGCTTTGAGGCGGCCGCCCGTTTGATGGGGTTCGCAGCCGCGCTTATGGGCAGGTGGGCTCGCGTGACGTGCTCACCGTCTACGCTTGGTCTCGCGCCAGCGGTTTGGTGCAAGATCAACTCGATCCGCTTGTGCTGCAACGACTCAAAGACATCGGAGCCGGCATGGATGCTGAATCGGTGTGTACATGGGCCCTGTCGCCTCCGCCCGGTTGATCTTGTGGTGACGCGTCCCTTATCAGACACGCCTCTGATCAACATGTCAGACTGGCTGGCAGCGGTGGGGCTGGCCAAACTTGAGCCACTGCTGCGTGAGAACGGCATCGCCGAAGACGTACTCAGCAGTTTGACCGAGGTCGACCTTGAGAAGCTGGGCTTGACACTGGGTGACCGAAAACGCCTGATGCGGGCCATCGGCGATTTGGATCAGTTGCCCCACTGGCCCGTCCCATCAAGCCAGACAGTGGCTCCGGCTCATACCGAGTTGCGGCAACTCACCATCATGTTTTGCGACTTGGTGGACGCCACCGCCTTGTGCGCCAGATTGACACCTGAGCAATGGCGTGAGGTTTTACTGGCCTACCAGCAGGCAGCCGTGGCCGTGATCACCCGTTGTGGCGGCACCGTTGCGCAGTATTTGGGCGATGGCGTTTTGGTCTACTTTGGCTATCCCCTTGCGCTGGAGGATGCCGCCGCCCGCGCTGCCCATGCGGGTCTGGCGTTGATCAAAGCCATCGAGGCACTGGATATCCAAGTGGCCGGGCAGGGCGCCGTTCAACTTCAGTTGCGCATTGGCATTGACACAGGCAAGGTGGTCATTGGCGACATTGGCTCGGGCCCACGCCGAGAGCAGTTGGCCTTGGGTGACACCCCCAATATCGCAGCACGGCTACAAGGTTTGGCACGACCCAACACAGTCGTGATCAGCGACTTGACGCGCAAGCTCACAGCCGGCAGCTTCCTGTATGAAGATCAAGGCAGCCATGCACTGAAGGGTGTCAGTGGGCTTCGCCAAGTTTGGCGCGTCATGGGTGTCAGCGACTGCGCAACCCGCTTCGACGCCAGCAACGGCGATCAGCGCAGCCCCATGGTCGGGCGCGTGCATGAGTTGGGTTTGCTCACCGAGCGCTGGCAGGCCGCTTTGCAAGGTCAGGGGCAGGTTGTGCTGTTGTCTGGCGAGCCCGGTATTGGCAAGTCACGCATGCTCAAAGAGTTGCGTGATCGTCTGGGCAATGCAGGCTTACAAGCCATGCAGTTTCAGTGTGTGGCGCACCGCATCCACAGCGCCTTTCATCCCTTCGTGGATACTTTTGAGCGTGTGCTGCGCTTGCGGGCCGATGCGTCTACATCGGTCAAGCTCGATCGCATTGACAGTTTGGTGCAAACCCAATACGGCTTGTCAGACAGGCACGCGGCCTTGTTGGCTGCGATGCTGTCGGTGCCCGCTGACGGACGGCACGCCCCGGTGATCAGCGCAGCCCACCAACGCGAGGGCGAGATCGCAGGTATCTTGGGTGACTTGTTGCGTGCGCAGGCTGAACAGTCGCCTTTGTTGATCCTGTTTGAGGATGCGCATTGGGCCGACCCGGCCTCCGTACTGGCGCTGGATCAAATCGTGGCGTGTACCAAGCACCTGCCTATTTTGTTGGTGGTCACACACCGCCCCGAATTTGTGCCTGATTTTGATCGTGTGCCCAACGTCACGGCGATCAAGGTCCCTGGGCTCAGGCGGTCTGAGGTCGTGGCGCTGGTATCTCGTTTAATGGGTGATCATGCCTTGTCGCCTGTGTATGCGCAGCAAATAGAGGACCGAACCGATGGTGTGCCTTTGTTCGTTGAGGAACTCACCCGGTCCCTGATAGACCAGCAAGCACAGTCGAGTGCGGGGCACGATGAGGTGCTGGGCCTGCCCGCCACCTTGCAGGACTCACTGATGGCTCGCTTGGACCGCCATGCCGTCGCCAAGGAGGTGGCCCAAGTGGGCTCGGTCATCGGGCGCGAGTTCAGCCATGACTTGCTCGCGGCGGTTTCGCTGCAAAATGACCAGCAAATCCATGCAGGCGTTGATGCGCTGTTGGCTGGTGGCTTGGTCGTCGTCAAAGAGGGTACGCAAGGGCCAACGGTTTATGTGTTCAAGCACGCCTTGCTGCAGGATGCCGCATACGACTCTTTGCTCAAGGACCGCAAAGTGGCTTTGCATGCGGCCATCGTGCATCAGCTGCAAACAAATGAGCCACTCACTGTGCAGCAGCAACCGGCTGTGCTTGCACGCCATGCGATGGCCGCAGGGCAGGCCAGTGTGGCTATTGCCTATTGGCGGCGCGCCAGTGATGTGGCGCTCCATCGTTTGACCTTGCATGAGGCGATCGCCCATTTGCAATCAGGTTTGCAAGCGTCTGCAGCCTTGTCTGCGTCGTTGGAGCGCGATCAAATCGAGTTGCAGTTGAACGCCTCATTGGGCACGGTGCACATGGTGGGCAAAGGCTGGGCGGCGCCGGAGGTGGCTCAGGCCTACTCTCGTGCCAGCGAGTTAGCGGGCGCCGCTGACAAAGTCGATGAGGCCATCTGGCCCTTGTGGGGTGTGTGTGTCTATCACCAAGTACGCGGTGAGATCACGCAAGCACAGGCTATTGGCAGGCGCATGGCGACGCTGGCGAAGCAGGCCAATAGCCGCAACGCTTGGTTGGTGAGTAACATGATGCACACCCAGTTGAGCTTCTACAGCGGGCAGATAGATGGCGTGCGGGCTTATGTCGAACAAGTCGAGCATGGCTACAGTGAACCACAAGACCGCCAGTTGATCGCCTTGTACTCGACCGACTTGAAGTTAGTGGCCATGGTGCACGGCCTGTTGGCGCAATGGATCATGGGTGAGGTTGATGATCTGGATCAGGCATATGACTTGATCTTGCAAAGAGCCCAATCACTGCATCATCCTTACTCACTCGCTTGGTTTCAAACATGGGGTGCGATGGTGTACTTGCATGCAGGTGAGCCAGCTAAGCTGCGACCGCAATTGGAGCAGGGTTTGAATTTGGCCCAAGCTCACGGCTTTGCATATGTCGCGGCGATGGCCCGTTTTGCACTCGGATGGTGTGACCATCAGCAGGGTCAGTTTGAAGAAGGTATCTCACGGATGATGGAAGGCCTTGCGGCTTTTAAAGCCACAGGCGCAGGCATTGTGAGACCCTTCTTTTTGGCGCTATTGGCTGAGGCTCTGGGCCGCGCAGGCAAGCGCGACGAGGCGCTGGACTGCATTGCAAATGCTTGGGCCTTGACAGAACAAGGTGGCGAGCGTTGGCATGAAGCTGAGTTGCATCGTATACACGGCGCCCTGTTGGCCTCAGGCTCACACGCCGATCTAGGTCAAGCCCATGCTTGCTATCAGCAAGCCATCGTTGTGGCGCAAGCGCAGGGGGCGCACATCTGGCATCAACGTGCCACCATGGCCATGGCATAGGCATTTTTGCCTGAGTGCTTGACCGCGTACATCGCTTGATCGGCTTCGGCCAATACCTGCTTGCGTGTGTTGCCATGGAGGGGGAAGCAAGCCATGCCCACGCTCGCCCCGACGCGTGCGATCTGACCATTGTCCAAGACAATAGGTTCGCACAGGCTTTGAACGATCTCTGAGGCAATTTTGTCCAGAATCGCGTCATTCGAACCGACTCCATACAGACCCACAACGAACTCGTCACCGCCGACGCGGCCGATGACATCGGATGATCGTCTCAAGCAAGCTTTCATCCGTTGAGCACACTGCATCAGCACTTGATCGCCTGCCTTGTGGCCCATCAGGTCGTTGACTCGCTTGAATCCATCCAGATCGATGTACAGCACGCTGACCGATTCGTGTGTGCGTGCAGCTTCTACGATGAAATGATCAAGGCCATCATCACAGGCGGCGCGGTTGCTCAATCCGGTCAGGCCATCGTGCGCGGCTTGGTGCAAGGTTTTGGCTTCAATGTGTTTGCGTTCGGTGATGTCATACATCACGCCTTCAACGCATTGGGATGCGCCCTGTACTGATATCAGGCAATGCACCCAACGCGGATCGCCTGTTGATCGACTCAGCTCCATGTCATCAGACAGCGTTTCTCCGCATCGCATGGCAGCATCAATGAGGTTCAGTGCCCGATCTGGTCTGCTAAAAACGCTGCTCACAAAGTCGTACCCTCGCAGTTGCTGCATGCTCTCTAGGGTCAAGCCAAGTATGCGCAGCACCGTCGGGTTGCAGTTGATCAGGCGTCCGTCAGGGCCCAAGACAAAGATGCCTGCGCTGCTGGAGTCAAATATCTGACGGTACTGTGCCTCCATCCGCTCTACTTCGGTTCTCAGATCACGCTCTTTGCTGAGTGCCTCTTGATTGGTTTTCAACAAGGCATTGGCGCCTCCGACCAGTGAGCCGATCTCATCCATTTCATGTCCCGTGGGGATGCGGAGTTGATCGCTGGAGCCAGCTTGCATGCGTCGCAAGGCCTTGGCCAACCTGACGATGGGTTGCGAGACCAGGCGGTCTCCCATGATGTAGATCGCAATCGCGAGCAGGACACTTTGCAGGACAAACATCACCGACAGGGGTTGAGCCTCTTTGGCTGCCAGTTGCTGCATGTGCACAAGATCTTCTGTGATCACGACCGCACCGAGGTGCTCGCCTTTGTCAAAAGGTGATATCAGGCGGCGGCTGACTGTGCTGGTTTTGGTCTCACCTTGGGTGCCGTGCTCGCTCTGGTTGATGTGGCTGACCAGCGTGTGCCCCTTGGCATCAATGACCTCCACCTTGGCTACCAAAGGGTTTTGCGCGAGACCATCAATCAACTCTTGTAGCAAGACCTTGTCCTGTGCATAGACACCAATGGCAGCTGATTTTTCGATGGCGCTCATCAGACCATGGAGGGTGGTTTCACCGTTGCTGGTCGCTCGTTGATAGCTCAACAAATAGGCTGCCGTGCCTGCTGCAATCGACAGCAGGGCGGTGATCGCCACGACCATCGCCATGAACCTGAACTGAAGCCCACGGATGTTCATGCTTGCTCTAGTGAGGGTCTCTGGCGATCAGCACAACGCGCAGATTTTTGTCTTGCGGATCGTAGCTGAGGTAGCCAATGGCCCCTGTGTTGTGTTTAACCACGTCGATGATGGCTTGCTCGGTGGCAAAAGATTGTGGCGGCATGACCTGGCCGGTGAACATCAGCCGGGCCCAGTAACTGTTGACCTGCGCCTGGCTCTGGCCTGTGAGAGCACGGTAAAAATGAGCCCTTGTCACATTGTCACGAGGCAGGTCGCAGGTGAAAACGTGGTCGCCACTCGCGTAGAAGCGGGTGCGGCCCATGAACAGGTCGATCGCCTCTTTGGTGCTGAGGCTCTGGATCGGATTGGCTGCGTTGACGATGACATAGATGTCCGCCTTGGCCGCGAACGCCATCATCCCCAGCGCCATGATCAGGCTGGCGCGTCTGAGTGTGGACGTCAGGTGGCGGGCCATCAGAAGACGAAGTCCAGTGCGGTGGTGGCAACAAAGGGGTGGGCCTGTTGCTGCTCGGACCCTACCCATAACCCACTGCCAAATGACTCAACCCAAAAGCGATCCACTTGGACTTTGAGTGCAATTTGCGGGTGAAACTCCCAGCGCATGCCCAACGACAGCGAGCGTTGTTTGACGCGCGATCCATTGATGCTGTTTGCGCTGGTCTGACCCAGCATTTGCACATCAGGCCCCAGCGCTTGCCAGTTGGGTGCTTGGATGATGCCCAGCTTGGATGCTTGCCAGCCGGTCATCGCAAACAAGGTGAAGTCACCCAGCCGCCGTCCGGCGGAGACATAGGCGGACCGACTGGCGCGTGTGCCTGACTTGGCCTCTGCTACGGTGTACTCACCGCTTAATAGCCAGTCATCGCGGTCATAGCTGAAGCCGACCTCGCCGAAGGTTGCCATATAGCTTTTGATGCCGAGCGCATTTTCTAGCTGACTGGCCTCTGCCACCACGTCAGGGTAAGGCAGGCTTTGCAAGCTGTGCAGAAACGACAGCGCAGCATTGGTGACGTCTGATGCGGTGGTGGTTGTTTTGGCACGGCCTAAGGTGGCACGTAAAAGCAAGCCATCTTGCTCTCTGCTGATCAGCGCACCCCATGCCTTGTCTAGCTTGAAGTTGAAGACGTCATCAGGCCCTCGGCCGATGGTGCCATAGGTTTGGGTTTGACCTACAAAGCCTTTGAGCTTCCAGCGTGCATCACCTTGCTCCCAGGTCTTAGAGACGTCAATGCCATCGAGGCTGTAGAGCGGCAAGGCGCTATAGACCTCGACGTTGGGCCTGACCCATGGGTAGGCAAAACCGACATCACGGTAGTCCGACAGCAAGAAAATATCGGTGTTGGTGCGCCCGACCCTGATGGTGATGTCGCTGCTTGGGCGGTAGGCTGCAAACAGCCAGGCGAGTGCATCGGCGGGCTTGTCGACGGCAGGCGTGCCGTGTTTGAACACCAACTGCGATACGAGCTCTAAATAGGGGTTGGCGTCGTAGTGCAGTTGCAAACCCAGCCGCGAGTCATTTTTCAGCGTCGGGCTGCGCTCGTCCGGCAGGTTGGACATGTCACGGCGGAACTGCAAACTGCCCGGTGCGTCTGTGACGCTCATGCCCACGGTGCCGAAGCCATTGAGCCTGAGTGAGTCCTTTTGGGTAGTTTGAGCGACGCTCTGGCTGGTGCCAATCAGCAGCGACAGCACCAAGCACGCCCCTGAGAGGGCGCGTGACACGAAGTGGTGCGGGGAATCCATGTGCCTATGATCGGTTGATGACGGCATTCAGCATCAATTAATGAGCGCGTGAATTGGCGTTTAAATTCGGTGATGCCGATCAGACAGCTTGCGTAAACAGCTGCGCCATGTTGTCCGGGCCAAAGAACTCACCAGGCGTGACGGTTTGACCGAACACACCAAAGTAGCGGTCTGTTTGGACTTGGTTGCCCGCCAAGGCGACAAACAGCTTGATCACATCCTCTGTGGGTGGTGCCAGCTTGGCCATTTCTTGGGCGAACTGAAGCAAAGGCACGGACACCGCATCACGCTTGGCTTGGTAGCCAGCCAACGCTTCATCAAGCGAGCTTTGGCCTGACAAACCTGCGTGTACCAAGTCACTCAGGGTATCGGCGTCACGCAGGGCATTGGTGATGCCGGCCGCGCTGATCGGGTCCATCGTGAGGCCTGCGTCACCCACCAAAGCCCAGCCTGGGCCTGACGCTTGCCGGCAGAAGGTGCCGATGGCAGCGCCTAGCCAGGCTTCTTCACGTTGTCCGGCGCGCACACGGGCTGCCAAGCTCGGCACCCAAGTATCGAGCTCACTGTAGAACTGCGCCTCTACATCAGCGCGTTCGACACGTGGCGCGTGGCCAGGTTGGATGATGCCGACGATGACCTTGTCATCATGGGTTTGCCATGCATAGAACATGCGCTCAGGGCGTGAGAAGAACTCGACGCCATCTAGCTTGACGCCACTGAAATAAGCGTACGTGTTGTAGGCGCCCGCTTCTTTTGGGCTGACGTTGTAGTCGTCCGAACTGACAGTGCGTGCCACACGTGAGTGGCTGCCGTCTGCACCGACAACCAGCTTGGCTTGCGCGGTGAAGGTGGTGCCGTCTTGTTGGCGCCCACGTATGCCGATCACACGGTCACCGTCCTTGATGACGTCCTCGAAGGTCACACCTTGGTGCAACTGCGCCCCTGCGGCCAAGGCAGCATCCAACAACACCTGATCCATGACGATGCGGCGCGGGGCCAAGGCCTCACCCATCTGTGAGCCAGGTGGGCACCCACGTAAGATAAGCTCGCCCATGTCCAGAGAAAATGCCGTCAAAGGGGGGCACTTTGTGGCGTGCAGGGCATCGAGTACGCCCCATTTTTGCAGTAAGTCAACGCCCGCATGCCAAACAAGGTGGGTGGACAGCTTCACATCGCTGGGGAAACTGGCCTGGTCCACGATCAATACTTTGTGACCTTGGCGAGCCAGCAACAGCGCGGTAGCGGCCCCGGCACAACGGCCACCTACAACAATGACATCGTACATGGTGTGCATCCAATGACTTCTGAGTTGACAATAATGCCCTGTAGCTTGACATGCTAGCCCAGACAATGGTGATTTGAGTAGAGGTAAAAGCGGTCAAAACAGTTGTTTGTTGATGGCGACCGTCAGCGCTGCAGAGCGCTATTTGCGGTAACTCTGCACAATCACAAGCGGCATGAGGCTTAAGTTGTGCGTTTTGGTGTCGATGACGGAAGCATGGAGGGTTTATGAACACCATTTCCTCAATAGCTGTATCGGGTGTCCATGCTGCGGCAACGCGCTTGGATGTGTCGGCCCATAACTTGGCCAACGAACAAACGCCCGGCTTCAGGCGTCAAGTTGTCCACCAGAGCCAGGAGAAGGCTGGGGTGGTGGCCTCGGTTGGCAAGGCCGACGAGATTGGCTCAGATTTGGCCGCTGAGATGGTGGAGCAAGCTGCGGCCAGCTACACCTACAAAGCCAATCTCAAGACCATCCAGACTCAGGACCAAATGTTGGGTAGTTTGCTCGATCTCAAGGCGTGAGCGTAGGCCGCCTGATCGCCCACTTAGACATGGATGCTTTTTACGCATCTGTCGAACTGCTTCGCTATCCTCAATTGGCTGGCCATGCCGTGGCCATTGGGGGCGGGCGGTTGCACCAGCCAAGCATCCAGCCAGACGGGCAGTGGCGTTTTGCCACACTGAGGGACTACGTGGGACGTGGCGTCATCACCACCTCCACCTATCCAGCGCGGGCATTGGGGGTGCACTCTGGCATGGGCCTCATGAAGGCTGCCGCCCTGGCTCCTGACGTCGTGCTGCTGCCTGTTGATTTTGATCAGTATCGCCAGTATTCACGGCAGTTCAAAACGGCGGTGGCCACACTGGCGCCTGTGATCGAGGACAGAGGCATCGACGAAATCTATTTGGATTTGACGGATGTGCCGGGCGCACAGGATGCGATCGGGGATGATCCCTTAGGCGGTGTGCGTGCGTTGGCCTTGGCTATCAAGCAGGCCGTGCGTACGGCCACGGGCTTGAGTTGCTCCATTGGGGTGACACCCAACAAGCTGTTGTCCAAGTTGTGCTCTGATCTGGAAAAACCAGATGGGTTGACGGTCCTGATGCACGACGAGATCGCCTCCCGCATCTGGCCCTTGCCAGCCAGTCGCATCAATGGCATTGGCCCTAAGGCCAGCGCCCGTTTGGCCACTCACGCCATCGACACCATTGGCCAATTGGCACATGCCGATCCAGCCTGGTTGATGGCCGAGTTCGGTAGTCACTATGGCGCGTGGTTGCATGCAGCAGCCCATGGCTTGGATGAGCGGCCCTTGGTGACATCGCGTGAAGCCAAGTCGCTCAGCCGTGAAACCACGTTTGAGCGTGACCTCCACCCGCGCCATGACCGCACCACCTTGGGCCCGATCTTCACACGACTGTGTGAGCAGGTGGCCCATGATCTGGCACGCAAAGGCTACGTAGGGCGCACGGTGGGCGTCAAGCTGCGCTATGACGACTTTAAGATTGTGACACGCAGCCTGACCATGCCCACCGCGACGCGCGATGCGGCCACCATCCGCCAGTGGGCTGGGCGTTGCCTCAAAACGGCACCACTAGATCGTCGCCTGCGTCTGATCGGCGTCAAGATGGAGGCCTTGATCAAAGGCGACGGCCAGCCATTGGTGCAAGAACCGGATGTGCCCTACACACTGCCACTGTTCGATAGGCCATGACACTCAAGCACATCCGCATTGAACCCTCAGGACAGACCTTCACGGTGACCGCTGGGCAGTCTTTGCTGGAAGGTGCGCTGGCTGCGGGCATCGATTTGCCTCGTTCATGTCGCAATGGCACCTGCCGCGCCTGCTTGTGCCGATTGGCATCCGGGCAGATCAGCTACCGCATCGAGTGGCCGGGCTTGAGTGCCGATGAAAAGGCTGAGGGTTATGTGCTGCCCTGCGTGGCGTTGCCGCAAAGCGACGTTGTGCTCAAAGCCTAGTCTGGTTTATCACTTCGCTGGTGTGAAATGATTGAATTAACAGCCAGACGTCGCAATGGTTAGCCTGGGTGCGCCACCGCCTGCTGTGGGCGGCTGGTACGTCACGCTGCAGTTCAGTGGGGTGGGTGCGCCGATTTTGCCCATCGGCGTCCCCGTTCCTGCGCCGCCGCTATACAAATCAGTAAATCCGGATTGGGCCATCAGTGCTGGCAACCCGCCGCCCAGTCCGGTTCGGTCATACCAAGGGTAGCCAAACTCCAACTGATGCGTTACCCCATTGATCACCACCCTCGGCGAGTTACCACCGTGGTAGCCCCAGTTTTGATCGCATGTGTTGGTCGACACAAGGCACTTCTGGTAGACCAAGTTAAGGGTGCTGCTCATGGCGGCTTGCATGCCATACACCGCGGCAATATTGGCATCCGCGTGCAGTAAAACGAACTTGGGCAGAGCCGTCGCGGCCAATACTCCCAGAATCACGATGACACAGATCAACTCGATCATGGTAAAGCCGCACTCGTATCCGGCTAGAGCTTGGATATGGGGGCGACGCCGTAAGACAAAGACGCGAGGATTCATAACTAAATTTTAGACACGACCAAGCACGGTATAAATTGAAAAAGCACTCATCCCCAGCGCCAGTTTTTTATAGCATGAACTGAAGTAGATTTGCATCGTGGTTGCGTCAAGCGCAGGAGCGATGACCGTTTGATGATCTCGCACACGATGCATAGGTGCCGTATGTTTGCACCCACGCATTCCTTCGTGTGAGCAATGGCCTTGGGCATCACCGTGGTGTCCTACGGATCAATGGATGCTCTGGTCTCATTTCAGCCGAAATCGCGTTGCAAGCATGCAAAATAAAAGCATGGCCATGCCCCACTTTATTGCCCGCCGATGGAGATGCCGTTGACGTTGACCTGACCGCCAATGGACAGCAGCAGATCTGCGTCGTTGTTGAGTACGTTCAATTTGCCCACAGTCAGGCTGCCACGCAACTTGACACTGTTGACGTTGAGCGTAGCGTCAGGCGTGGTCACATTGCGCAGGTCGATCAGGCTGTCTTTCGACAGGTCTTGCCCTTTTTTGATGGCATTGCAGACCTTGCCTTGACATGGCAATTTGTCCAACGGTAAGCCATCGACGCCAGCCGCACCCTGGCCCGTCGTTCCCTTGACGGCGACGACGGCCGCAACGGCTGAGTGGTTATCAGACACCGTGACTGGCCCATACACGGCTGGCGCAGCAAAGGCCCAAACTGGCAGCGCAAGCGCAAGCGCGACGCACCTGTTTTTCATCGACACACAAGCATGTTTTGCCATGGCTGCTACTTTGCCCAGACGGAGTTGATGTTACTGCCACTGCTGACCACAACCAGACTGGGCGTGCTGCCTGAGATCAGCACATTGCCCATGACACGCCCGTTCCCCGTGATCAGAACCGAATTGATGTTCACTGGCGGCAGAAGGTTCGGCACATCAATGCCTACACTGACGGGAAGGCAAATGCCTAACAAGCATGGCTTGACTTTCACGCCGAGCTTGAACCCATCGGGCATCACCACCACCTGCCCAGCATGGCTGTTGGCAATGATCACATCGCCATCGATCTGAGGTGCTGCCGTGGCTGCAGCAGGCACGATCAAGGTCAGCCAAGAAAGTGACACTGAGGCTGCAAGCGAAACGCGGTGAGACAACATATGCGACCGCCCCGGTTAAGTTTTCTTGAAGACCGTCAACCTGGATGGCAACGGCACATTGATGAACAAAGACACGAACACATCGGCGCTCACAATCTTCGTTGGTTCCGGCAAGTCCAGCCGACTGAACACATCCAGCACCGCGCGCGCCGTTGCTGTATCCATTTGACCGGATTCCTCGACGTGTTCGCCAAAGTCCTTCACGGTGTTCTGAATCCAGGCGACCTGATCGCGCGGTGTTTGCTCGGAAAACGCGCGGCGTAGTCGATCTAGCACCACCTCATCTACTTCGGTGTCAGGCAGGATGCGCCAGTAAGGCAGGGATGTGTAGCGACCAATGAGTTGGATCACGCTGATCTCGACCAAGGAGCGCACCGCTTGATGGCGTCCTTGCATCTGCCTGGCGCTGGACGACATACCAATGCCGTTGCCGATGATGGAGAAGTCAATGGCACCCTCGGTGCTTTCGTTGATCACACTCATCAGGTTCACAGCCTGAACACGCGGGATCATGGTTTGCGTCTTGAAGTCCACCACATTGAAGTCCAGCCCCAGCTTAGAGATGGTGGATGACGACTTCTGCGTGCCGGTTCCTGTGGTCTCGCCGCGCCCCGCACCGAACAAAAAACCCACGTCACGCGACTTGCCTGCCGACACGACACTGCGATCGAACTGGGTGATGGCCCCGGTCACCAGAATGTCTGGCACCGTCACGTTCATGTTGACGCCTTGCTGCGCATGCGCCACCACATACTCAGGATGAAAAGGTGTGTAAACGACGAGAGACCCAATGTTGTTGATGGCGCTGCGCACCATCTCTGTGATGTCACCTGGTAGTTCGGCGCCAATCAGGGGAGCGGACAAGCCGGTCGCGTCACCCACAGATTTTGTTTGCACGTAGATCGGCTTGCTTTTGACGCCTTTGTAGATCTCCATCAGGGAGCCTAGGCGCACCAAAGCCGATGTGTATTGGTCCGAGTGTGGTTTGGGCTCTGAGATGGCACTGCTCAGCTTGAGATCCAGGCGCCGCACGTCATCTGCGCTGCTCATGTTGAGCATCTTCGGTGTGGTGCAGCCTGTGCTGAGCAGCAGCGGCAAACAAAGCAACAGGGCACGCCCAATGGGTGGGGCTAACGGTGAGATCAAGCGGTACTTCATGGTTGGTCTCAGTTGGGCGATATCGCCGTGATATTGCCTTTGATTGCCCCCTTTTGAACCACAACAGTCACGTTCCCGCGGACAGTCCCCGTGATGATCGGGCTTGCAATGCTCAGACCACCATTGGTGGCAGCGACACCGTTCACGTCAACAGCGCCGTCCCTGATGACCGACGTCACACCGCTGCCTGTGTTCTGCCCGATGCTGTTTAGTCCTTTGCCGGTCATTGTTTTGGCTTGGGATATAGCAAGGTTGGTCACAAAGCCCGAATTGAATGGGGCATTGTCTACAGGCCTGCTATCGGCGCGGTAGGCCGCGATGTTGTCTTGGAACGTACTCCCGCCGGCCCACGCGGGCGCCCCGATGAACGCCAGAATGACGCCCCCGATGGCTGAGGCTCTGGTTGCCGTACTGAGGCCATGGAGGCTGACTAAGCTTGTCATACAGGAGGACCTTCTGTGAAATGGACGGGCGCAGCTCAGGATCAGCTACTGGCCAATGGCCACCGAGTTGATATTGAGGGCAGCACCCAACACAATGACGTTGTCGACGGTATTGCCCGTGACCGAGACGCGACCGCCTATGCTGACGTCACCATTGATCGCCACTGAATTGATGTTGACCTTGGCGCCGTTGTTCGAAAAGCTGCCACTTAGACTCAGGCCAAGCGACTTCAGAAAACCGCCTGCTGACAAACTGGCGCCGCCAGAACCACCGAGAACGATCACAGTTTCTGCGCGGTTGTTGGCTACTGTGATGTCGCCGCTGATCGACGGAGTTGCCCACGCAGAACCCGACAGCAGTGGCCACAACATCAGGCCTAATTTAATTTTGGCGTAATACATGCGCATACAAGACCCCTGTTTGCTGCCGACCGAGCTGACCGGCAGCAATGACATAGATCAGTGAACGTCGATGTCAACTGAGTTGACATTGCCCGTGCCGCCGATGGCTGCGCTGATACCGGAGTGGTTGCCCTTCATGATCATGTCGCCAGTCACTGGGCCGCCGCGAACCTTGATGCTGTTGGCATTGATGCTGGCACCGGGGGTTTCAATGTTGCCACCTAGGCTGGCACCAGGCAGCAGGCTGCCCAGCGACACATTCCCAGAGCCTTTGACAGCGGCAGCGGCAGTCAGCGTGGCCTTGTTGTCCTGCACTGTGACGGAGCTGGCAACAGCGGGGGCAGCCATAGCCAGAACAGGGGAAACGAGAAGGGCGGCAATAATAAGATTTTTCATATAAACACCTAAAAGTTATTTAACGGGACTTGTGTTGATATTCTGAAAATTGCTCTTCAATCAATCCACAACGCCAGTTTGTCAGCTTCGGAGTTTAATTCGATCAGGGTTTTCATCTACCGCGGGTATTATATTCAGTGAGTGTGAATATTCCACGATCATATTAATTAATATAATATATGCCAAATGTACTATATCAATAAAAGAAAATCAAATGACGCCAAAAAAGATCATCTTTAGCCATTGGCGTGGCGCCGCGAAAAATTCACGCACTGCAGAAAGGAAGAATAGGTGAGGGTTGCGGCGGATTGGTTCATCGCGTCAGCGACGTCGACGACGCAATACGCGCAAAAAATCATGCCAAAAGTGCCCCAAAAGCGCCGATAAGGGGCTGAGGTTTGGATTCGGGGCGTCGCCAGCTGCCATGCGCTCTATTTGGCTGTAATACCAGCCGGCCTGACTGAAGTTGTTGAGGCCACGCATTGTCTCTGACTTGCTGTTGGGCCCCCAGTAGCCCGATCCAAGCACCAAACGGCTTTCCGGTACAGGCAAGGTATCCACCAAGCCGGCCATCATGCGTGATGGGAAGCTCGGATCTAGGCAGAAGGGGCGCGCCACGCCGATCATGTCTGTGTGGCCTGCCTTCAACGCGTCATCCATGCCGGTCTTGGTCCGAAAGCCGCCCGTAACCATGATCGGCATGGCAGCCACTGCCTTGATCGATTGGGCATACTCTAGGAACATCGCTTCACGGTGGCGGGTGCTGTCGCGCACCTGATCCTGTGGTGTGTGCTGGAAGAATGCCAGCTGCTCGTAAGTGCCGCCTGACACCTCCAACAAGTCCACGCCAGCCTCATTGAGCCAAGTCACCACCTGCACGCACTCATCCAGCGTGAAGCCGCCGTTGACAAAGTCCGAAGAGTTCAGCTTGACTGATATGGGGAATGAGGCGCCCACACGTTCCCGCACAGCACGCACGACGCTCAGCAACAAACTTGCCCGGTTGATCAGACTACCTCCCCACTGGTCGTTGCGCTGATTTGTGCGTGGCGACAGGAACTGCGACAACAAATAGCCGTGTGCCGCATGGATCTGCACACCATCGAAGCCCGCGTCTTTCAAGATGCCCGCCGTGTTGGCAAAGCGCCTGATGATGTCTTGGATGTCGGAATCGGTCGCGGCCCGGGGTTTGCCAAAGTTGCCAGCCAGTTGCAACTGCACCTCAGATGGCGCCAAGGGGTGTGCATTGACCAGACGCGGGCATTGCCGACCAGGGTGGCTGATTTGCGCCCACAACTGGCTGCCGCCCTCATGCACGGCACGCGCCCAGTTGATCAAGGCATACAGCCCAGTGTCGTCCTCGACCACCACGTTCCCTGCACGCTCCAGATAGCGACGGTCAATCATGATGTTGCCAGTCACCAGCGCTGCCGCACCGCCTTGGGCCCAGGTTCGATATAGCTGCAAATGCGATGCTGTCGCGTGATCATGCGCATTGGCGAGACCTTCTGTCATCGCTGTTTTGATGATGCGGTTGGGCAGCAGATGGCCGCAGGGCAGCACGAGGGATTGTTCAATCATTTTCAATTCCAATTAGTCAATTTGAGTTTAGGCAATGTGATCCCGGTCCTGAGCAGAGCCGCAGTCAACCGAGCCTCAGCGGTCACGACGCTCTCTTGGGGTGCAGCCAAAAAAGCGCTTGAACGCCCGGGAGAAATTGCTCATTTCGGTGAAGCCACAGAGCCGAGCGATATCCATCACCGGCAGAGTTGTCGTCAAAAGCAAGGTTTCGGCGAATGACATGCGAACCTCGGTCATCAGGCTGGCCAAGGTCGAGCCCTCATCCTCCAGTCGCCGATTCAACGTGCGCCGAGACAGGGCTACCTGATCTGCCACAACATCGCCGTGTAACACCTTGCCAGCTACCAACAGATCTCGGATCACACGTCTGACTTGCTGGCTGCAGGGGCGAGCCAATTCATCTCGCTTAAGCAATTCGCCCAGCGAGCGTTCTGCCTCCTTGCGCATGACTCGGCTTTTGGTCACCAAACTGATGGCCATCAGGCGCTTGGGATAGGCCACCATATCAACCCGTGCACCGTAGTGCACCTTGCGAATCAGGTCGCCTAGCAGAATCAGAGGATGGGCCCCCTTGTCATGACGGAAGTGATATTCGACGCCATCCAGTGGCTCAGCTAGGAACGAATGGAATTTGGAGAACAAACCAAGCACGATCTCGGTCAGCAGGTCGTCAACCTCACCAAAATCAGACAACCTTGATACCACGATGCGTACTTCATCTTGAGTTTCTTCTCTGCTCATGCTGTAGGCTGGAAACAGCACTGAACAATACTGCTCCACAGCTTCGAGTGCCTCGCCTAGGTTGGCGCAAGCCATGAGCAACGAGGCCAACGGCCCGATGATGGTCAGCGGCACGTGAGTCAGATACTGCTCCGCCACAGACTGCCCTGGCAGGCAGTAAGGCAGCGCTGCCACCAAGGCCCGTTGGTACTGCTCGCCATCGATCGTTTGGCTTGGGTCGTGTAATTGCGCCTCCGTCAAGCGCAAGGCGTTTAAGAGCACGGAAAGCGGCGCATGTCGTTCCTGAAGAAGACCTTCTATCACCTCCATGAACCGCACGGAGAAGGTCAATTCTTTCAGGGGGATGATCATGATCTTCTTGGTTCCAACGCCGGGCTATTGATGCGCGGTAACGATTGCAACAGGAAACCGCACTGACCGGCAGCCAATGTTGATCATATCGCGCCAGTTTGACGCCTGACCCGCAGTCATGGGGGTCAGGCGTCAATGCAAGAAATAGTGCACAAATGAAAAGGCTGAGGGTTATTTGCTGCCTTACGTGGCGCTGCATTACCCCCCTTTAGTCTTTTGCCAGAGTCAGCCCGCATCATCTTGTGTGAAGCGGGCCGTCGGCACGCCATCCACGTCGACTTGGCCGGTAAACATATCCCATGGCCGCACCCAAAGGGCTTGTTCGCCATAGAGCGGTTGGTACAGTACAAGCGCCTCTAGCGTTTCGCTGTGCCTGACGACGCCTAGAACGTGATAATGCGCACCCTTGTAGTGTCGATAGCGCCCTGGTTCGATCAGGGGTAATGGGGGTAACAGGGACGGTGGGGAAAGTGGGGTTGGATCAGTCATGGCTTGATTGTCAGCCCAAGCTATGGACACACTTCGCGCAAAAAGAAGCTGCCTAGAGGACGCCATCCCCAGCAAGCTGCTAGCGCAGCCGCGATAATCCCGGCATGATTGTTTCCGCCATTCCAACTCCCCTCAGCGCCCGCGCCGGGCTTCCCCGGCTGAGTTGCGTGATCCCTTGCTACAACGAGGCGGCCAATCTGCGCTTGTTGTTGCCCATTTTGGGTGCGCACTTGGCAGCTTGCGCGATCGAGTGGGAAGTCATCCTAGTCAACGATGGCAGCCGGGATGACACCACGGCCGTGTTTGACGAGTGGACTCAGGCTCCGGGCATCCGTTCGATTGAATTTTCGCGCAATTTTGGCAAAGAAGCGGCCTTGACTGCGGGCATGGAGGCAGCCAACGGCGACGTGGTTGTCCTGATGGACGCGGACATGCAGCACCCGCCCAAGTTGGTGGCCGACATGGTCAAGCAATGGCAGGGTGGGGTGGATGTGGTCTACGCCTTGCGCGCCAACCGCGATGACGAAAGCTTCCTCAAACAACTGGGGACCCGTGCGTTTTACCGGCTCATCAATGCCAAAGCGCGCTTTCAAGTGCCACCAGATGCTGGCGATTTCCGTTTGATGGATCGCTCTGTAGTCGATGCGATTTTGGCCCTGCCTGAGCGCAATCGCTTCATGAAGGGCTTGTATGCTTGGGTGGGATTCAAGTCCGTCGCTATCCCTTATGAGCCTGCCGCACGCGCCGTAGGCACGACCAACTACAGCTTACTCAAACTGATCGCCTTCTCCATAGATGGGCTGACCGCCTTCACCACCTGGCCTCTGCGCGTGGCCAGCATCGCAGGCATGGTCATGGCCTTGATGTCATTTGTCTACGGCCTGTTTGTGGTGGTCGAGTACCTGATCTACGGCAATGCCGTCTCTGGCTGGACAACCATCATCGTCTTGCTGCTGTTTTTCGTGGGTATCCAGCTGATCTCCTTGGGCATCTTGGGCGAGTACATTGCCCGCATCTTCGAGGAGGTCAAAAACAGACCCCTGTACGTGGTGCGGCGCTCTTTGGGGCGTGGGCTGGATATGTCTGACGTGGGCCACACGGGTGATTGAGCCGGTGGCTGTGCGCAAGCCAGCCGCACGGCAGCTGACCGTGTGCGTCGATGACTTCGGTTTGCATGACGGCGTCAATCAGGCCGTGGTCGAGCTGCTCGCCTTGGGGCGTATTTCGGCGGTCAGCTGTCTGGTCGACGGCCCCGCTTGGGTGAGTGGCTCAGCCGCCTTAAAACAAGCCGTGGGGACGATTGATCAGGCGTCGGCGGACGTGGGTTTACACCTCAATTTCACGGAGACGCTGGATGTGGTGGCCCAGTCCGCTCATCTGACGATGCCCATTGGGGCCTTGATCAAGGCTTGTTACCTGCGTCAATTGGCCGTGCCCGATCTGATTCGTGACATCGACCGTCAATGGGATGCTTTTGAGGCGGTTTGGGGTCGTGCGCCGGACTTCGTTGATGGCCATCAGCATGCACACCAGCTGCCGCAGATTCGCGATGCCTTGGCGCAGGTTCTCGCGAGACGCTACCCCATTCACGCGAACATGGCACACACGCAGCGGCCGTGGCTGCGTCAGTGCCGTGCGGCCACCTGGCACGGCCTGATGGCAGGGATCGGCGTTGGCGATACCGTCAAGGCCGCTGTCATCGGGGCCTTGGGGGCGCATGCGCTGGGCCGTTTGGCCTCCCAGCAGGGCTTGCAATGCACACAGCGTCTATTGGGCGTTTACCCCTTTGATGCCGATGGCAAGGGCTATTTGCAGCGCTGGCAGACTTGGTTGAAGCTGGTGAAGCCGCAAGGTGACTTGCTGATGTGCCATCCCGCCGCACCCATGGCCCAGCCGCCTCCTTGGCCTGATGGCATCGCTGCGTCACGCCAGATGGAGCATGCCGTACTCACCAGTGACGCCTTTGCGAGCATGGTGCAGGCCTGCGGTGTGCATATCGGGCGTTTTGGCCGTTTTGAGCGCTGAAATACCCGCTTCGCTACACTGTGCCCTTTTTGGCAAGCGAAACCACTTGTGAAGCCCGTCACTTCTACCCTCGATAAATCAAGCTGGCCAACATGGTGCGTGGCTTTGGCTGTTTTGATATGGTTGTCCTGCACCGCTTGGTGGCGGCCATTGGCTGTGCCCGATGAGGGGCGCTACGCTGGCGTGGCATGGGAAATGATCCGCAGCGGCGACTGGTTAACGCCCACGCTCAATGGCCTGCCGTTCTTTCACAAACCGCCCTTGTTTTACTGGCTGACAGCCGTGTCACTTCAGACATTTGGGTTGACCGTCTGGGCTGCACGCATGGCCTCAGTGCTAGGCGCTTTGCTGGGCGCGATGGCCCTGTATGGCTTGGTGCGTCGCTGGAGTGGCCCTCGCTTGGCCAGTTGGTCACTGCTTGCTTTGGTGACGCAGCCGTTTTATTTTGGCGGCGCCCAATACGCCAATCTGGACATGTTGGTCGCGGGGTGCATCTCTGCGGCTGTGGCTTTGGCCGCGCATGCGGTGCTGTCACGCGAGGCGGGGCTGCCATACCGGTTGACGCTCTGGGGCGCCTACGGTTTGGCCGGTTTGGGCCTGTTGTCCAAGGGGTTGATTGGTTTGGTGCTGCCCGGCGCCATCATCGTCTTGTGGATGATCATGAGCGGCCGCTGGCGTGCCATTTTGGGGCTGCTGTCCTTGCCGGGTTTGTTGGTTCTGACGGTCGTGGCTGCGCCTTGGTTTGTGGCCATGCAGCACCTGTACCCTGATTTTTTCCATTATTTTTTTGTTTACCAGCATTTCCAGCGGTTCACGCAAACCGGCTTTAACAACGTCCACGCTTGGTGGTATTACCTGCCATTGATGGCCGCGCTGAGCATGCCTTGGGTGCCTGCGTGGTTGGTTGCCGTGTGGTGGCCTCGCGCTGTGTCAACGTCCACGCCAGCGTCAACCAAGCACAGCGCCACGCCTGATTTACGTGGGTTGATGTGGTCGTGGTTGGTCGTGGTCGTGGTGTTTTTCTCGATCCCTGCATCCAAGCTGCCCGGTTACGTTCTGCCTGCGCTGCCGCCATTGGGTTTCTTGATTGCCGATGCCTTGATGCGTCGCTGGCCAACGGTCGGCGCTTGGACCACTCGTTTGTGCGCTGGTGTGGCTGGGGTGTTGTGCGTGACCTTGATCGGCGTCACGGTGAAATACGACGATCAATCCTCACGTCCTGTTTTGGCTGTTATTCAGCCCTTGCTCAAGCAAGGCGTGCCACTCGTCTATGTCGATGAATTTGTCTATGACTTGCCTTTTTATCTGGCACGCCAAGAGCCCGTGCCCGTGATCAGTGATTGGACTGACCCTGAGCTGCCCAAGCATGATAATGACCGCAAGGAGCTATTTGATGCGGGCGTCTTCAGGCCGCAAGCGGCAAGCCGTTTCTTGGTCGACAAGGCGGATTGGCCCAGGTGGCTGTGCACCCACCCACGCCTTGCCGTGATGGCGCCACATGATGCGATCCACAAATACCCCGCGCTGGCATCGCAGTTGCCTGTGATGCGTCTGAAATTGTGGTCGTTGTGGGTGCTAGACCGTGATGATCTGGTCGCCAAGGGTCTGCATTGCCCTTTGTTTCCAAGTTGATGTGCAGTAACGCTGACTGAGTTGTGAACGGATCCTTGTCCTCCTGACGGCTACTTCGCCATCGATCCAATCGATTCAAGCCCCTCGCCACTATCTTTTTGCCTCTGCCATGCTCTGGACTCCTTTGAACCGTTTGCTCGATCAGATTCGCCCACGTCGGCAGGCGGTGGTTTTGATGGTGGACGCCATCCTGATTTTGCTGGCGTGGCACACCACATACCTGTTCCGCATGGGTGTCGAGCGCTGGCTCTATGAGCGCCCGACCTATGACAGCGCTGTCTTGTTGGGCGTGATTTTGGTTTACAGCGCGGTGTCTTGGGCCTTGGGTGTGCCAAGGGCGGCGTGGCGGTACACCAGCTTCCATGAAATCACCCGTTTGGCGTGGGTGTGCCTAGGCGCTGGCTTGGCCAGTGCGGTCGTGGTGTTGATGGCGCACTTGGCGGAGGTCCCTCGCGCCGTGCTCGCCCTGCACCCCGTGTTCACCTTGATCATGATGGCCTTGGCACGCATGCTGGTGCGCATGGGCAGCGAGTCGTCTCGTGCACGCAGGGCAGGGCGCCAGCCAACCGGACAGCGGGCCGTGGTGCTGGGCGCTGGCGCGGCGGCTAAACTGTTGATTGCGGGCATCCAACATCGAGGCTGGACGGTCGTCGGTTTACTGGACGATGAAGTGCGCAAGCACGGCTCTCGGATCTCTGGTGTGCCTGTTTGGGGTGGTTTGAGCATGCTGCGAGACAGCAGTACCTTGGATGATGTCACCCATTTGATTTTGGCCATGCCTTCTGCGTCCAAGGCTCAGCGCAAACGGGCGTTAGAGCTGGCCGGTGAAACGGGCCTGCCTGTCGTCACCGTGCCCTCTGCTGACGAGCTGCGCGAAGGCCGATCGCGTATCGACCGCGTACGTGACATTGAGCCTGAGGATGTGTTGGGACGCGAGCCGGTCAAGCTCGACGAGAGCGCGGTGTCCGACCTCATCAGCGGGCAAACGGTCATGCTCACCGGGGCAGGCGGCTCGATCGGCTCGGAACTGTGTCGGCAAATTGCCCGCTTTGGCCCAAGCCGGCTGGTGCTGTTTGAGTTGAGCGAGTTCGCGCTGTACCAAATTGAGCAAGATCTGGGCGAGCGCTTCCCCCATCTGCCTTTGGTGCGCTTGGTTGGTGATGTCAAGGACCTTGGCGCCTTGCGCCGCGCCATGTTGGCCCATCAACCTGATTTGGTCTTTCATGCTGCGGCCTACAAGCACGTACCCTTGATGGAAGACGACAACGCTTGGGTAGCGCTGCGCAATAACACGCTGGGCACCTACCTGACGGCGCAGGCCGCGGCTGAACATGGGGTCAAACGCTTCGTCTTGATCTCGACCGACAAGGCCGTCAACCCCACCAACGTGATGGGCGCCACCAAGCGCGCAGCCGAGATGGTCGTCTCACATTGGGCCGGCAAGGCCAGCCAGACCCGATTCATGGCGGTGCGCTTTGGCAACGTATTGGGCTCCAGTGGCAGTGTGATCCCGAAGTTCAAAGAACAAATCGCCAAGGGCGGGCCTGTGACGGTCACCCACCCTGAGATCACCCGCTACTTCATGACCATTCCCGAGGCCGCTCAATTGGTGCTGCAGGCCGCCGCCTTGGCCGAGACAGGGCAAGTCTTCGTGATGGACATGGGTGAATCCGTGAAGATCGCCGACCTGGCACGCGAGCTGATCCTTCTCAGTGGCCACACCGAGGCCGAGATACCCATCGTGTTCAGCGGCCTGCGCCCAGGTGAGAAGCTCTACGAAGAGCTGCTGGCCGATGCCGATACAACCCTGCCAACGCCACATCCTCGCTTGCGACTGGCTCAGCTGAGGTGTGAGCTGCCCGTCGACTGGCTTGACCGCTTGATGGCTCTGGCCGCAGATGACACTGCCAGCACCCCGGCCACATTGCGAGCGCGTTTACATGAGCTGGTGCCCGAGTACGCTCCGCGCTGATCAGGCCGGCAGCAGATCGTCGACCTGCCTCAGTAGCTCAGACAACTGCACCGGTTTGGTCAAGTAGCAATATGCGCCAGCAGACAAGGCCGCATCGATTTGCTCTGGCATCGCATCGGCTGAAATCATGATCACCGGGATGCTTGCCGTATCAGGATTGGCCTTGATCAGTTTGAGCAACTCCTGACCAGATACATCAGGCAGGTGCACGTCCAGCAGAATCAGGTCAGGCTTGGTGCCGCGCAGCCGGTTGTGCAGCACCACCAGTCCTTCTTCTGTTGTGGGTGCGACCGTGACCGTCACCCAAGGTCTGGCACTCAATGCGGCTCGGATCACCTCACTATTGGCCAAGTTGTCCTCGACATACAGGACATGGCGAGGGCGGGGCGTGATGGACGCTGGCTGATGCGCGGGTGAGGGGGCTGGGGCCGACGTGCGAGGGTGTACCAAATCGATCGCAGGCAGGCGCAGCGTGAAGGTTGAGCCCTGATGCGCTTGACGCTGCACATCAAGCTTGCCGCCCATCAATTCAGCCAAGTGACGGCTCACGACAAAGCTGATGGCCGCACCATCATCAACGCAATCGTGCTCGCTGCTCGTGCTCGTGCTCATGCCTGTGTTCTGCACTGCCACGCCAATGCTGATGGTGCCACCCTCATTTTTACTCTCAGACACTGTGACGTTGACTTCACCACCTTTTCTGTTGACCTTGATGGCTTGGCCGATCAGGCTGCTGAGGATTTGACGCAAGCGGGTGGCGTCTGCGTTGACACCCCATGTATCAGGCACATCCTGCTGCAAACGCAACTGCACACCTTGTTCCTTGGCCTGGGCCATCAACGGTTCGATGGCCATGGTTAATTGCTGTTGGATGCTCAGTGGCTCTGTGCTCAGTCGCAGCGTGCCACGGTCAATGTGGGCGATATCAAGTACATCGTCGATCAAGTCGAGTAAGTGCCATCCAGCCTGCTGTATTTGCTCGACCCGGTGACGCTGCGTGGCCGGCAAGGGCTCACGGTGGTCTAGCTCCATCACCTGCGCGAAGCCCAATACAGCATTCAAGGGTGTGCGCAACTCATGGCTCATGCGCGATAAAAACTCGCTTTTAGCGTTGTTGGCTTGTTCTGCAGCCTCACGCTGTTGATGGGCCTCTTTCATGGCGCCCTCAAGTCGGCGTGTGTGACCCGTCATCACCAGCAGCAAACTGCCCAGCGCTGCAATGAAGGCGACACCACTGATTGCCAGCATCCACGAGGTCGCACTGAGCCCCGCGACAGGCAGCGCAGCCTCACTCCACACCAGCAACTGCCACTGCCGGCCTGCGAAGTCGATCGGGATGACTGCGTGGTGCAGCGCGCTCTGCCTCATATCGCCCCGATAGCAGCTTGGTGATCCAGCCAACAAGGGCAAGCCCGCCTCGCTGGCATCTAGTAAGCAAGCGTCCAAGTAGGCAGGCAAACCCGTGAGCATCGCCTTCAGTGCATCGTCCATGCGCAGGGCCAAAAATACGGCACCCATACTGGCTTGTGCCCGCGCCTGCGGTGTGAAAGGCTGGCCTTTGTAAACCGGACGGTACACCACCACACCCTTTTGTTGACCTGACTCCTGCTGCAGCTTGAAGCTTGACGTGGCGACCACTTGCCCCTGCAGTCGCGCTTGGTCATAGGCTTTGCGGCTGATTGGGGATGACAACACGTTGTAGCCCAAGGCCATCTCGTTGCCTTCTCGGGGTTCAATATAGCGAACGGCAACCACATCAGGGCCATGCGTTTGGGGCTGGCCGGGTGCATCAAACACCCTGTAGGTGCTCAAACCCTCTAGCCGTTGTTGGCGCTCGAACGCGTCCAAATCTTTCGCGCTCAATCGCTCGTCCCAGCCTACAGCCTGGATGCCCTTGAGTGTGCCCACCCAGTACTGGCTAGCCCTTGTGAACTCACCTCGATCTACCACTGTGGATGCGTCAAACACCCCGTTGAGGGCAGCCAACGCATCCAGATAGGATGCCAACCTTTGGTTGACAGCATGGGTGGCTGTGGTGATGTTTTGGTTGAATACCGCGACCTCACGGTCTATTTGCCAAAGCCGCACTTGCCTCACAGCCATGGACAGCAGCAAGGTCATGGCAAGCAAAGGCAAGGCCACGCGCATGCGCCGCGTACGCCATAAAGTGGCCGGACGCCCTACCATCGGCAGCATGATCAGGGCCCCTGCTAGCACCCCCAAGCTGTCCCCCGCCCACCAACCTAGCGCAGCCCTTAGCCCCTCTGACGGAGGTAGCAGGCCAAGCAGCATCATGGCCGAGCTGGACAGGGTGGCATTGACGACGCACGCCACAGGTCCGGCTAGAAACAAAAAACGCACAATGGACCGTGGTGTTTCTAGGGTCAGGGGGCCCTGCGCGTTGCGCTGCACCAGTTGTGTGCCCAACCACGCTTGCAGACACGCACCCACGGCGCTGGTGACAGACATGGCGAACACCTCAGGGGGTGCTGCGGTATGCCAACTCGGGTTCAGCGTTAAAAATGAAACCGTGGCGGCACCCAGCGCAACCGCCGCCAACATCCATCTTCCCCAGCCCAAGACGCAGGCCAAACCCAATCCAGCGGGCAAGTACAGCGGGGATGCGACTTCATGCGCGGCGGTTAACGATACAGCCAGCAAGCCCGACAGCGCACAGGTCAACCACGTGATGACGCCTTGGATCCACAGCGACGTGAAAGGGGCGTTCAGGCGCATGGATCGGGCCTTTCTAAAAATGGCTTTTCTCAAGCAGCGTTCATTTGTAACATATCTGAGCCAGCATGCATGGCCCCTGGCCTGTCGTGATCTTTGCGCGACATCCGATACTTGGATAGGACCCAAAGGGTTCAAAAGCGGCCTGAAACCGAGGTAAACGAGTCAACAAAAGGCAAGTTGGCCCCTTATTGACCTGAAGGCACAGCCTGCCACACCTATACTGGCTGCTCCTCTGGCAGATTGATTTGTGCGATCTGCGTCGCTGGTTCTAAAAGGCAAATATAGGCCATGACTTCCAAATTGAAGATTGCAGGCTGGGTCGCGCTGGGTGCGCTGGCCGGCGGATTGACCACCACACAATTTGGTGCCACAGCGCGCAACTCGGTGGCGCCCTTGCCGCTAGAGGAAATGCAGCAGTTGGCGGCTGTTTTTGGGATGATCAAGACAGACTACGTCGAGTCCGTAGATGAGAAAAAGCTCATCAGCGATGCAATCGGCGGCATGGTCTCGGGTCTGGACCCACACTCGGTTTACTTCGATAAAACCACTTTCAAGGAATTCCGTGAGGGCACGACTGGCAAATTCGTCGGCGTGGGCATCGAAATCGGCATGGAAGACGGTCTGGTCAAGGTTGTCTCGCCGATTGAAGGCTCCCCCGCATTCCGCGCTGGCCTCAAGACAGGCGATCTGATCACCAAAATTGACGACACCTTCGTCAAAGGTTTGAGCATGGATCAGGCTGTCAAGCGCATGCGAGGCGAGCCTAATACCAAGGTTCTTTTGAACATATTCCGAAAGTCCGAGGGACGCAGCTTCCCTGTCACGATCGTTCGCGAAGAAATCCGCGTTCAGAGTGTGCGCGGCAAAATCATCGAGCCGGGATATGGCTGGATTCGCATCACCCAGTTCCAAGACCGTACCGTCGAAGATTTTGCGGCCAAGGTGGCGGCGCTCTACAAAGAAGACCCCAAGCTCAAGGGCTTGGTGCTCGACCTGCGCAACGATCCGGGTGGCTTGCTTGAAGGTGCGATTGCCGTATCTGCCGCTTTCTTGCCTAAGGACGTGCCCGTTGTATCGACCAATGGCCAGTTACCTGAATCCAAATCCGTGTTCAAAGCACGCGCCGAGGACTACTCACGCCGGTTCGGCTCTGACCCTTTGGCCAAACTGCCTGCCGCCCTGAAGACCGTGCCCTTGCTCGTGTTGGTCAATGAAGGCTCAGCCTCGGCCAGTGAGATCGTGGCAGGTGCTTTGCAGGATCACAAGCGTGCGCTTATTTTGGGTGGCCAGACATTCGGCAAGGGGTCGGTTCAGACTGTGCGGCAACTGACTGCGGACACGGCATTGAAAATCACCACAGCGCGTTACTACACGCCAAGTGGCCGCTCTATTCAGGCCAGGGGCATCGTGCCTGATGTGATGATTGATGAAAGCGCCGAAGGTAATGTGTACTCCGCCCTGCGTGTGCGCGAGGCTGACCTCGAGAAGCACATCGCAAGCGGTCAAGGCGCAGAGGTCAAAGACCCCGCACGCGAAAAGGCGCGCGACGAAGCCATCAAGAAGCTTGAAGAGGCCAACAACAAGAAAAACGAGCCAGCCAAGCCTTTGCCAGAATTCGGTAGCGCCGAAGACTTCCCACTTCAGCAAGCACTTAACCAGCTTCAAGGTAAGCCTGTTGTGGTCTCCAAGACCATGACTGAGCGCAAACCTGAGGACAGCAAAGCAGCCCCTTAATCCGGACGTTTGCCTTGGACGACGATCAGCGCCTGCGCTACAGCCGCCACCTCCTTCTGGATGAATGGTCGGAGTCGGCGCAGGACCGGCTGATTGGTGCACATGCACTGGTTATTGGCGCAGGCGGCTTGGGCTCGCCTGCGCTCATGTACCTGGCTGCAGCTGGCGTGGGCCGTATCACGGTGCTTGACCCAGATACCGTTGATGTCACCAACTTGCAAAGACAAATCGCCCACACCACCGAGCGCATTGGTCAGGCCAAGGTCTTGTCGGCCGAGTTAACCATCGCGCACCTTAACCCTGGTGTCCAAGTGACCGCACTGGCGCAGGCTGCTGATGAGTCACTGCTACGCGAGTGGGTGCCCCAAGCGCAGGTGGTGCTCGACTGCACAGACCACTTCGCCATCCGCCAACTGATTAACCGCATCTGCCATCGGTCCGGCGTGCCTTTGGTGTCGGCATCCGCTGTGCGTTTTGATGGGCAAATCAGCGTGTTTGACCCTAGGTTGGCGACCAGCCCCTGCTACGGATGCTTGTTCCCGCCCGATGCGCCGCCCGAAGAAACCCGCTGTGCCTTGCTGGGCGTCTTTGCGCCGGTGGTGGGGATGATGGGTGTGATGCAGGCAGGTGAGGCCATCAAAGTCTTGCTTCAAGGTGACCCTGCTGACCCTTGGCCGGGGCACGACAGCTTGGCTGGACGCTTGCTCATGCTCGATGGCAGGTCTTGGACTTGGGCGGAGATGAAGGCCAAGCGCAACCCTGATTGCCTCGTGTGCGGCGCCACTGCAGTGCAGTGAATTTGCAACTCCGTCGCATACATGGGCTTATTGCTGCGCTTGGTCAATAGGGCATGGCGGCATACTCAGATATAGGCACTGCTTGTCGTTGGTGCAGATGAGGATGTCCGACATGAATAAATCCAAAGCGCTTCGTGAACGTAACTTCCCGACCGCCGGTCAGGATGTGCATAACGCCAGTAAACCTTCCCTGTATGCAGGCCCGGACAGCAGCTACGACTTGGCCTTTGCTGATCCGGATTTTTTGTTGCACCCCGATTTGCGTGCGGTGCGCATGCAGCTTGAGTTGCTCAAGCCAGAGATGATTCAGCGGGAAGAGGGCATCGAGTCCACGATTGTGGTTTTTGGCAGCGCCCGCATCCACCCGGTTGAGGCGTCGCAGGCCAATTTGCTGGCGGCGCAAAATTTACCGGAAGGGGCGCAGCGCGACCAAGCTGTGCGGGCTGCACAAAGCCAAGTCGGCATGTCCCGGTATTACGAAGAAGCACGTGCTTTTTCCAGTTTGGTCACAGAGGCCTCAGCCAATTTGCAGACACCCATCTACGTCGTCACTGGCGGCGGGCCGGGCGTCATGGAGGCGGGCAACCGTGGCGCCTTTGATGTGGGGGGCAAAAGCCTAGGTCTCAACATTGTGCTACCCCACGAACAAGAGCCCAACCCCTACATCACACCCAAGTTGTGTTTCCAGTTTCACTACTTTGCCCTGCGCAAAATGCATTTCTTGATGCGTTCTGTGGCCTTGGTTTGTTTCCCTGGTGGTTTTGGCACCCTCGACGAGTTATTTGAAACCCTCACCTTGATGCAGACAGGTAAGTGCCGCAAGCGCCCCGTTTTGCTGTTCGGACGTGATTTCTGGACCAAGTTGATCAACTTCGATCACCTGGTAGACACCGGCATGATCAGCGCAGACGACGTGAACCTGTTTCGTTTTGTTGAGACAGCAGATGAAGCGTGGGCGATGCTGCAAGAGGTTTATGGCTTGGGCAAGCCTGATGTTGAATCGGCCTCAGGCTGGTAAGGCTGACGATGCGCACGTTGACTCACAGCCCAGCGATTCATTTGCGCTTGATCGGTGCACCGACCGACATCGGGGCCAGCATGCGCGGGGCATCCTTGGGCCCGGAGGCTTTGCGTGTCGCTGGATTGCCTGAGGCACTCACGAGGCAAGGCCTACATGTACACGATGCTGGGAACCTACAAGGGCCGCCAAACCCCTGCTTGGCACCTGTGGATGGCTACAGGCATTTGCCGGAGGTCTTGATTTGGAATGCGGCTGTTTTCGATGCGGTTTCAGATGCCCTGCAGGCAGGTGACTTGCCCATGCTGCTAGGGGGTGATCATTGCCTTGCAATCGGATCAATCGGCGCCGTCGCTGCCCACTGCCGTGCCCGACAGAAGAAATTGAGGGTCATTTGGCTCGACGCCCATGCAGACGCCAACACCTCCAGCATCACGCCCAGCGGCAACATCCATGGCATGCCTGTCGCGGTGCTGTGCGGTCACGGCCCACAGTCTCTCTTGCGTTTGGCTGGCGGCTGGGGTGAGGCGGACAGTGGCGCCCCGGCGCTGACGCCTGATCAAATTCGCCTGATTGGCGTGCGCAGTGTCGACCCCTTGGAGCGCCACTTTGTGCATGCCGAGGGGCTTGAAGTCTTTGATATGCGCCACTTGGACGAGCATGGCATGCTGGCTGCCATGAGGCAGGCGCTGACGGGCGTGGATGAGCACACACACCTTCACCTCAGTTTTGATGTCGACTTTCTGGATCCTGATATTGCCCCTGGCGTTGGGACGGCTGTCAGAGGTGGGCCCTCATACAGAGAGGCACAGTTGTGCATGGAAATGCTGGCCGACACCGGGCGATTGGGTTCGGTCGATGTGATGGAGCTCAACCCTGCTCGAGACAGTCAGAACCGCACAGCCGAGCTGGTTGTGGATTTGGTGGAAAGTCTGTTTGGTAAATCGACCTTGATGCGCCTGCGTCCCTGATTGCTTGAGCACGAGGTGGCAGCCGCCAACGAAAGGATTTAATTTCCAAGTGCAACCTGTCGATACCCACTCATGAGCCTACCTGGAAAAACAGCATTGATACTGACGGGCGGTGGTGCGCGTGCAGCATACCAAGTCGGGGTCCTTCAAGCCATACAGCTGATTCGCCGTGAGTGCGGAGAAGGTCGGCGGGGCAACCCTTTTCAGATCATCAGCGGCACATCAGCCGGGGCACTGAATGGTTTGGCGCTGGCTTGCCAAGCGGACCACTTTGACTTGGCTGTGCGTTCCATGGTCGAGGTCTGGCGTGACTTTAGCTCCGAGCAGGTCTACCGATCAGACTCATTTGGTGTGATCCGCACTGGTGCGCAATGGTTGACTTTGTTCTCTCTGGGCTGGGCATTTGCACGTTGGCGTCGAGCGCGCCCCAGATCATTGCTGGACAACGACCCCTTGCGCCATCTGTTGCCATCGCTTTTCAACGTCGACCGATTGCCCCAAATCATGGCCGAGGGGCATTTGGATGCGGTTGCCATCTCAGCATCCAGCTACACCTCTGGTGAGCACGTCACCTTCTATGACAGCGTGCATCCTGTTGCGCCGTGGGCGAGGTCGCAGCGCATCAGCGTCAAAGACAAGCTGACCGTAGAGCACCTCATGGCCTCATCGGCGATCCCTTTCGTGTTCCCTGCCGTTAAGCTCGATATCAACGGCCAGTCGCACTACCTTGGTGACGGCTCTATGCGGCAAGCAGCGCCCATATCGCCCGCTATTCACCTTGGCGCTGACCGCATATTGGTGATTGGTGCAGGCCGATTGCAAGAGCCTACAGCCCCGCGCGAAACCGTTGCCGAGTACCCTAATTTGGCGCAAATTGCCGGCCATGCCATGTCCAGTATCTTCTTGGATGCATTGGCTGTGGACATTGAGCGCATGCAGCGCATCAACAAGACCCTTGAGTTGCTGCCTGCTGATACCCGGGCCGAGACGCCGCTGCGGCTGGTCGATGTGCTGGTGATTGCGCCCAGCCAACGTATCGACGATATCGCAGCCCGACACTTGTGGGCACTGCCCCCCGCCGTACGCGCCATGCTGGGCGCAGTGGGTGTGTACGGGCGAGGCAAGACCGCACGTGGGTCGGTGTTGGCGAGTTACCTGCTCTTTGAGTCCTCGTTCACGCGGGAGTTAATCCAATTGGGCTTCACCGATGCCATGGCCAAGCGAGAGGACGTTCTGCGCTTTTTTGGCTGGGGTCGTGGCGTTGATGGCGCACCTGGCGCGGCATCAACGCAGGGCGTCGAATTGGTCGACCCGTCGCGGCCCTTTACATCGCAGCAAGACCGTGCTAAAGTAGAGAGCTTCGCTTTGTAAAAGGCGGAGGAAAATCTACTTGAAAGGTCTCAACATGTACGCGGTCATAAAAACCGGTGGCAAACAATATAAAGTTGCTGCAGGCGAAAAGATCAAAATAGAACAGATACCTGCGGACGTTGGCCAAGAGATCGTGATCGACCAGATTCTGGCAGTCGGCAGCGGCGCAGAAATCACGGTAGGCACTCCCTTGGTTGCGGGCGCAACTGTTGTAGCGATTGTCTTGTCGCAAGGTCGTCACGACAAGATTCGCATCTTCAAGATGCGTCGTCGTAAGCACTACCAAAAGCGTCAAGGTCACCGTCAGAACTACACCGAGCTGCAAATTAGCTCTGTGAACGCCTGATAGCGGCGAATCGTCTAACCTCTAGCCCCCAAGGAGTAACTCCATGGCACAGAAAAAAGGCGGCGGTTCCACGCGGAACGGCCGTGACTCACAACCAAAGATGTTGGGCGTGAAAATCTACGGTGGCCAAGTGCTCACCGCAGGTTCAATCATCGTCCGTCAACGTGGCACCCGCTTCCATGCTGGTTCCAACGTGGGCATGGGCCGCGACCACACGCTTTTTGCGTTGGTTGATGGCACAGTGTCCTTCGCTGTCAAGGGTTCAATGAACCGCAAGACAGTGGTTGTGACGCCGATCTGATCGACTCAAGCCGATCTCCAGCGGGCACTCAGCCTTGGTTGAGAGCCCGCTGAAAAAAAGCCTCGGCGTGCCGGGGCTTTTGTGTTTTTTCCGCGCGACCAGATAATCGCGCTCTGGCCATATCCTTAGGACACCCGTCTCATGAAATTCTTCGATGAAGCCACCATAGATGTGGCCGCCGGTGAAGGTGGCAGCGGCTCAAGCAGCTTCCGTCGCGAGAAGTTCATCCCCTTCGGTGGCCCCAATGGCGGCGATGGCGGCCGAGGCGGGCACATCTATGTGGTGGCTGACCGCAACATCAACACCTTGATCGATTACCGCTACGCACGCCGACACATTGCACGCAATGGTGAGCAAGGGCGCGGCGCCGATCAATTTGGCCATGCTGGCCCGGATATCACCTTGCGCATGCCCGTGGGTACGATCATCAGCGACTTCGAAACCGGCGTCGTCATGATGGAGCTGCTCGAGCACGGCGAAACGATCCTGCTGGCTAAGGGCGGTGACGGCGGCTTCGGCAACATGCACTACAAAACAGCCACCAACCGTGCGCCTAAAAAGAAGACGCCGGGCTGGCCCGGCCAGGCGTTTAAACTCAAATTGGAATTGCGCGTACTGGCTGACGTGGGTCTGCTCGGCATGCCCAATGCGGGCAAGTCCACGCTGATCGCGGCGATTTCGAACGCACGCCCCAAGATCGCTGACTACCCGTTCACCACCTTGCACCCTAATCTGGGCGTGGTGCGTGTGGGCCCTGAAAAAAGCTTCGTGGTTGCCGACATTCCAGGGTTGATTGAGGGTGCCTCTGAGGGCGCTGGTTTAGGGCATTACTTCCTGCGTCACCTGCAGCGCACCCGCGTGCTATTGCACGTGATCGACTTGGCTCCGTTTGATGACACCGATCCGGTGGCCCAAGCACGCGCCATTGTCAACGAGCTCAAGATTTATGACCAAGCCTTGTTTGACAAGCCGCGTTGGTTGGTGCTCAACAAGCTGGACATGATCCAGCCTGAAGACCGTGTCACGCGCGTGCTGGAGTTCGTTCGCCGTTACGGTTGGAAGGGCCCTGTCTTCCAGATATCTGCCTTGACGAGGCAAGGGTGTGAGCAGCTGGTTCACATCATTTACCAACACGTGGCCTCGATGCAAGAGCACCACGTCGAAGCGGACATCCGCTTTGACGTGCAAGCTAGCTTGCCTATGGCCAGTGACATGATGGCCAAGGCTGGCATCGATTACGAGCCAGACTTGGAAGTCCTGGTTAAACCCCAAAAGACGGCAGGCCAAAAAGCTGCTGCGAAGAAAGTACCCATGAAGAAGGTTCCCATGAAGAAAACTGCCGTTGTGAAGAAGGCTGCACCGGCCAAAGCGCCAGCTCAGAAAGTCGTCGCTAAAAAGGTCGCCGTGAAAGCTACCCCAAAAGCCGCACCAAAAACGGCAGCTAAAACAGCGATCAAACCAGCTGCGAAGCCTGTGATCAAGCCTGTTGCCGCGAAGAAGGTCGTTGCGAAGAAAGCAGTTGCCAAAAAGGTGATCGCTAAAAAGGCTGCGCCAGCTAAGAAAATCGTCGCACAAAAGGTCGCCAGCAAAAAAGCGGTGACGACCAAAGTGGTGACCAAGAAGGTTGTTGCGAAAAAAGTCGCGGTCAAAAAGGTCGCAGCAAAGAAGGTGACGTCCAAGGTCGCTACCAAAAAAGCAGTAGCAGTTAAAAAAGCAGTAGCAGTTAAAAAACTGGTCGCCAAAAAAGCGCCTGCAAAAAAAGTCGCGGCCAAGAAAGCAGCCCGCTGACCTGAACTTGAACCCTGATTGATCGCCTGAGCCCACCCATGAACAGTGTGTTGAAAAACGCCCGCCGCATTGTTGTCAAGGTGGGCTCTAGTTTGGTGACAAACGAAGGCAAGGGCGTGGATGCTGATGCCATTGGGACTTGGTGTCGCCAGATCGCGGCTTTGGCCGCAGATGGCCGCGAGGTGATCATGGTGTCCAGTGGGGCCATCGCTGAGGGCATGAAGCGTTTAGGTTGGGTCACGCGACCGCACGAAATCCACGAACTCCAAGCCGCAGCAGCCGTAGGCCAAATGGGCTTGGTGCAGATGTACGAGACCAAGTTGCGTGAGCACGGCATGGGCAGTGCCCAAGTGCTCCTGACGCATGCCGATCTCGCTGACCGTGAGCGATATTTGAATGCCCGATCGACTTTGTTGACTTTGTTGTCACACAAGGTGGTGCCAGTCATCAATGAGAACGACACGGTGGTCACCGACGAAATCAAGTTTGGTGACAACGACACCCTGGGTGCGCTTGTGGCCAATTTGGTTGAGGCCGACGCCTTGGTTATTCTGACCGACCAAAAAGGCCTCTACAGTGCCGACCCACGTCGAGACCCAGCCGCTCGCTTCATTGACGTGTGCACAGCAGGTGACCCAGCGCTTGAGCAAATGGCCGGTGGTGCTGGATCCCGTGTGGGCACAGGTGGCATGATCACCAAAGTGCTGGCTGCCAAGCGGGCTGCCGGTAGCGGAGCCAGTACGGTGATCGCGTGGGGGCGTGAGCCCGATGTCTTGATTCGCATCACCCAAGGCGAAGCCATCGGCTCCTTGTTTGTGGCAGCGACAGCCAAGCTGACCGCACGCAAACAGTGGATGGCCGATCACCTGCAATTGCGTGGTGCTGTGGTGATTGACGAAGGTGCCGTAGGTAAATTGCGCGACGAGGGCAAGAGTTTGTTGCCCATTGGGGTGCTGGATGTGGTGGGCGACTTCCACCGTGGTGACGTCATCGCCGTTCGCAATGCAGAAGGGGTCGAGATTGCACGGGGCTTGGCCAATTACGCCAGTGGCGAGGCACGCTTGATTGCGCGTCGGCCGTCGTGTGAGATTGAGTCCGTATTGGGCTTCACCAGCGAGGCCGAGATGATCCACCGAGATAATTTGGTGCTGCTGGCTTGAGCCTGATTTGGGCAGCTCAGAACACCCTCTAAAGAGGTAACTAAGGGTTCATACCGTCCCTGTGCGGGGGGCCTTTTGCGTTAGAAACGAGACTCCTGTTTCGTTTCCTGATCCCTTAGTGGAGACCTTTGATGACGCTGATGAAAAACACCCTTGCCCGCACCCCATTTTCGACTCTGACTGCTGTCGCTACAGTAGTGGCCAGCCTCTGCATAACAACCTCCGTCCAAGCTAAATCGTTGGTGTGCGTATGGGATGTGGCCGGCAAAACAGGCGATGTGTTTGCCACGGCCACAGATTTTGCGTTGGCCATGCAGAAGAACAATACCGAGATTGAACTCAAGAGCTACGTGGATGAACGTGTCGCCATAGAGGACTTCCGCTCAGGTCAATGTGATGGTGTGATCGCCACAGGGTTCCGCACGCGGCCGTTTAATAGCGTGGCAGGTTCGCTGGACAGCATCGGCGCCACCACCGTGGTCAGGGGCGGCAAGGTGGACATTGATGCCAGCTACGAGGTGGTGCGCAAGGTCATCCAAGTGTTCTCCTCACCGCAAGCGGCCAAATTGATGGTCGAAGGCAACTACGAGGTGGGCGGTATTTTCCCCTTGGGCGCGGCTTATCCTATCGTGCGTGACCGCAAGATCAATTCGGTTGAGGCCTTGTCCGGCAAGAAAATCGCGGCTTTTGATTACGACAAAGCGCAAGGCGTGATGATTCAGCGTATTGGTGCGCAACCGGTGTCCGTTGACGTGACCAATGTGGG
This sequence comes from Aquabacterium sp., assembly GCA_030654395.1. Classification (GTDB taxonomy): domain Bacteria; phylum Pseudomonadota; class Gammaproteobacteria; order Burkholderiales; family Burkholderiaceae_C; genus Aquabacterium. The sequence continues at coordinate 87,685 of JAURXM010000095.1, forward strand.
TCCCAAGTTCAACAATGGCTTTGTTGACATGGTCACCTTGCCTGCTGTGGCGTTCAAGCCTTTTGAACTCTACAAAGGCATTGGCAAAACAGGTGGTGTTGGGCGTTTCCCGGTTTTGATCCCTACAGTGCAGATCATCCTCAACAAGACCAAGTTCCCAGAAGGGTTTGGTGAAAAGTCGCGTCAATACTGGCTTTCGCAGTTTGATCGTGCTCTGGGCATCATTCAAACAGCCGAGAAGGGCATCCCTGCGGCCATGTGGGATGAATTGCCTGCTGAGAACGTGCCGAAGTACGTGCTGATGTTCCGCGAGTCACGCATTGAGATTGCCAAGCAAGGCATCTACAACAAGACGGGCTTGAACATCATCAAGCGTGCACGTTGCAACATCAACCCGTCGGACGCAGAATGCGCGACCAAGACAGAAATTGATTGATTTGTTGTGCTGGCCCCAGCCTGAGTGCTGGGGGCTAGCTGGCGAAGGACTCAGTCGCTTTTGACGGGATCTGAATACACAGCTACGTCGGCCAAACTACCTGTGCCATCCGCAGGTGTGTCATTGGTGCGCACGTCTCTGCCGGGGTGGCTCTGTGGCGAGGGTAAAAAGCGAGACAACTCTGAGAGGGCGGTTTCATATACGCCGCGCTTGAAGTCGATGACGGCCTCTAGCGGTATCCAGTAGTCGTGCCAGCGCCAAGCGTCAAACTCTGGGTGGCTTGTGGCGCGCAAATTCATATCGCAATCGCGGCCGGTCAACTGAAGCAGGAACCAGATTTGCTTTTGACCTTTGTAATGCCCCCGGGCATCTTTGCGGATAAAGTGCTGCGGCACCTCGTACCTCAGCCAATCACGTGTGCGCGCCACGATGCGGACGTGTTCAGGCAGCAAGCCCACTTCTTCGTGAAGCTCGCGAAACATCGCCTGCTCAGGCGTTTCACCGTACTTGATGCCGCCCTGTGGGAACTGCCAAGAATGGGTGCGAATGCGCTTGCCCCAAAAAACTTGGTTCCGATGATTGAGCAGGATGACGCCGACGTTGGGCCGAAAGCCTTCCCTGTCGAGCATAATCAACTCCGAATTTTCAACTGGTTTCATTATTGCACCGCTTTGGCCAAACCACCAGTCAGTTTGTCAAGGCCCCATTCAGGCGGTGCATTTTTCTCATACCCATGAAAGCCTCCCAGTTCTTTATCTCTACCCTCAAAGAAGCCCCTGCAGACGCTGAAATCGTCAGTCACAAACTGATGATGCGTGCGGGCTTGATCAAAAAGCTGGGCTCAGGCTTGTATAACTACATGCCGATGGGCTTGCGCACCATTCGCAAAGTCGAAGCCATCATTCGCGATGAGCTGAACAAAGCAGGTGCCATTGAGTTGTCCATGCCTGTCGTGCAGCCTGCTGAGTTGTGGCAAGAAACGGACCGTTTCAGCAAGATGGGCGACGAGCTGTTGCGTTTCAAAGATCGCCATGGGCGCGATTTTGTGATCCAGCCCACGGCTGAAGAGGTGATCACAGACATCGCTCGCCAGGAACTGCGAAGCTATCGCCAGCTGCCCAAGAATTTTTATCAGATTCAGACCAAGTTTCGTGACGAGCGCCGTCCGCGTTTTGGCATCATGCGTGGCCGCGAGTTCACGATGAAAGACGCGTATTCATTTGACCGTGATGTGGCCTCCGCTGGCCAAAGCTACGACAACATGTTCGCAGCCTATGGCCGTATCTTCGATCGACTGGGTTTGCAGTACCGCGCCGTGGCAGCCGACACCGGCGCCATCGGGGGCGATCGCTCACATGAGTTCCAGGTGATCGCTGACACAGGCGAGGATGCCATCGTCTATTGCCCAAGCAGCGACTACGCAGCGAACATTGAATTGGCCGAAGGCGTGCCGCTTATCGCAACACGAGCTGCTGCCTCAATGGGTTTTGAGAAGGTGGCCACCCCCGGTAAAAGCACGTGCCAGGACGTAGCTGAGTTGCTGGGCTTGCCACTGAGTCAAACGGTCAAATCTTTGGTATTGGCGACCGATGAGACCAATGAGAAGGGTGAAATCACCCAGTCCACGGTCTGGCTCTTGCTGGTTCGTGGCGACCATGAGCTTAACGAAGTCAAAGCCGGCAAGCTTGAGTTGGCTGACGGCAGCGGTTTGAAATCAGGGTTCCGTTTCGCGACTGAAAACGAGATCGTCACGCACTTTGGCTGCAAACCTGGTTACCTCGGGCCTGCCAAGATGCTCAAGAGCGTCAAAGTGATCGCTGACCGCACGGTGGCCAATATGGCTGATTTTGTGTGCGGTGCCAACGAAGAAGGTTTTCACATCCAAGGTGTGAATTGGGTGCGTGACTTGCCTGAGCCAGATTTGATTGCTGACATCCGCAATGTGGTTGAGGGTGATCCGTCACCTGATGGCAAGGGCGTGTTGGCGATTCAGCGTGGCATTGAAGTCGGCCATGTGTTTTATCTGGGGACCAAGTATGCCAAGGCCATGAACGCCACCTTCTTGGATGTGGATGGCAAGCCCAAGCACTTCGAGATGGGTTGCTTTGGCATTGGTGTGACGCGTATCTTGGGCGCCGCCATTGAGCAACAGCACGATGAGCGCGGCATCATTTGGCCCGACGCTATTGCGCCGTTCACCGTGGTGATCTGCCCTGTGGGCTATGACCGCTCTGAGGACGTCAAGGCGGCGGCTGACCAACTCTACGGTGCGCTGCTGGCCAAGGGCGTGGATGTGATCTTGGATGACCGTGGCGAACGCCCTGGCGCCATGTTTGCGGATTGGGAGCTGATTGGCGCACCTCACCGGGTGGTGATGGGTGACAAGGGGCTCAAAGAAGGTTTGGCTGAGTACCAAGGGCGCCGGGATGCTGCGGCCACCAAGGTGCCCGTGGGCGACGTGTTGAACCACGTCTTGTCTGCCCTGCAAATCAGCTGATTGCAGTGCATCTAGGCGGTTTAAGCTTGAAGGCCATGTTGTTATCTGCCTTTCATGTTTGGCGCGGCGCCCTAGCGGGGGTCGTATTGACTGCCGCCAGTGCGCAGTGGATGCCCGCTTGTGCCGGGCGGCAGCTTGAGGAGCCCTTGGCCGATTCAGTGCGCACGGCATTGTCTGCTGCCGTGGGCAAGGCGACGCCCCCGGAGCCTGTGTTTGCCGATGACGGACAGCGTCAGGTGTTTGACCGCTGGGTGCTGGCCTCTGACGGCAGGCTCATCAAGAAAAAGCCCGAGTCTCTGGTGCGGCGCGAGTTTCTCAATACCGTGTGGTACGAGGCCAAGCGGGCAGGTTTGGACCCCGGTTTGGTCATGGGCCTGATCGAGGTGGAGAGTGGATTTCGCAAGTACGCCATTTCGTCAGTGGGCGCACGCGGCTACATGCAGATCATGCCTTTTTGGTCACGCAGCATTGGCGATGGCGATACAAGCAGTTTGTTTGAGATGCGCACCAATCTGCGTTTTGGCTGCGTGATCTTGCGTCATTACTTGGATACGGAGAAGGGCAACCTTTTCTTGGCGCTGGGTCGCTACAACGGCAGTCGAGGTAAGGCGGAGTACCCTAATGCGGTGACTGCTGCCTGGCGTCGCTGGAAGTTATAGACCGAGCCACTGACGAGGATCGGCACGGTCAATCTGCAGGACAGATAGCACGCGCTCGACGGTGTCATTGACCAGCTCGTCTATGCTTTGGGGGCGGTGGTAGAAGGCTGGCAAGGGCGGGAAGATGATGCCGCCCATTTCGGTGACGGCTGTCATGTTGCGCAAGTGGGCCAAATTGAAAGGCGTCTCGCGCACCATCAATACCAGTCGGCGTCGCTCTTTGAGCGTGACATCGGCGGCGCGGGTGAGCAAATTGTCGCCCATGCCGTGAGCCACGGCTGCCAAGGTCTTCATGGTGCAGGGGGCGATCACCATCGCGTCGGTGGCAAAGCTGCCGCTGGCGATGCAGGCGCCGACCTCGGCCGGTGCGTATGCTTTTGTGGCGAGTGCCTCAAGTTGCTTGCGATCTAGCCCCAGCTCGTGGTGCACATTGAGTATGCCCGCTGGGGTGGCGACCAAATGGGTCTCGACACCCAGCGTGCGCGCACGCTCTAACAGGCGCACACCATAGACGGCGCCACTGGCACCCGTGATGCCGACGATCAGGCGTCGTGCGGGCAGGGCGCCTGACATGGCTAAATTACTGACCACCGCCCAAGGTCTGCTGCAACTCACCTGCTTGGTACATCTCCATCATGATGTCCGAACCACCGATGAACTCGCCACCGATGTAGAGCTGGGGGATGGTGGGCCAGTTGGCGTAGTCTTTGATGCCTTGACGGATGCCGTCATCCTCTAGCACGTTGACCGTTTTGAGGTCGGTCACGCCGCAGGACTTGAGGATCTGGATAGCGCGGCCAGAGAATCCGCATTGTGGGAATTGTGGGTTGCCCTTCATGAAAAGCACCACGTGGTTGCCCTTCACCAGATCATCGATGCGTTTTTGAACGTCGCTCATATCCAAACCATGTCAAAAAAAGAAAACAGGGCTTGGTTATATCAGGACTGAGGTGGATCTGCGCGATTCAGAAGGAATAGCCTACAGAGACTTTGACGATAGGGCGCAGGCGCAGTTCGTGGACGAGTTCATCTAGGCTCTTTTCGCCTTGGAAGACCTGGCGGAGGCGGCTGATGTTGTTGGTGTTGATGGTGATCAAGCCCAAGTCGGCGTTGAAGCGCCAAGGGCTGGGTGAGCCTTTGACACTGAGTCGGCTGCTGTACCCAGCGCCTACATAAGGCATGGTTTGTTGTGCCGTTGAGCTGACCAATCCCATGCGGTCAAGCCGTTGTAGGCTGAGGCTCAAGCCCCCCCCAGTGTCACTGCTGGCCCACGAGGTTTGTCCGGTTTCCCCACGCAACAGGCCCGCTGTGGCGTGGAAGCCGCCTTCTATGTAGTAGTCAGAGAGTACATGCAGGCTGTGTACCTGAAGGCCGCCTTGCGCCGACTGTGTGGGCGCAATGATGCCTTTGATGGGGTTGCTCGGTTTGTCAACGACCAAGCTAATGCGGCCCGACCAGTGGGGCCAAAAACCTTGGCCGTGTAGGTTCAGGCCATGACCACGTGCATCGACGGCATGGTCAGCATCGGACTCGGCTTGTGCTTGTGCGTCATTCAGCAGGCCAACCATCGCCAAACAACTGATCAGGGCTGCCGACAGGATGCCCGTCCCACTGGTGCGTGGCATCGCGTGCGAGCTGGCTGAGGTGAGCTGGGTCATGGCAATCTCCTGACGAACAATTTCATGCTACGCCATTGATATCGGCTTGCGGAGCAAAGTTGTGAGCGTTCGTGAGCAGGGTTTTTGAGATGTCAGATCAGGATTTGCCCGCCGGTGCAGCGCGGCTGGCCGCCCAAATCGAAGCGTGTACTCACATGGCTGAATCCTTGGCTCGCCAACAGTTGCGTGACGGCGACAGCTTGGTCGTATCCGTGTTCCAGCAACAACCAGCCTCCGGTTTGCAGGTGGGCGGGGGCTTGCATCACGATATGGCGGATGTCGTCCAAGCCGTCGGCGCCCGATGTCAGCGCTTGCCGTGGCTCGTGCCTCAACGCGGCGAGGTGAGGGTCGTGTTCTGCGATGTAGGGTGGGTTGCTGACGATCAAATCAAAGCGTTGGCCTGCTACGGGCGTGAGCCAGTCGCCCAGAACAAACCTCACGTCGAGGTGATGACGGTGGGCGTTGGCTTGGGCGGTGGCGAGTGCGGGCGCACTGGCGTCAACGGCTGTCACCTTGACTTGGGGGCACTGGTGCTGGATGGCCAAGGCAATGGCGCCACTGCCCGTTCCCAGATCCAGCACCTGTTTGGACGCTGGTGTGAGCAGTTCAATGGCCCATTCGACCAAGGTTTCTGTGTCGGGCCGGGGAATGAGGACGTCGGGTGATACAGCCAAGGTCAGACCAAAAAATTCTTTGTCACCCACGATGTAGGCCACCGGCTCGCCTTGGGCTCGGCGCTGCAGCCAGGTCAGATAGTGAGCTTGCTCTTTGGCGGCAAGCCTGTCTTGATCGTGACCTAGCAGCCAGCTGTGCCCTTGCTGGAGCACCGTGCTGAGCAACATTTGGGCGTCCAGCCTGTCAACGCCTTGCGCTCTGGCGTGCTGGAGTGCCTGCGCGATGGTCAACAAGGTTGCGGGCGTATCAGACACCGGTGGCCGCTTCCAGTTCTGCCAGTTGATCGGCGGCTTGGGCTGACAGCAGTGCAGCAATGACGTCGTCCAACTCGCCTTCCATGATGGTCAGCAGTTTGTAGAGCGTGAGGTTGATGCGGTGGTCGGTCAGGCGGCCTTGTGGGAAGTTGTAGGTTCGAATGCGGTCTGAGCGGTCGCCTGTGCCGACGAGGCTTTTGCGGTGGGCGGCTTCTTTGGCTTGTTGCGCGATGCGCTCTCTGTCGCGGATGCGCGCGCCCAGCACGGCCAGTGCCTTGGCCTTGTTGCGGTGCTGGCTGCGGTCGTCTTGGCACTCGGCGACGATACCGGTGGGGATGTGCGTGACCCGTACCGCAGAGTCGGTTTTGTTGATGTGCTGGCCGCCCGCGCCGCTGGCTCGGTAGGTGTCAATCCGCAGGTCGGCTGGGTTGATTTGGATCTCTTCAGCTTCGTCGGGTTCTGGCAGTACGGCTACCGTGCAGGCGCTGGTGTGGATGCGCCCCTGCGTCTCGGTGACCGGTACACGTTGGACGCGGTGGCCGCCTGACTCAAATTTGAGTTGGCCGTAGACGCCAGTGCCATCGAATCGGATGACGATTTCTTTGTAGCCGCCTAAGTCGGAGTCGCTGGCCGACATGATCTCGCTGCGCCAGCCCATGCGCTCGGCGTGGCGCGTGTACATGCGGGCCAAGTCGCCTGCAAACAGGGCGGATTCGTCGCCGCCTGTGCCAGCGCGTATTTCTACAAACGCGTTGCGTGCATCGTCTGGGTCTTTGGGCAGCAGGCGCGTTTGCAGTTGGGATTCGAGTTGGATCAGATCCGCTTCGGCTTGGGCCACTTCGTCTTGGGCCATGGCACGCATTTCAGGGTCGTCACCAGCATCTTCAAAAAGGCTTTTTGCGCCGTCTAGATCGTGTTGGCGGCGGGTGTGGCGCTGTGCCAAATCGCACACCTCACTGACTTCAGCGTGTTCGCGAGACAGGTCACGAAAACGCTTGTTGTCTGAGGCGATACGGGGGTCTGACAAGGCGGCATCGAGCTCTTCAAGACGGCGTGCCAGCCGTTCGAGAGAGGAGGCGAGGGAAGGCGCCAGACCGGCGCTCACGCTTGGCCCTCGCTCAGATCGGTCGATGTCGGCAAGGGGCTATGAGGGTCTGAAGGGCGGATGGTGTGGGCGCGAGTGGGTGATAACTCGCCTCGTAAAAAGAGCCGCGACAAGGATGCTGCCACCTGGGGTCTTTGGTGTGCGTCCGCGCTGTGCAGTTCAGCCAGTGCGCCATGCAGCATTTTTTGCGTCAAACCGCGTGACAGGGCCTCCAGCACGGCTTCGATGTCTTCGCCCTTGGCCAGCAGTTTGCGGGCGCGGGCCATTTCAGTCGCACGCCAGACATCGGCTTGGCTGTTCAGGGCTTGGATCAGGGGGACGGTGCTGCGCTGGTCCATCCAGTGCACAAAACCTTGCACACCGGTTTCGATGATGGCCTCGGCTTGTGCAACCGCCGCTTGGCGTTTCTCGCCTGCAGTTTGAACTTGTGCAGACAGGTCATCGACGGTGTAGAGGTAGACGTCGTCAAGGCGGGCTACTTCTGGCTCGATGTCGCGTGGGACAGCCAAGTCGACCATGAAAATGGGGCGACGGCGGCGTGCTTTGAGGGCCCGCTCGACCGCGCCCAGGCCGATGATGGGCAAGGTACTGGCTGTACAGGACACAACCACGTCGAACTCATGCAGGCGATCTGGCAAGTCGGCCAAACGCATGGCTTGGCCACCGAGGTGGTTGGCGAGCTTTTCACCGCGCTCTAGTGTGCGGTTGGCCACCACCATGGCGAGCGGGTTGCGCGCGGCAAAGTGGGTCGCGGTGAGCTCAATCATCTCGCCAGCGCCCACAAACAACACGCGCGTTTGACCTAAATCTTCAAACAATTGCCCGGCCAGGCGCACAGCTGCCGCAGCCATGCTGATCGAGTGGGCGCCAATTTCGGTCGAGGTGCGCACTTCTTTGGCCACGGCAAAACTGCGCTGAAAGAGTTGATGCAGGGTGGTGCCCAGGGTGCCAGCGGTGTCGGCTTCACGCACGGCTTGCTTCATTTGGCCGAGGATTTGGGGTTCACCCAGCACCATGGAGTCCAGGCCGCTGGCAACGCGGAAGGCATGGCGCGCTGCTTGGCCGCCCTCTAGGACATAGGTGTGGCGCATTAATTCTTCGCGTGAGACACCGCCTACACCAGACAGCCAGTCGGCCGCAGCGTACTGAAGTTTGCGTGCGGGCAGGGCCAAATCCCCAGCTGCGCAGTACAGTTCGGTGCGGTTGCAGGTCGACAGCAAGGCCACCTCAGCGTGCTGCGAGGTGGTTAAACGCTGGTGCAGGGTCTTGAGTGTGGGGGCGAGTTGGTCCACCGCAAACGCGAATTTGCCGCGCAGATCAACAGCGGCGGTGGTGTGGTTCAAACCCAATGTCAAGACAGTCATTGCGGGGGATTATAAAATCCCCGTTTTGTTTTGTTCGCTCGGATCGGACGACTTTGATCAATCATTTTGATTTGCAGTCGCACCCATGGTTGCCCCGCGTTTGTATAAGGAAGCAAAATGGGTCTGTTTGATGCCATTAATCACTTGTTGAATTTTTTGCTGCCCGCCTTGGGCATGGCTTTGTTGGTGCCCAGTTTGGCCCGGCTGGTTTGGTGGAAGGCGCTGCGCAGTGCAGGTTGGTGGCAGCAGGTGAGATGGGCTGCGGCTTTGAACGCTTTGATTTTGTTGGCTGGTTTGCTGATCACGGGTCGTGACGGTGCCATGCTGACTTATGCCGGCCTTGTGCTGGCTTCGGCCTTGACGGTCTGGTGGACGGGATTACGTTGACATGACCTATAGCGTCAAAGAGATTTTTTATACCTTGCAAGGCGAGGGCACCCACGCTGGGCGCCCGGCGGTGTTTTGTCGTTTTGCAGGCTGCAATTTGTGGACGGGCCGTGAGGCCGACCGGGCGACGGCTGTTTGCCAGTTTTGCGATACCGACTTTGTGGGCACGGATGGTCTGGGCGGCGGCAAGTTCGATACGGCTGAGACCTTGGCCCATCGCATCACTTCGTTTTGGCCAGACACGCCTGATGGCACCAAAGGCAGTCGTTTTGTGGTGATGACGGGGGGCGAACCCTTGCTGCAAGTCGACCGTGATCTGATCGATGCCCTGCATGCACAAGGGTTCGAGATCGCCGTTGAAACCAATGGAACGCAGGCTGCGCCGGATGGCTTGGACTGGATTTGCGTGAGCCCTAAGGCTGGCGCACCGTTGGTGCAGACATCAGGCCACGAGTTGAAAGTGGTGGTGCCGCAGGCCGGCTTTGATGAGGCCGATTTGTTGGCGTTTGAGAAACTGGACTTCAAGCAGTTGCGCGTGCAGGCCATGGACAGCGCTTTGCCCGGTTCGCGGCAAAAAGCCATGGAATGGGCCATTCAATGGTGTTTAGATCATCCGCGCTGGTTGCTCAGCGTGCAAACCCATAAGACACTGGGCATTCGCTGAGGAAACAACAAGATGTTCGAGCTGAGTCAGACCTTTTCATTCGATGCCGCCCATACGCTCAAGCGCAAGGTGTCCGCCGAGGAAGCCGCGGGCAGCCGCCGTATCCATGGCCATACCTACACCGCCGAGGTGATGGTGCGCGGTGAGCGCCAACCTGAATCGGGCATGGTGGTGGACTTGGCCGTGCTGCGCGAGGTCATCGCGGGCATCCGCAGCCAGTTGGATCACCATTTTTTGGACGAAGTGAGTGGTTTGGGTGCCCCCACGCTGGAGAACCTGTGCGTGTTTATCTACGGCCATGTCAAGCAGCACATCGCGCTGGTCTCGGGTGTGGCCGTGTCCCGTGCGTCGGGTGACCGCTGCGTCTACAGGCCCACAGTTTGACTGACACCATGGGCGTTGACACAGCTGCCGGGCACAGTTGGGCTGAGCGCAGTCGCCAAGCCGTTTGGCACCCTTGCACGCAGATGAAGGTGCACACGCAGTTCCCGCCGCGCGCCATCGTGTCGGCGCAAGGGCCGTGGCTGATTGACGACCAAGGCCACCGAATCTTGGATGCGGTGAGTTCATGGTGGGTCAACCTGTTTGGCCACAACTTCGGGCCGATCCGCGAGGCCATCGTCGATCAATTGGGCAAGCTGGATCACATCATGCTGGCCGGTTTGACCCACCCGCCGGTGGTGGAGTTGTCCGAGCGTTTGTCGGCGTTGACCGGCTTGGGCCACGCTTTTTATGCCAGCGACGGTGCCAGCGCCACCGAGATCGCGCTGAAGATGAGTGCGCACAGTTGGCGCAATCGGGGGCGGCCTCAAAAGAACCAATTCATCGGTTTGCAAGGGGGCTATCACGGCGAAACGGCGGGTGCCTTGTCGGTGACTGACATCCCGCTGTTCCGCGAGGCCTACGCGCCCTTGCTGCGTTTGAGCGCCACCTTACCTTCTCCAGCCTTCGTTGACACACCCGTGGCGATTGATGCCTTGGGCGCTTACTTGGCAGCGCACCATGAGCACACCGCTGCCTTGATCCTAGAGCCCTTGGTGCAGGGCGCGGCGGGCATGGCGATGTACTCGCCTGACTACTTGTTGGCCGTGCGCCGCTTGTGCGACCAATATGAAGTGCATTGGATCGCCGATGAAATCGCCGTTGGTTTTGGCCGCACGGGCACGATGTTCGCGCATCAGCAGGCTGTGGCGCCCAGCGGTGCCGCTGTTAAACCCGACTTCATCTGCCTGAGCAAGGGCCTGACGGGCGGTGTGATGGCTTTGTCGGCCGTATTGACCACCGATGCGGTGTACGCCGCATTTTGGGATGACCGCACCACGCACGGCTTCTTGCATTCACATTCATACACGGGCAACCCTTTGGCCTGTTGTGCGGCCTTGGCTGTGCTGGACACCTTTGCACAGCGCGATGCCGATGGTCAAGACGTACTCGCACGCAACGCCGTCGCCGCCCAGCGCTTGACTGAACTGACCGCACCTTTGAGCCGTCATCCGCGCATTAAAGCTGCACGCCATATCGGCATGATCTGGGCATGGGACGTGGACACCAGCGAGCCCACCTTTGCAGCGCGTTACCACCGCGCGGCCTTGGACGCTGGCTTGCTGCTGCGCCCCATTGGATCGACGCTGTACATGATGCCGCCATACGTGCTGACTGAGGATGAACAGCGCTTTTTGGCGGACGGTGCGCTGCAGGTTCTGGATCAAGTTTTGGCTGAGGTGGACCAATTGCCCGATGCACAAGGCCCCATCGTCCCGGTACCCTGAAACATGACTGCTTATTTCATTACCGGCACCGATACGGGGGTGGGCAAGACACGCACCAGTTGTGCCCTGATCCACGCCTTGCGCCAAGCGGGACATGCACGCGTAGTGGGCATGAAGCCCGTTGCGGCAGGTTGCGATTGGGTTGAAGGCCAAGACGGACATCCGGGCCAATGGCTCAATGAGGACGTGGTGCAACTGCGTGCCTCGTCCAGTCTGCATGTGCCGCCCGTGTTCGACAACCCGTATGCCTTGCCCGATGCGGTATCGCCCCATATCGCGGCGCAACGGGCCAATGAAATCATCGACTTGGCGCACATCGAGGCTAGCTTCCACGCGCTCAAGCAACATGCCGATGCCGTGGTGGTGGAGGGCGCGGGTGGCTTCATCGTGCCGCTGTGCGAGATGCCGGGCGAATGGTCTACCAGTGCTGATCTGGCCCAGCGACTCGCCCTGCCGGTCATCATGGTGGTGGGGATGCGCTTGGGCTGCATCAACCACGCTTTGCTGACGCAAGAGGCGATCTTGAATCGAGGCTTGACGCTGGCCGGTTGGGTGGCCAACGTGGTGGACCCTGACATGGCGGCGCAAGAGGCCAATCTGGACACCCTGCGTGCCCGCATCCAAGCGCCCCTGCTGGCCTATTGGGCTTGGGCGCCGCAGGTTGATGCGGCACAGCTGGCTGGCAGCCTGCGCTTGCCGTGATTGAGATACAGCGTTTACGTCGTTTTGCTACGTCAATTGGCTTTTTGCGACAGCGCGGCTGAAGTCGGTGGTGTTTCACCACGCCGCTCAGACGATGTACCCTTTAATGAGCACATCGCCTTCGCGGCGCTGAAAGACGCATCAGCCTGAGGGCAACCTTCACTCGGATCGACGGCGACGTGCCGCAGTGAGGAACGCCACACCTGCCCCAGCCAAGACCAATGCTGCCGCAGTGGGTTCTGGTACAGGACTCACTTCATAGCTGCCTACAAAACTGCCTCCGTAGGACTTGCCTGTGATGGAAATGATGTGCAGCCCACTGAGCACAGGTGCCGAGAAGTAATAGTAGTCATCTTTGCCCAGAAGCAGATCGGCGACACCCAAGCCATCTAGTGTGACGGTAAAGATGTCGTAGCCCGACTTGCCATTGAAAGAGGACATCACCGAACCGGTCAACAACCCAGCGTCCGAACTGAAGCCCGTCAGGTATGTCCCCGATGATGAACTAAAGCTCCCCGATACATCGGCAGCCACGGCACAGGTGGCCGACGCAGACAGCGCTAAACCCAACAATACGTTTACTCGTTTCATGAGATTCTCCGTAACAACAAGACACAGGCCATAGCACAAGCATATTTTGTGCCTGTTTTTTTGGCGCCTTTTGCCTATTTATGAAACGTGGTGGCAAGAAATGCTCAGGGGCTACTTTGTAACCAATCTGACAAGTAGTCTGGCAGAGCCACATCCATGTCAGCTTCGGGTTGGGGTGCCAGTCGCTGTTGTGTGATGGGCAGCACACCAGCCCAGACGGGCAGGTTCATGTCATCGGCTTTGTCCTTGACGCCACAGTTGCGGATTTTGGCTGCGGCCTCTTTGAGTGAGATGCGCAGCACGGTGGTGGCTTTGAGCTCGTTTTGATCTGCCGCACGGGCATCGCTGCCACGTCCCTTTGCAATGTGCTCGGTCAAGGCCATGAGCGCGGCGGGTTTGCCAGCCTCTGGCACCACCTCAAATGAACCGTGGATGACCACTGAGCGGTAGTTCATCGAGTGTGAAAACGCCGACCGTGCCATGACCAAGCCGTCAAGGTGCGTGATGGTGACGCAAGTGGGCGCCCCGCCCCCGAGGTGCTTCATCATGCGACTGCCGTTTGAGCCGTGGATGTACAGCATGTCGCCGATCCGCCAGCACACAGTGGGCATACACAGTACATCCGGGCAGGCAAAGGCGACATGGCAGAGCCACGCGTCATCGACGATGGCGTGGATGGTCGCCGTGTCGTCGGCTTGTATGGGCATCGTGGGGTTCATGCGGCGTGCCCTAGCTGGGCCCCTGTTTGTTTGGATAGCCGTACGATAGGTAATTTATGGCACCATGGTAAGAGCCACATTGGCATGAACACATAGAACCACGATTGGCATGGTTGATCTCAATTTGTTGCTGAACAAGGCCGCCTTGAAGGCGCAGGCTGGACAGCGCCGTTTGCCCACGCAACGTGTTTTGTATGAATTACTGCAAGCGGCGATTGCACAAGGACGCTTGCAAGCTGGAGCCGCTTTGCCCGCCAGTCGCGAGTTGGCGCACGATCTGGGCGTGGCCCGCAACAGCGTCATCTATGCCTACGAGCAACTCGCTGCTGAGGGCTATGTGCAATCTAGTCGACAAGGCACGTTTGTGGCTGCCGTGAGGCCGGGGCATCTGGATCAACATGAGCGCGATAGCGTCGTGTTGGACTCACGTGCGCTGTTGTCCGCGCGTGTGCGAACTTGCGACAGACGGCGAACGCCGCAGGATGATTTGCGCCCCTTCATGCCCGGTATACCTGCGCTGGATGCCTTCCCCATGAAGGTCTGGCAGCGTTTGTCTGATCGTGCAGCACGGCAGGGCGAGTCATCTGAGTTGGGCTATCGCTGGTCGACGGGCGAGCCTGAGTTGAGACAGGTCATCGCCACGTACCTGCGAGCCGCGCGTGGCGTGCGTTGTCACCCCGATCAGGTGATGGTGACCGACGGCACCCAGCACAGCTTGGCCTTGTGCGCGCAGATGCTGGCTGATGTGGGTGACACGGTTTGGATCGAACACCCGGGGTATGGCGGCGCGCGGTCTGCTTTCTCGCAAGCAGGGCTCAGGCAAGTGCCTGTGACAGTGGATGCGGGCGGCATTGCGCCACCGCCTATGCTTTGGCAAACCGACACACCCCGCTTGATCTACACCACGCCATCTCACCAGTATCCACTGGGCTCTGTGCTGACATTGCCCAGACGCTTGAGCCTCATTGAGCAAGCCAGGCAAGCTGGGGCCTGGATACTAGAGGATGACTACGACAGTGAATTTCGCCATGACGGCCCGCCCTTGGCGGCCATGCAAGGGCAAGTCAGTGATGCACCTGTGGTGTATCTGGGCACCTTCAGTAAATCGATGTTCCCGGCCTTGCGCTTGGGCTTCATCGTTTGGCCGTCAGCACTGGCTGACCGTGCAGCGGGCGTGGCGGGTGAGTTGATCCGGGGCGGGCGAACCATCGAGCAGCGCGCGCTGGCCGCCTTCATTGATGAGGGCCACTTCACCAGACATTTGCGCAAAATGCGCAAGCTCTATGCCGAGCGTCAGGCCAGCTTGCGTGATGCCTTGATGCGCCAGTGGCCTTTGCCGGGTGTGGTGCTGGGAGGTCAAGCGGGCTTGCATTTGGTATTGAGTTTGCCCCCTGATGCGTCAGGCATGGTTTCGGATCAGGCCGTGGCGAGGGCCGCTTACGCGCAAGGCCTGAGCCCGCGCCCTTTGAGCATGTACAGCACGGGTGGCATCGATGGCTTCAATGGCTTGGTGATGGGCTACGCCAATACGCCGGGTCACATGATGCAGGCGCATGTTCAAACCTTGGTGGCGGCCCTAGGCGAAGTCGTGGGTGATAGAGTCGCGTCATGAAGACACGACTCACCGAGATGCTTGGCATCCAGTACCCCATTGTGTTGCCAGGCATGACCTACATCGCCGAGCCCACCTTGGTCGCAGCGGTCAGCCAAGCCGGTGGGCTCGGTATCCTTGCCTCTGGCGCCTTGTCACCCGAGGCCTGTCGTGATGCGATCCGCCAGATTCGCAGCCTGACGGACAAACCTTTTGGCGTCGGTTGCAGCTTGATGTTGCCGGGTGCAGCGGACTGCGCACGCGTGGCACTTGAAGAAAAAGTGCCTGTCATCAATATATCGATGGGCAAAGGCGATTGGGTGATTGAGGCTGCGCACGCCTATGGCGGCAAGGTCATCGCCACCATATCCAACGAGAAGCACGCCCTGTCGGCCATCGAGTCGGGTGTGGATGGCTTGATCGTCACGGGGCACGAGGCTGCGGCCCATGGTGGTGCCGTGACATCCATGGTGCTGATCCCGGCTGTGCGCGACATGACAGATTTGCCCATCATCGCGGCAGGTGGCTTTGCCGATGGACGCGGGCTGATCGCCGCTTTGGCACTGGGCGCCGATGCTGTGGCCATGGGGACGCGTTTTGCAACATCGACTGAAAGCCCCATGCACCGTGATACCAAACAATTGGTGCTGGACAAAGAGGCCGAAGAGACGATTTACTCCCGCAACTTTGACACCTTCCCATGCCGTGTCATGCGCACCCCCGGTGGACGGCGTTTCACGGCACGCAAGCTGAGCCCGCCTGTGGCCATCACAAGGTCATTGATGGCCGCACGTGAACTCGACACACCCATGATCTCCTTAGCCAAAGACGCGATGGGACAAGGCTTGGTCGGGGCCGTGAAGGTGGCTTATTTTGGCGCGGCCACGCTGGCCATGCGCAAAGCCATCCATGAGGCCAACCATGTAGAGGGCGTGCAGTTGATTGGTCAGTCTCAGGGGCTGGTGCATGACGTGGCCAGTGTGGCGGACATTGTGGAGCGTGTCATGGCACAGGCGCGGGATGTGGCTTCTCGCATCGCGGCGTTGGCCTGTTAACCTTGGCAGATGAGTGGATTATTTGATCAAGAGTTAGCGCTATTGCGTCAGGCCAATCTGGCGCGTCAACGCCGTCAGGTGGCGCCCCTGATAGCGCCTGCCGATTTGAGCCTGACTGATGAGGCGTTGCGCGGCACCACCTACCTGATTAATGGGCAACCTAGGCTGTCCTTCGGCAGCAATGACTACCTAGGCTTGTCGCAGCACCCCGCTTTGATTCAGGCGGCTCAGCAAGCTGCGGCCCGCTATGGCGTGGGCGCCACGGCATCGCCATTGGTCTGCGGTCACAGCCCTGAGCACGAAGCGTTAGAGCATGAACTCGCGGCCATGGTCGGCTTACCCCGCGCACTGTATTTCTACGCAGGCTACGCGGCCAACGTGGGCATCATCCCTGCCTTGGTTGGCAAAGGTGATGCGGTGTTCTCTGACGCACTCAACCACGCGTGCTTGATCGATGGCATCCGGCTGTCTAGGGCTGAGTCACATGTGCTGCCCCATGCTGATCTGGCCGCTTTAGAGTCGGCACTGAAGGCCAGCACCGCCCGCCGCAAGCTGGTGGTCACCGATGCGGTGTTCAGCATGGATGGCAACGTGGTTGATGCGCCTGCTTTGTTGACACTGTGCGAACGCCATGACGCATGGTTGATGCTCGATGATGCGCATGGCTTTGGTGTGCTGGGCGCACACGGCGAGGGCACCTTGTCGTACCACGGCATGGCCGGTATCGATGGCGTGGCTGGCGCATGGCAAGGGCGACTGGACAGGGTGATCTACATGGCCACCTTGGGCAAGGCCGCTGGCGTCGCGGGGGCCTTTGTAGCGGGTGAGGCCAGCATGGTCGAGTGGGTGCTGCAAAAAGCCCGCACCTACATGTTTGCCACCGCGGCGCCAGCCATGATAGCGGCACCATTGCGTGTCAGTGTGGGCCTGATGCGTGATGATGCGTGGCGACGCACGCACCTGCGTGCATTGCAAGATCGTTTGCGCGATGGCGTTCGTCAAGCCAAGTTGCCTTGGGCCTTGTTGCCTTCGGATACGGCTATTCAACCCTTGATCATTGGCAGCAACGAGGATGCCTTGGCTGTCATGGCACGTTTGGATGAGCAAGGCGTCTGGGTGCCTGCGATTCGTCCGCCCACTGTGCCAGTGGGGACGGCGCGTTTGCGCATCTCACTGTCTGCGGCGCACACCATGGCCCACGTGGATCAGCTTTGCGCAGCCTTGGCTCAGGCTGCAGCGTAGCCAGCCAAACGGCTTTTGCCGGTCAATGCTCAGCAGCAGGTTGGCTCGCGGTACGGCCGACACCACTTTGAACGCCGACTTGGATGACTGCCCAACTACTCGATTTCAGCTCGTAAAGAATGCGGGAAGGCCTCTGTGATCGTCACGTCGATCAGTTGACCGATCAGGCGATCAGGCGTGGGGCCACCCGGGAAATTCACAATGCGGTTGCACTCGGTACGGCCCATCAGTTCGCTGGCGTCTTTGCGACTAGGGCCTTCAACCAAGATGCGCTGTGTTGTGCCCAGCATGGCTTCGCTGTAGCGCACCACGTTGGCCTCCAAAGCTGCTTGCAATGTTTGCAGGCGCTTGAGCTTGACTTCATGGGGCGTGGTGTCCTCTAAGGCCGCAGCAGGCGTGCCCGGACGTGCACTGAAAATGAAGCTGAAGGACGCATCAAATTCGAGCTCATGCACCAGCTTCATCAGCTTGTCGAAGTCCTCATCCGTCTCGCCCGGGAAGCCGACGATGAAGTCAGACGACAGCTTGATGTCAGGCCGGACAGCGCGCAGCTTGCGGATGGTGCTCTTGAACTCCAGCGCAGTGTAGCCACGCTTCATGGCCATCAAGATGCGGTCTGAACCATGCTGCACTGGCAAGTGCACGTGGTTGACCAGCTTGTTTGTCTTGGCAAAGACATCAATCAGGCGCTGGTTGAACTCATTGGGGTGGCTGGTCGTGAAGCGGATGCGCTCAATGCCTGGGATCTCGGCCACGTACTCCAGCAGTGTGGCGAAGTCTGCGATTTCGGCGGTGGCGTCACCCACGGGTTTGTCACCCATGCGGCCACGGTAGCCGTTGACGTTTTGGCCAAGCAGGTTGACTTCTTTGACACCTTGGTCGGCCAAGTCAGCGACCTCGGTCAGCACATCGTCAAAGGGGCGCGAGACCTCTTCGCCGCGTGTGTAGGGCACCACGCAGTAGCTGCAGTACTTGGAGCAGCCTTCCATGATGGACACAAACGCCGATGCGCCATCTTTGCGCGGTGGCGGCAGGTGGTCGAATTTTTCGATCTCAGGGAAGCTGATGTCCACCTGTGGGCGATTGGATTTGATGCGTTTGTCCAGCATCGCGGGCAGGCGGTGCAAAGTTTGCGGCCCAAAGACCACATCCACATAGGGCGCACGCGCGATGATGGCGGCCCCTTCTTGGCTGGCCACACAGCCACCCACGCCAATCAACACACCCTTGTCTTTGAGGTGCTTGACACGGCCCAAGTCGCTGAATACCTTCTCTTGCGCTTTTTCACGGATGGAGCAGGTATTGAACAAGATCAGGTCAGCTTGTTCAGGATCATTGGTGGGCTCGTAGCCCTTCGCGGCATTCATGACGTCGGACATTTTGTCCGAGTCGTATTCGTTCATCTGGCAGCCGTAGGTCTTAATGTAGACCTTCTTGGTGGGGGCTGTGGCGGCGGTGCTTGTGGCGTTTGACGGTGCTTCGGTGCTCATGGCAGGTATGGCTTGTGGCTTGAATCAGGGCTTGATCCAGAATTGATTGACGGGGTCATAGACCCAAGTGGCGGCTTCTTGGGTGGTTTGGGGCCATGGTTTGGCCAATTCCCCACTGTTGAGCAACCAGACATCCATCAACAGGCCGTATGTGTCGACCGTGTAATTGGCCACCAGCTTTCGCCCCACCAGTGCACCAGACAGCACCAACATGTTGTTGGCGTCTTTGATGCGTGCTCCCGGGGCCAAGCGCACAGGCAGGCCATTGAGCAAAACATCAGGTGGCAGACCAAAAACCAAGTCACCCCGAAGGGACTTGAGGGGGATAGGGCGTACCACTTGCGCGCAAAGCAGCGCAGGCATTGCCAAGGCCAAGGCGGCCGTGACCGTGAATAGACAGCGGGGCATGGTGTAGATCCAGGGGCTGTTAACGGAAGGGGGGATTCTAAATCAAGGGGCGTTCAACTGTGCCAATCTCTCTGGCGTGCCGACATCCACCCAGGGGCCCGTGTAAACCTGAGCCGTCAGCCGGCCCGCATCAATGGCGCGATCAAGGCAGGGGCGCAGGGCCGCTTTGTCGCCTACGCGGATGCCATCGACCATGGCTGCACGGTACAAGCCAATGGTCGAGTAGGTGAATGTCTCGGTGTGGAGCAGTGACGCTGGCTTGCGCTGCACATGGCCCGTATCAGCTAAGGCGAAGTCGCCCTGAGGGACGTGGGCCGGATTGCTGACCAGCCAGAGATGCGCCAAGGCGGTGCTGTTGGCAAAGCCGTCAGCGGTCAGTGGATCAAAGTGAAACCCGGGCACGAACACATCGCCTGCCAACACCCAAAAGGCGTCGCCCAGCAGGGGCAGTGCTTTGGCGATGCCGCCAGCGGTTTCAAGCGCACCGCCGTGGTCGCGTGTTTCCATCGAGTAGTCAATGTGCAGGCCCCAGCGTGCGCCATCACCCAGCAAGGCCGGGAACTGGTCCTCAAGGTAGGCCGTGTTGATCACCACATGGCGCACGCCATCACGGGCCAGTGCTTCTAGGTGCCATTCGATTAAGGGCTTGCCTTTGACCTTGAGCAAGGGCTTGGGTGTGGTGTCAGTCAAAGGCCGCATGCGTTCGCCGCGGCCAGCAGCCAAGATCAGGGCGGGTAGTTGGTGTTGAACCAAGTTCATGCTGCGACTTCCTGCTCAAACACCACCACATGGCTCATGTCGAGTTTGATACCGATGTATTCACCAATGGCATGATCGTGGTGCGATGGCACCGTGGACAACACATGCTGGCCGGATGCCAGTGCCAGCTTGTAGAGGAAATCTGCACCACGAAAGGTCTTTTGTATGACCTTTGCCTTGATCGGACTGTCGTCGTCATGCACCACGTCGTCCGGGCGCAGCAAGACATCTACTGCAGCGCCCTTTGCAAACGGTATGGCCGCTTCGGTGTTAAACGTATTGGCTGCTTCCCCATCTTGTCCTATGCACAGACTCAACTGGTGTGGGTGCACCACCGTAGCGGGGATGAATGTGCCTTGCCCAACAAAGTTGGCCACGCGTCTGTTTGCTGGCCGGTGGTAGAGGCTGTAAGCCGAGTCCCACTGCTGAAGTTGCCCATCGGCCAAGACACCGATCACGTCAGCCATGGCGAAGGCCTCATTCTGGTCGTGCGTGACCAGTACAGCTGTGGTCCCTGTGCGCTTGAGGATGTCACGCACCTCGCCTGCTAAGCGTTCGCGCAAAGCCACGTCCAGGTTGGAGAAAGGCTCATCCAGTAGCAGGATGCTAGGCTGGGGCGCCAGCGCACGAGCCAGTGCCACCCGTTGCTGCTGTCCACCAGACAGCTCATGTGGGAAGCGCTTGCCAGATTGGCTCAAACCGACGAGGTCCAGCACCTCTGCCACACGCTGAGTGGCATTGGTCTGGCCTTTGAGCCCAAAGCCCACGTTGTCGGCCACACTCAGGTGGGGGAACAGGGCGTAATCCTGAAACACCATACCGATGCGGCGTTTCTCAGGTGGTGTGATGCGGCCAGGCATGCTGAGCACCCGTCCGGCCAGTCGGATTTGGCCCGACGTGAGAGGCTCGAATCCGGCAATGGCCCGCAGCGCCGAGGTTTTGCCGCAGCCAGAGGGACCAAGCAGGCAGGCGATCGTGCCTTTTGGCAGCTCGAAACTGAGGTGTTTGACGATGGTGCGGTGCCCGTACTGCAGGGCTATGTTGTCGACCACCAGCCAAGGCTCTGTGTCATGCGGCAAGGTGATGGGATGGGCGGCGACTGGCTCAGTCATGGGGCATTTCAATCAACAGGCGATCGAACGATCATAATTCCGTATTGATCATGAAACTGGTTACCCATTCTTTGTCCCATCCTGCACGCAAATTAAAGACCCTTTGGCTGGGTGGTATGGCTTGGTTGGTCGGCCTGTTGGTGGCCTTGCCGGTGCTCTCTGTTGTCAGCAACGTGCTGTCGACGGGGAGCAGCGACACTTGGGCACACTTGGCGTCAACGGTCCTGCCGGACTACCTTTGGTCGACCCTGTGGTTGTGTCTCGGAGTCGGGTGTGGCACAGCCAGCATGGGGGTGGGCGCAGCTTGGCTGGTCACCCGCTACGACTTCCCGCTGCGTAGCACGATGGAGTGGGCTCTGGTGCTGCCATTGGCTGTGCCTGGTTATGTGATGGCCTATACCTACACCGATCTGCTGCAATACGTGGGGCCGGTGCAAACGGCCTTGCGCGAAGCCTTTGGCTGGAGTCGGGCCGATTACTGGTTCCCTGATGTGCGCTCATTGAGTGGGGCGGTCTTGCTGTTCTCACTGGTGCTCTACCCTTATGTCTACATGCTGGCGCGCACGGCTTTCATGGAGCGCGCGGGCGGCATGTTGGAAGTAGGCCGATCTATGGGGCTGGGCCCTTGGCGCAGTTTCTGGCGTGTCTCGCTGCCGCTGGCTCGGCCTGCCATCGCTGCTGGGGTGTCGCTGGCGTTGATGGAGACCTTGGCCGACTTCGGTGCGGTGTCCTATTTTGGTGTGCAGACCTTCACCACAGGTATTTACCGCGCTTGGTTCTCTCTAGGCGACCGTGTGGCAGCAGCCCAGTTGGCAACGGCCTTGCTGAGTTTTGTGATTTTGGTGCTCGCCTTTGAGCGCATCTCGCGTGGGCGCGCTCGTTTCCATGACACCACGTTGCGGCATGCGCGTTTCATGGCACACCGTCTGCGGGGCTGGCGGGCCACACTGGCCGTGCTGGCCTGTCTGATCCCCTTGGTGGCCGGCTTCATGTTGCCAGCCGGCATTTTGATGCACATGGCGGTGACAGATGGTGACGCACAGTTCGGTGAGCGCTTCATTGAACTGACCCGCAACAGCGTTACCGTGTCGGCCCTGACTGCGGCCTTGGCGGTCGCGCTTGCATTGTTCATGGGCTATGCCGCGCGCATCCATTCGTCTTCGTGGCTTGTACGCAGCGTGCACCGCGTCGCCGGGCTGGGTTATGCGCTGCCAGGCACGGTGATCGCTGTCGGGGTACTGATCCCGCTTGCACGGATCGACAACATCCTCACCGATTGGTTGGTTCGTCACGTCGATTGGCAGTCCGGTCTGCTGATGACAGGAGGCATCGCAGGTCTGGTCTATGCCTGTGTGGTGCGCTTTTTGACGCCGGCTGTGCAGTCGGTTGACGCTGGCCTGCAAAAGATCACGCCCAGCATGGACAACGCCGCACGCAGCTTGGGCTTAACGCCCGGAGCCACCTTGCGGCGTGTGCACTTTCCGTTGTTGCGAGGCAGCCTGCTGACTGCGGTGTTGCTGGTCTTCATCGATGTGATGAAGGAGCTGCCCGCGACCTTGGTGCTGCGCCCCTTCAACTTCGATACCTTAGCGACGCAAGCCTACACCTTGGCCTCTGATGAGCGTCTGGCAGAGGCATCTACTGCAGCCTTGGCCATTGTCGTGGTGGGGCTCTTACCCTTGATCGTACTCAGCCGCGAGATTGCAAAAGGTCGACAGGGTCAGGCATCAAAGCACTGATGGCGGCAATCGCAGTCAGGCTCAGCGCCAGCCAGCGCGGTCGAAGACCTTCTGCGCCTTGCTGGCATTGTTGGCCAAGGCATCCACAGACAACGTGTCGGGTTTGAACGTGCCGAGCGCTTTCAGTGCCGGGTTATTGATTTTCACCGAGGCCACTGCGGGCCACTCGTTGTTGCCGTCTGCGAAGTAGTTTTGGGCTTTATCGCTGCTCAGGTACTCCATGAACTTGATGGCTGCCTCACGGTGCGGTGCTGTTTTGATCACGCCTGCGCCAGATACATTGATGTGGGTGCCCCAAGTCGCTTGGTTTGGCCAGACGACGCCCAGCGCGGCTACCACTTTGAGATCCTCAGGCTTGGTCGATCGCATCAGGCGAGCCAAGTAGTAAGTGTTGGATATGGTGACGCCGCACTCGCCGGCCGCCACTGCGCGCAATTGGTCGGTGTCGCCACCTTTGGGCGCACGTGCAAAATTCTGAACCATGCCACGTGACCAAGCTTCGGTTTGCGCTTCGCCATCATGAGCGATCATCGCCGCGCCCAGTGACAGGTTGTAGGGGTGTGAGCCAGAGCGCACGCACACTTGGTTCTTCAAACGAGGGTGAGCCAAGTCGCCATAGGTCTGAACCGAGGCCGCTTTCACGTTGGCCTTGTTGTACACGATGACACGGGCGCGGGTTGAAAACGCGATCCAATTGGGTGCGCGCAACTGAGCTGGGATGCGTGCCTGCAAAACTTTGGATGTGATGGGCTGGAACAGTCCGGCCTTGTCAGCGATGTCCAAGCGGGCCGCATCAACCGTGATCAGGATGTCCGCAGGCGACTGCTTGCCCTCGTTTTTGATGCGCTCAAGCAACTCGTCTTCTTTGCCGTCCAGTCGATTGACCTTGATCCCTGTCTGCTTGGTGAAATCGGCGTACAGCGCTTCATCGGTCTGGTAGTGCCGAGCTGAGTAGATATTCAGCTCAGCATCAGCTGCCAAGACAGGGTTTTGGCAGGCCAGTGCGACCAAGGTGAGGCCAAAGGCGCGGTGCAGTCGTGTGCTCATGTGAAATATTCCTGTTGCTGTTTTTATATCTTATCAGGAATGATTCTCATTTGCATAAGGAATTTCAGGTTGCACGCATGGGCTGCAGATTGAAACGATTAGCTCGCCTGAAGGTACCAAAGTCGTTGAAGCGCACACCCATCTGGCGCATCACCTTGTGGGCGATGTCGGCATTCCATTGGCGCACGTAAAACGGCTCTTTCACGGCAAAGTGGTGGATGGCGTGCGTGCTGCCAAAGTTAAAGCAAAACAGCTGCAAGGGCATCAACCACACGGGGTTGAGTACCTGGCATTGCTGCATGGCGTTGCGCGCCTCCACATCACCGTAGTAGTGCATGTTCGAACTGATGAACTGGATTGAAAACGTGCGCAGCAAGCTCGGCAGCATGTACACCACGGCAAACGTGTCCAGATAAGGTGTGAGCGAGCTCAACCACACAGGCGCATTCAAGGTCAGGCCCATCAGAGGTGCAGCCCAGCTCACGGCATGCCAGATAACCCAAGTGTGGAACAGCAAGTAGTAGACGTTGCCCAGTGGCACAAAGGCCATGGTTTGCTCCAAGGCCAACTTGGCAAACTCTTGTTTACTGGTCGGTTTTTGCGCCTTGATGTACAAGCGTGCCGCTCTGCGCATGGCCATGGGCCGCAGCACCACAGCCAAGATGTTGTCCCCCGTCATCAACAAGCGGCGCAGACCCCAAGGCTCGCCATTGGTGATGCCGCGCTCTTCAAGGTCAGACTCGGTGCCTGACACCTTGTGGTGATGCAAATGCAGTCTGCGGCGTATAAACGGGTTCACCGTGCTCGCTCTGGCCACCCAGCCCAGCCCCAGCATCAGGCTATTGGCCCAAGGCGTGGCACGGAAGTACATCTGGTGGATCAAGTCATGTTCCAACTCGTGGATGAACGAGGCAAAAATCGCGGTCACCGGTACGCACAACCACCACGGTATGGCGCCTTCGATGTACAACCAACCACTGGCGATCATGCCCAGCAGGGACACCGCCATGATGCTGGCGCCGATCGCATCTTGGTGCTTGAGCCATGGGTGGCGTGCCCGCAGATCGTCCCCAGCTTTGAGCACCACAGTGCGGATGTGATCCGCCTTTTGCGCGTCGCTCATTTTGTTCGGGTTGATGGCTTTGCTCATGGTCTCCTCGTTAAACGCATTTCAGTGGCGCCAGCGTAACGAGGATGGTCTGGTCACCGTGAGGGGTGATCAGGCCTAAAACATGTCAAATTGGGCCATCTGCATCTTGCTGTTGTCGCCATGCGCGTGGTGACGACCCTGACCATTTGCTGAAAGCACGAGCGAAATTGGCAGGGTCTTCATACCCCACGGCTTGCGCCACCTGCTTGATCGCCAAGGACCGATTGGCCAGCAAACGCATGCTGTCTTGGTAGCGCGCCTTGTCCAGCAGGGTTTGAAAGCCTGTGCCTTCATCTTGTAGCCTGCGCTTGAGCGTGCGCTCCGAGAGCAACAAGGCCTGCGCCATCGCCGCGATATCCGGGTATCGACCATCGCGGCACTGCATGCGCGCCGTGACTTGGCTCGCCGTGGTTTGATCGACGACTTGCTTGGCGATTTGATTGGCGATGTCTTGCTCGCAGCGGTCGATCGCCAGCTGCATGCTCACCGTGTCTGCCGTGGCAATCGGCTCATCTAGCATCCGAGCCGGAATGCGAATTTGCTCCGCGGCTTGGTTGAAGCGGAAGAGGGGCAGTTTGTCCTTAAAGCGGGCGTAGGCAGCAGGCTCAGGATAGGTGACCCAGATCTCGCTGGTCCAACCAGATACGCCCGGCTCCAGCCCCAGCACACGGGCAAACAGGCTGCATAGCTCTACCAGCACCATGTCCATCACCAATGAGCGCTGTGCGCCCATGGGCACGGTTTCACGCAAACTGATGATGGCTTGATCACCGACCACAGACACCTCACTGGTGAAGGTGGACACGCGCGTCTTGAAGTAGCGCTCGCTGAACTCAATGGCCTCACGCAAGGTGCCACAACTGATCAGGCCAAAGCCCACAAACCCATGTTTGGTCACTTGGCTGCGTAAACCCAATTCGTAGGCCAAGCCCGCATCGCCATCCAAGCGAAGGGCGTTGCCCAAGGCCACAGCGTACTGCCAGCCCTCAATTTGACCGCGCGGTGCTTGCAATTGAACGGCCGTGAGTTGGGTGCCCGCCAGCACATCGGCCTCTTGATGGCCACGCTCGCGCATCAAGGTCAACAGAGATTGCCCATACGAGGTCGGGATGGTGAGGCTCTGGGGTGCAATTTGAGACATGGCAAGCAGGCCTGTGGACGATGTCACGGATTGTGGGCCCGCTCTGCTCGCTAAGGCACAACATTTCCTGCGTTAACGCTTCAAGTCTGCCCCTCAGATGCCGAAAGAATGGACTGTGAAAGCGCAATGTCATTTGCGCGCCCCTTGTCTGAGGACTCTGAACCATGAAACTCACATCGCAAGTGAAGCTGTTGACCGCCGGGATGATTGCCGGTTTGATTGCCGTAAGCGCCTTGGCGCTGTCGCAAGCGCCATCTTCAGGAGCGGGCGACGCATCCAGTTGGTTGATCGCATTGAGCGCGGCGGTCTGTTTGGGGGGATCGGTCAGCGGCTGGTGGCTGTCACGCAACCTCGCTGCGCGCTTGGCTTTTGCCAAGGATCAGGCCGATGAGGTGGCATCGTTGAACCTCGTGTCCTCGCACAACGACCATGGTGACGACGAGGTCAGTGAGCTGGTTGCCGCACTCGACAGCATGCGCAAGGAGCTGTCCAGTGTGGTGTCAACCGTGCGACAGAATTCAGACAGCGTGGCCACAGCCAGCGCCGAGATCGCGATGGGTAACCAAGATCTATCCGGGCGGACTGAGCAACAAGCATCGTCCTTGCAAGAGACCGCTGCATCCATGGATCAGCTCGGATCGACTGTCAAACAAAACGCCGATAACGCCAAACAAGCCAATCAACTGGCACAAGGTGCGTCAACCGTGGCGGCCCGTGGCGGTGATGTGGTGGCCCAAGTTGTGGACACCATGAAGGGCATCAACGACAGCTCTAAAAAGATATCTGACATCATCAGCGTGATCGATGGCATCGCGTTTCAGACCAACATCTTGGCCTTGAACGCGGCTGTCGAAGCGGCCCGAGCCGGTGAGCAAGGCCGTGGCTTTGCTGTGGTGGCGGGTGAGGTGCGCAACTTGGCACAACGCAGCGCCGAAGCTGCCAAAGAGATCAAAAGCCTCATCAACACCAGTGTTGAGCGAGTGGAGCAAGGCTCTGGTTTGGTAGACCAAGCGGGCTCCACCATGCAAGAGATCGTCACCTCGATCAAACGCGTGTCCGACATCATTGGTGAGATCAGCGCAGCCAGCACCGAGCAAAGCAGCGGAGTAGCGCAAGTCGGCAGAGCGGTCAGTCAAATGGACCAAGCCACACAACAAAACGCGGCCTTGGTTGAAGAAAGCGCCGCTGCGGCTGAAAGCCTCAAGCACCAAGCGCAGCAACTGGTGCAAGCCGTGTCGGTCTTCAAGATCAGTGCAGGATCAACCCATAAGACGCCATCATCTGCATCAGCTGTCAAACACAGTCGGCCTGTGCAATTGTCAAAGCCTAAAACAGCCAGCCCAGCACGGGCCTTGCCTGCCATGGCTGCACCGGCTGCGGCATCTAAGCCGGCCGCCGCAGCCGCATCAACCGGTACAGATGACTGGGAAAGCTTTTAAGTTGAAATACCGCGCTCGGCCCCTCGATGTAGTGACACATGCCGATGCGTTAGCTATGCCGGGTATGGCCGACATCGAGTTTGAGCCGCCGCGAGTGACCATCGAAACTCGAACGGCTGATTTTTCATGAAGTTTGTTCTCGATACCGATGTGGTATCTGAACTGCGCAAGGTAAGACTTGGTAAGTCTGATATGAACTTGGCGGCATGGGCGCAAAGCGTTGATGCCGCCGACCTCTTTGTGTCGGCCATCACCATCATGGAACTGGAGCTTGGCGTTCTGTCGATTGAGCGAAAGCACGCCACCCAAGGGGCCATGTTGCGCTCTTGGCTAGAGCAGCACGTCTTGCCTGAGTTCTCCGGGCGCACGCTGCCTGTGCCCGACAAGCACGGCGAGTGTCGCCCAAGCTTATCGCAGACTAGGGCACTCACAGTGGTTAACGATGGAAAACTTGTCATAGTGCCCCACAGTGATTCTCACAGGCGTGCCAGGTTGCAGTGCGTCAAACCCAGCGCCCGTGACTTGACGGCTAATGGCCCAAGTTCGGCTGTTTTCATCGACAAGATAGGCCAGTCCCATCTTGGGAAGTACCTCACTGGTGGTCGCGTTTACCGTGCTTTGTCTAAGTTGCGTGAGTGTCATGATCATTCGCTCCAGCAGTAGTTACCCCAATGTAACGAACAAATGCCGACTTGTCCGCCAATGCGATCAGAACAGAAGGTCTTTCGCTCCACCCCCCCCTTTTTTGAATAGGGGGGGTCTCCAATGCCATTGGACATGATCCCTGATGTGGCGCAACGCCGGGGCAATCACAGCTTGAATGACCGCACAGTCTCACTCATTTGTTCGGCCTCGTGCTTGACCGCTTCAGATGCCCTTGCCCATTCATTGGCAGCGTTGTTCGCTCTGATTTGGTAAACGCCAAATCATCGGCAAAGCGCGCGCTTTGCTCACTCGTTGTGATGTGACGCTGATGACTTTTGTGCCTCTTTTCGCAGCACGGAAACCCCTATTCAGGGGGGTGGCGTGTTTTCCAATGGATATGCACAGAGTTACCCACAGATTGCGGGGATAACTTTGTCTGCAGGCCATCCATTTCATCAACTTTGAATGGCCTAAAGCACTATGCATATAGTCCGTTTGACTCATTGTTGTGATCTGTTGATTCGATTGAGAATCGCGCATCACGCATCACGCGTTACTCAGTCGCGCCAATCTGGTCAACAGTTCGATCGGTTCATCAGCGACTGTTTTGGCCGCGCCTAGATAGATCTCGCCTTCATTGCCATCCAGTGTGATCGTGTCGCCTTCGTGCAGTGTCACCCCACCAAGCGTCAGGCTGCGTACGGATTCATCCAATGTCATGGCACTGCACCCCACCAAGCAGACCTTGCCCAATTGGCGTGCGACAACGGCAGCGTGTGATGTTCGGGCTCCTCGCTGCGTGAGCAGACCCACGGCGGATTCCAGTGCCGCCATATCACTGGTTTCTGCATCGCGTCGCACCAAGATGACGGGGGCTCCTGCCGCGAGCCGAGCATGCGCTCGGGCCTCATCAAATGCGATTTCACCGATGGACACACCCGTACAAGCCGAGGCCGCATGTCCGATTGGCTTCAAGGGCTGGCCGTCGGCCGACACAACACGTTGACATATGAGTGCCTCCGGCGTCAATGACGCAGTGCGTGCTCTGGCTGTGTCCGTGCTGATCAAACCTTCATCCAGCATGTCCAGTGCGATGCGTGCAGCGGCCTGCGGAGTGCGCTTTCCAGTGCGGGTCTGCAGCATGTAGAGGCGCCCGTCCTGCACAGTGAACTCGAAATCCTGCATGTCGCCAAAGTGACGTTCAAGCAATGCTGCGGCATTTTGCAAGGCCAGCCATGCGACAGGCAGCGCGTCGGCCATCTCGGCATGCCCATGAGCGCTGCGCCGACCAGACACAACGTCTTCTCCCTGGGCATTGAACAAGAAATCAACCCACAACTGAGGTTCGCCCGTAGCGGGGTCTCGTGTGAAACCCACGCCTGCGCCAGACTGCCCGCCCGCATTGCCAAAAACCATGGTTTGCACCGTCACAGCTGTACCCAGATCGTCGGGTAATTCGTTGACGCGACGGTATTCACACGCCTTGGCTGATTGCCACGACTGCAGCACAGCCGAGATGGCCTGTGCCAACTGCGTTTGCGGGTCTTGCGGAAAGGGGTGCCCGTTCATCCTTGTGTAGGTGCTCAGGCAAGCGCGAGTGACTGTGCGCAGTTCGGAAAAATCTAAGTCGCGTTCGTCCCGGCCACCGGTGACTTTGTCCATTTCAGCTTCAAAAATGGCTGGGTTCAGGCCAGCCACAACCTCGCCAAAAGTCATGACCAGCCTGCGATAGGCATCCCACACAAGGCGTGGATTGCCAGTTTGTCGAATCATGCCGGACACGGTGGCATCACATAAGCCAACGTTGAGCAATGTCTCCATCATGCCGGGCATGGACACGGGCGCGCCAGATCGCACAGACAGCAATAGCGGACGACGTGGGTCACCCAGCAACTGCCCGCAGGTGTCTTGCAAGGCTTTTAAGCCGGGCACCCAAGTTTGAGGATCAGATGCGCTCGCTCGTGTTTGCTCATCCCGGCAATAGTGCGTGCTTAATACAAAAGCGGGTGGCACTGGCAAATGGATTTGATCCATCCGCAGCAGGTTGTAGGCCTTGAAGCCCATCGTCTTCGCTGTTGCCGTGCCTTGCTGGTTAAGCCTTTGTGCTGCGCTGCCGCAGCCGACTAGATACAGATCGGATTCGGTGCTCATGCCATGGCTCCAGCCTTGTCAAAAACCACGTCCCGCAAGGCATAACCAGCTGAAAGCAGGCGATCCGAAGCCAACTCCAAGGTCATTGCCAGGTCATTGGCCAGCATCAGAGAGGGGGCATCGTCGAGTGTATGCAGGATGGTGCGCCTTGCATGTCGCAGCAACTCATCGCACTGGCGCTCAGCTCTCAACACGCTCCAGGTGGCAGCTAAGAATGCGTCGCTGTCTGCAGCGTCGCTTTGACTGCTGAGTGTGCGGGCAATGGTCAGCGCCTTGATGTGGTCCTGTGTCGCCAGCAATACGGTTTGAGCCAGCTTGGCCAATGCTTGGCGCACATCGCCGTTCCAGCCCTTCTGATGGTGATCGGCGATCAGGCTCATCATGAAGGCAGCTTCTTCCAGCGCATCTGCGACATCATCCGATAAGGCCAGCAAGCGAGCGATGGGCAGCCATCGTGGTTGCCGTTCAGCTTCTTGCCGGGCCTGCATCACCAGATGGTCAGCACGGCGCTCCCAGGCCTTGGCCT
This sequence comes from Aquabacterium sp., assembly GCA_030654395.1. Lineage (GTDB taxonomy): Bacteria > Pseudomonadota > Gammaproteobacteria > Burkholderiales > Burkholderiaceae_C > Aquabacterium. The sequence goes on from JAURXM010000095.1 coordinate 118,660, forward strand.
TTGCCGCCAGATCCTGTGCGCACTCTCGCAGGCCATCATGGCCATGAGCCAGGGCATCGCTGATCGCTTGCGCCAAGGCTTGGCAATACGCAGCATGGTCATCAAGCAGATCGAATTCTGTCGTTCGTTTTTGCACTTGGCGCGAAAGCAGGAGACGCGTCTCGTCGGCTACCAACGCCACTGGTTGACCACGTAACAGTGCCTCACTGGCAAGGCGCATCACGTCAAGCAGGAAGTTTTTTGCTTGTGCTTCGCCGAGCACCTCATCAAGACGATCGCCAATGCGAAATGCGCCGGCTCCAGCTGCCTGCATGGCATCGAAGACCAGATGCTCACCACCGGCTTTCAACCAGGCCATGTGCCCGACCTCGGCCTGAGCGGCCCCCGTCAATACGGCGATGGCTGCCTCCTTATCCACGAAGGGCAATAGCTTTTTGCGTGCCCGGTTCCAGTCGATGAGAAACACAATGCTGGCGCCTAGGCCTTCAAGCGTTTTTTCCAGATGGGCTTCGTCCTTGCAGTCAAACCGGGCGGTCCCGACATTGAAGGCTTCGCCCTGATTGAGATCGGCGCAAACGCGAGACTCGGTGTCTGACCACGATGCACCAAGAGGTACCAGCATGCTTTGAAAGAAGGCGAATCGGCTTCGGTGCAAGTCGGAATACGTCAAGGAAATACTCAGCTTCTGGACATGCATGACCAGCACATGAGCATCATTGGTGCCGATATCGTTTTGCAGTAACAGCTGATCGCCGTCGCGCGTGGCCGCGGTGTCCAGACCCGGGTGGTCCAGTCTCAATGGTGCAGTGCGATTGAGCCCTCGCATGAAGGCGCTGATCAAGGTGCGGTCTGCATCATCTATTTGCCACACGTGTGCACCGTCAATCACCTCGCTGGCCAGCGAGGCTGCCAGATGATTGATCTGTTTGTGCAGATCCATGATCAGCAAGTGCACGCTGTCGTCGGCACCCCGCTTGCCATGTGTCAAGCTGTGCAACTGGGCCTTGTCCAAGTGCTCGCCATGCAGTTCGTCGAGCCAGTCTTGCCAGTGGTGAACGCGCATGTGAGGTTCCGCGTCCACAGTGCTTGCTTCCAGAACTGGTCTGGCCATGGTGCTCAGATCGTCTGTGATGCTGCTGATCAGTCGATCCAACTCAGGTACGACGAGCGTGCCGTCAATGCGACTGGCGCCAGCGGGCAATTCATGTAGCCAAGAGGTGGCACCCAGCCCCGCGGCCTCCAATTCATGCGTGAGGTTCAAAGCCTCATGATCGGGGTGATCTGCGTGCGCAGCCGCTGCCTGCAAGACCGTAAGGTATAGCTTGAGCCTGTCGTTGGCTGCCAGCGCCGCTTTTACCCATACAGGCATCAACAGGCCTCTTTGACCAAGTGACGCCAATGCTTGACTCTTGAGCATGTGTACCCCCTAAAACGTAGAGTGAGTCTGGGGTTCACATGTGACAAAACGGTGGCAGGCGGAACAAATCAGCGAGGAGTCTCGATCTGAATTGATCGCGATCAAACTAGCGCTGTGGACTACTGCAAGATATTCAAGCCCAGAACCTTTCGGCGTCTTTGACCTTCTTGAGGGCTTTGAGGCAAACTTCTGCCGTTCGAATCTGGTTGGAGGAAAGCCAACCCATCGCAAACCACCCAGCAGCCTCGACAGGAGGATGGCGTCGCCACATTTCCAGCGCCACAGCATCGTCGTTGTGCGTGCCCAAGGCGCCCTGAGCGGGTCTCAAAGAGTCAAGGTAGCGCTCAACTTTGCCGGGCTTGAACAAGGGCTTGGCGAACTCACAAAGGTAGCGCAATTTTTTCAATCGCTTGCGGACTTGGTGCTGCTGATCAACGGGAAGCTTGGTGAAACGGCTACCATCGGCCACAACTTGGCTGTGTAGCCTATCCAGCTTTTTGGCAAGTGCCTTGCGGAACCTGCTGGCGCCATCCAATTGCTGGTCATCGGGTTGAAAGGTGAACGCCAGCACGCTCAGCAGCGTAGATTGAAAGCCGGTATCGCGAACGGTGAGTCGGGGAGCATGCGCCGCCTGAATCGACGGCGGCCATGACGTGATGGGCTGCCCACCTGCGGCGAGCAACCGTGGCTGCAGATTTTTGGCCATGGACTCATGGTCTCGGTAGACACCAAGCTGGCGAAAAGCACTTGCCAGCATATCCTCCCATGCCTGATCTACCCCGTTGACCAACGGCTGCGCTTCTTTCAGGATCGTGCGCAGGCGACGCAGGCCAACGCGCAGCTGATGAATGTGCTCCGAATTCTCACTGCCAGCTGCTACCTGACTGGCATTGGGTAATACTTGCCTCAAACAATTCCTGACCATGGCGCGCAGCTTCTGGCCATCGCTCACGCTAGGATCGAAATCGACTTCTTGCGCCTTCACGACCAGTGCATGCGCTTGGTCAGATAGAAGTGCGTTGCCCCTGGTCGACCGTGACTCGGTGCTCAGCCATAGATGGTGCTCATGAACCAGTTTCTTGGCCAAGGCGAACATGTGCGTGTAGCTCCCATCTGATTTGAGTTCAATGTTCAACTCACAGACGGGGCGCCTTTCTCCGTGAGCCTCGATGTGTCCGACATCGAAAGCAAGTCCCAGCTTCTCGCCATCTTTGTCAATATCTCGGGCGCGGCGTGAAACCTTCACCTCAAAGCGCTTGATCAAAGGCTGCCATGCTTTTGAAGACTGAGCGCCGAGCGCTTTCTCAAGCGCTTGCCGTGCGACGTCCGTGCTGTGCCTTTCGAGGTCGATGGATGGGTTCCGTCCTTTGGGCGCGCGCACAACGATACTGTCTTCAAGGCAACGCACCGAACTGACATCATCAGCCTTCAAGGTTTGTACCCATCGTCTGCCTTCACGTTGCAGCCGCAACGACAGGCCCTTGGCTGCCATTCGGCCATCCTGCGTATCAAAGTAACAAGAAAATTGGCTCGTGTTGGGTGCGCCAGTCAAGCACAAAGCTTCGAGAACCTCGGCCTTTCGAGCCGCAGGCACGGCAAGTGTCAGTTTCAACCTCATCATGTCTTCATACTGACACAAGGGTGGTCAATGGATGTTGTATCCAATAAAAATCCATCGAGGATTCAGAGAATTCGCGTTCAATTAACACATCCACGGCTGTCATCTGTTACTGCTTTTTTGCACCCAGCTAGGTTGACTGTGCTTGAAAGACTCTCGCCAAGTTCAACAAGTGCGCGTGACGCAGTGATGGCCGTCGAGGGATCAGATGGACTACTGGCCTCGACTGGAAAGCATTGCCAATCAAAGTAAAGCGACCACTAGCAGGATCGGGTGCGCCAAAGTAACCAAAGGGGTCGTCACAGTTACAGCGTCAAGAGCTTCCCACACTGGCGTTGCGGCCAGGTCATCGTCTTGTCCGTGCCTACCCACTCGCCAAGAGGAACGCATATGAAAACTCGCTTCACCAGCTTTTTCACCTCACTGCTGTTTACTGCAGCAGCAGCCTTCACCGTCAGCGCCTGCGCCGGAGAGCGCCGCGAAGGCCGCGCCAATGATGACGACCACGGCCATAAAGAAAGCTTCAATGTGCAGGTCGGCCAGCGCCCCTTCTATCTGGTCGAAGGCATGGACCCGAGTCCGCTGAAGACTAAGCTGCAGCAATGCGAGTCGAGGCCCTTCTATCGCAGCAAATTCTCAGTCAGCCACCGCGGTGCACCGCTTGAATTCCCCGAGCATTCTCGCGAGTCCTACGAAGCCGCCCATCGCATGGGGGCTGGCATCATCGAATGCGATGTCACCTTCACGAAAGACGGTCAGCTGGTGTGCCGCCACTCTGAGTGCGACCTGCACACGACCACCAACATCGTCAACACGCCTTTGAACCAGTCCTGCACCGTGCCCTGGACTGCGGGAGGGCCAGCTCCCAAGTGCTGCGCAAGTGACCTGACGCTCACCGAGTTCAAGAGCTTGAAGGCAAAGATGGATGCCAGCAACCCGAGCGCCACCACGTCGGCAGGCTTCCTAGGCGGCACCCCCGACTGGCGCACCGACCTGTACACCGGACGCCCTGCTGGCAATGTGGTGACGCTCAAAGAGCACATCGCTTTAATGAAGCAATGGGGCGTGTCGCAAACGCCTGAACTCAAGGGCGGAGATGCAGCGCGCATTCAAGCCATCTTCGGTGGCCAAGTGCAATACGCGCAGAAGATGATCGATACCTACAAGGAAGCTGGCATCGACCCCAAGAAGGTCTACGCACAGTCCTTCAACATTGATGACGTGCTTTACTGGATCAAGAATGAACCGGCGTTCGGCAAGCACGCCTTGTATCTCGATTCCATCGACCCGTCGATCAACATCCCGCGCCTCAGCAACGCTCGTCTGGCAGAGCTGAAGGCAGCAGGTGTGCAATACATCTCACCGCCGATGTACGCGCTGCTGGACGTCAACGCTGACAATGAGATCGTGCCCTCGCAGTATGCGCGCGACATCAAGGCAGCCGGTTTCAAGATCATCGCCTGGTCCTTTGAACGTGTGGACCTGACCAAGGGGGCAGCAGGCAAGGGCAGCTACTACATGTTCGACCCTCAGGGCAAGGCCATTAAGAAGGACAGCGACATGCTCAAGGCACTTGACGTATTGGCCCGCCAAGTGGGCGTCGATGGCATGTTCTCGGATTGGCCTGGCACCGTCACCTACTACGCAAACTGCATGGGCCTGTGAATCTGCGCCACTTAAGCGCTCCAACGCTGTCCTCTTTGGAGGCAGCGAAGGGGGCAATGATGGCCATGGCCGCTTTGACGCATCGAATGGATGCCCCAAACTCGTGCCATGCTTAACCTTGTGTGGTTGAATTTCCTATCCGTATCCGGTTTGTCCGATTTCCCCGCATTAAACCGGATCATTGGGCGCCACAACAGTTCGTCAAGGACGATCCCTACAGTCTGAAGCGTCTTCTTCAACTTGCTTGGGTTCCTCATGTCCATTTCAAAAGTTCTATTCGCTTCGGCTTTGGCCGCGCTGTCTGCGCAGGCTTTTGCTGCCCCCTTTGCCGTCAATGATCTGGTCGTGTACCGGGTTGGCACTGGCTCAGGTGCCTTGGGTAGTACGTCCACGGCGGTCTTCCTGGATGAGTTCACCAAGACAGGTGCTTTGGTGCAAAGCATCGCCCTGCCCACGGTGGCCTCTGGTGTATTGAGCCCTGTCACAGCAAGTGGCTCGGCCACGTCTGAAGGCCAGATCAACCGCAGCGTGGACGGCAAGTCCCTGGTGTTGACCGGCTATGGCACCACAACGGGTACTGCCTCGGTGGCCGGCTCGACCGCGGCGGCTGTGCCCCGTCAAGTCGTCACTGTGGCTGCTGACGGTTCGCTGACCACCAAGGCCGTTGGCACCCTCTTGGGCGGCAACAACGTTCGCACGGCTGCAACTGTTGACGGCACGGGTACCTATGCCGCCGGCGGTGCTGGTGTGGCTTATGTGAATGGCTCTGGCGTGGCCACTCAACTGAGCACGACCAACACCCGTGACCTGGTCATCGCTGACAACCAGCTGTTCTACAGCACAGGCTCCGGCACCACTGGCATTTACTCGCTGGGTACAGGCCTCCCCAATTCAGGATCCTTTACTGGCACCTTGCTCGCTGCCTCTGCCAGCCCCTTCGGCTTCCTGTTTGCAGACCTGAGCAACAGCGTTACCGGCGTGGACACGCTGTATGTCGCCGATGACAACGCCACCACTGGCGGCATCCGCAAGTTCAGCAAGTCTGTCGCTGGCGTCTGGTCACTGAACAACACCATCGTTGTCAGTGGTGTGCGTGGTCTGACTGGTGTGGTCAATGGTGGTCAAGTCCAGTTGTTCGCAACCAGCGCGACCAACCTGTACGGCCTGACGGACTCGACCGGCTACAACGCCAACTTGTCTGCCGCGGTCACCACATTGGCCACTGCTGCCGCCAACACGGCCTTCCGCGGTTTGGCCCTGACTCCTGCCGTTCCTGAACCAGCCACTTATGGCTTGGCCTTGGTCAGCCTAGCCCTGTTCGGCGCGATGCGCCGCCTTCGCGGCTGATCAGCCGGGAGCCCTTCTTAAACAACCGCAGGTGTATCGCCTGCGGTTGTTTTTTTTGGGCCTTACTGGGTAGACAAGCTCAGGTCCGCCTGCTCCCGCAATCGGTGTCAACACGACAGGCTGGGACGATGCGGGGCAACCGGCCCCGGACTTTGAGGTCGTCAGCGCGTCAACTGGTGAGCCAACTGGCGACTAACTGAAACAGCGATTTCTGTGCGCTGCGGGGAGGTGCTGCGTGCGTGACAGACCCAAATCCATCTTGCATCAAAAGGTTTCGCCAGCAAGCCGCTGCGAGCGCGCAAAGTGCTTCGGTCAAACGTGTTTAGCCGTGTTTCGTAGCCTCAAACCCGTGACATACTTTGCTTCATGCTGTTGAATTTCCTATCCTTTTATTCATGGGGGCGTCGGCATGCACTACGTCGTAGACCAGACCAACCGCATCATCGCCGTCGACGACGGTTGGGATGACGCTGCAGCGTTGGCTCAGGGTGGCTTGGGCTCAATGCGCGCCAGTGTCATGGGCCGCCAATTGGAAGACTGTATGGTCGGCGACGCCACCAAGATGTTCGTCCGCACCGCACTGGATGCAGCCCGGCTGCTGCAGCAGACACGGGTTTTGCCCTACCGTTGCGACGCCCCAGATGCACGCCGTCGGTTCGACATGATCATCAGCCCCATCGGCGGCGGTCAGGTCAAAGTGGAACACCGGCTGGTGGAGGCCTATCCGGCAGCGGTTCGCAACAAAAGGCCCCGGCGCCAAGGGCTTGCCGGCTGGCGTTGCAGCCAGTGTTTGCATGTCCGGCTAGGTGGCAGCGATGAATGGACAGATATCGACATCGAGCCTCAGACGATATTGGCCCAAGACGTCTGCCCCAGTTGTGCCAGCAACCTCTTTAGCTCCGCAACCAGCGGCCCCCACCCATGAGCATGCCAAAGATACCTGAACTCGCATCCGCTCCTGCGGACCCCAGCGAGTCGATCACGCCCGAGGCGTCCACTGCACGCCGGTTTTTCGTTGGCATCGGGTCGTCGGCCGGCGGGCTAGAAGCCCTGACGGCCCTGCTGCCAGGTTTGCCTACGGGGCTGGGGCTGACCTTCGTGGTTGTGCAGCACATGTCGCCCACGCACCGCAGCTTGATGGCCCAGTTGCTGGGCCGCGCCACCACCATCCCGGTACTGGAGGTCACCGACGGTTGTGTCCCGCAGGTCGATACCATCTATGTCACCCCTCCCAATAGCAACGTGGTCATCCATGAAGACGGTACGCTGCACTTGCTGGAACCGCCGAACGAAACGGTGCCCAAACCCTCGGTCAACCTGTTCTTCAGCTCCCTTGCCGAAGTGGTGACAGACCGGGCCATCGGCGTGGTGCTGTCCGGCACGGGCAGCGATGGCGCCATTGGTTTGCATGCCATCAAGGCCGCTGGCGGATTTTCGTTTGCGCAAGAACCCGGTGGGGCCAAATACGACGGCATGATTCGAGCCGCCATTGAGGCCGGGGGCATCGACTGGGTCTTGCCAGCGGAGTCGATTGGGGCAGAGATTGCGCGCGTCGTACAGCGCCAGCAAGCCGCAGAGGGCCACGCGACTTATGTGGACCACGTGCCGCCCGCCACACTGCAAGTGCTGCTCCACAGCCTGTATGCACAGACGCGCATCGACTTCACCGGCTACAAGGAAGCCACACTGCTTCGCCGCATCGAGCGCCGGATGACATCCACAGGTTGCCTGACGCTGGACCAGTACGTCGAACACGCCCGGGCCCAACCGTCAGAAATGCAAGCACTGGCACAGGACATGCTGATATCTGTGACTTCCTTCTTCCGCGACCGGGTATCGTTCGACCGCCTGCGCGAGGAAGTGGCGAGTCTGCTCGAATGCAAACCGCCAGGCGAGGATGTGAGGGTCTGGGTGGCGGGTTGCGCAAGCGGCGAAGAAGCCTACAGCATTGCGATGGTTCTGCACGACGCACAGATGGGTCAAAAGCCTGCACGCCGGATACAGATTTTTGCGTCGGACATCGACGAGCAAGCCCTGGTGCGGGCGCGGCGGGCGGTGTACCCAGCCAGCATGGTGGGTGACTTGGACGCCTCCACACTTGAGAAGCACTTTGTTCGGCACGCAGACGGCTACGAGGTCAGCAAGACGCTGCGGGGGCTGGTGATGTTCGCGCGTCACAACTTGGTGCAAGACCCTCCTTTTGTGCGGCTGGATCTCGTGTCCTGCCGGAACGTGATGATTTACTTGCAATCGCCGCTGCAGGAGCGGCTGGTCAGATCATTCCACTACGCATTGAACATCGGAGGGATACTGTTTCTAGGGCGCTCCGAGAGCATCCACAACAGCGAAAGCTACTTCGAGCCCATAGACCGCAGCGCACACCTGTTTCGGCGTCTCAGTGTTACGGCGAGGGTCCCCTTGGTCAATCCGGACCGAGAAGAGCCGTCACGCAGGAGTTTGGTCAAAACGACCAGCTTGGATGATGTGCTGTCTTGTGCCATCGCCGCGCGTTTTGCCCCGGCCACCGTGTTGGTGGACGCCGCAGGCGATGTGCGCCACCTCAAGGGTGATCTGCAGGGTCTGATACAACTACCTGACGGGCGTCCGGCCATGCAACTCATGATGATGCTGAGGCGGGAGTTGCGCCCAGAATTGGCGCGTCTGATCCGCTTGGCGCGTGAGGCTGCGCCAGAAGCCGCCAAGGGCACCAGCGCCATATCGCACAGAGTCAGCAACGACGTAGCGCCGGTGATAGGCCGGTGGCGGACCAACCGTGCATTGAGTACCAAATTTGCCGTGCGGCAGTCAGTACAACGAGTCAACGAAGCATCGGGCTCGCCATTGCTGCTGGTCTGCTTTGAAAGACGCCCTCTGGCCGAAATGACATCCCCAACACACCACGAAGGTGATGAGGGCGTCATCGGGAACACCCGCGCGCTTGAAGATGAGCTCAGCACCACGCGGGAGCACCTCTACACGGTGATCGAAGAGCTGGAAACATCCAACGAGGAAGCGCAAAGCCTCAACGAAGAGATTCAGACGGCGAACGAAGAATTGCAGTCCACCAATGAAGAGTTGGAGGCCTCAAACGAAGAGCTGCAGGCATCCAACGAAGAGCTGACCACCGTCAACGAAGAGCTGCAGGTCAAGAGTCTGGAGTGGCAAGCCCTCAATGCCGAACTGGAGGACATCTACGGCACGGTAGATTTCCCGCTGATGGCGTTTGATGAACACAGCCTGTTGAGCCGCACCAACCGAGCCGTTCAGAGACAAATGGGCATAGACGACAAATGGATTGGAAGACATGCATCAGGGCTGCCCTGGCCATCGGGCATGCCGCCCTTGCATGACCAGATCGAAAAAGTCCAGGCCAGCGGCCACACAGAAGTGCGGCAACTCTCCGATGTGGGCAGCCGAGATTGGCTGCTGCGAATCATGCCGCGCCAGACACCCGATGGTCGGCGAGCAGGGGTGCTGATCCAGTTGGAGGACAACACCCAGCTCAGGTTGTCCCAGGCAGCAGCCTTACGCAGTAGCGCGCAGTTGCAGCAATTGGTGGAGCGTTCTGCTCAACTGGTCTGCATCTGTGACCCTACGGGACGGCTGCAAATGGCGAACCCTGAGTTCGAGCGCTGTCATCTGCTGGCGCCGGGCAGTGCCGCTGGTCAGCTGCTGATGGAGGTGCTGCCACCTGGCCGTGCGCAAGCCTTCCGGGATGCACAAATCGAAGCCATGCGGGCCTTGGCCCCGGTAGAGCAGGAAGAATCACTGCAAGTGGGGGACGAGCAGCGCAGCCTGCTGGCCTCTTACTACCCGCTGCTGGACACTGATGGTGCCGTTTGGGGCGTGTGTTACCAGGCGCTGGACATCACACGGCGCAAGCAAGCCGAAGGCGCGCTGCTCGCGGCCACCAGCGCGCAACTGGCGGCTGAGGGGATCGCGCGAACCAAGAGCAGCTTTCTGGCCAACATGAGCCACGAGATCCGCACGCCCATGAATGCCATTCTGGGCTTTGCCCATTTGCTGCGGCGCGATCAGCCTTTGCCCGGGCAGGTGGAACGTCTGGACAAGATCAGAAGCTCTGGTCAGCACCTGTTGTCCATCATCAATGACATCCTGGATATTTCCAAGATCGAAGCAGGCCGGGTGGAACTGGAGGAAACTGATTTTCACCTGGGCACCGTACTGGACAACGTGGGCGCCATCATTGCCTCGGCAGCCCGAGAAAAAGGGCTTGCCATTCATCTCGACCGGGAAACTGTTCCCTTTTGGCTGCGCGGCGATCCCACGCGATTGCGCCAGGCCTTGCTCAATTACGCCGGCAACGCGGTCAAGTTCACCGAAAAGGGGTCCATCAGCCTGCGCGCCATATTGCTGGATGCCCAGGGTGACCAACTGCGGGTGCGCTTTGAGGTGGTGGACACCGGCGTTGGCATCGAGCCCGACAAGCTCGATCGCCTGTTTCAGGCCTTTGGACAGGCCGATGCATCGACCACGCGCAAATACGGCGGCACCGGCCTGGGCTTGGCCATCACCCAGCGCCTGGCTGGATTGATGGGCGGTGAAGCGGGGGTCGAGAGCAAGCCCGGCGAAGGCAGTGCCTTCTGGTTCACGGCATGCCTGCAGCGGGGTCGCGGTTCGATCCCGGCCGGCTCCCGGGAAGAGGAGGCGGATTCGGAAGCCTTGCTCCGACACCATCACGCCAAAGCCCGGTTTCTGGTGGTGGACGATGATCCTTTCAACCGTGAAATTGCGGTCGATCTGTTCCACAGCGCAGGCCTGTCGGCCGACACGGCAGCCGATGGCCGGGAGGCGGTGGCCAAGGCTTCAACCCAGGCTTATGACCTGATCCTGATGGATGTGCAGATGCCGGTGATGGATGGACTGGAGGCGACGCGCACCATCCGGACCCTGCCGGGGTGGGAGACCAAGCCGATTCTGGCCCTGACGGCCAATGCCTTCAGCGAAGACCGTCGAGCTTGTATGACGGCGGGCATGAACGACTTCGTGCCCAAACCGGTCGATCCGGA
>JAURXM010000099.1 GCA_030654395.1 Aquabacterium sp.
CGGTCAGTTGGCTGGGTCGAGTGTGAGCCTGGCTGAGAAGGCCGGCGACTTGCTCAAACACATGGTGCCATCGATCAATAAAACCAGTGAGCTGGTGCAAGAGATTGCAGCGGCATCGGGTGAACAGTCAGACGGTGTGGCTCAAATCACGGGTGCGATGGAGCACTTGAACGGCGCCACGCAGCAAAACGCATCAGCGGCAGAGCAGTTGTCTGCGACCTCCGAGGAGCTGTCAGCCCAGGCGACTCAGCTGCAAAACCTGATGGGTTACTTCCGCCTGTTAGAGGGCGGGCGTGCGGCGTCAAGCACATCACAGGCATCGGCCGCCAGCCCTAAGTCCAAGCACAGCACATCTGCAGCGGGGCCGCACAGTCAGACTACGGTCATGGCGCAGCCTACTCGCTCATAACCCTTTATTCATCGAGGATTCAACATGACTCATTTTTTGTCTAGATTGATGGTTTGGCAGAAATTGCTGATCCTGGGGGGGCTGGCACTGATCTTGTGTGGCGTACCTGCATCGATGCACCTGAAAAACGTAAGCAACGATTTGGCTGCACTGGAGTTAGAGCGCAAGGGCGCTACGCTGGTGTCCGCCATGACCTGGCTACCCAAAGCCATGCAGGCACACAGAATATTCAGTGCACAGGTTCTACGTGGCAAGGCCGAAGCAGAGTCATCGAGGGTTGCTGCGCAGCTGGAGGCCAAGGAGCAAATTGAGATCATTGATAGGGTGCTTTCATCAGCCATCGATAAGGACATCACGGAGAGTTGGGCTACGGTCAAGTCGGGCTGGCAAAACCTGAGTGCATCGGTTGCCAGCCAACAGATTCAGGCTGATGCGTCTACGCAGGTTCACTCAGCATTGATTGCCAAGTTGATTGATCTGAATGAGTCTGTGGGGGATGCCTATGGCATGACACTGGATTCTGATGCGGGCAGCTATTTTTTGCAGTCTGCTCTCGTCGATGAAGGTTTGGCACTTGCAGAGTCAATGGGGCAGTTGCGTTTGATTGGTAATTTTGTTTTGCAGACTAAGCAGCTCAATGATGCCCATCGCGGGCAGATCGCAGGGCTCTTGGCTGCTGTGGCCAAGTCTCACTCGCAAGTTGACTCGCAACTCAAGAAATCTTTCCACGTGAATGCAGCGACCAAGCTGGCACTGGAGGGCAAGCTCTCTGAGTCATCCAAACAAATCAACGGGTTGCAGGCTTTGGTCAACGCCAATCTCCTGGCGGCTAAAGATCTGACGTATGCGCCTGAGGCTTACTTTAAGCAAGTTACACAGGCTATGGATGCGCAATATGTCTTGATTGATGAAGGCTACAAGGTCTTTCAACGGGTGCTAGACGAACGCGAATATGCTGCGAAAAAAGCGATGTACATCCTCATCGGCTCATTGCTTGGGATGCTTGCTTTTGCGCTAGCAGCGGCTGTGGCCATTGCAAAATCGATCAGTGGCCCTCTGAATGGGGCTATCGCAGCGGCTAAATTGGTCCAAAGCGGCGACTTGAGTCGTCCCATTGAGGCGGTCGGTACGGATGAGCCTGCCACATTGATGCACACCTTGTCTGCCATGCAAGCCACGCTCAAAGACCGCAATGAAGTTGATGCAAAAAAATTCGCTGAGAGTGAACGCCTGCGCCAAGCGCTGGATGTGGCTGAGACCAATGTGATGGTGGCCGACGACAACTACAACATTGTCTATGTCAATGCTGCCTTGAATACCATGCTGCGCACCGCTGAAAGCGATTTGCGCAAAGACCTGCCACGGTTTGATGCCAGCACGGTGATCGGCACCAACATCGACACCTTCCATAAAAACCCTGCGCACCAACGCGGCTTGCTGGATCGTTTGACCGGTGGACA
>JAURXM010000101.1 GCA_030654395.1 Aquabacterium sp.
GACCCACACCCCATTATGACAATCCTCCCTAGCGAAATGACTTCTTCAGGCCCTCTGCTTATTTGGCGCAGGGTCGCCGGATCCTTGCCGTGTTCCGTCATCATTTGCCTGCTCTCGTTATTTGCAAACGGCGTTGCACAGGCTCTGCCATTCGTCGCGTCACCAGCCGGCGCGGTTGCACAGCGTCCCCTGCCCGCCATCCAGATGCAAAAAAATGCGCTGGTCGTGGGCAGCGAGCAGAACTATCCGCCATTCGCTGTAGGCATGTCCGATGCGACCGCAGGCGGCTTTACCGTCGATCTATGGAAAGCCGTGGCGGCAGAAGCCGGTTTGAACTACACCATCCGTGTGCAGCCTTTCCGGCAGATACTTCAGGAATTCAAGGAAGGCACGGTCAATGTCCTGATCAACCTGGCCATTTCCGATGAGCGTCATCATATTGCCGATTTTACCGTCCCCCATGTCATCGTCCACGGCGCGATCTTCGTGCGTAAGGACGAGTCCCTGATTCATGCGGAAGAGGACCTTACCGGAAAATCCATTATCGTGCTTAACGCCGACCTGGCGCACGACTATGCCGTGTCCAAAGGATGGGAGAAACAACTGGTTCTCGTGGATACCGCCGCAGAAGGCCTGCGCTTGCTGGCATCGGGCAAGCACGATGCGATGCTGCTGAGCAAGCTGACCGGCATGCAGACGCTGCAAGAATTGGGACTGACCCGCATCAAGGCGCTAAGGGTCAAGACGGGGTTCTCGCAGAAATTCGCGTTTGCCGTGCCGGCAGGGCAATCCGATTTACTGGGCAGGATCAACGAAGGACTGGCGCTCGCCAAGTCCAATGGAACGTACAACGCGCTCTACGACAAATGGTTCGGCATCTACGAGGATAAAGAAGTCGGCCTGCGCGACTTGTTGAAATATCTACTCCCTATCGTGCTGCTCTTCTTGGCCATCGCGGGGTACTTCATCTATCGGCGACAGCTTGAGCGCACCGCTACGCAAAAAACCTTGCAAGCCAGCGAAAACCACTTTCGTCTAAGCCAGATAAGCGGCGGCATCGGTACCTGGGAGGCCGATCTGGTCAACAACCGCCAGAAGTGGTCGGAAAGTTGCACCGATTTACTCGAGTTTCCTGCTCAAAGTAAGCCGACTTGGGAGGATTTTCTGGCCATAGTGCATCCGGAAGACCGTCAACATGTGCTTGACGCAACGCAGTCGCATCTCGACCACGATACAAAATACGATGTGGAGTACCGAGCCATTACAGCCAGCGGGGAGATTCGTTGGATGCGGTCAGCGGGGCAAGCTGAACGCGACAAAGACGGGAAACCGGTCCGGATGCGGGGAATCGCTCAGAATATCACCGAACGCAAACTGGCTGAAAGCAAGCTAAGGGAAAGCGAACGCAAACTTTCCGACATACTTGAAAGCGTTGATGCCTACATTTACCTCAAAGATCCCCAGGGCCGCTATCTGTATGCCAACCGTCAGGTGCGCGAATTGTTCGGCGCGTCGATGGAAGAGATCGTGGGCCGGAACGATGAGAAATTCTTTGATGCCGAGACCGTGGCGCAACTGCGCAACAACGATCGCCCTGTTCTGGAAGATGGCAGAACATTACGAACGGAAGAGACCAATCTCAACGTTAAGGATGGACGTACGTCGACTTATCTGAGCGTCAAGCTCCCGCTACGCAATGAAGCGGGCGAGATTTATGCGCTGTGCGGGATTTCCACTGACATCTCCGAGCGAAAACAGATGGAAATTCAATTAGTCAAATCCGTATCGTTGCTGCACGCCACATTGGAATCGAGCAATGATGCCATTCTGGTCGTTGACTTGAACGGCGCTTGGGAATTACACAACCAACGGTTTATTGACTTGTGGCATATTACAGATGCAATTATCGCAGCTAAAGATGATAGTGCCGCACTGTCCTATGTGCTGAATCAATTGGACGATGCTGATGCCTTTTTAAATAAAGTGCATGAGTTATACGCCATGCCGGAATCCAGTTCCTTCGATACGCTTAAGTTTAAAAACGGGAAAATCATTGAGCGATATTCCATACCGCAACGTGTTGACGGCAAAGTAGTTGGTAGGGTGTGGAGTTTCCGCAATGTTACAGAGAGTAAACAAGCGGAAGCAGAGATTATCGAATCGCAGAATCTGCTTCTGACGGTCATTGATACAGCGCCGATACGCGTTTTCTGGAAGGATCGCAACTTACGCTATCTCGGGTGTAATATGGTTTTTGCTAAGGATGCCGGGATGACGCATCCGATGAATGTGATCGGCAAAGACGACTATCAGATGGGATGGGCGGCTCAGGCGGAATTGTATCGCACCGACGACCGGGCCGTCATGGAATCGGGCATCGCCAAGCTTTCCTATGATGAACCGCAGACGACTCCGAGTGGACAGACGATTTGGCTCCGTACGTCCAAGGTTCCCCTTAGAAATCAGGACAATGAAACGTTCGGATTGCTGGGAATCTACGAAGACATCACCGAGCGTAAACAGGCCGAACAAAAACTCCAGCTCGCCGCCAGCGTATTCACCCATGCCCGCGAAGGCATCATGATCACCGCCGCTGACGGCACGATCATCGATGTCAACGACGCCTTTACCAGCATCACCGGCTACGGCCGTGACGAGGCCCTGGGCCGCAACCCGCGCCTCCTTAGCTCCGGCAGGCAGGGGAAAATCATCTACGACGCCATGTGGAGCGAACTGATCGAAAAAGGCCAGTGGCACGGCGAAGTCTGGAACCAGCGCAAGAACGGCGAGGCGTTCGTCGAGATGTTAAGCATCAGCGCGGTGCGCGATGCCCGGGGCAACCCGCAGCATTACGTGGCGTTGTTCTCCGACATCACCTCGCTCAAAGAACACGAACAACAGTTAGAACACATCGCCCACTACGACGCGCTGACCAGTTTGCCCAACCGCGTACTGCTGGCCGATCGTCTGCACCACGGCATGACTCAAGCCCTGCGGCGCGGGCAACGGCTCGCTGTGGCCTTTCTTGACCTGGACGGCTTCAAGACCATCAACGACAACCACGGGCATGAAGTCGGTGACCAGTTGCTGATAACCGTGTCCATCCGTATGAAACAGGCCCTGCGCGAAGGCGACACCCTAGCGCGACTGGGCGGCGACGAGTTCGTCGCGGTGCTGGTCGACCTGGAGGATGTAGCCGCCAGCGTGCCAATGCTCACCCGCCTGCTCGCAGCAGCAGCCCAGCCGGTGCATGTCGGCGACCTCGTGCTCCAGGTCTCGGCCAGCCTCGGCGTCAGCTTCTATCCGCAGGCCGAAGACATGGATGCTGACCAGCTACTGCGTCAGGCCGATCAAGCTATGTATCAGGCCAAGCTGGCAGGCAAGAACCGCTACCATGTCTTTGACGCCGTGCAGGATCGTAACGTGCGCGGTCATCACGAAAGCCTGGAGCACATACGCCACGCCCTGACCGCGCGCGAATTCGTGCTGTATTATCAGCCCAAGGTGAACATGCGCACGGGAATCGTTATTGGTGCCGAGGCCCTAATCCGCTGGCAACACACGGAAAAAGGCCTGCTGCCGCCGGCAGTGTTCCTGCCGGTGATCGAGGATCATCTGTTGGCCGTCGACATCGGCGAGTGGGTGATCGATACCGCCCTAACCCAAGTGGAGCTCTGGCATGCCGCCGGACTGAACATCCCGGTGAGCGTCAATGTCGGCGCCCGCCAATTGCAACAGCCGGACTTTGTCGATCGTCTGGCTGAGCTGCTGGCGGCCCATCCGAATGTCGGGCCGGGCGACCTGGAACTGGAGGTATTGGAAACCAGCGCGCTGGAAAATGTGACCGGAGTATCCCAGGTCATTGAGGCCTGCCGGGAGATCGGGGTAAATTTCGCCCTGGATGACTTTGGCACCGGCTATTCCTCGCTAACCTACCTGAAACGCCTGCCGGTCGCCTTGCTCAAGATCGACCAGAGCTTCGTGCGCGACATGCTCGGCGACCCGGATGATCTGGCCATTATTGAGGGTGTGGTTGGTCTGGCCAGCGCCTTCCGCCGCCAGGTTATCGCCGAAGGGGTGGAGACCGTCGAACACGGCACTATGCTGCTGCAACTCGGTTGCGAACTGGCTCAAGGCTACGGCATCGCCCGTCCCATGCCGGCACACCAGTTGCCCGGCTGGTCGATTGCCTGGCGACCCGATCCGGCCTGGGTCAATCTGTCTTTGGTGAGTCGCAATGAATTACCGGTGCTTTTTGCCGGCGTCGAGCACCGCGTCTGGGTTGCCGCGATAGAAGCTTTTCTCAAGGGCGAGCGTGACGCTCCAATGCCGCAGGGTCCGCGTCAATGTCGCTTCGGCATGTGGCTGGATGCAGAGGGTCTGATCCGTTATGGCGGACAACCGATTTTTGAGGCCATCGAACCGTTGCACCGGCAGATACATGCGCTGGCGGAAGAACTTTGCGAGCTACCTGCACAGGGCCGCAACCCGGAGGCGCTGGCGAGGCTGGCTGAACTTCATGAGCTGCGGGACGCCTTGCTTGAACAGTTGACCTTGCTGGCGCAGGGAGCCCGGCATTAGGCGATAAAGCCTAACCGCCCCCCGGTCATCGCAACCCAGGTTGGGTTTAATGCAGCTTAGTATTTTTTGTTGGTCCAAACGCTAAAGCCACAAGTCTCAAAGTGCTGTACGACCCGAATAAATCTCAGCATTCTGCATTGATTATGATAACGGGATGACTAAACCGGCATTAAATCTGTAAAATAGCGGTTTTTATTGACCAGCTCCTTAAAACAACATGCGTACTACTCAATTCCCGCTCAACACCGTCAAAGAAACACCGGCCGATGCCGAAATAGCCAGCCATCAACTGATGATCCGCGCCGGCCTGATCCGCAAACTGGCCGCCGGTCTTTACACCTGGCTACCCTTGGGACTGCGGGTC
>JAURXM010000103.1 GCA_030654395.1 Aquabacterium sp.
ATCAGGATTCTGCTCCAGTAGTCAACTTGTTCAAGATTGCCGCAGCTCCACGCGTCGTAAAGCCGTGCCAATATGGGCAGATCGATGCGGGTCAGGCAAGTATCCATCAGTCCGCCTATCCATACACCGGCATCGCCGGCATTGCTGATCCAGCCCTCGTCGACCGCACGCTCCAAGCCCTGTGAATAACTGTACATGCCTATCGGCAGGCCGGGACTGACCAGTTGCAGCAAGCGCAATAACGCCAGATCAGTGACCATGGCCGTGATACGCGCCCTGCTCCGGTTCAAAAGGAAAAACCTCGTGACTGACTATCAGACCCAAACCTTCCAGCATATGATCCAGCACATGATCGGTCAGAAAGCGCAGCTCGCCCGGCAGGATCTGCAAGGCCACATGCCGGTTGCCCAGGTGATAACAGGCTCTGGCGAACTGCATCGCATCGTCGGTGCGCCCCACCGACAGCGACTCGGGGGCCGCATCGACCAGCACCCGGTAGTGATCGGGACCGGTCAGCACCGAGCCTTTGCGCAACACTTGGCCGCGCGGCAAAAACAGCCCGATCTTGGCGCCGCTGTCGGTTTTAAGCAGCAAGCGGCTTTTCTGCCGCGATTCATACGGCAAAGTCACCACGTCGTCCGGGAGGGTCTCAGGCGCTGCCAGTTCGGTAAGTTTAAGCATATTCAAAACAAAAAATAACGTTGGGCGAAAGGCAGCACCTCGGCCGGTTCGCAGGTCAGCAGCAGGCCGTCGGCGCGGACCGAGTAGGTCTGCGGATCGACTTCGATCTGCGGCTGGTAGTGGTTATGGATCAAATCCTTCTTGCCGATAGTCCGGGTATTTTTCACCATGCCTGCCCGTTTTTTCAGTCCCAACAGCGATGAAACACCGGACTCGACGGCGACTTGGGGCAAAAAGAACATCGAAGTCGACGTAGCGGTCCTTCCGAACGCACCGAACATCGGCCGGTAATGCACCGGCTGCGGGGTTGGAATCGAGGCATTCGGATCGCCCATAGGCGCTGCGGCAATAAACCCGCCTTTAAGTATCAGGCTGGGCTTCACCGCAAAAAAAGCCGGATGCCACAGCACCAAATCGGCCAGTTTGCCTACTTCGACAGAACCCACTTCATGCGCGATGCCGTGGCTGATCGCCGGATTAATCGTGTATTTGGCGATATAGCGTTTGATGCGGAAATTGTCGTTGCGCGATGAATCTTCCGCCAGACTGCCGCGCTGCGCCTTCATCTTGTGCGCGGTCTGCCAGGTGCGGATAATGACT
>JAURXM010000021.1 GCA_030654395.1 Aquabacterium sp.
GGTGAGAAGAAATAGGGTAACTGGCTGCATAGGGTATGAAAGTTTGGCTGCGGGAAAAACTGATGCGTTCGCCAAATATTAAGCGATGCGGCACTGATGGCTATTTTTGACCATCCCGCCCAAAATGTAAAATCAGCTTAAAGATGAATGTCGTGTATTTCTTGCCCGACTTGGAGATCAGGCAACCACAGGCCGGCCGTTTCTACCATTGTTCCGCGCCCAGTCTTTGCCGACTTCATACCTTCCTGGATTGCTAATTGGAACCCTGGATTGGAACGAGAACCACTCTTCCAGCAGATGCGAACTAACTGAAACGCTGCCATCTGTATTGCGGAAGCTGCTCACCGCTCCCGCAAACTCTCATGCCCGTATTGCAACAAGGGATTCAGGAAATACTCGATCACGCGCCGTTTGCCGGTCTTGATTTCGACCGATACCGCCATGCCGGGACTGAGATTGACGTCGATGCCGTCCACATTGATCGTGGTTCGTTCCATCTTGACGCGCGTCGAATAAATCAGCCCGCGCTTGTCGTCGTTGATTGCGTCGTGCGAGACGGAAGCGACTTTAGCATGGATAGTGCCGTACTTGGTGTACTGAAAGGTCTCGATCTTGACCTCGGCATCCTGGTCCGGTTTGACGAAACCGATGTCTTTGTTCTCGATAAAGGCTTCCACCTCCAACGGGTTATCATGCGGCACAATCACCATCACCGGCTGCGCGGGTGTGACTACGCCGCCCACGGTATAAACGGCCAACTGTTGCACGGTACCTTCCACCGGCGAGGTTAGCCGCGTCAGCTTGCTTCGCAAATCGGCCTTGAGCTGTTCCTGTTCCAGCGTGGCCGCCTTTTGCTGCCCGTCGGTGATGCTGTCCAGACTGACGCGCCGGGTTTCTGCGGTCATCGACAGCGCTTGGCCATGCGCTTCACGCATGGCCGCCTCGATTTCCTTGACCCGGCTGCGCTGGGTGGCCCAATCGGCTTCCTGCTCGATGTGCGCCTGCTTGCGGTCCAGGTAGTCGTGTTGAGTGACATAGTGTTCGCCCACCAGACTCTCGAAGTCCTGCGCACGCTGTCGGGCAATCGGCACCGTCTGCTCCAGTTTGCGCACCAGTTCCTGAGTGGAACGCAACTCGGCTTTCCTTTGGGCAATGGCGGCTTCGATACGGCCCTGCTTGGCCATGTATTCGCCGTACTGACCTAATAGCAAACGTTCAGCCTCCCGGAACATCGCCTCATCCACGTCAATAGGCCGCTGCAAGTGCGGGGGTTTGCCATTGTCCAAGACCACGAGCATGGCCTTGCCGCGCGCGACTTGCAGCCTGGCCGCGGCCAGATCGCCGATGATCCGCTGCTGGTCGGCCTGAGCCATGGTGGCATCCAGTTCGATCAGCACATCGCCGGCCTTGACGGCTTGCCCATCCGCCACATGAATCGCTTTGACGGTTGCGGTCTCGAACGGCTGAATGGTTTTGCTGCGGTCATTAGGCACTACTTTGCCTTGGGCCGTGGCCACCACGTCGATGCGGCCGAACACCGCCCATAACAATGCCAAAGCGGTAAAGGCGATTAGCATCCACATTGCCACCCTCGGGGCGGCCGACACCGGGGTTTCCTGAAGCGACAGCGCGGCGGGCAGAAACTGCGTCTCGTAGGGCAAGCGCTGTGCAGTCTCCATCTCGGCCCGACGCCGCCACGCCTGCTGAAAAGCTGCGCCATAGCGTTTGAGCAAGTCGCCGAACGCTTGTCTGTGCGGGCTCATGCTCATCGTCTCACCCTTGCTGCAAGCGGTATAACCGCGAGTAATGGCCGGCCTCGTTACCCAACAGTTCGGCATGCGTCCCGGTTTCCACGATCTGACCGCGCTCCATCACAATGATACGGTTGGCATCGCGCACCGCGGACAAACGGTGGGCAATGATAAGCACGGTGCGCCCCTGGCAGATAGCCTTCATATTGTCCTGGATGATGCGTTCGCTCTCATAGTCCAGCGCACTGGTGGCTTCGTCAAAGATCAACACCCGCGGACTGGTCATCAAAGCG
>JAURXM010000122.1 GCA_030654395.1 Aquabacterium sp.
GTAAGCGTCTTTGCGCTTGCCATACTCGGGGCCATCCATGCCGGGTGAGCCGACAGGCATACCCGGGACAGCCAGTCCAATTCCAGCAGGTCTTTCCTGGAGCAGGCGCTTAATGTCACCGGCCGGCACATGGCCTTCCAGGGCGTAACCGGCCACCAGCGCGGTATGGCACGAACCATACTTTTCAGCAATGCCAAGTTGCGATCGCATGGCGTTGTTGCCCGTATCGTGGACCTTAACCTGAAAGCCATTTGTCGTCAGGTGAGCAACCCAGTCTTTGCAGCAGCCGCAGTTTGGATCTTTCCAGACCTCGACGCTGGAGCGAGCCGGCGCTGCCCATGCGCCAGTCAGCGGCAGCAAAAGAGCCGCCGTCAACCAACGGCGGCGTTTGAGTTCAATGCTTGTGCGCATGGCCATCCTCCTTGCTGCTGATTTTTCCACCTGCGACTTTGATCAGGCCTTTCATGCCGGCGTCGTAGTGCCCGGGATGCAGGCAGGCAAAGTTCACCGGACCCGCTTTGGTGAATTGCCAGATCACCTCACCGGTCTTGCCGGGGGCTACGGTGACCATATTGGGATCATCGTGTTCCATCTCGGGGAATTTCATCATCTGCGCGTAATGCTCTTTCAGTTCCTTCTCCAACCCCAGGACGAACTCATGCTTAACCTGGCCGGAGTTCTTGACGACGAAACGAATTGTCTCGCCCTGTTTGACGGTGAAGTCCGCCGGGGTGAAGCGCATGGTGTCCGCCATGTCGACCTGGACGGTACGGCTCACTTTGGCGGCTTGCCCGGGCTGACCAATGGCAGATTCATCGTGGCCGTGACCGCCTGCATGGGTGCCTCCCGCAGTGGCGGCTACAGCGAACAAAGCGGCGGTGAGAGTCATTAAAGTATTGCGTGTTTTCATGAAGTTTCCTTTGGGTTGGTAAAAATGGGCAGCGTCCGTTCAGTGATCAGCGTGCTTGGCCACGCCGCAGTGCTCCACGCTGATCATGGTCGGTGATCTTGTCAGATGGCAACCTTCTCACAGACAATAATGTAATGGCGGTAAATTAACGAACGAAAGGGATACATCTCGTGCCGCATAGCTACCGACATCCTGGTTTTCGCGAACTGCATGTAAAGAAATTGAACCGGATAGACGAGCAATGCCAATGGGAGCATCAAATAATCTTTCGGCCGCAAAGACACATACCGTATCTCTCGAATTCCGAATCCTGAATCCTGGAGGATCCTGACCATGTTGTGAATGGGAATGACTTTCCAAGTGTGCTGGTCTTGAGTCACAAACAATTGATACGGCCTGACCTTGCCGAGCCAGAAGTATGCGATGCGGTCGCGTATGGACACCACATTGTCGTTCGTGACCAGAAACAAGCCGCCGTCCCTCAAATGGTCTTTGCATTGGGTAAAAAACTGGAGTGTGTTGTCGAACTCCATGACGCCGCTGACGGAAAAAACAACATCAAACTTCGTGCCTGGAAACACCGTGAAAGGGCGGCTTGCATCCACCAGCGAAAAGTCATCAGGGGACACGATCTTGGGCATTCGCACATCGCAACCCCGAACGACTGCTTTTGGGAAGAAGAGTCGCAGAGACGAAATCAAGGCGCCGTCTCCGCAAGGAATGTCGAGCATGGTTTTGTCATCGTCTTTATTCCGTGATTGGAGCAAATACTCAACAATCGCTCTATTCACTCCGCGACAGGTGTTTCCCCGTGGAATGTGGTCAAGTTGTAGATCTTTTTTCATGCGGTCGTGATGTTGCGATGTTGATTCTCAGGAATCTGATTCATGGTGAGGAATGACAGTCAATACGTGTTGACGACTCTCAAATACCTTGGTGAGCGGGGTGTTGAAGCTTTTCGACACCTGATCAAACTCGTCTTTGGGGACGGCAAGGTATAGCGTGGTGGCGCGACTCGACTCGACGGCCAAATCTTCGTTTGTGATGGATCTGGCCTGACCCCGGGAATAAAACGTTGCTGAAAATGGTGTCGAGCCCAGAAAGACGAGCTTCTCTCCAGGCTGCATGTGCCGCACAGCGTAAGCAACGAGTTGTTTTTCCGTCTTTAACCACTGTGGTTGAACGGTGAACAGCACCACATACCCAGTTACGACCAGTGGAGTAAGGCTTGCAAGCGCATACAGCGAGCGTCTGCCGTAGCTGCTTTTTTCTTGCCACTCGGCCAGCGCAATGGCCGTCAAGATACTGAATGCAGCCAGCGCGGGCAGCACGTAGGTCCACAGAATATTGCCTGCGAACGTGAAGAGCACGGGGGTAAACAACGCCCAGGCGAGCAAATAGGTTTTGTCCGGATCTTGCAGCGCTTGCCCGAGCGAGCGCCGGCGCGCTGGATCGATGAGCCGGCGCAGCAACATGGTGAGAGCCACAACGCCCCATGGAAAGGACGCTATCAGCACATGGATCCAGATCGTGCCTTTGATCTCTTCATGTGCGCTGCCGTACAGGTCGCCCGCCCATCCGGAATCAACGAAACGCAGGAAATGTTCGCCAACCAGAAAATAGTCTAAAAATCCCGGGGTTTTCAGTTCCGCCAGAACGTACCAGGGCATGCTCAAGGCGACCATCAATGCCAGCCCGGAGAGCCAAGGCAACTTCTTGAACGACTCCCGTGCTGATGGACGCCATGCCAGCCAGGGAATCAAAGGCCCGGCAACCAGCACCAGTACCAGTGGCCCCTTGGCCAAAAGGCCGGCGGCAAGTGCCACAAAAAAGCCGTAACGCCATTGACATTTGGGCTGCTGCGTCGCCATGGCGAAGGCAACCATGGCCCAGGTGGTGGCGAGTGCCAGAAAAGGATCCGTGAGCACGGCGCCGGCTACGATATACACCAACGCACAGGTGCTGTAGACGAGTAGCGACCATCTGGCTATGCGGCCACCGAAAAAGGAGCGGGCATAGATATGGATTAAAGCCAGCGTTCCTAGCGTGGCCAGCCAGGACGGCAGCCGGGCCGCAAGCTCGTTGATGCCCAGCAGTTTGAATGAGATGGCCTCGCTCCAGAAAGCGAGTGGGGGTTTGCCCCAAAAAGGGATGCCTGGAGCGAACCAGGGCGTGATCCAGTCGCCGGTGGTGGCCATCAAGCGGGCAATTTCTGCATACCGTGGCTCCGAGGTGTCGGCCAAGGGAAGCCAGGTCATGCCCAACAAACGCAGGCCCAGGATGGCGCCCAGCACCCACCACCAGGGGCTAATTCGATGCAGCATGGAATTTACGCTCCGGCAGAGGGTTTGTCCGCGAGGAGGCCGCTGGATTCCGAACCACATCCCGAATCACATAAAGAGGGCGTTTCTTGGTTTCAAAATAGGTCTTTCCGACGTACTCGCCGACCAGGCCGATGGACAGCAGCTGAATGCCACCCATGAAGGTGATCACGGCAATCAGGGACGGGTATCCCCCGACGGGATTGCCAAACACGAGGGTTTTGATCACAATCCAGAGCCCGAACGAGGTGCCGAGCAGTGCGACCAGCAGGCCCAGGCTGGTGGCCCACCGCAAGGGGGCAACCGAAAACGATGTAATACCCTCGAGCGCCAGTCCGAAGAGGCCCAGCACGTTCCATTTGCTTGTGCCGGCGGCGCGGGCCTCGCGGTCATATTCGATCACGTGGGTGGGTAGCCCGACCCAGGCGAACAGCCCCTTCATGTAGCGATTTCGCTCGGGCAAAAGCTGCAAGGCGTTGACGGCACGTCGGCTCATCAGGCGAAAGTCGCCCGTATCCTCGGGGATTTCGACACGGCTAATGCGGTTTAACAAACGATAAAAAAGATGCGCGCTGAGACGTTTGATCCAGGTCTCTCCGGCGCGGGAGCGTCGTCTCATGCAGACGATATCGGAGCCGTCGTGAAACGCGGCGAGCATCTGCGAAATGAGTTCAGGCGGATCTTGCAAATCCGCATCCAGGATGATCACTGCGTCACCGCACGTCTGATCCAGTCCCGCGGTCAAGGCGGCTTCCTTGCCGAAATTACGACTTAATCGAACAACCTTGACCACAGAGCTGGCCGTCGCCAGCTCAAGCAGATCGTCTCCGCTGCCGTCGCTGCTGCCATCATCGACCAGCACGAGTTCATAGCTTATCTCCAGCGGGTCCAGCACACGCCTCAACCGGCCATAAAGCATGGGGAGCACCGTGCGCTCGTTGTAAATGGGAACCACGATGGACAGGTCAACGTGATCCGTTAGTCTTGGCTCAGGACGCCAGGCCTTTGATACGGAGTTCATGGAAAATATCTTTTTTAAAGAAAATTGAGGCATGCGACGATCAGTGTCTTCAGCACCCACCTAAAGCAAGGTCGCGATACTGAAGGCGCCAACCCCGTTACCAAACCAGTACTTCAGAGGAGAACTGCCATCATTGGGGGGCAGGCAGCATCTGAGGTAATGGCCCGGATGATCCTGTCGAATCTCCAGGTACCTAAGGCCGGTGTGAACGCTGCTGCCAGATGTTTTCTGAGGAATTACTTGGCGACCTGAATGTCGGTCACCACGATGGCGCCGCTTGCCTTCTCAGCCTTGAAGCGGACCTTGTCACCCGCCTTGACCTTGTCCAGCATGGCCGGATCCTTGACCTGGAACACCATGGTCATGCCAGGCATATCCAAGTTCTTGATCTCGCCATGCTTGATCGTGATCTTCTTGGTGTCCTTGTCGACTTTTCGGACTTCACCATCGGTCATATCGCCGGATGATGTGGATGCCTCTTTTTTGGCGTCGCCCATGGCCATGGCACCACCACCCGAGTTCATAGTGGATTGGGCATACGCTGCACCGGCCAGCATGGCCGTAAGAATCAATAGGGCCTTGAGGGATTTCATAGTTAGCTTCCTTTCAGGTTAGGCTGGAGATTTCGGGGCAATAGAGTCAATGCTTGTGATCAGCATGGGCACTCCCTTCAACGGGTACCTTAGTGCCCGCCACAGTTACCAAGCCCTTCATACCGGCGTCGTAATGCCCCGGTTGCAGGCAAGCAAAATCAACCTTGCCTGCCTTAGTGAACTGCCAGATAATCTCGCCGCTTTTGCCTGGCGCTACCGTGACCATGTTGTCGTCGGCATGTTCCATCTCAAGGTTTTTCTTCATCACTTCGTAGTGTTCCTTGAGTTCCTTTTCGGTACCCAGCACCATCTCGTGTTTGACCTTGCCGGAGTTTTTGACAATAAAGCGGATGGTTTCACCCTGCTTGACGTCGAAGTTTGAAGAGTGGAAGCGCATGTCGTCTTTCATGTCGACATTCACGGTACGCGTGACTTTGGATGCGACGCCTGGCTTGCCGATAGCCTCATCGTCATGACCACCTGCGTGCATGCCGGCTGCCATAGCAGTCATGGCCAGAAAAATACCGGGGATTGCTATCAGAAGGTTGCGTGTTTTCATGGAATACCTTTCAAGGATGGTGGTTAAAAACTAATCAATGCTTCATATTGCCCATCATGGGCTTGCGGACTTGAACTTCGACTTCTTTCATGGGCATGTTCTGAACTGGCATGGATTTGCCGCCCTCCGCGGCAAAGCGCGCGGGGTTGGGCAGTGAACCTGTCCATTCATAAGCGATTTCCCCGGCCGGGTGCTTGTACCATCCCGGGTCTTTGTAATCGCCGGGCTTTTGATCTTTGCGCACCTTGACCACGCTGAACATGCCGCCCATCTCAACACTTCCAAACGGGCCTTGGCCCGTCATCATGGGCGCGGTGTTGTCCGGGATAGGCATTTCCATTTCGGTCATATCGGCCATGCCACGTTCGCCCATCACCATGTAGTCTGGGATCAGGTTGGTGATCTTCTTGACAACGCCGCGGTGATCCACGCCAATCATCGTTGGCACGTTGTGGCCCATCGCGTTCATGGTGTGGTGACTCTTGTGGCAATGAAACGCCCAGTCGCCTTCTTCATCAGCCAAAAATTCAATCTGGCGCATCTGGCCTACCGCAACATCCGTGGTCACCTCGTACCAGCGTGTCGATTTCGGCGTCGGACCCCCATCCGTACCGGTCACCAGAAACTCATGCCCATGCAGGTGCATCGGGTGATTGGTCATGGTCAGGTTGCCAACGCGAATGCGTACCTTGTCGTTTTTACGGACCACCAGCGGGTCAATACCGGGGAATATTCTGCTGTTCCAGCTCCATAGATTGAAGTCGAGCATGGTCATGATCTTGGGGGTGTAGCTGCCGGGGTCGATGTCGTAGGCATTGAGCAGGAAGCAGAAATCCCGGTTGACCTCATCGATCAAGGGGTGCCTGGCCTTCGGATGGGTGATCCACAGGCCCATCATGCCCATCGCCATCTGCGTCATCTCATCCGCATGCGGGTGGTACATGAAGGTGCCGGGCCGACGCGCGACAAACTCGTAGACAAAGGTCTTGCCCGGTTGAATGGCCGGCTGCGTCAGGCCAGACACGCCGTCCATGCCATTGGGCAGGCGCTGACCATGCCAGTGCACGCTGGTGTGCTCGGGCAGTTTGTTGGTGACG
>JAURXM010000124.1 GCA_030654395.1 Aquabacterium sp.
CCTGTCGGTGGCGGCGCTGGTGGGCTTCATCACGCTGACCGGCATCGCCACGCGCAACGGCATTCTCAAAATAAGCCACTACATCAACCTGTGTGCCTTCGAGGGCGAGACGTTTGGCCGCAAGATGATCGTGCGCGGCTCGCTGGAGCGCCTGACGCCGGTGCTGATGACGGCCCTGGTGGCGGCCTTTGCCCTGGTGCCCTTGCTGGTCTCCAGCGACGCGCCCGGCAAGGAAGTGCTGCACCCGGTGGCGGTGGTGATTTTTGGGGGCTTGATCAGCTCCACCCTGCTCGACAGCCTGCTCACACCCCTGATGTTCTGGCTGTGGGGCGAGAAGCCGCTGACGCATTTGCTTCAAACGCACGACACCGAAAACTACTGATTCTGATTAACCAGCCCCATCGGGGCAATGACATACAAAGAAACCATCATGACAAATACATCACGACTCGCCGCCATCCTGACCACCGCTTTGACCTTGGCAACCGGCGTCACGCCCGTCCTGGCGCATGACGATGCGCCCCATCCCGACACGTTGAAGGCCGCGCATGGCGGCCAGTTGGGTATGGCCGGGTCCTTGAGCTACGAACTGGTGGTAGTGAAGGACGCCAAAGACACCAAAGAAGGCCCGGTCGTCGTGTATGTGACCGACCATACCGGCCAGAAAGTCCCCACCGCCGGTGCCAATGGCACGGCGACCATCCTGGCCGGAAAACTGAAGGCCAGCGCCACGCTCCAGCCGGATGGCGACAACCGCATGAAGGGCATCGCCAAATACGCCGCGACGCCTGACATGAAGGTGGTGGTCTCCATCACGATGCCGGGCAAGCCGCCCGAGCAGACGCGCTTTACGCCAATGGCTGCTGCGAAGGATGGGCATACCGACCACAAACATTGAACGTTTCGGATAAATCCTGTTTGAAGAGTGGCCCCACCCATTTCGTTGCCCCGGGGTCGGCAACACGCTGATTGAAGGAGTCCCACAATGAAGAACCTGGCCATGACAGCCCTTGCCGCCGCACTCGCGTTTGGCTCGCCCGCGTTTGCTGAAGACGCCCATCACCCGGAGATCGCTGCGTCGGCGGCCAAGACTGCGCCCGCCAAACCTGCGGTGAAGAACCCCGCCCAGACCGTGCAGCAGATGCAGGACAACGTCAAGAAAATGCAACCCCAGCTCGATCGTATCGCGAAGGCCAAGACCGACGAGGAGCGCCAGAAAGCCATGGCCGAACACATGACCACCATGCAGGAGAACATGATGATGGCCCGTGGCATGCAGGCCGACACCATGGGCTGTCCCATGATGGATGACATGGGCAAAGGCATGATGGGTAAGGGCGGCGGCATGGGCATGATGATGGGCGGCTCCAAGGCCGAAGGCGCGCCGGATCACATGCAGCAGATGGAAAAGCGCATGGACATGATGCAGGACATGATGAAGATGATGATGGATCGCATGCCGGCGCCGGTGGCCAAGTAAAGGAGTCGTCATGAACCACGACCATGGA
>JAURXM010000126.1 GCA_030654395.1 Aquabacterium sp.
AAAACAAGACTTAACGCGATAACGGATTTGCGAATTGACATGATAAAAATCCCTTCAAAATGATTTGCTGTGTCTCTCGGCGTATTCCGGGGGACCCGTGACGCAACGACTGCATCACTGGCTTTAATGTAGAAGTCGAGCGCCGTCAGTAGCATGACCGGAACATTACAAATACGATATCTGCTTCTTGGCGGCGCAGATTTAAACACCATGTGGGGATATTAATCAGGTTGATTAAGGTCCACGCACCTTTGGCGTGAAACGTTACGTACGGATGAAACAACAGACCCTTGCCGTTGCCGCCGATCAGACCTTTGAGAACTATCGCAAGCCCACGCGACGCGACGAGTTCTTGACGACCATGGAGTTGATTGTTCCTTGGGCTGCGCTATGCGAAGTCATTGAACCCTTCTACCCCAAGGCTGGCAACGGTCGCCCGCCCATTGGACTGGAACGCATGTTGCGCATCCACTTCATCCATGTATGGACCCGACGCCTTTTGCAAGCTCTTTTTGGTGATTTAAAACGGTCTGCACACATGTATACGGCTTGCTTGGTGGGCAACGTCGTTATATGCCCGCAGCCTTGATGAGATCCGCGCGCTCCGACCTTAGCAGCACTTCGGCTTGATTGCTCAGCCAATATGAAGTACAGGTTCTCGGAACGCTGGTCTTACCGGTTTCTCATCACGTCAAAGAAACTTCGCAAACCAGTGTGGGGTTCCTCCTTTACAAGCGTTTTTCTATTTTGATAGACAGCTCTTCTATACCACTGCGACCAATGGTGGCCGATAGCTGATTTCACTGCTGAGCAGCACTTGGATCATTCGTGCGTTCTTATTGGCCAGAGCAACTGCCGCACGGTTATAGCCTCGCCTTGCAATCAGTTCCTGCAACCAGCGACTGCGGGTGTCCTTCTTGCACGCCACGCGTATCAGCACAGATCGAGCACCGTGAATCAGCAGTGTTCGCAAATACGTGTCTCCATGCTTGCTGATGCCCAGTAGTCGAGACTTTCCTCCAGAGGAATGCTGTCTGGGCACCAGGCCAATCCATGCAGCAAGATGACGGCCATTTTTAAATTCCCTTGCATCCCCGACTGCTGCGACGATTGCCGTGGCCGTTACTGCTCCAATTCCCTGAATGGCAGCGATTTTTTGGCACATAGTTGACTCTTTCAGAAAGGCGTCGATCCAGGACTCTGCCCTCGTGATCTTGTCTTCAATAGAGTGAAACTGTTCAAGCATCATCTTCAAAAGCATTTGACAGAAGGTGGTCAACTCGCCCTCGGCTTCCTTCAGAATTTCAGGGATAGCTTTCTTGAATGCTGGAGGAGACTTGGCGATCGTAATTCCGTGCTCACCGAGCAGGCCTCTGGCCTGGTTGATGATGGAAGTGCGTTGGTGAACCAGTAGCTCCCGCACCCGATGTACCGCCTGCATGTCTTGTTGCTCTACCGACTTGACCGGTACGAAATTGATACTGGGTCTGGAAGCCGCCTCAACAATGGCCTCTGCATCATTGCGATCATTCTTGTTCGTTTTGACAAACGGCTTAACGAAGTGAGGGCTAATGAGCTTTACCTCGATCCCAAATTGCTGAAATCGTCTTCCCCAATGATGGGCGGAGCTGCAAGCTTCGATCGCAATAACGCGAGGGTACAGTTCTTTGATAGTCTCAACCAAAGCCGCGCGTGATACCTTGGATCGATGAAGCGCATTTCCGCGACGATCAGCGCCATGAAGTTGAAAGACACGTTTGGCCAGATCAATGCCGAACAGATCGACTTCCACGATGTACCTCCATGTTCAAACGGGTTGAGAGATGCCAAGTTTCGCCGAAGGGTGGCGTCGGGTCCATCTCAGTAGCACTGGTTCAACCTGGCCGATCTGGCGTGCGAGGAAGCACTGTACGACAGTGTCAGTCTGCGCCGCTTTGTAGGGATCGATCTGGGTCGCGAACCCGTGCCGGACGCTACGACTCAGCTGAAGTTCCGCAAACTCCTGCATGCCAATAAGCTTGGCGAGGCACTGTTCGCGCAGGTGGGAAAAGTGCTGCAAGACAAAGGTTTCAAGGTCAACACCGGCACCATCGTGGACGCCACCATCATTGGCGCTCCGAGCTCCACCAAGAACGCCGACAAGGCGCGTGACCCGGACATGCACCAAACCCGCAAAGGTAAGCAGTGGTACTTCGGCATGAAGCTGCACATCGGTGTGGACAGTCAAACCGGACTGGCCCACAGCGCCGTAGTCACATCGGCTAACGTGCACGACAAACATCCGTTGCCAGACTTATTGCATGGCAACGAGCAACGTGTCTATGGTGACTCCGCCTACGCCAGTCAGAAGGACTTGATCCACAGTACAGCGCCCAACGCACGTGACTTCACCAACCAGCGCACCCGTCGCAATGGTGTTGTGAACGAAGTGCTCAAATCCAGGAACCGCAACAAGTCGCGGATCCGGGCACGGGTAGAACACGTCTTTGGCGTGGTCAAGCGTCTGTGGGGATTTGGCAAGGTTCGTTATCGCGGACTGCAGAAAAACGCGACCCGGGCATTTACGGCCTTGGCACTCGCCAACATCTACCTCAGCCGCCAAAGGCTGATGGCACAGGTGCGTCCATGAGCGCGCAATAGGCCAAAAGGCCCGAAAAACAGGCCCGCAAGGGGGCAAAGTGGGGACGCTTGAACGCGATTTCCTCGACTTCGCGTCGTCAACACAGCAAGGTTCTGTTTTGACGGCACTTATTCAGCGTAGCCTTAGCTCGAACTGCTTTCCAATATCCTGCTGGGTGCCAGGTCGTAAGCCTCGGTCCGGTCACGATGCAGTCCGTTTGATCCGTCGCGTACCAAATCGACGATCAAGCCGGCCTCGGCCAAGCCTTGTTCCAAATCGTCTCCGGTCTTGGGTTCGTCCTCAATAATGAGTGTCCCCATGGCGCTGGTTGGGCGTCTGTGCGGCGTAGATGACGGGAATGTAATCTTGCGGTCAGTGCTTTGTCAGGAGCGAGACAGTACATTGCCATTTGAGTATGTCGTGAGTTTTCTTCTCACGATCTCCCCAACGTCATGACGCGAGGATTTCATGGTTTCAATTTCCCTACGCTGGCTCGTACCAGCGGGCCTGACGCTGGCCCTTCCGATGGCATTCGCACAGCCTAGTGCTGGGTCGGCTGCGCCTGACCCAAAGAGCCTGGCGCCATCGTCGGTCACGCTCGGTTACCGGTCCGCTTTTGCCGATTACCACATGTACAGTGAGCAGCCAATCGCCTCCTGGCGCGAAGCCAACGACAACGTCGGCAAGATTGGCGGTTGGCGCGTTTATTCCAAAGAGGCACGCCAACCTGACGGTGCGTCTGCACCAGTCCCCGGTGGACAAGGAGACAAACCATGACCCGGGCCGCACACATTCCGCGTGTCAAGTGGCTGGTTTCTGCAGTATCAGTCATCGTCTTGTCGGGCTGTGCCAGTGTCAATTTTGACAACTCGGTCGCCAAAACGAATCAAGACGCATCAGACTTCACCCAAGGCAAGTTAGCGCTTGCGCAGACCCAAGAACAACGCACGGCGCTTGACCGAACGGCAGCCCAACTGCTGGCCCAGCCGCTGAGCCAGGGCAATGCCGTTCAACTCGCGCTTGCGAACAGTCCGGCACTGCAAGCAATGATGGCGCAAAACTGGTCAGAGGCAGCCAATGCAGCACAGTCCGGCCGTATCGCCAATCCGATTTTCACTTTTGAGCGTGTCACCGTTGGCGCCGAGCTTGAGTTGGGACGTCTGCTCAGTTTCGGCTTGCTTGACCTGCTGACCCTCCCGCAGCGCTATGGCATCGCGCAACGAGGGATCGAACGGGCGCAGCTTCAACTGACTACCGATGTGATCGACCAGGTGACGCAGGTGCGCCAAGCATGGGTCAAGGCAGTCGTTGCAAAACAGAACCTGACCTACGCGCAACAGGTGTTTGATGCGGCGCAGGTCAGTGCTGAACTTGCCCGTCGCCTGCAATCGGTCGGCAACTTCACCAAGCTGCAACGTGCGCGGCAGCAAGCATTTTATGCCGATGCCGCCACGCAGTT
Source organism: Aquabacterium sp. (assembly GCA_030654395.1). Taxonomy (GTDB): domain Bacteria; phylum Pseudomonadota; class Gammaproteobacteria; order Burkholderiales; family Burkholderiaceae_C; genus Aquabacterium. Next base: position 4,080 of record JAURXM010000126.1, read on the forward strand.
GGCGACTGCGCAACATGCGACATCCGCGACCCGCGAAGGCCTGATACGCACCCTAGGCCTGACGGACGATCAGGCGAAGCAGCTCAAATTGCCCGACAGGCTACCGAATCTGCCAAAAGCCCCGCTCAGCCCTGAGGAGGTTGGCAAGATGGCCAGTTCTGGGCGCCTCGATATCAAACTTGCGCAATCGGCTTTTGAATCAGCCGCCAAAGCCCAGGGGTTGAACGCCGTCACCAGCCTGACCGATATCGAGTTGGGCGTGCGTCGCGACACGGTGTTCGATAACGCCGCTGGCACCAGCACCCCACGTAGCGGGTACGAAGTCAGCGTGAGATTGCCCCTGTTCGATTGGGGAGGCCTGCGCCGCGACGCCATGAATGCGCAGACCCTGGCGGCGGCCAACCGGCTGGAAGCTGCGGTACGGGCCGCGGGCTCTAACTTGCGCGAGAGTTATTCCGCCTACCGAACCGCCTACGACGTGGCCCACCACTACCGCGACGAGGTCGTGCCTCTGCGCAAGACCATCTCCGAAGAGAACGTGCTTCGCTACAACGGCATGCTGATCGGCATTTTCGAGCTGCTGGCCGATACGAAGGATCAAGTCAGCAGCGTGATGGCGGCGATCGCGGCTGAACAGCAGTTCTGGCTGGCGGATGCGGCACTGCAAGCGTCGCAGATGGGCAAGCCGACCAGTGTTTCCGTGGGGGCCATGGCGTCAGGCGGGTCTGGAGGTGGCGAGGCGGGTCATTGATCCATACATTCTTAATGATGGTGCTGCGACTCACACGCGTCCCAGTTTCGAACAATCCAAAAAGTATTTACGATGAATTCAAGACGACAATTTTTCAAAACGGCCGGTTTGGCTGGCGGCGCCGTTGCGGTGGCTGCAGTCAGTCGGGTGGCCATGGCGGCTCTGCCAGAACCTGTCATGCAAACCAGCCCGGACACGATGGCACCACTGGCTCCCAACTCCGGCCGTCCGTACAACCCGGTGGTCACGCTCAATGGCTGGACGTTGCCATGGCGCATGAACAATGGGATCAAGGAGTTCCACCTCGTGGCCGAACCCGTGGTGCGCGAAATGGCGCCCGGCTTCAAGGCCCACCTGTGGGGCTACAACGGCCAGTCGCCAGGGCCGACCATCGAAGTGGTCGAGGGTGACCGGGTGCGCATTTTTGTGACCAACAAGCTGCCCGAGCACACCAGCGTGCACTGGCATGGCCAGCGCCTGCCCAGCGGCATGGACGGCGTGGCGGGCCTGAACCAGCCGGCCATTTCACCGGGCAAGACCTTTGTCTATGAGTTCGTGGCGCGACGTCCGGGCACTTTCATGTACCACCCGCATGCCGACGAAATGACGCAAATGGCAATGGGCATGATGGGACTGTGGATCACCCACCCGAAAGCCAAGCACCCTCTGATCGACACGGTGGACCGTGACTTCTGCTTCCTGCTCAACGCTTACGACATCGACCCGGGCAGCTACACGCCCAAAATCATGACCATGCTCGATTTCAACCTGTGGTCGTGGAACAGCCGCATCTTCCCGGGCATTGATCCCCTCAACGTCAGGCTGAATGACAAGGTGCGCATCCGTATCGGCAACCTGACGATGACAAATCATCCGATTCATGTGCATGGCCATGAGTTCGTTGTCACCGGCACCGACGGCGGGCCAACACCCAAAAGTGCGCGCTGGCCTGAGGTTACGACGGATGTGGCCGTGGGGCAGATGCGGCAGATCGACTTCGTGGCGGACGAAGAAGGCGACTGGGCCTTTCACTGCCACAAGAGCCACCACACCATGAACGCGATGGGTCACAACGTGCCCACAATGATCGGTGTGGATCACCGTGGAGTAGCCAAAAAAATCAGCAACCTGATCCCGGACTACATGGTGATGGGCGAACGCGGCATGGCCGACATGACCGAAATGGAAATGCCGATCCCGGACAACACGATCCCGATGATGACGGGCCAGGGCCCGTTTGGGAGTGTCGAGATGGGCGGCATGTTCAGCGTGCTCAAGGTGCGCAAAGAGCAGAAGCCTGGCGACTACAAGGACCCCGGCTGGTACAAACACCCGGCTGGGGAAATCGCCTATGAATGGACCGGTTCACTGCCCAACCCCGCGCGCTTTGCCGCTGAGGGCGGTAAATCCATGCCGGTTCAGAACATGCCGATGAAAGACATTGAAGTTCAGGTGCGCAAGCCCTCCATGGGCAACATGAAGCATTGATTAGTTTTTTTGACCAACACCCTTGAAAGGTATTCCATGAAATCACGCAACCTTCTGATTGCAATTCCCGGTATTTTTCTGGCCATGACCGCGATGGCGTCTGGCAAGCACGCTGGGGGTCATGACGATGAGGCTATCGGCAAGCCAGGCGTCGCATCCAAAGTCACGCGCACCGTGAACGTCGACATGAAAGACGACATGCGCTTTCACTCTTCAAACTTCAACGTGAAACAGGGTGAAACGGTTCGCTTTGTTGCCAAAAACTCCGGTCGGGTCAAGCACGAAATGGTTCTGGGCACCGAAACGGAACTCAAGGAACACTACGAAGTGATGAAGAAAAACCCGGAGATGGAACATGCCGACGACAACATGGTCACGGTCGCCCCGGGAAAAACTGGCGAGATTATCTGGCAGTTCACCAAGGCGGGCAAGGTTGACTTCGCTTGCCTGCAGCCGGGGCATTTCGACGCAGGCATGAAAGGGCTGATCAAAGTCGCAGCCAACAAAGTCAGCGGCAATGAAGATGAGCATGTACACGCGCATTGAATTCAAACGCCGACGTTGGTTGACGGCGGCTCTTTTGCTGCCGCTGACTGGCGCATGGGCAGCGCCGACTCGCCCCAGCGTCGAGGTCTGGAAAGATCCAAACTGCGGCTGCTGCAAAGACTGGGTTGCTCACCTGACGACAAACGGCTTTCAGGTTAAGGTCCACGATACGGGCAACAACGCCATGCGATCGCAACTTGGCATTGCTGAAAAGTATGGTTCATGCCATACCGCGCTGGTGGTCGGTTACGCCCTGGAAGGCCATGTGCCGGCCGGTGACATCAAGCGCCTGCTTCAGGACAGGCCTGCTGGAATTGGACTGGCTGTCCCGGGTATGCCTGTCGGCTCACCCGGAATGGATGGCCCCGAGTATGGCAAGCGCAAAGATGTTTACAGCGTGCTCCTGCTCAAAAAAGACGGCAGTTCTACCGTTTACAAAACTTATGAAGGAAACAAACCATGAAATCAATTAAGCAACTCGTTATTCTCGTATCGATCGCGTCGGCCACGGCCTTCTCTGGCAGTGCCTTCGCTCAAGCCACCATGGACCCTGGCAAGATGGGCGACATGAAGATGATGGCCAGCAATGACTTGACCCAGGGAGAGGTCCGCAAGATCGACAAGGACGCCAAGAAGATCACGATCAAGCACGGCGAGATCAAGAACCTTGAGATGCCTCCCATGACGATGGTGTTTCAGGTCAGGGATCCGGCTCTGTTGGAGAAGGTACAAGCCGGCGACAAGGTTCAGTTCAAAGTCATAAAGGACAGT
>JAURXM010000001.1 GCA_030654395.1 Aquabacterium sp.
ATCTAACTACTCGCATAACGCGCAAGTACCCACAACAAAATTAAAAACTGAGATCACCTCAGAACCATCAAAAAATACACAGTAATTGGCTGGGTACTTGTCGCAGTTGATGCCAAAGTTAGGTTGTACACGGCACTAAAAACACCTAATTTTCCGTCAAAATCTATATCGAATTAAGAACTTATTGGCACGGGATAAATCTCAAATGAGTTTTTAGGTTCTAGCGTGAACCCAATGCCACCTACACCACCCGACCCCATTACAAGTACCTCATATGATTTTCCAACCTCTAAAGTTGCTGGAGGAATTTTTTGTTCGAATCCTCTTGGGACAACCCCATAGGTTATTTCAGATAAATATTTGCTGCTACTTGATATACGCCAAAGTGGATTATCTTTCTTTATTTGACCTGCAATGACTTCAAACACAAGCACTTCACGAATGCTTGGCGATGGTCGCAGAGTTAAAACCCGTGGTGCAGTAATCGAAAATACAGGAACGCCCGAAGAATTATAATTAGCTGTGACTGTCATTTTATAGGAACACGCCGAGATAAATAAAGCAAACAGAGCAGCCATCATATTTTTCATTTACTCCTCCTTGAAAACCTAACTACCCGCTTAACGCGCAAGTACCCACAACAAAATTAAAAACTGAGATTACCTCAGAACCATAAAAAATAACACAATAATCGGCTGGGTACTTGTCGCAGTTGAAGCCGAAGTTAGAGGCGTTTAAGCTTAACGATAAATTACAGAGGTTAACATGAGTCGCTGGGATAAAATAGCTTCGGATGTTAAACCCATAACGGACAGCGCATTACTGTACTTGAAATTGAGAGTTGACATTATGGTTAAGTTTTAGGTTGCGGCCTTACTTCCTGAACGAATTTTTAAGGGCTGGCTACTTGAAATCAACTAGGACCCACCTGCCATTTTCTTGAAGAATTTCCCTTAGAAGAGGCCAAAGCTTTTTTTCATGGCGTTCACTTTCCTTGTAATTCAATATCTCTGCACAGTGCTCTGAACCCAAAATTACCAAATGATAAGGGTTTGGTTTTGGCCAAGAGAGGTAATCATTAAAAGCATCAAGATTGCCATTCCATTTGCCCCCGACAGGCTCAATGATGGTTTTGTTAAAGACCTCAATAAAGTCTATGTAAGAGTTGATGTGTCTACAATCAGCTTGATACATGAAAAGCACCTAACTACTCGCGTAAGTCGCAAGCACCCACAACAAAATAAAAAGCTGAGATTACCTCAGAACCATCAAAAATAACACTATAATTGGCTGGGTGCTTGTCGCACTTAACGCAAAAGTTAGGGTGTAAGGACGGAATAATA
>JAURXM010000005.1 GCA_030654395.1 Aquabacterium sp.
TCATGAATCAATCAGATATTGGGTATGAAACTTGGTTGTATGCCACCTTCTGGTATTTACTTTTACAATGGAACACGTCTGTCTAAAATTAGTAGATGCACAATACTGGTGGCCATTGAATGACCGCTTTTCAAAGTTAACCTGCCTTTGACTGGAAATCTTTGTCTGTCTCTTGATGTTAAGGGTTGTCAGATGCCTGCTCTCCTGCGCAAGACTACAAGACGCGATAGAACCTGTTGGGCAGGCGTCGGACAAGCCTCGAGGGAGGAAACCGCGGGCTACGCAGCGGTGAACCAGAACAGGGGATGGACTTATGGGGATTTAAAAGATAGCTGTACGGGTTAGCCTGGCTCTCATGTTGATCAGCCGAAGCCCGACATGGCGCAAAGAGCCCACCTCACAGTCTATGCGCCTGATTTTTTGTGGCGGCGGCGAGCAAAAAACAGGCATTTTACGCCACCAGGCCAAAGTTCCCCGTATCGGCTCTAACCGCCGATGAAACAGTGGCAGGTGCTTTGGAGTTTGGCAGGCACTTGTTTTCATACTGTACCTCATTGCCCAGGTGGGGCTCGAATCGGCTGTTTGCGCGCTAAGATTTCGACGATGATCATAGCCGCACCGCAGTCGGGACTGACGAAAGTCGGCTGGGCCGATTGTCCTGCTACATCGGTCTCTCCACTGTTGAGATCTCTGTCGTTGGGCATAACCTGCAGCAGTTCACGGCGGCTGCCATTGGCGAGCAAGCCATAATGACGAATGCGATGAAAGCCACTGGGCAACACATGCAACAGGAAGCGGCGGATGAACTCGTCGGTTGTGAGCGTCATGGTTTTATGCCGGGTCTTGCCCTGGGCTCGGTAGTCTTTCCAGTGGAACGTGACACCCCGCTCGTCCAGGGCAATCAGGCGAGAGTTGGCGATTGCCACCCGGTGGGTATAACGCGACAGATAAGCCAATACCGCCGAAGGCCCTGCAAACGGGCGTTTGGCGTAGACCACCCATTCGCATTTTTTAAGCGGCGCAAGCCAATCGGCGAAGACCGCCGGGGCAGTCAGATGGGTGTATTCACCGAAGAATTGCAATTGTCCAGCCGCCTGTGCTTTACTCAGTTCTTCCAGAAAACGCCGTCGAAACAGCCGCGACAGCACGCGTACCGATAAAAAGAAGCCCGGCTTGCAGGCCACCCATCGCTCGCCGTCTAAGGATAACCCGCCGCCGGGAACGATGCCATGCACATGCGGGTGATGCGTCAATGCAGATCCCCAAGTATGCAGGACCAGGGTGGCCCCGATCTGTGCGCCCAGATGTTTAGGGTCGGCTGCAATCGTTCGTAGTGTCTCTGCGGCAATCTCAAACAGCAAGCCATAGATCACCGCCTTGTTGGTGTAGGCGATGGCGCTGATCGGCGCAGGCAAGGTGAACACCACATGGTAATAGTCCACCGGCAATAGATCGGCCTGCCGGGCTTCGAGCCAACGTTTAGCGGCACTGGCCTGGCACTTCGGGCAGTGCCGGTTACGGCACGAGTTATAAGCGATTTCGTCATGCTCACAGTCAGGACAATGCAACACATGTCCGCCCAAGGTTGATGTACGGCACTGTTCGAGGGCGGACATTACTTTCATTTGTCACAGGCTTAAGTGATTATGCTGGACTTGTCGCCAAGCGGGGCCGTGGGCGCGGAAGATATCCGCCACCTCCAGTGCGGGACGCACCATGACCTTAGTCTACACCGGTTGCAAGGTCTCGATCGGACTCACCACCTCACGCAGGACATCGGTAGCCACCTGGGCATACAGCGCCGTAGTCTCCAGCTTCTTGTGGCCGAGTAGCACCTGGATCACCCGAATATCAACCTTCTGTTTCAGCAAGTGGGTAGCGAAACTGTGTCTTAGCGTATGCATCGACACTCGCTTGTCAATCCGCGCAGCCTCAGCAGCGGCATGGATGGCCCGGTTGAGTTGACGGGTGCTGAGTGGGTCGATGGGGTCCAAGCCAGGAAACAACCAGCCACCTTGGCGCATTTTGCCTTGGGCATGAGCAAACTTCCACCAGGCGCGCAACCGTTCCAACAGGACCGGCGACAGCATCGCATAACGATCCTTACTGCCTTTGCCCTGTTCGATGCGCAGCGTCATACGCTGGCTATCGATGTCGCTGATCTTCAACGACACCACCTCGCTGACACGTAAGCCGGCGCCGTAAGCGACTGATAATGCAGTCTGGTGCTTGAGGTTGTCAGTAGCAGCGAGCAGGCGAGCCACCTCCTCATGGCTCAATACCACCGGCAGTTTGTGTGGCACATGCACCGCGTGCATCTTAGCCAACAATTCGGGGTGATCCAGCGTCGTTTCAAAGAGAAACTTGAGTCCGGTGAGGGTTGCATTTAGTGAAATCGGAGAGATACCATGATCAACTAAATGCAATTGATAACTGCGTAAATCTTCGACGCTGGCGGTATCCGGCGAGCGCCCCAGGAATCCCGCGAAGCGCTTTACAACTCGAATATAACCGGCCTGGGTTTTGGGGGAAAGTTTGCGCATCCGCATGTCGTCGATCATGCGTTGGCGTAACGGGGTAACGGGTTTAATGGTCGAAGTCATGGCACTGCTCCTATCTTGAAACAAGGCGGATTGCCTCATTTCTTAACATAGGAAACAGTTACAGTCTTTCAACCCGTCTAAGGCTTATGATCGCAGCGTCAATAGCGCGTAGCGGTTTAGTCCTTCGACCCTTAGTTGCCCGTCG
>JAURXM010000008.1 GCA_030654395.1 Aquabacterium sp.
CGTAATCGACACACAGGGAAACCGACAGCAGCAGGCCGATGATATGCAGGAAACTCACTTCCTCCTTCATCAGCGCCCAGATAGCGAAAATGAACAGCACGGAAGCGACCGAGGGCAGCAAGGTCAACAGCACCTTGCGGAGGTCGCGTTGTTGCAGCCAAATGAACAGGGCCATGACCGCGATGCCCAAGGCCAGCATAAGCAAAGACCTGTCCCGGTATTGCGAGGCTAGGCGATCCAGCTGGTCTTTTTGGCTGAAGTAACGCGTTCCTTCCAAGCCCGCCAAGCCTTCGGCCAGTTTTTGGGGGTCGTGATCACTCAGCCAGAGCGTCAAGGCCACCCCTTTTTGGCCCTCGATCATTTGTCCGCTCAGAATATGGCGCGCCGGTGAGGCCAGGACGGCATTAGGGTCCAGCGACTGTGCGCTAGGCGGCAACAGCTTGCCGAGCTTGTCCAGCGAAAGCCCCGCCTTGACCAAGGCTGTCCGCCAAGCATCCTGAAATTGCGGAGTCAGCGCCTGTGCGTATACTTTGGCGTTTTCATCCTGCAAGCCCTGCGAAGCCAGCCAGGGAAACAGTCCGTGATATTCACTTAAGATCCCGGCCTGTTTTAACTGTTTCAAACGGCGCTCGGCCGCTTCGGTGCGCCTAAGTGCGGTTTCCATATCGTCGGCTTGGATCAACACAAAGCGCCCCGGCTCGATACTGGTAAAATGGCTGCGGACGGCCTCATCCTGCTGTTTTATCTGATCCATATTCATCGCCAGTTTTTGCATGTCGTCCATCCAGCGGGTCTGTGGCAACGCCAGTCCGGCCAGCATCACGCAGATAGCGAACAAACCCAGCAACAGCTTGCGGCGGCGGGCGCAGAAATCGACCCACGCGGCGATGCCGGGCAAATGGGCGACATGCAGCGAAGAGCGGGCGAGCAGGGCGGGCAGCACCCAGCGGGTCAGCCCTAATGAGGTTGCGATGCTGGCCAGGGCGAATATGGCGATTTGCTCAAAGCCCGGAAACCCAGTGAGTCCCAAGGCCGCATAGCCGATGACGGTGGTCAGGCCGCCCATGACCAGGCTGGGCCATAGCAGCCGGGCGGCATCCAGCGGGGAGTTGCGGTGCTTGGCGCAATGCACCATGACATGAATGGGATAATCGGTGCATATGCCGATCAAGCTGCCCCCTAGGGCCAAGGTCAAACTATGGACGGTGCCGAAGGCTAAAGCCGTTACCAACGCGCCAACGACAAAGGATGCGACTTGGACCATCATGACCCAGTGCAGCGCGGAAAAAGATTGGAACAGCAGCAAAAATACCACCGCCACCGCCACGCTGGACACCACCGAAACCAAGGTGACATCCCGGCTGATCTCGCTGTGGGCCGCCGCGCTGAAAACCGGCACCCCGGCCATCGACAGTCGGAACGCGCCCCCTGCTGCCTGATTCAGGCTGTCGAAGCTTGTGCGGATGGCCGCTTGCAGGCGTGTATGCGCATCCGAATCCAAAGCGGGAAATCGGCTTTGCAAAATCAACGCACCGCCGTTGCTGTCCAGTTCGGCTTGGTGCTCGAACCGGCCTTTTAAATCCTTGAAGCCGTTCAGGGATAGCAGCAAAGGATCCTGCTTGGCGACGGCTTTGATGAACCCGCCCTGGGGCGAGAGCAGAGCCTGTTTGAGACCTTCGGCCCGATGGGTCAAGCTGGCGGGGTCGAACAGTTCGCGCCCGTCCTCCTCGGGATTCAGGCTGAACAAACGGGCATGATAGGGGGCGTAAGAACGGACGGCATCGATCCAGTCGCGGGGCGGCTCGTTGGCGGGCCAGACCTGTTCCACGCCTTCAAGCCTGGCCAGCTGCAAGACCAGCTTGGCGCTGAACGCATCCAGCGAAACCGGATTTTGCGGCGGGCCGGCCTCATTCAGATTGCTTGCTTTTTCTACCACCAGCAGATAGCGACGCGACAGCTCACCCGATTGCAGCAACCCGGACAGCAGCTTTGAATCTTCGTTGTCGCTGGCGGTAAAAAAGGCGTTCAGGTCGGATTCGATGCGGATTTGCCAAACGGTTGCCGCCAACAGCAAGGGGAACAACATTAAAAACCAGCGCTTCCTCCAAACGAAAGACACCGGTTAATTTCCTATGGCTTCCAGCAGCAAGCGCTGGAGGGAAGATTCCGGTTGCTGACCTTCGGCGGTCTTCACCATGCGGTATTCGGCGGATTCGCCATCCGGCAGCCGGATCAGAACCTGCCGTTTGCGCGGGTCTTCGTCTCCCGATATTTCGACAGTCGGCGCGTTTTCATCGCTTAGTTCAGGCTTGGGGGTCAGGCGCAAGGTCCAGCGCTTGCCGTGCTGTTCTGCAATAAAGTCATAGCTCGACTTCAAATCATCGGCATGTCCCTGCAAAATGGCGATGAACACCGTGATCAGGTCCGCCGCTTGTCCGGATTGTCCCAGGGGGGCGGTGTGGCGCTGCTGCTGTTCGGGATCCCAGTAATACATTCGTCCTTCGGCGATGGCCATGATGACCCGCGTGGGTTGCAGCTGCTGTTTGACCAAGCTGCCGTCCGCGCCGGACAGCATGTAACCTTCCCCTTGCCAAGGGGAGGAGGCCAATTCCAGCTTGCGGGTTTCCTGGTAATGGAACTCGGCCGACCCGCTTTGCCGGATGCGTCCGAGCAAAGCTTGCACCTCGGGTTCGCCGCCAAGCGCTGTCATCGGCAATAATGCCAGCAGCAAGCACAGGGAGCGCTTCATGGCTGCTCTCCCTTAAATACCTTGTGGCCGTGCTTTGCCATGAAAGTGAAGGTCTCCAGCATGGGGGGAATTTCCAGATTCGGGAAGCGCCGTTGGCGATAGAACCACTCTCCAACGCCAAGCAAACCCATCAGCATATAAACAAGCAGACCGGTATAGATGGCCCATGCCCTTTGCCCGGCAAGGGCTGGAAGCAAGGCGCAGACCACCACATTGACGGCGAAGAACAGTGTCCATGCCCAGGTTACCTCGCGCAGGTATTCCGCTATGCCGGGTATGAAATCCGGGTATTGCAAACGCACCAGGCGTTCGCACAAGGAAGGCGGCATCCACAGCGTATGCCCGAACAGAACCGTCAGCCATAAAAAGGCGAACGAGGGAACCAGC
>JAURXM010000009.1 GCA_030654395.1 Aquabacterium sp.
CACTGAACAACATCAGTCAGAAATGGACCATGCCGATTCGGGACTGGAAGGCCGCCCTGAATCGCTTTACCATCCAGTTTGACGAGCGCATGCCGCGCGTCTAACTTAACCGCCGTTTACACAAAATCCGGGACACCCTCCATGACAGAGGCCAAACCTCCGCCCAGGCTGTGACCGCTCAAGGTTATGTTGCTTCCATACTCTTCTTTTACTTGGCAGTACACCAAGGCCGCGTTGGCCACCTGCCAGGACGGTAGTCCAAAGGCAGCTGTGACGTTGCTTGCCCAGTCGACATTCTCGTTTGTACCCGCGTAGGCCAGCACGATTTCGTTTGTGCCTGAGCGCTTGAAGACGCCGTAAGAGAAACCGAGAAGGTTGTCATCTTTGGTTTCGAGCAAAGTCCAGCCTTGGGGGATGCTGGGGCGGTTGATGAGCTTGTCTTGTACCCCGTAGACATAGAGCGAAAGCAGTGCGTATTCTTGAGTTGTTGCCATGATCAATTTCTCCTTTTACATTCGCGGGGATTCATGATGAACTTTGGATCAATTTTTGCCGTAGTTGGCGATTGCATTGAGCTGACCGCATCTTCTTCCGCTCTTTGCTTCGCGGTGTAGCGTTTCTGCATATCAGCAGGCTTTCGGCGTTGGCGCATCAGATTGCTCGGCATGTCATACAACCAGGATTCAATCTCGGGTGGCCAAGACCATTCGGACCCACTCGGATCGGGCACAAACTGCACGTAGTGCGGGGTGGCGCAGTAATAGTTGTGATTCCAGTCCCAGCCTTTGTTAGCAGCGGGAGCCACGAGCACTGGTTGCTTCTGCGGCGAGATGGCGAGCAACATGAGCGCAGCTTCACCTTCATAGACGTACTTCTTGCCACCCCAATTGAACGAAAGCGTCTCTGTTTTGTCTTGGCCGTAGCCAATGTCAAACGGGTTACCACCTGCTCCCTTGAGCTTGTACACGACGCTGCGCTTAACCCAAATCGTCTCCCCCGTATTCAGGGGAACCTCTTCCTCCCATTGCACGGTTTTGGAGCAGGCAGCCAGCTGCGTAGCAGCAATCACTACCAGCAGAATTTGTAATAGCTTCTTCAAGTAGTTCATAGCGACACCTCCATCCCTTCTTCAATCCTCTGACCCTGCGTCGATTGATCTGGCGCTCTAAAATCCCTGCTTTCTATGTGCCAAATAGGGCTGTAGCCCTCGTGTTTATTGCCTCTATTGCTATGCCTTTTGTAGTTCTTGTGTTGTCTTGATCTCTGTCGCTTGCATTGGGTCTCGGTGCCGATGAGTAGGCTGCCCAGTCCGTCGGCGTCCAGCAGGCGGTCACCTCCGAAGCTGCCTGTGAAGTTGTAGGTGTCGGCACCATTGCCGCCGTACAGCAGGTCGTAGCCGGCACCACCGTTCAGGGTGTCGGCACCGTCCCCGGCCAGGATGACGTCGCCGCTCTTACCCGCATTGAACGTATCACCACCAATGCCGCCTATGAAAATCTGGCTCTTGTTTAGGTCACGTGCGCTCGCGGTGACACCGCCGGTGCCGGTGGCTACGCTCCATTGGTCGAAGAGCGTTCCGAAGGGAGGGAAACCAGCAGCGCCACCGTGGGCCTCGCAGAGCCCACCCAACCACTGGCGGGTATAGGTGTTTGCCTTATCCAGTGCGCCAGGCAATGCAGCGCCTACGGCTGTCGTGAATTGCAGCAACGAGGGGTAGGTGGGGTTGTCGATAAAGAAGTTCTGGCCTGCGTAGTCAGTGCCCTGCCAGTAGTACCACTCGATGCCTTGGGCGATGAGGGCGTCTTGCGCGGCCTGATTCAGGCCGGCGATATTGGTGCCGAGTTTGTTGAGATCGGCGGCGAAGTGGGTGAGTTTGTCGCCGGTGCCTTGTTCGCTTCGGATGAAGTTGATGAGAACGTTTTGCTTGTCGCTGGTCGCTGCATCGTAGGCATAGAAGCCCTTGTCCATCAGGATTGGGAGAGCTCGTTGAACCGTCACCGTTGCCTGCCGGAAGGTATCACTCATCAAGCCTGCCGTCAGTAGTGCCTGCGAATGCAAATCCCGCCGGCGGGTGAGCATATTGTCAACACCAAACTCCACACGGTTATCGGTACCGAGTACCGTCGGGAACACTATTCTGGCAACTTGCAACCACTCTTCACTCGCGTAGTAGTTGGTGACTTGCGCCTCGCGCGCATAAAAATCCAGTAGGCCGGTGTAGGCCGTGAACGCCGGGTCGCTGTACCCCGCCAGCCACAGCGCAGCCTTGGTAATGGCAGTAAACGCCGGGTTTCGCGCGGTCAGCTCGAACGGAGCTTCATCAAAGACGGTACCGGGTCGGTCAAACCAGACCGCCATGACGGAAGCCAAACCACCACCGAGGCTGTGGCCAGTCAATGTGATGTTTGAACCGTACTGTTGCTTGGCCTGGCGGTACGCCGTCGCCGCCTGGGTGGTCTGCGTTGAACTCAATCCGAAGCCATTTGCAATATTTGCGGCCCAGTCGACGGCTTCGGTGGTGCCAGCGTAGGCCAGAACGATTTCGCTAGTACCTATGCGCCTAAAGATGCCGTAGGCGAAACCGTCCAGGCCGTCGGAATGAAGAGGCTCCGCGAGTACCCAGTCGGTGGGGAGGTCGATTGTGTTGAAGTCCCTTTTCGTCTGATAGACGGCAAGTGACAACTGGGCGTATTCTGTTGCTGTGGTCATTCTTACTATCCTCTATTTGAAACAAGTGCTGACGGTGTAATTTGGATCAATGCGCGCATGTGATGGTGACTGAATCGAACCAGTCGCATCCTCATCATTTCTCTCCTGCGCGGTGTAGCGCGACTTCATTTTTTCGGGCGCTTCACGCGTTCTCAGCAGGTTGTGCGAAAGACCAAATAGCCACGGTTCAATGGCCGGTGGCCAAGTCCAGTTGCGGCCCGAGGCATCCGGGACGAACTGGACATAAAAAGGCGTGGTGCATTTGTAGTTGTGCGCGTGATGCCAGCCTGAGTCTGCAGCAGGAGCCACCAAAACGGGAATCTTTTCCGGCGATATCGCCAATAAGATGACACCGGCATCACCCTCATAGACATACTCTTTCCCGCCCCACTTGAAAGTGAGCTTTTCCACCCAATCGGGCCGGTAGGCCATATCCAACGGATTGCCCGCACCACCTTTAATTGTGTAGTTGAGGGTTTTCTTGACCCAAATCGTCTCCCCCGTATTCAGTGGAACCTCTTCCTCCCATTGCACGGTTTTGGAGCAGGCAGTGAGTTGCAACGCGACAAGCATCGTCAGGAGTATTCGCAACGACTGGGAAACGTGTTTCATTGGAGTGCCCGTCTTTTCATTGATGAATTGAGCCAATGGCCCTCGTGGAATATGCGCATACAGCTATTCAATTGATAGCAAACTCGGTTTGGTGCTTCGTCGTGTGTCTTTGCCATGGCGTCTCTTATCTCTCCCGTAAACTCTCATTGCCCGCCCTTTGCACCGGACTCAGCAAGAACTCAATGATCCGTCGCTGCCCCGTCTTGATCTCCGCCGTGATGTTCATGCCCGGGCTCAGGTTCACCCGCTTGCCATCAATCAGCATGTCCTTGGCCACCAGCGTCAAAGTGGCCGGGTAGTAAGAGCCCTTCTTCTCATCCGTCACCGCATCGGCCGTGACCACATCCACCTTTGCCGCGACCGTGCCGTACTTGGTATACGGGAAAGTCTCCAGCTTCACCGCTGCCAGCTGCCCGGCATCGACAAAGCCGATGTCCTGGTTGGCAATCGTCACCTCGGCCGTCACGGTGGCGCTGTCGGGCACGACGATCATCAGCGCCTGGGCTGAGGTGACGACGCCACCGACCGAGTGAATCGCCAGCTGCTGGATGACCCCGGCCACCGGCGCCGTGAGTTGCGTCAGGCGCTCGCGCTGGTTGGCTTTGCTGGCGTCGGACTCCAGCTGGCTGTGCTTGCTGCTGGCCAGGGCTAGGCGGTCGCTCAACGCGCGCAGGGTCTCGGCCCGGTACGCCGCTTTGGCTTGCTCGGTTTCCTTCAAGGTCGATTGCGCCTCCAGCAGCCGGGCGCGCTGAACGATGAGATCGCGCTCCAGCTCGACCCGCTCCCGGGTTTTGTCCTGGGTGGCGTGGCCGGAGATGTAGCCCTGGTCCACCAACTTCTTGAAGTCGGCTTCGCGCGTTTGCGCCATCGGCACCGTGGCCTCCAGCTTGGCGATGGTTTGCTGGACGGTGGCAATCTCGGCCTGGCGGCGGGTGGCTTCGGCGTCGAGTTTGTTGAGCTTGGCGCTGATGTCCTGCCACTCGGACTGCAGCTGCGCCTGGGTCGCTGAATCATTGATCAAATCGGCCTCTGGCCCCCGCAGAATGGGCGTGAGCAGCTTCGAATTTGATAGCGACTGCAGCAGCGCCCGGGTGCGCATGACTTCTGACGCACTGGCCTTGCGTTGTTCCTGCACACTGGCTTTGTCGGCGCTGGCCATGGTCGGGTCCAGTTCCACCAGCACCTGACCGGCCTGGACACGCTCGCCGTCCTTGACCAGCACCTTTTTGACGACACTGGCTTCCAGCGGCTGGATGACCTTGGTACGGTCGCTGACGATGATGCGCCCCGGTGCCACGGCGACGATGTCCACCTGACCGAAGAACGACCAGAGCAGGGCCAGCACAAACAGAATCATCAGGCCCCAGGCAAAACGGCGCGGTGCCGGATGCACCGGGGTTTCCTGCAGGCTCAGGGCGGCGGGCAAAAAAGCCACCTCGTCGGCCAGGCGGGCCGGGCCGGCCAGCTCGGCGCGGTGTTCCCATGCGGCATTGAATACGGCCCGGTAGCGGGCCAGCAGTTCGAGCACTGGGTGTCTGACTTGGGTGGTTTCGCTCATGCGGGCGCTCCTTCGGTCGGCTTGCCGCCGTCCTGCATGCGCCACAAGTAGGCGTACAAGCCTTTCGGTTGATTCACCAGGGCTTCATGCGGCCCGGCCTCCACGATCTGGCCCTTGTCCATCACGATGATGCGGTGGGCGTTTCTGACCGCCGAGAGCCGGTGGGCGATGATGAGCACGGTGTGGCCCTGGCAGATGTGGGCCATGTTGCGCTGGATGATGGCCTCGCTCTCGTAGTCCAGAGCGCTGGTGGCTTCGTCAAAGATCAGGATGCGCGGGTTGGTGAACAGGGCGCGGGCAATGGCGACCCGTTGGCGCTGGCCACCGCTTAAGGAGCCGCCCTGCTCGCCGACCAGGGTGTCATAGCCTTCGGGGAGTTCGCTGATGAAGTCATGCGCGCCGGCCAGTTGCGCCACCCGCATGACGGCTTCGATCGGGGCTGCCGGGTCGGTGATGGCGATGTTTTCTCTGACGCTGCGGTTGAACAGCAGGTTCTCCTGCAGCACCACCCCCACCTGCCGTCTGAGTTGCGCGGCGTCGATCAGGCTGATGTCGATGCCATCCACCAGTAGTCGGCCGCCCTCCGGCGTGTACAAGCGCTGCACCAGTTTGGTCAGCGTGCTTTTGCCGGAGCCGGAGCGCCCCACTATCCCGATGACCTCGCCGGCCTGGATGTCCAGGCTGATGCCGCTCAGCACCGGTGCGGCTTCCGGCCGGTACCTGAAGGTGACTTTATCCAGCGTGATGCGGCCTTTTAGAGCGGGGAGTTGCGCCGCGCTGGTGGGCGGGACTTCGGTGCGGGTGTTTAGGATGTCGCCCAGGCGCGCCACCGAGATGCCGGTTTGCTGGAAGTCGGTCCACAACTGGGCCATGCGCATGATGGGCTGCGAGACGCGCTGGGCAAACATGTTGAAGGCGACGAACTGGCCCACCGACAGCTCGTTATTCATCACCAGATGGGCGCCGTACCACAGGGTGGCAGCGTTGACCAGTTTGCCAATCAGGTTGACGCCTTCATGCGCGACGCTGGCCAGGTTCTGGGTCTTGAAACTGGCGGCGACGTAAGCCGCCAGCTGGCTGTCCCAGCGTTTGGCAAAGGCCGGCTCCAGCGCGGTGGCCTTGACGGTCTGGATGCCGGTGACGGTTTCCACCAGCATGGACTGGTTCTCGGCACCGCGGGCGAACTTGACATCCAGGCGCGCTCTCAATATCGGCACGACAGCCAAGCTCAGGCCAAAGTACAAGGGCAGGCTGACCAGCACGATCAGGGTCAGCGGCACGCTGTAGAACAGCATCACCGCGATGAAGACGAGCGAGAAGAAGACATCGAGCAGCACCGTCAAGGCATTGCCGGTGAGAAAGCTGCGGATGTTCTCCAGCTCGCGCACGCGGGCTACCGAGTCACCCACCCTTCTGGCCTGGAAGTAGGCCAGCGGCAATGCCACCAGGTGGCGGAACAGGCGGGCACCGAGTTCGACATCGATGCGGCTGGTGGTGTGGCTGAAGACATAAGACCTCAGGGCATTCAAGACGCTCTCGAAGACGACGACGATCACCAGGCCGATGACCAGCACGTCCAGCGTGGTCATGCCTTTGTGCACCAGCACCTTGTCCATCACCACCTGGAAGAACAGCGGGCTGACCAGGCCGAAGAGTTGCAGCATGAAGGAGATCAGCAAGACCTCGCCCAACAGCTTGCGGTACTTGACCAGGGCCGGGATGAACCAGGAGAAGTCGAACTTGGCGAGTTCACCGGCCAGGCTGGCGCGGCTGCTGATCAGGATGAGTTCACCGGTCCACTGGCTGGCAAAGACGTCGACCGGTTCGATGGTGGGGCGGGTACTGGGAGCTGCCGGTGAGCCTGATGCCGGGGGGGAGGCCGACACATCCTGGAACAGCACGCGTTTGCCGTCGCTCTGGGCCAGGATGACCAGGCGCAGGGTGTCATCCTCGGTGCGCATCAGGGCCAGCGCGGGTAACGGGGTTAGTCCCAAGCGATCGACGGTGGTACGGCTGAGCTTGGCTTTGAGGCGGAGATGTTGGGCGGCGCGCAACACATCCGATGTGGTGAGCGTGTCGCTGACGGACAGGCCCAGTTGGTGGACCAGGGTGGCGGGG
>JAURXM010000010.1 GCA_030654395.1 Aquabacterium sp.
CAACGGCGCCGCCCGCGATGTGCAGGCGGCGATCAATGCCGCCGCCAGTTTGTTGCCCGGCACTATGCCGAATCGTCCCAGCTACCGGCGGGATAATCCGGCCGACTCGCCGATTTTGATCCTGGCGCTGACCTCCGAAAGCCTCAGTCGCGGGCAGATGTACGATGTCGCGTCGACCATCCTGGCGCAGAAAATAGCGCAGGTTCCCGGCATCGGCCAAGTTCAGATCGGCGGTGCGGCGTTACCGGCGGTGCGGGTCGAACTGAACCCCAACGCGCTGAGCAAATACGGCATCGGCCTGGAGGACGTCAGGAACACCATCACCCAAACCAACACCACGCAACCGAAAGGGGTCATGGAAAGCGGCGGGCGACGCTGGCAGATCCAGGCCAATGATCAGGCCCGCAAAGCCGAGGATTACCTGCCGCTGATCGTCAGCTATCGTAACGGCGCAGCGGTCAGAATCGCCGATCTCGGCGAGGTGGTGGATTCGGTGGAGGATCTGCGCAATACCGGCCTGAAAAACGGCAAACCGTCGGTGCTGCTGATTATCAGAAAACAGCCGCTGGCCAACGTGATTCAAACCGTCGACCAGGTTCAGGCCCTGTTGCCGCAGCTGCGTGCGACCATCCCCAATACGATCGACTTGTCGGTGGTGGTCGATAGATCGCTGACCATCCGCGCGTCGATTACCGAAGTCGAGCACAGTTTGTTGATCGCCATCGGCCTGGTGATTCTGGTGGTGCTGGTGTTTTTGCGCAGTTTGCGTTCGACGCTGGTGCCGATTATTGCGGTGCCGGTTTCGCTGCTGGGCGCTTGTGCGGCGATGTATTTTTTAAATTACAGTCTGAATAATCTGACCTTGATGGCTTTAACCATTTCCACCGGCTTTGTCGTCGACGACGCGATCGTGGTCTTGGAAAACACCAACCGGCACATCGAAAAAGGCGTGCCGCCATTTAAGGCCGCGCTCCTGGCGGCTAAGGAAGTCGGCTTTACGGTATTGGCGATGAGCGTGTCGCTGGTCGCGGTGTTCCTGCCGATTTTACTGATGGGCGGCGTGGTCGGCCGCTTGTTTCGGGAGTTTGCGGTGACATTGTCGGCGGCGGTGCTGGTGTCGCTGCTGATCTCGCTGACCGTCACGCCGATGCTGTGCGCGCGCTGGCTGGGCCATGAAACTCCGCAGCATGGCCGGCTCTATCTAGGCATAGGCAGTGCGTTCGACCGGCTGCAAGCAGCCTACGAAAGTTCGCTAGGCTGGGCGCTGCGTCACGGCCGCATCATGATGCTGATCTTGCTAACCACCATCGGCCTCAATGTTTATCTGTACACAGTGATCGACAAAGGTTTTTTTCCGACCCAGGACGGCGGCCGGTTGCTCGGCGAGATTCAAACCGATCAAGGCACCTCTTTTTGGGCCTTGCAGAAAAAGCTCTCCGAGTATTCCGAGCTGTTGATGAAGGATCCGGCGGTCAGCAATGTGGCCGGGTTTGGCGGTGCCGGATCCGGCGGTAACAGCGCCAGAGTCTTCGTGGTGCTCAAGCCGCACCATGAACGCGATCCGATTGAACAGGTGATGAACCGCCTGCGCGATAAGGTCAAACGCATACCCGGCGCGGATCTGCATATGTTCCCGGCGCAAGAGCTGCGTATCGGCGGCAGGCCCTCGTTCGGCTCGTTCGATTACGCGTTGCAATCCGACGATCTGGGCCAGCTTCGGGAATGGATGCCGAAACTGATCGCGGCCTTGTCCAAGCGGCCGGAACTCAGTGATGTCAGCAGCGGCCAGCAAGACAAGGGGTCGCAGATCGGCCTGGTGGTCGACCGGGCTATGGCGTCGCGTTACGGCATCAGCCAGGCGATGATCGATGACAGTCTTAATAACGCGTTCGGTCAGCGCCAGGTGTCGGTGATCTACAATCCGCTGAACCAATACCGGGTCGTGATGGAATTGGCGCCCGAATACTGGCAAAGCCCGGAAGCCTTGCAGCAGGTGTATATCAGCGTGCCGGCCGAACGCTTGCCGACCGGCGAACAGCCCGGCGCACGGCAGGTGCCGTTGTCGACGCTGGCCAGTTTTGCGCCGACCAGCGCGCCGCTGTCCGTCAATCATCAAGGCCAGTTTGCTGCGGCGACCTTGTCGTTTAATCTTAAGCCCGGCATTTCGCTGTCCACCGCGACCCAGTTGATCGAAAAAACCATGCGCGACATCGGCGTGCCGAGCGCCGTACAAGGCAGTTTCCAGGGTTCGGCCAAAGCCTTCAAGGAATCGTTAAGCAACCAGCCCTGGCTGATCCTGGCCGCATTGGTCAGCATTTACATCGTGCTGGGCGTACTCTACGAAAGCTATATCCACCCGCTGACCATTCTGTCCACCCTGCCTTCGGCCGGGGTCGGCGCGCTGCTGGCGTTGATGGTTTGCGGCGCCGAATTCAGCATCATCGCGCTGATCGGGGTGATTTTACTGATCGGCATCGTCAAAAAAAATGCGATCATGATGATCGATTTTGCGTTGTATGCCGAACGCGAACACGACCTGGACGCCCGCGAGGCGATTTTCCAGGCCTGTCGGCGGCGCTTTCGGCCGATCATGCTGACCACGCTGGCCGCGCTGTTCGGCGCGCTGCCGCTGGCGTTGGGCAGCGGTTACGGCGCGGAACTGCGCCAGCCGCTGGGCATTTCCATCGTCGGCGGGCTGATTTTCAGCCAGCTGCTGACCTTGTACACGACGCCGGTGGTTTATATTTACCTGGATCGTTTCCGGCTGTGGTTTGGTGGCCGCTTTCGAAGCAGACAAAATCTTTCAACACAATGAACTCCTAAATTTCTTATTTTAAGATTTTTTTGTTAGCTACTTATCCCTGAGACTTACATGACAGTTAGCATTAGCCAACCCCTGATTTACGCCCTATTGACCGCGCAACTGGCCGGTTGCACGGTAGGCCCCGATTATGTCCGACCGGAAGCGACGATTCCCACTGCTTTCAAGGAAAGTAAAGGCTGGAAGCAGGCCCAGCCCCGCGACAATGTGCTGTCCGGCAAATGGTGGGAAATTTTCAACGATCCCCGGCTTAATAAACTGGAAGAACAGGTCGCGACCGCCAACCAGTCGATCATCCAGGCCGAGGCGCAATACC
>JAURXM010000029.1 GCA_030654395.1 Aquabacterium sp.
CCGGTGCCGGACGCGGACGCAGTGATCAGTCATCGCTACGAAGCGCCGCAAGGGCCGATAGAAATTGCGCTGGCCCGTATCTGGCAGGAGCTGTTGGAACTGGAGCGCGTCGGCCGCACCGATCATTTCTTCGAGTTGGGCGGCCATTCGCTGATGGCGTTGTCGCTGGTCGAACGCCTGCGGCAACAAGGCTGGGCATTGGAAGCCCGAGCGGTATTCGCCAATCCGGTGCTGTGCTCGCTGGCGGCAATCATCGGCGATAAGCCGTGCAATAGCCCGGCTTTTGCACGGCCGCCCAATTTAATACCCGATTATTTCGGGCAGTCGTTAAGCAACCCCGTTATTGAGGAGTTTCGGTTATGAGTTTGCAGGAAGTCTTTGCCTCGATGCAGGAAAAAAATATCGTTATCAGCGAGCTTGACGGCGAACTGATCGTCCGCGCACCGCAAGGCGCAATGGATCAGGCATTAATGGCCGGACTGAAACTCCATAAGCGGGAGTTTCTGGCCGCGCTCAGGAACGGCCTGGTTATGGAAGCGCATACGGCGGCACCTAAAATAACCCCCGATATGCTGCCGCTGGTCAGCCTGACCCAGGACGAGATCGATCTGATCGTCGACAGCGTGGCGGAGGGCGCAGCCGGCATTCAGGATATTTATCCGTTGGCGCCGTTGCAGGAAGGCATCTTGTTTCATCATTTGCTGGAAACGCAGGGCGACCCGTACATCACCCGCTCCATCATCGTGTTCGACAACCGCACACGGCTGAATGCGTTTCTTGACGCATTGCAGACGGTGATCGACCGGCACGACATCTTGCGCAGTTCCATGCGCTGGAGCGGCTTGCCGCAGCCGGTGCAGGTCGTGCATCGCCAGGCACTGCTGCCGGTTGAGGAGCTGGCCCCGGCAGCCAAAGACCGGATAAAACAGCGCCTGCTGGAACATACCGATCCGCGTCGGCTCAGGATGGATCTGCAACAAGCGCCGTTGCTGGCTGGCTATGTGATTAAGGACAGCCAATCGGAGGAATGCTGGTTTGCAATGCTCAACCATCATATGGTCGACGACAACTACACGCTACAGCTGATCTTGTCGGAAATCCGGCTGTTGCTTGACGGCCGGGCCGGACAACTGCCGGCCGTGCAGCCGTACCGGAATTTCATCGCCCAAATGCGCTCGGTTCCCCAAGCGGAACATGAGAGCTATTTCCGTCGGCAGCTGAGTGACATCGACGAGCCGACCGCGCCGTTCGGCTTGTTGAATGTGCAAGGCAGCGGCGGACAAGTCGGCGAAGCGGTTTTGGCATTGGAAGCGGATTTGGCGCTACGTATACGCAACAGCGCGCGGCAGCACAGCGTGACTCCGGCGAGCTTGTTTCATCTGGCATGGGCTTTGGTGATGGGACAATGCAGCGGTCGCGACGATGTGGTGTTCGGCACCGTGTTGTCCGGCCGCTTGCAAGGCGGCAGTTTCGGGGCGGAAAGCGCGGTGG
>JAURXM010000020.1 GCA_030654395.1 Aquabacterium sp.
TTCTCCGGCGAGGCCGGCGAGTTGCGGATGAAGTTCGGCGGCGGCAACACCCTCCTGCAGGGTGACACCAACGGCGACGGAGCGGTCGACTTCTCCGTCCTCCTTCAGGGCCATCATGTCCTCGACAGCGGGTCGTTCATCGTCTGACGCGGGCTTCCCCGGCGGTCGGTCGCCCTCCGGCACCGGATGGCCCGACACGCAGACAAAGACCACATGACGAGCGGGGGGCCGACGGCTCCCCGAAGAATTCGCCGGTCCTTGGCCCGACCGGCGCGGCGTGGGCAGCGAATCCTGAGGGTCGCCCCACCACCGGTAGAATCCTGGGCTGTCTGTGAATTTTTTACTCCTGGAGGAGTCATGAGCGATATCGAAGCACGCGTCAAGAAAATCATTGCAGAGCAACTCGGTGTAGCCGAGTCTGAAGTCAGCGCCGAAAAGGCATTTGTAGCCGATCTGGGCGCCGATTCTCTGGACACAGTTGAACTGGTGATGGCGCTCGAGGACGAGTTTGGCATCGAGATCCCTGACGAAGATGCAGAAAAGATCACCACTGTTCAGTTGGCGATCGACTATGCCAAGGGCCACGCCAAGGCCTGAGTTAACTGAGCAATGCCAAGGCCCCTCGGGGCCTTGTTTGCATCGAATCCACTTTTTGATAGAACAAGCATGACCCGTCGTCGCGTCGTCGTTACAGGCTTAGGCCTTGTTACTCCTTTGGGTAACAACGTCCAAGATTCCTGGTCGAATCTGCTTGCCGGACAATCCGGCATTCAAACCATCACCAAGTTCGATGCCTCGGCGTTCACCTGCCAGATTGCAGGCGAGGTCAAGGGTTTCAATATCGAGGATTACATCCCCGCTAAAGAGGCCCGTCACATGGACACATTCATACATTACGGATTGGCAGCCAGCATGCAGGCCGTCCGTGATGCGGGCTTGCCTACCGGCGACGCCCTGACCCCTGAACTGGCTGAGCGCATCGGCGTCATGGTGGGCTCGGGCATCGGGGGCTTGCCTATGATTGAGGACACCCACAAGGACTACGTCGAGCGCGGCCCTCGCCGCATCTCGCCTTTCTTTGTGCCGGCCTCGATCATCAACATGATCTCTGGACACGTCTCCATTCAGTACGGCTTTAAAGGCCCGAACATCGGCGTGGTCACGGCCTGTACAACAGGATTGCACGCCATTGGTTTGGCTGCTCGCATGATTGAATACGGTGATGCCGATGTCATGGTCGCGGGCGGGGCAGAGTCAACCATTTCCCCCTTGGGTCTCGGCGGTTTTGCTTCAGCTCGCGCGCTATCTACGCGCAATGAAGATCCCAAAACAGCATCGCGTCCTTGGGACAAAGACCGCGATGGTTTTGTCTTGGGTGAAGGCGCTGGCGTGTTGGTGCTCGAAGAGTACGAGAGCGCTAAAGCACGTGGCGCAAAAATTTACGCTGAATTGGCTGGTTTTGGGATGAGTGGAGACGCTTATCACATGACCGCACCTGATGCGGATGGCCCTAGAAGGGCGATGCTTGGAGCGCTGCGCAACGCTGGATTGAATACGGATCAAGTTCAGTACCTCAATGCACACGGCACATCAACTCCCTTGGGTGATGTCAATGAAACCAAGGCCATCAAAGCTGCGTTTGGTGACCACGCCAAGGGCCTTGTTGTCAATTCGACCAAGTCGATGACAGGGCATTTGTTGGGTGGTGCGGGCGGGATTGAGTCCGTCTTTACAGTGCTGGCGTTACACAAGCAAGTATCCCCGCCGACCATCAACATCTTCAATCAAGATCCGGAGTGCGATCTGGATTACTGCGCCAACACAGCTCGCGAGATGAAAATCGATGCAGCGATGAAGAATAATTTTGGCTTTGGGGGGACCAATGGTTCTCTTGTCTTTAAGCGCATCTAAAGCCATACAACGTGGCCTTGAGTTGCCGCTGATTTCGCCATGCCGACACACCCTCTGACCACGCCTGCTGAATGGCAATTTCAGCCTGGTATGGTTGGTCCGGCTGTGTTGCCGTATGTCGGTGGCGCATTGTGGTTGTCCAGCGCTGCCGTGCTGCTTGTTTGGGTCGCGGCCATACTGCATGACGCCGTTGTTTGGGGATTTGCCCCTTTGCCGATGTTGTCAGCTTTGCTGCTGTCTTTGGCTTGGTTAGGCTGTGCATGGCATGTCTGGCGGCGTTGGCGTTTGCCTCAAGACACCTTGACGCTGGAGTGGACAGGGTTGCCGTCGACAGATGTGCCCGTCAATCGACTAGATGAGGCCTTGCCGCCAGTTGGCTTTCGGGTTCGGCAATGGCAACTTGCTGTTCAGCCTCGCATCATTTTGAACCTTAAGCAGTGGCAGTTGCTGCGTATCAAAGCACGGGGATCACATCTCCCGTGGCGCAAAGTACCTGTGGTTTGGGTCTGGTTTGATACCCGATCGGGCCCTTCAGCACACAAATTGCGCACTCTGTTACAACTTCCTTTGAGCATGACTGAGGCGGATGCACAGAGCTTGCCAATGCAGGTTAAGGTGCGCGCATGATCACCACTGAGTCGCATGACACCAATCACCTTGTGGGTGCCCTAACGCCTATAACGGATGCCACCGAGCACATTGCTTTGGTGACCCCAATTGTGGATGTGGACGCCCCGTTGGTTGAGCGCGTCAAGCGGGGCGATCAGAAAGCTTTCGAGATGTTGGTCGTGAAGTACCAACGCCGCATTGAGCGCTTGATCGGCCGGATGATTCGGGATGTCGATTTGGTTGAAGACATTGCACAGGAAACATTCATCCGTGCTTACCGCGCCTTGCCAGGTTTTCGAGGTGAGAGTGCCTTCTACACTTGGCTCTATCGGATTGCAGTCAATACAGCCAAAAAGGCCATGATCGGCCTCGTTCGGGATCCTCTCATCACCGAAGCGGCGATGGCCTCTTTTGATGACGAGGATGAGCCTTCGCGCATTGAAAGCGGCCTTAGCGATGGCGACAATCCAGAGTCGCTGATGGCCACTCGCCAAGTAGCTCAGGCGGTGAATGCGGCGATCGAGGCTTTGCCGGAGGGGTTGCGTCAGGCCATCACATTGCGTGAAATGGATGGCATGAGCTACGAGGAAATCTCCGAGCTGATGAACTGCCCGATTGGGACGGTTCGCTCTCGGATTTTCCGTGCACGGGAAGCCATTGCGACACGCTTGCGCCCCTTGTTGGACAACCGTCAGGGTGAGCGCTGGTAATTGCGATTTGCAGTGAACTTTTCTGCCGGACGGCACTCCCTCATAAGGTAAGGGCGAGTTCATATGCAGCCCCTTGTGGTTGAATCAGGAGCAAATACTCATGCCTGACCGCTTCAGTCAGAATCCAGTTAACCCAGAAGTGCTTTCGGCTATGGTCGACGGTGAGGCTCACCCTCATGAGTTCGATGGCGCCTGTTCTGCTTGGAGCGACCAACCTGATTTGCGCGCTACTTGGCACACCTATCACCTGATCGGTGACGTCATGCGTTCTGAAGATTTGGCGCTGACCAGTCCAGGGGGCGCCTTCTTGCAGGGTTTTCGTGAGCGTTTGGCGCAAGAGCCGGTTGTTTTGGCTCCGACAAGTTCTAGCCGAGGCTCCAACGTCAATCACACGGCTCAGTCCGTTCAGCCTGTGGCCTTGCCGTTGCGTCGCCGAACTTGGGCTGGGCCTATGGCTGTCGCTGCTGGATTTGTCATGGTTGTAGGCGCCTTGCTTACTGGGCAAACTGTGCCTAACGGAACTGAATCCATGGCGGATGCGTCGTCGGCGTTTGCGGCTCGGCAAATGGCAGTTGGCACATGGGGCGGCGTGGGCTCAGATAGCGTCCGCTCTGAAGGCTTGATGGCGCTTGGGGAGTCCTTTAGTCAGCCTGATGGCACTGTATTGACTCGGGGCACCCAAGTCGATCCAATGCTGCCCGATCACTTAGCCGTACCGCGTGGCGATGGTAGTTTTGCAGGGCAGGGCACGTTGACCAGCCCCTTTGTTCTTGCCGGTCGTTGAACTAGGCCGGGTTGGATTCCTGTTACCGTTCCGTTCCCCACTTTAGATTAGTCGGAGCTTTCTTATATGACGTCCTCTCATCAGTCCGGTGCTAAGCCTATATCTGTTGTTCGCCGCACGCTGGTTGTGGGTGCGGTGGTATCGGCTGTTGGCTTGGCTTTGAGTTCCAGCCTGTTCCCGCATCCTTCTCAGGCTCAGCAAGCCCCGCAGCCCGTGGCAGCCATACAGGCGCAGGCACCAGCTAATCCGCTGATCGTGAAGGGTTTGCCCGATTTCACCGAGTTGGTTGAGCGTGTTGGTCCTTCGGTTGTCAGCATCCGCACGACGCAGCGCGTGACCAACGAAGAAGAGGTGGGCGGTGATGAAGCCGATGCACAAATGCGTGAGTTCTTCCGCCGCTTTTTTGGCACGCCCATGCCTGGTCAGCAACAGCGCAAGAAAAACCCCAATAAAGGGCCAAATCAAGGTGAAGAGCGGGCGCGAGGGCTTGGCTCCGGGTTCATTGTGAGCACGGATGGCTACGTTTTGACCAATGCGCATGTTGTGGAGGGCGCCGATGAGGTCTATGTTAACTTGACTGATAAGCGAGAGTTCAAGGCCAAGATCATTGGTGTAGACAAACGCACAGACGTGGCTGTTCTCAAAATCGAGGCCAGCAAGCTACCCTCAGTAGCCATAGGCGATGTGAGTCGGTTAAAGGTTGGCGAGTGGGTGATGGCCATTGGCACGCCCTTTGGGCTGGACAACACCGTCACCGCAGGCATTGTCAGCGCCAAGGCCCGTGATACCGGAGAAGAGATTCGGTTCATCCAAACAGATGTGGCGGTCAATCCTGGTAATTCGGGCGGCCCATTGATCAATATGCGGGGTGAGGTCGTTGGCATCAACTCCCAGATATTGAGTCGCTCAGGCGGTTTCATGGGCATTTCTTTGTCTATTCCTATCGACGACGCAATCAAGGTCTCGGATCAGCTTCGTGCGGGTGGCAAAGTCGTGCGTGGCCGCATCGGGGTAGGTATTGGGCCCGTCAGCAAGGATGTGGCCGAGTCCATTGGTTTGGGTAAGCCAATGGGTGCGCTTGTGCAAAGCATCGAGCCAGGCACGCCAGCAGAGAAGGCGGGGCTGGAAGTTGGCGACATCATCACCAAGTTCGCTGATAAAACCATCGACAAAGCACAAGATTTGCCTAGGCTTGTTGGTGCAACCAAACCTGGCAGCAAGGCTGTTATTCAGGTGTTCCGCCGGGGTACTCTCCAGAACCTGACTGTGACTGTGGCCGAGTTGGATACGACTCAAGCCAAGCTTGAGTCAAATACCAAAGACAGCGCCAAGGGCGGCCTGGTGTCGTTAGGGATGAGCGTGGCTGATCTGACGCCAGAGCAACGGCGTGAGTTAGCCCTCAAGGGAGGCGTGCTTGTTGAGGCGGTGACTGGTCCTGCTGCACATGCTGGCGTGCAAGCCGGTGACGTGATTTTGGCCGTTGCCAATACGCAGGTTGGCTCGGTAAAAGGGTTCGAGTCTGCCTTGGCCAAGCTAGACAAAACGCGCCCTGTCAGCCTGTTGGTTCGCCGTGGTGACCGTGCTCAATATGTTGTGATCAGGCCTGGTAACTAGAAAAAAACCGGGGCAAGTCGGTTGCCACGCCTTGATGCCGGCCATTTGTCACACAAACCTGCGTTGGTTTTAGGGTTGCTAGATCACGCAGGGTTCTCATTTTGCTGTTGATAACTTGGTGTGGGTGCCTGCTATTGCCTCTACAATCGCCGCTCTGACGCACCCCCGTCAAGAAGCACCTGACTTCAACAAAGTTACGCACATAAAGATGTGGATAACGTGTTGATAAGGTGTTTTTTGGGGGCCGCAACAATCCTGCCCGTGGCTGTGACGCAGTCTTTTCGGAGGGTTTTCGCTACAATGAAAGCCCAACAAGCAGTTGCCATACGTTTTTGTTGGAAGGCGCGTCAATCCTTTGGACGTGCCTTTTTTTTATGAATAACATCCGCAATTTTTCTATCATTGCTCACATCGACCATGGTAAATCCACCCTGGCCGATCGCATCATTCAGCGCTGTGGCGGTTTGAGCGACCGTGAGATGGAAGCACAAGTGCTCGACTCGATGGACATCGAGCGCGAGCGTGGCATCACCATCAAAGCGCAAACCGCAGCACTGACTTACAAGGCCAAAGACGGCCAAGTCTACAACTTCAACCTGATTGACACGCCTGGACACGTGGACTTCTCATATGAGGTCAGCCGGTCGCTGTCTGCCTGCGAAGGTGCTTTGTTGGTTGTGGATGCAAGTCAGGGTGTAGAGGCTCAGACTGTCGCCAACTGCTATACCGCACTTGAGTTGGGGGTGGAGGTGTTGCCCGTCCTCAATAAGATGGACTTGCCGCAGGCGGACCCTGACCGTGCCAAGTTGGAGATCGAAGACGTCATCGGCATTGATGCAACGGATGGCATTCCTTGTTCGGCTAAAACCGGCATGGGCATCGACGATATTCTTGAGGCCGTCGTGGCTCGGATGCCACCACCTAAAGGGGATCCTACTGGGCCTTTGCGCGCCATGATCATCGACTCATGGTTTGACAACTATGTCGGCGTGGTCATGTTGGTGCGTGTCGTCGATGGTCAACTGCGCAAAGGTGAGCGCATTCGCATGATGGCCTCCAATGCGGTGTATCCGGCTGATCATTTGGGTGTGTTCTCTCCCAAATCGGTTGATCGTGAAGTGCTCACAGCCGGTCAAGTAGGCTTCATCATTGCGGGCATCAAAGAGCTGCAAGCCGCCAAGGTTGGCGATACCGTGACGGTTGAGAAGAAACTGCCCAATAACGCAGGCCCTGCGGTCGAGGCGTTACCTGGCTTCAAGGAAATTCAGCCACAGGTGTTTGCTGGACTCTACCCAACAGAAGCCAGCGAATACGATCAACTGCGTGATGCGCTGGAAAAGCTCAAACTCAACGACTCGTCTTTGCGGTATGAGCCTGAGGTTTCGCAGGCACTGGGTTTTGGGTTCCGTTGCGGTTTCTTGGGCTTGCTGCACATGGAAATTGTGCAAGAGCGCTTGGAGCGTGAGTTCAATCAAGACTTGATCACCACCGCACCCAGCGTGGTCTATCAGGTTGAGCTGAATGGTGGTGAGGTCATCGAGGTTGAGAACCCCTCGAAGATGCCAGAGTTGCCCCGAATCAAAGAAATCCGTGAGCCCATCGTCACCGTGCATCTGTACATGCCACAAGACTATGTGGGCCCGGTGATGACGCTGGCTAATCTCAAGCGCGGTGTTCAACTGAATATGGCCTATCACGGTAGGCAAGTCATGTTGACCTACGAAATGCCATTGGCTGAGATCGTTTTGGACTTCTTTGATAAGCTCAAAAGCGTATCGCGGGGCTATGCATCCATGGACTACGAGTTCAAGGAGTACCGCGCAGCAGATGTCGTCAAGGTGGACATTCTGATCAATGGTGACCGTGTTGATGCGCTCTCCATCATCGTGCACAAAGTACAAAGCGTGTACCGTGGGCGGGGTGTGGTTGCGAAGATGCGCGAGCACATTCCGCGTCAGATGTATGACGTGGCGATTCAAGCGGCGATAGGTGGCAATATCATCGCCCGCGAAGACATCAAGGCCTTGCGCAAGAACGTGCTGGCAAAATGCTATGGCGGTGATATCAGCCGCAAGCGCAAGTTGCTCGAGAAACAAAAGGCCGGTAAGAAACGGATGAAGCAGATTGGTACCGTCGAGGTGCCTCAAGAAGCTTTCCTGGCCATCCTTCAAGTGGACGATTAATGAGTTTGATCACAGGTGTGTTGTATGCCGCTTTGCTGGCGTACTTAGGTGGCTGGTATGCCGGTCAATGGCAGGGTAATTTTTCGCTGTTGTTGCTGGTGCTGAGCTTGTTTACGCTGGTCTATTGGCTGGCTGAGCGCTATAAATTCTTGCCTGAACGAGAAGCTGCAGCGGCCAAGTTGGTCGCTGCGGATGAGGCTCGTCGTGCGCAATTGACCAGCCAAGGTATTACTCAGGTTGACAGCAGTGTGAACCAAGCGCGTGATCGGCTGTTGATGCAGCCTTGGTGGCTTGATTGGACGGCCGGTCTGTTCCCCGTCATTTGCACCGTGTTTTTGATGCGCTCTTTTTTGTTTGAGCCGTTCAAAATCCCATCGGGGTCGATGATCCCAACCCTGTTGGTAGGTGACCTCATCTTGGTTAATAAATTTCACTACGGCATTCGTTTGCCGGTGATTAACAAGAAGATTTTTGCCAACAACGATCCTAAGATCGGTGACGTGATGGTTTTTCGCTATCCCGTTGACACTCGACTTGACTACATTAAGCGAGTGGTGGGTGTGCCAGGTGACGAAATCGCTTATCTCAATAAGCGACTAACCATCAATGGCAAACCTATCGCACAAACGACACTGTCTGAGTTTTACGATGAAGACAGCTTGAGGTACTCCTTGCAGTACTCAGAGAATTTATCTGGGGTCAATCACCGTATCTTGGTGGACAAAGATCGTCCGCCATTCATACCGCAGCAAGCAGTTTTTGACTTCCCCTTCAAAGAGAACTGTCGTTACAGTGGTGAAGGTGTTGTCTGCAAGGTACCAGCAGGCTACTATTTCATGATGGGTGACAACCGCGACAACTCGCAGGACTCACGCTACTGGGGCTTTGTGCCAGACGAAAATATCGTCGGCAAGGCATTCATGGTTTGGATGAATTTTGGCGACTTTAAACGCGTCGGATTTTTCCACTAAACAAAGACAGGCATGCCGAACATGATCATTCGATCGACATCTTCCCCTAGCCAGCAAACTGGTGTCAGCTTGATTGGGCTGTTGTTTTGGGCGGTCTTGATCTCATCGTTTGCACTGGTGCTGATGAAGGTGTTTCCTGCTGTCACGGAGTACCGCACCATTCAGTCCATGGTGAATAAGGCCTCGCGTGAGGGAGGCGGTACCGTGCCTGAAATTCGGGCCTCCTTCGATAGATCGCAGGTGATTGAATACGGGGTGACATCGATCACCTCACGTGACCTTGAGATCAGCAAAGAGAACGACCAGGTGCAGATCAAATTTGCCTACGACCGTGAGATTGAACTGGTCTCGCCTGTGTACTTGTTGATTAAGTTCAAAGGGCAGTCCAAGTGAGTGTGGGTGTTTTGAAGATGGTCATAGCTTGATGACCAGTCGCACTGTTGCCGCCGTGTCCCCAGCCTTGCAGGCTTTGCAGCAGCGCTTGGGTTACCAATTCACTGATACCCAGCTCTTGTCTCGTGCAGTGACGCATAAAAGCTTTGGCGTGAACCACTATGAACGCCTTGAGTTCTTGGGTGATGCGGTGCTCAGTTTGGGGGTTTCTGCCTTGTTGTATCGCCGGTTCGACCGCAGCGACGAAGGCGATCTCACACGCGTCAGGGCCCACTTGGTTCGCCAAGATATGTTGCACAAATTGGCTCAGCAAATTGGCCTGCCTGAGGTAATGCGCCTCAGTGACGGCGAGGCCAAAGGCGGTGGTGCGCAAAGGCCATCTATTTTGGCCGACTGCTTAGAAGCCATCATTGGCGCTGTGTACTTGGACGCTAATTTTGACGCCGCTCGTGATTTGGTTTTGCGTTTGTTTGAGCCATTGCTCGCCGAGACCACCCTAGAAGGTTGGAGCAAGGACGCCAAAACAGCCTTGCAAGAATGGCTTCAAGGTCGCAAGCTGTCTATCCCCTTATATCGCATTGATGCAACCCGTGGCCCGGCACATGAGCAGGTGTTTGTGGTCGCGTGCGACATCGCCGAGTTGAACATCTCCGTCACAGGTGAAGGCCTGTCGCGACGTGCAGCCGAGCAAATTGCGGCTGATGCTGCCCTGACGTTATTAAAGGGCTTGCCCCATAAGGCCACTGTGGTGGTCAAGCAAGCACCAGACGACAAGCAGCTGCCCAGCAAGAAGCGCCTCTGACGCATTAACTGAATTGAGTCCTATCCATGCCTAAGAAGCCTGCCACGCCGAAGACAGTGCCCGCCACCACGGCGGACAACCCTAATCCAGCATTGGATGCCATGCTCGCCAATCTATCCATGGTGCGCAAAGGCGGTGGCGATGCCGCCGCTGCGGATGAGCAGCGCTGCGGGTTGATCGCCATCGTGGGGCGCCCAAACGTGGGCAAGTCGACCTTGCTCAATGTGTTGGTTGGGCAAAAAGTGTCCATCACCTCACGCAAGGCACAAACCACGCGCCACCGCATCACGGGTATCTGTACGGATGGTGATACGCAATTTGTCTTTGTCGACACCCCCGGGTTTCAGACCCGTCACACAGTGCGCGGCACGGCTGCGTTGAACCGCAATCTCAACAAAACAGTTCAAGCCACTTTGTCTGATGTTGAGGTCGTCGTGTTCATGCTTGAGGCTGGGAAATATGGCCCGGATGATGCCAAAGTGCTGGCGCTGCTGCCTAAGGATAAGCCGGTCATTTTGGTCGCCAATAAGCTCGATTTGGTTCATCGCCGCGAGGATCTGTTCCCTTGGTTGCAGAGCTTGCAGGAGCACCATCCCTTTGCTGCATTCATCCCTTTGTCTGCACAAAAAGAAGAGGATGCCAAGCGCTTGCTGGGTGTGCTGCGCCCCTATATGCCTCAGCAGGGTTGGTGGTATGACGCTGACGTTTTGACTGACCGCACCGATCGCTTCCTAGCCAGTGAAATCATCCGCGAAAAACTATTTCGCCTGACGGGTGACGAATTGCCCTACACCTCAACCGTGGTGATCGATCTCTATACAGAAGAGCCACCTCCTCCTAATAAGCCCAAAGCGACTGGTTTGGTACGCATTGCTGCAACCATCGTTGTCGAGCGTGAACAGCACAAAGGCATGATCATTGGCGACAAAGGTGAGAAGCTCAAGCGCATGGGCACCGAGTCACGTACCGAGTTGGAACGTCTCTTGGGTACCAAGGTGTTCCTTGAAATTTGGGTGAAGGTGCGATCCGGTTGGGCTGATGATGATGTCCGTCTGCGCACCTACGGTTACGAGTAAGCTGCCAGAGTCATTTCGTGGCCCGAGCGCATCAACGCCCTGGTTTGGCAGCATTTGTCCTGCATAGCCACGACTGGAGTGAGTCCAGTCTCATCTTGGAGCTGTTCACCCGCGAGCATGGCCGAGTGGTGGCTGTTGCCAAAGGAGCCAAGCGGCCATATTCGCAATTGCGTCCGGTGCTCATGCCTTTTCAGCAACTGACGGTGGTGTTTGGCGTCAAGCGATCCGAGGATGCCGAAGTATGGCTTTTGCGGCAGGCTGAATGGGCTGGCGGGGCTGCTTGGCCTGGCGGGGCTGCGTTGTTGCCCGGCTTTTACCTCAACGAGTTATTGATGCGCTTGATGGTGCGTCATGATCCGCACCCAGCATTGTTCGATGCCTATGCACAGGCGCTGCAAGCCATGGGCGACGCCTCCCTGCTGCAAGCC
Source organism: Aquabacterium sp. (assembly GCA_030654395.1). GTDB lineage: Bacteria > Pseudomonadota > Gammaproteobacteria > Burkholderiales > Burkholderiaceae_C > Aquabacterium. Next base: position 11,482 of record JAURXM010000020.1, read on the forward strand.
GCTTTGCGTGCGTTTGAATTGATATTGCTGCGCAGGCTAGGGCATTTGCCAGATTTGTCTGCTCAAACGGTGGCAGGCCATGCTGTTTTGCCAGATCAAACCTACGAGCTGCATGCTGACCTAGGCGTATCGTTGGTCAGTAGCGTGGGCGAGCCCGGTGGTGGTCCTGCTGCGATCCCTGGACAGGTGCTTCTGGACATGGAGTCGGCATTGAAGCTTAGCCACCCCGTCCCAGCCATGATGGCAGCCTGTATGCCGGCCTTGAGTGAGCTCAAAGTAGTATTGCGCACATTGATTCATTATCATCTTGGCTCCCAGATGCTGCGCACACGCGAGCTCATGGTGGAGTTACAACAAACATGACTTATTCAGGCTCTCAATTGACCTCGGTTGATTCGCCCTTGCTGGGTGTCAACATTGATCACATCGCCACGGTGCGCAATGCGCGTGGTGGACGCTTCCCCGATCCGGTTGCTGCGGCCCTGCTGGCTGTTGAAAGTGGCGCAGACATCATCACCTTTCACCTGCGTGAAGACCGTCGGCACATTCAAGATGACGATGTCCGACGTTTGAAAGAGCATGTGGCTGCCCCCCTGAACTTTGAGGCGGCGGTCACTGACGAGATGCTTGACATCATTGAGCGCACCGCGCCTGAACACGTCTGCTTGGTTCCTGAGCGGCGTCAAGAGGTGACAACGGAGGGGGGCTTGGATGTTGTCGGGCAACGAAGCCGTCTCGAGGATGCTTGTCAGCGTTTGGCTGCTGCAGGCTCACGCGTTTCTTTGTTCATTGGTGCAGATCCTGCGCAAATCCACGCGGCAGCGGAAGTCGGCGCGCCTTGTATTGAGCTTCATACGGGTGCCTTGGCCAATGCGTGGTGGGATGGCAATGCCGCCGCTTTGGCGCTGGAGTTGAGTCGCCTTAAGGCTGGGTTGCTGCTCGGCCGAAGTCTGGGTTTGCGCACACACGCGGGTCATGGTTTGGCTTTGAGTCAGCATGTGCCCATTGGTGACTCAGCTGTGGTCGCGGGGCAGGTCAGCAGCACGGCTTTGGTCGCGGCATGCCCTGATGTGAGTGAGTTGCATATCGGCCATGCATTGGTGGGGCACGCTCTTTTTGTCGGCTTGCGTCAGGCCATTGCCGACTTCAAAGCCGAAGCTGTGCGGGCTCGCCGTACCGGCGCCATAGTCGGACAATGAGCATCGACCATAGCCGACCTGTTTTTGTCGTTATTGAAACTTTTCCACCAACACCATGAGCAAAAAAAACAAGTCTGCCCGATTGCAAACTGCGAGCGATTCATTCGGTCTCGTCGAGCATGCACCCTTGGTGCTGGACATTGAGGGTTTGAGCCTCAATGCAGATGATCGCCGTCGTCTCTCTCACCCACTGACTGGCGGATTGATTCTGTTTGCTCGCAACTGGTCGAGCCGTTCGCAGCTTGTCACTTTGTGCGCGGAAATCAAAACAATCCGACCTGATATGTTGATCTGCGTCGACCACGAAGGTGGGCGCGTTCAGCGCTTCAAAACAGACGGCTTTACGCACGTGCCGCCGATGCGCAGCCTCAGTGACATGTGGTCCAACGATGGCAAGTCTGGTGAGGGTTCCGGTGCCATGGCTGCAACCGATGCGGCCACAGCCTGTGGGTATGTGTTGGCCAGTGAGTTGCGCGCTTGTGGTGTCGATTTGACGTTTACGCCGGTATTGGATCTGGATTGGGGAGGCAGCAGCGTCATTGGTGACCGCGCATTCCATCGCGACCCACGCGTGGTGACCATGCTGGCCAAGAGTGTGATGCATGGCTTGTTGTTGGCTGGCATGGCCAATTGCGGTAAGCACTTTCCGGGGCACGGTTTTGTCACGGCGGATTCACATGTGGATGTCCCGGTTGATAAGCGCAGCTTGAGGGCCATCTTGGGTGACGATGCCAAGCCTTACGAGTGGCTCAGTACCTCGTTAACCAGCGTGATGCCTGCGCACGTTATCTACCCCAAGGTGGACGCAGCCCCAGCAGGCTTTTCTCGTACTTGGTTGCAAGAGATTTTGCGTGGCAAGCTGGGTTTCACCGGTGCCATTTTCAGTGATGACCTCAGTATGAAGGGCGCAACCGTCGCGGGCAACCACACACAGGGTGCTGTGGCGGCATTGAATGCGGGATGCGACATGGTTTTGTTGTGCAACCAGTCCATGAACGGCGGTAAAGCGGTTGACGATTTGCTGGATGGTTTAACCGAAGCAATGACCTATGGTGACTGGGTTGCCAGTCCTGACAGCGAAGGGCGCCGACTTGATCTGTTGCCTCAAACGGCGCCGATGACTTGGGATGAGCTGATGCTCAGCCCGGTCTATCACCAAGCGCTGTCTCGCTTGCCACGCTGAGTCACTTGTTCAGCTGGCGTAGAGCGATTGGATCAACGCCTGGTGGCGATCCAGTACGACTTTGCGTTTGACCTTGAGTGTGGCGGTGAGCTCTCCACCCTCAATGGTGAAGGGCTCTGTCAGTACAACAAATTTGCGAATATGTGCGACACGTGCTTGTTTGTCGTTGACGTGGTCAATGCCCTGCTGGATGGCCTCTAAGACCAAAGGGTGTGCGTGCAAGTCCACATCAGAAAGGCCGTGCTTGCGCGCAAACTCAAGCAGCGTCGGCATCTCCAAGGTGATCAGGGCGGTCAAGTAGTGGCGACCATCCCCGCATACGACGGCAAACTCAATCAAGTGACAGTCCATCAAAGCCGCTTCAATATTGGCAGGCGAGATGTTTTTGCCACCGGACGTGATGATCAGGTCCTTTTTGCGGCCAGTTATATATACGAATCCATCTTCGTCGATGTGCCCTAAATCGCCAGTCATCAGCCAGCCGTCTTGCATGGTTTGAGCTGTGGCGTTGGGCTGCCCTAGGTAACCTTGGAATACATGTGGGCCACGTACAAACAACTCCCCGTCATCGGCTACGCGGATTTGCGTCCCAGGTAATGGTTTGCCAACTGAGCCTACGCGTGTCTCGTTTGGCAAACTGATGGTGGATGGGCCGCAGGCCTCGGACTGCCCATACAGCTCTCTGACGACAATATTAAGGCCGGCAAAAAATCGGAGGCTGTCGGGTGAAATAGCTGCGGCCCCAGTGCTCAGTAGCCTGGCTTGATCAAAGCCCAAGGCCTCTTGAACCTTGCGGTATACCAAGCGTTGAGCCAGTGACTTTTGAATCGCAAGCCATGGCCCCGTTGGTCTGCCTTCCATGTCCAGTTCATGCCATCGTCTACCCACGTCCATGGCCCATGTTGCCATCTTGGCCTTGAATCCTGTGGCATTGGATAGTTTGCCTTCGATGGCCGCTTGCATCTTTTCCCACACACGTGGCACACCGAAGAAGATCGTAGGCTTGACCTCTTTCAGGTGCTCGCCAAGCATGTCTATGCTCCTCGCAAAATACACCGAGAAGCCCGTGTACGCTTGGTTGTGCATGCTGCCGAGTTGCTCGGCGATGTGTGCCAGCGGCAGGTAAGACAGTAGCCTGTCGTGCTCGTCAGCATGGAACATCCCGATCATGGTGGTAGCCGTCCACCAAATGTTGCCATGGCTGAGTACGACCGCCTTGGATGGGCCGGTGGTGCCAGACGTATAGATCAGCGTGCCGGTATCTGTGGGTGTGATTGCAGACAATCTTTTGCTTATCGTTTGATTCTGAATGGCAGCTTGATCCGACCGACCCAAGGTCATGAACGACTGCCACGTTAATGCGGTCTTGCTGGTCGATGCGCTAGGTTCCCCTTTGATTCGGATGATCGATCGCAAGTGCATCAGGTTGTTCATGCAGGCGTCAACCTTGGCCAACCTTGGGGTATCTTCGACGATCAGCACAGGCGCTTTGCAGTGATTCAACACGTACTCGATGTCTGTGCTCGGACTGGTCCAATAGATGCCGACGGGAATGGCGCCGATGCTCATCGCGGCAAAGGCGGTTATCGACCAAGCTGGGCAGTTGAAGCTCAGTATGGCGACTGCATCACCGCGCTCTACTCCTAGTGCCAGCAAGGCCCTCGCTGCCGTGCGCACTTCATCTGCATAGCTTGTCCACGACGTCGCTTTCCAGCCCGTATCTTCGCGCTCCCAGTATGCTGGGTGCTGTCCCAGTTTGGTTGCAGTCTGAAAGAGTTTGGCGGGGGCAGATTCAAAGTCAGCAAAATCAAGAGCTGAGTTGGAACTCGCACTCCCGGTTGCCTTTTTGTCATGCCACGATGGCGCAGTTGAGGGGGGCATGCAGTCTCCAATATTTCCCCTATTAGAGTGCATAGTTAACGTAAGCGTCAACTACATGTCGCATAGGTTAAACCCTCAATTTTGCCTTGCCTTGTATTTTTTGAACAAGAAAAAGCCCGGCATGTAGCCGGGCTTGTATCACCCAAAGCGGGCATTTGATTTATAGCTAGATCAAGCTGCACTTTCAAATGGCAGTGTGATTTGGCTGAGGTCCTTGCGGGTTTCAACCAAGATCAACGGGCCGTCATCTGTAATTTCTACAGGTTTGCGTTCACGGGGAACATGCTTCGGCTTGGGTTCATTGTCGATGGCTGCTTGCGCGGCGCGGATTTTGTCCGCATCGGAGGTTACCCATTGCAGGCCAGCGGCTTGTGCAATCCCGTGCAGATCATCAATCGGTAAATGGAACGGCTGTGGTGCAGGTGCAGATACAGCCGCAGGCGCAGCAATCACCTCTAAAACGGGCGCAGGCACCGTGCTCAGTGGCGCGGTTTCAACCACCTCGGGTTCAGCTTGAATTGCTACCACGGGCAATGGCTGAGCCTCTGGGGTGTTGATGGCAACCACTTCCGTTGCTTGATCGCCGTCTTGGCGATCACGGCGAACGCGGTCCCGGCCGCGACCACGACCTCTGCGACTACCTTCTTGTCCATCGACCTCTGCGTCTGCGACTTTGCTCTCACCCATGGCCGCATCGACGCCAGCGGCAGAGCTTGTGGGCTCCTGGCTGTTCGATTCAATCGATGTGTCCTGAGTCGCGGCACCTTCTTCGCGCTCACCACGACCACCTCGGCCACCACGGCGGCGGCGGCGACCGCCTTCACGCTGCTCATTCTCTGCAGCCGATTGCGAACCCGGCACCTCCAAGCCCTGCTCGGCTACCGCAGACGCCAAGCCAATAGCTTGTGCTTCAGCTGCGATGGCCTCGCGGTTGATCACTGGGCGTTCACTGTTGCGTTCGTTGTCGCGCCCACCGCGTCCACCCCGACCGCCTCGTCCACCCCGACCGCCGGACTCTTCTGTGCGGGAATCGGCATTGACAGCGTCAACCTGCACAGGACGATCCTCACGCGGTTGGCGACCCTTGCGCACTTCGCCATTGCGATCGCCCTTATCGGTGCGCTCAGACTTGTCTGTGCGTTCGCCTCTGGCGCTGCGCTCCGTTGTGCGTTCACCACGGCGTTGCGCATCACGACGGCCGCGACCTTGCCCCTTGCCGCTGTCTTTGCTCTCTTCGCTGGCTTTGGCTGGTGCTGGCTCGACTACTGGCTTGACTGGCTCAGGGGTGTCTGATGCAAACAAACGCTTGATCCAGCCAAAGAAGCCACCTGTAGCGGCTGGTGCCACCTTGGTTTGCGCAGCCGTTGGCCTGGCCGCTACCGGCGCGGCAACAGGTGCAGGCTTGGGCGCGGCAATCGGAGCCGGCTGATCGGGCAAGACGCCTTTGATCAGGGGCTCTTGCTTGGGCTTGGTGATCTCGCGGCGTGTGATGCCCACGTCTTCCTCTGGCTCCTCAATCATGGAGTAGCTGACCTGGATGTTTTCCAAGCGAGGGTCGTCATGGCGCATGCGTTCCAGCTTGTAGTTGGGCGTATCGAGATGCTTGTTCGGCACCAACAACACGGTAACGCGCTGCTTGAGTTCGATTTTGGTGATTTCGGTCCGCTTTTCGTTCAGCAAGAACGACGCCACTTCGACGGGCACTTGAACGTGCACGGCCGCGGTGTTGTCCTTCATGGACTCTTCTTGGATGATCCGAAGAATCTGCAAGGCGGACGATTCTGTATCGCGGATATGGCCTGTGCCATTGCACCGTGGGCAGGTGACGTGTGAGCCTTCGGACAGGGCAGGGCGCAGCCGCTGACGTGACATCTCCAGCAAGCCGAACTTGCTGATGGTGCTGAACTGAACACGCGCACGGTCAAAACGCAAACCATCGCGCAGTCGTTGTTCGACCTCCCGGCGGTTCTTGGCTTCTTCCATGTCGATGAAGTCCATGACGATCAGGCCGCCCAGATCGCGCAAGCGCATCTGGCGGGCAATTTCGTCTGCCGCTTCTAAATTGGTGCGGAAAGCGGTTTCTTCGATGTCGCCACCACGGGTAGCACGTGCTGAGTTGACGTCCACCGAGACCAGCGCTTCGGTGTGGTCGATCACGATGGCACCACCCGATGGCAGGTTCACCGTGCGGCTGAAGGCCGTTTCAATCTGATGCTCAATTTGGAAACGCGCGAAGAGCGCAGCGTCATCGCGGTAGCGCTTGACGCGGTTGGCGGTCTCGGGCATGACGTGCAGCATGAACTGCTTGGCTTGCTCGTAGATATCGTCCGTGTCGATCAAAATTTCACCAATGTCATTGGTGAAATAATCGCGGATGGCACGGATCACAAGAGATGACTCTTGATAGATCAGATAGGCACCCTTGCCGGAGCCAGAGGCCTCGTCAATGGCGGTCCACAGCTTGAGCATGTAGTTCAGATCCCACTGCAATTCAGCAGCGGTGCGGCCAATGCCAGCGGTGCGGGCGATCAAGCTCATACCCTTTGGGTATTCGAGTTGGTCCATCGCCTCTTTGAGCTCTTCTCGCTCGTCACCCTCAATGCGACGGCTCACGCCACCACCTCGTGGGTTATTAGGCATCAGCACCAAATAGCGACCAGCCAGCGAGACGAATGTGGTCAGGGCTGCGCCCTTGTTGCCACGTTCCTCTTTTTCGACTTGGACGAGCAATTCTTGCCCTTCCTTGATCACATCTTGAATGCGGGCCGAACGTACGTCCACGCCATCTTTGAAGTATTGACGCGAGATTTCTTTGAATGGCAGAAAGCCATGGCGCTCTTCGCCGTAGTCGATGAAACACGCCTCAAGAGACGGTTCAACACGGGTGACAACCGCCTTGTAAATATTGCCTTTACGCTGTTCACGGCCTTCGATTTCGGTTTCGAAGTCGACCAGTTTTTGTCCATCAACAATGGCCAAGCGCCGTTCTTCCGGCTGCGTGGCATTGATTAGCATGCGCTTCATGTGTTCTCCACAAGATTCAAACGAGACGTTCTCCAGGATGGCGCTGGACAAGTCTCGACTCGCCGTCACCCTTGCGGGTCACAGCAGCTTTCATGCACGAGCAACGAAATTGAACCTAAGGAAATGCCGTGGCTGCTAATGACGCGAGAGGCGTCTTGGCAGCATGGGCGCGCGCGCCGAGACTTGGACACGGGCCTGCCGCCAATCTGGCCCCGATGGTCGTGTGCGTGCAACGAGTGCAGCGAACCAAATGGAGAAGATGGGGGTAGGGGCATCATCGAGCCGAAGTCCGGACACGGCGCAGCGCGGCGAACCAACTTCCATCATGAGGAAGTCGGCCTGCGTGCAGGCGGGTAGGGATGAGGGCGGGATGAACCGGGACACGTGGGCAGTCACTCGACGCAGACACCAGCGAAAAGCAGATCGGTTTGAAATCATGCGCCGCGCTGGAATCCAATAAACCTTGAATCGTGGTTCGATCAACGTTGGCTCTGACACGCACGACCTGCTGGCAAAACCATACCTTGGATGGCTTCCTCCTGCCGGTGGCGCATGTTGCATCACCATCAATTTGGCGGGATACCCCGCCGGGCTTAGTTATACAGCGCAATCAGGCCCGTCAAAAGGTAAAATGCGGTCTGGCTTTGCCTATTTGTTGCTGTTGACACATGTAAAGCCATATCAACAATCAAACATTAAATAACGTGGCTGCGCCCATTATAGGTGCGAAATTCGCACCCCGCCGCTCGAAAATAGCCGCGAAAACACGTGCGACTGGTTCGCTCAACCCCGCCAGCAAGGCGACTTTGGCGCGTCCCGTCAGGGTTAGTCAGGTCGTCGTTGAGCCTGTATTGCAGTCTGCTGCTGTTGCGGCAGTTCAACATTTGATCGTGGATGAGGGGGGGGCAGGACAGCGATTGGATAATTTTTTGATCAAGGTGCTCAAGGGTGCGCCCAAGACGCTGGTTTACCGAATCATCCGAAGCGGAGAGGTGCGCGTCAATAAAGGCCGTGCCAGCGCAGATACCCGTATCGAGTTGGGTGACCAAATACGTGTGCCGCCTTTGCGTTTGCCGGAGAAAGATGAAGCCAAGGCTGCCAGCGTACCCGCACGCGAATTCCCGGTCTTGTTTGAGGACGAGCATCTGCTGGCCATCAATAAACCCGCAGGCGTCGCGGTACACGGTGGCAGCGGTGTCAGTTTCGGTGTGATCGAGCAGCTGCGTCGTGCACGGCCTCAGGCTAAATTTTTAGAATTGGTGCACAGACTGGATAGGGATACATCCGGTATCTTGCTGGTCGCCAAAAAACGCAGCGCACTCACCACGCTTCAGGACGTATTTCGCAATAGGCAGGCCCATAAAACATACGCTGCATTGGTGTTAGGTGATTGGCCTGATCGCAAAAAAGTGATCGACGTGGCTTTGCATAAGTTCTTGACGCCGGACGGTGAGCGACGTGTTAAGGCTGTTAAGAATGACGATGACGATGGTCGGCGCTCAATCACATTGGTGCATGTTGTCAAACGGTTTGCTGCTTTCAGCTTGCTGGACGTGACGATCAAAACTGGGCGGACACATCAAATCCGTGTGCACCTAGCCCACGAGGGGCATGTCATCGTGGGAGATGATAAATATGGCGATTTTGCGTTTAACAAAGCCATTGAGCGTGGCGCAATGGGGGACTTGCTGCCTGGCGTGAACCGCAAGAAGCTCCCTGATGGTCGTTTTGAGCGCATGTTCTTGCACGCCAGATACCTGCGACTGCCTCATCCGTCAACCGGGGTGGATTTGATTTTTGAGGCACCCTTGCCGCCAGAATGTGAAGCCTTGATTGATGCGCTTGACCCTGTTTCCTCATCTACCAATTAAAGTGCACATCAGGCGATCATTGCCTTATCCATGACGGGAGATTTTTTGACTTCTATTGACCCTGGCTTGCGCCCTCGTGCATACGACCTCGTCGTGTTTGATTGGGATGGCACTTTGTACGACTCCACCGCGTTGATCGTGCGGTGTATCCAATCTGCCTGTGAAGACTTGGCCTTGCCCGTGCCTTCGCGAACGGCTGCAGCATATGTCATCGGCTTGGGTCTTCATGATGCGCTGGCACATGTCGCCCCCACATTGGCGCCTGAGCGCGTGCCGGAGCTGGGTTTGCGCTATCGGCATCACTATTTCAAGCGGCAGCATGAGCTCAGTTTGTTTGATGGCGTGTTGCCATTGCTGGCAGAGTTGAAGGCGCGCCACCATTGGTTGGCGGTGGCCACAGGTAAAACACGCGAAGGCCTCAATGAGGCATTGGCACACGTAGAGTTACATGGTTTGTTTGATGGCACACGGACGGCTGACGAGACCATATCAAAGCCTCATCCTCGTATGCTGCTTGAGTTGATTGCTGAGTTTGGTGTTGATCCCGAACGCACATTGATGATTGGTGACACCACACATGACCTGCAGTTGGCGGTCAATGCGGGTACACACAGTGTGGCAGTCAGTTTCGGTGCACATGAGCCGGAGGCCTTCGCTGATTACCCCACTCAATTCGTGGCCCATTCGATGGCCGATTTGCACACATGGTTGAGTCAGCATGCCTGATGCGCTGTCTGATTTGAATATGACGCCGCAGCTGCTGTGCGACTCGGTTGCCTTGCAGGAATGTGGTGACGCGGTCACGTTTGAGGTCATGGAGTCAGGTCGAGTCGCGCCCGCTTTTGCGCTTCGGTTTGATAACCAAGCTGTGGCCTATTTGAACCGCTGCGCGCATATCCCATCCGAAATGGATTGGCAGCCCGGGCAGTTCTGGGATCAGGATAAGCGCTTCATCATTTGTTCGGTTCACGGCGCTTTGTATGATCCGCCGAACGGTCAGTGCGTCAGTGGCCCCTGCATGGGCGCACAGCTTCAGCCGATTGCCCTTATTGAAAAGGATGACCAAGTCTATTGGTATCCTTCTCAGCACTTTCAGCCTCTGTGCTGACGCCTTTTCTCGTCACCTATTCAACCGAGCCTTTCCATGAGCGCTGTCGACCCCTTGCATGCGGACAATCTGTCTGCGACCCAGAACGCTTTACTGAGCCAGTTCGCACGTGCGTATCTGGATCAACAAAAAAGTGACAGGCGTTGGCGCTGGTTCTGGCGCATTGTCTGGATGGGTTTGGCCGTGGTTGCCATCTGGAGTAGCGCGCAGTCCATGCATGCCGTCAATGCAGCATCGACCCCACACACGGCTTTGGTTGAAGTACGGGGCGAAATAGGTGGTGAGTCCGAGGCCAACGCAGACAACTTATTGGCTGCTCTGCGAAGCGCTTTTGAAGACAAGGGCGCACAAGCTGTGGTCTTGCGTATCAATTCGCCTGGCGGTAGCCCCGTGCAAGCTGGCTTGGTCAATGATGAGGTCTTGCGTTTGAAGGCGCTGCATAAGAAAAAGGTCTACGCAGTTTGCGAAGAAATGTGTGCGTCTGCCGCTTATTACATCGCCGTGTCAGCCGATCAAATCTATGTTGATAAGGCATCTATCGTCGGTTCGATTGGTGTGCTGATGGATGGATTTGGGTTCACAGGCATCATGGATAAAGTGGGTGTAGAGCGCCGTTTGCTGACTGCTGGTGCGAACAAAGGCATGCTGGATCCATTCTCGCCACGCAACGAGCATCACGAAGAGCTAGCGCATGCGATGCTGAACCAGATTCACCAACAGTTCATTGCGGTCGTGCGGCAGGGGCGTGGCAAAAGACTGAAGGAGTCCTCAGATACCTTTTCAGGTCTCTTTTGGAATGGGCAGCAGGCGATTGAGTTGGGTTTGGCTGATCACCTTGGCAGCTTGGATCAAATCGCCCGTGATGTTGTGAAGGCCGAAGACATCATTGACTACACACAGAAGGAAAATATCGCGGAGCGCTTGGCCAAACGTTTTGGTGCGGCCGTCGGTGCCGGTGCGGTGAAGTCCATGCGCTCAACGGTGAGCATGCACTGACTGCTCAGCTGTCCATGCTGATGAGCAGTCGGAAGGCTGCGTCATCAGACAGATTAAGCAGTTGCGCGACCTCGGCCACGTCGTCTGGCAGGGCTGCCAGGGCGTGTTGGTCCTCCCAGCCGTACTGGGTGTGCCGTGCAATTTGCACACCCAGCATCACGGTGCGGATCTGGGGGTTATGCGCACTGCGGTCATTGGTGCATTTGATGAGCATATTGGGTAGCTGCCAGGCAAGCATCAACTCATGAGCGAGATCGCTCAGTTGGATGCCTAGCACCTCCATCTGAATGTCGATGGAGCGCACTGTGTGGTCTGCTTTTTGCCGTTGAGCAATCTCCAGCGCCAAGGTTGGAGCATGGCACCACAGCAGCATCTCAGCAAAGTCGTGAAGTAAGGCGGCCTCTTGCATGACGACGGCATCCTCGTCTTGGCGCCGCAGGGCAAAGTCCATGGTGAAATTGGATGCCCGCCTTGCCCGGGTGATGACCTTGATCAATCCGCTGAGCGCTTCGGGGTAATCGTGTAACCAGTGCGTGATGCTATGTGTTGCATCGAATGCACGGAAAAACGGTGTGATGCCAAGCATGACAATGGCGCCAACCAAGGTCTCTGGTGGCTCAACTTTGATGCCCACACAGTAGCGCGACACATGTGCGAGAACTTTCAGTGTCATCAGGGGGTCGTTGCCCAGGCACTCGTTCAATGTGTGTGCGTCTACGTTGCCGTTGGCGTCCTCAATCGCACGCAATTGGATCAACTCGGCAGCTGATCCGGGCAAAACTGGGATGTCAACGTCCCGTAAGGCGTTGGTCCATGCGCTCAATGAAGGTAAGGCTGTTTCGATCACGGGCTGGGTACCCTTGTGCAGATGAGTAGTCAGTGTGATGGTAGGTCACTCATCGACGTTCGTATCATCCGATAACTGCGGTAATTTGGGGTTTGTGCGTGGTTTGCTTAAGCAGGTGGTCAGAGACGGGGCCATTTGGACGCAAAATACAGGATCAACATAGGTTCAACATACTGCTCGGTAACGAGTCGCCCGCATGTCGTTTTTGGTCATTGATATAGGCAATACCCGTTTAAAGTGGGGCATTTATGCCAACCCCGTACCGGGCGCTGAATTGTTGTCTCATGGTGCGGTGGTCCTTGAGGACATCGATTACCTGTGGGATTTGTATTGGAAGAATCTGTCGAGTAAACCAACGGCCATGCTGGGTTGTGTGGTTGCAGGCGAAGCTATCAAGCGGCGTGTTGAGGAGCAGCTGCTTGAAGGTTGGGGCTTGGCGCCTCACTGGTTGTCCTCAGGTAGTGCCGCCGGTGGTGTGCGCAATGGCTACGAGCACCCGCAACGCCTTGGGTCTGATCGCTGGGCTGCCATCATTGGCGCAAGGCAACGCGCCTTGCAGCAGTCGCCATCGTGCCCCCCTCCGGTACTGGCTGTGATGGTGGGTACCGCCGTCACTGTTGATTCAGTTGATCAACAAGGTCAGTTTTTGGGTGGCCTGATTTTGCCTGGATTTGGTTTGATGTACCGTGCACTGGAAAGCGGCACGGCAGGCTTGAAAGTGCCGACCGGTGAGGTCAAGGACTTTCCTACCAATACCAGTGACGCACTGATGAGCGGCGGGACGGACGCCATTGCTGGCGCGATTGAACGCTGCATGCGTCGTTTGCGTTTGCAATCCGGCAGAGAGCCGCTGCTGATCATGTCAGGCGGTGCGGTATCAAGGCTGTCTCACGTAGACGAATTGCCTGCCACTGTGGCTGAAAATCTGATCTTTGAAGGCCTGCTCACGCTTGCTTGTGCGCCTGCAAGTGCGGAGTAGATCCTGGCTAATCGATCAATGGGTTTTCAGCCTGACTTGTGCGTGCTCATTGATGCCCATGGCGCCAAAAAATAGTGCTATGAGGCGGTGGGGATCATTGAATACCACGTGACGATCCTCCGCTCGACGCGCCAATACCCAGTTGAGCAGGTCACCCGCAGCGATGAAATCAACCCTTAGCAGGTGCCTGCAGTCAATTTCAATGGTGACACTGGCACTGAGTTGGTCATCCAGCAGTGACAAGGTTTGACCGATGTCGCCGACCAACTGCCCCGACAAATTCAGTGCAGCTACTTGCACGAACTCCACTTCGTCATGCAGCTGTGATTCAACAAAGCTGGTGGTCACTTCGCTGACATGAGACAGTGGCCGCGTGTGGGCGTAGACGCTGTCGTTTTGAGTTCGCACTTTGCACGATGAAGGCTCCCACGAAGGTGGGGACAGCTCGTAGGTGACGCAGTAATCGATCGCCACTTCGTCAAACAAAATGGGTTGATTGTTCAACTTGAGAATATCCAGTCTCAGCATCCAGTATGCGGGGTCGGCATCCCGAACGCCCGATGGTGCAGATTCGGTCAGGACGTCAAGCATGTGGTCGACTCCCATCCAAATCAGCTCATGAGTTTCTCGTGACCAGATGCGCATCAATTGACCCAGTTGGCCTGCGCCTTCTGCAGTGACTGTGGCCACTTGGCTCCAATCCATGATCCATGGACGGGGCATTTGCAGCACCTCAACGCGGAGGTTGGCAACCGCTTCTTGATCGAGTAAAGCAGGTGCAATCCAGCCCTCTAGGTGAGGCACATTGTCGCTATGCGGGTGCAACCCAGGCTCTGTGAGTGGGCCGTGGTCTACGACGGCGAGGCTCAAGGCTTGTGTCGTGGGCGCGCCTTCACTTTTGCGCACAAGAAACTCAGCCACTCTTTGGGGTAAGGAGTACCACAGTGGCGCTGAAATATTGAATTTCTGAGCATAGGACACAGCCAATTGCTCGAATTTCTGCGGTAAATCCAATGTGCGGTACAGATCAAACAAGGCCAACCAAGTCTCGATTTGATCGTGGCGAGGTGCCCCCGGGTGGACTAATTCGAGCAAGCAGCGTTCACATTGGTCAAAATCAGCATTGGCGAAGGCGATAACTGCTTCGTCCAATTCCGGATCATGAACCAGCTCTTGTGTCTGTTTGTTGGTTACGCTCTGAAACCCACTTGAGGTTGATGCGCTGGTGGCCACAGCCATGCGAGGAGCCGCTGCGCGAGCTGCGTCGAGTACCGCCTGAGAAATCTGAGGAGGCTCGTCATCGTCATCAAAAGGCAGGGTTGCCGGTGACGTCAGTGTATTGGGCGCTGTGGCTGCGTAGTCAGCCAAGCGGGCAGCCACGGATGGCCGCACCATGGCCGGTTGCATTGTCAGTGGTGGTTGGCGACTCGCCAAGCCCACCATTTGCAATTCAATCTCATCAATTTTGGCCTTGACTGCGATATCTGAGCGTGTGCCGTTCTGAGGGCGTGAATCCGGATCCATGTTCGAAGAGCCGCCCAATGCCATGGCACTGTCGGGGCTCAGGCCTTCACGTCGGATCTTGCGCAACATATCGAGTTCGCGTTTGCGAACAAAATCATTGCGCCGTTTGCGCTCGATCATGGCCTTGATTTCGCCTTTGGCGTAATCGCTTTCCGCTGCTTCAACTTTGGGCGCGTCTAACTCCGTCCAATCCGTTGTCGGATTGGCAACGAAGCGAGCCACCTTGCGTAAAAAGCCGCCAGTTTCTTTGCTCATGATGTCGATGCGTCAATGCAAAGGGTCAAGGCCATTCGTCCCGGTTGATTAATCACCAAACATTTTCTGTTTGAGTTCACGCCGCTGTTGCGCTTCGAGCGACAACGTTGCTGTGGGGCGGGCCAGCAAACGACCTAGGCCAATTGGCTCACCCGTTTCATCGCAAAAACCATATTCGCCTGAATCGAGGCGGGTCAGTGCTTGGGAGATTTTCTTAAGCAACTTGCGTTCGCGATCTCGTGTGCGCAGCTCCAGTGCGTGCTCTTCCTCGATGGTGGCACGGTCAGCTGGATCGGGCACGATGGATGTGTCTTCGCGCAAGTGCTCTGTGGTCTCACCAGCATTGGACAGCAGATCATCTCTTTGAACTTCCAGGCATGCACGAAAGAAGTCCAACTGTTTGTCGCTCATGTACTCAGCTTCTGGCATGGCCATCAGCTCAGCTTGCGTCAGTTCACGGCCGGATTTGGTTTTCCAAGCGTTTGCGATTTTGGGGTCAACCTTGGTGGCAGGTGTGGGCATGTTGTCTGGAGTGCTTGTTTTTGACGTCGATCGTCCTGGGGCCACGGATTTGGCTTGTATGACGGTTTCGGCAAGTATTGCCGGAGCTTGATGTGGCGTATTGTCTGGCGTGCTACTTGTGACGGGGCCCTCAACGGCCTTCTTCTTCGTGGCTTTGCCTGCCGAGGTGGGGGACGGCTTCGCTGGTTTCACCGTAGCGTCAGGCGTCGACTTGGTCGACGGGGCAGATGGTTTCGTCACAAGATCCTCCTTGGGATGTCTGGTACCGGCACTCGCTCACACAGCGAAGCGCGCGGATTGTAGCCAAGCTTTGCGTCTATTTTCAGCAAACTATCCCTCAGGTGTGCACATACCCTATGCCAAGCACTGATCAAGCCCTGCTTTCAGCAGATCCTGAGGCAGGTCGATGCCGATGAATACCATCTTGCTGACTTTGGTTTCGCCTGGGGACCACTTAGGGCCTACATCGCTGCCCATCAATTGGTGGACGCCTTGGAATATGACTTTGCGATCCATGCCCGTCACATTGAGTACGCCCTTGTAACGCAGCATGCGCGGGCCGTAAATTTGCACAATGGAGCCCAAAAAGTCTTCCAACTTGGTTGGGTTGAATGGTCGATTGGACTTGAACACGAATGATTTCACATCATCGTCATGTACATGGTGGTGAGGGTGATCACAGTGCTCATCATGCACATGGTCATGCCCATGTTGATGCTTATTGCCGTGCGCTTGATGATCGTCCTTGAGGAACTCAGGGTCTATTTCAAGCTTGGCGTTGAGATTGAATCCCTTGAGGTCAAAGACCTCTTTCAATGCAACGTCGCCGAAATGCGCACGTTTTTGAGGTGCACGGGGATTCATGTGCTTCAAGCGATGCGAAAGGGCATCTGCCTCAGCTTGGCTGACTAAGTCAGTTTTGCTGATGAAGATTTGATCGGCAAAGCCAATCTGGCGACGTGCCTCTTGCCGCTCGTTGAGTTGCTTGTCGCCGTGCTTGGCATCAACCAGCGTGACGATGGCATCCAATAGATACAACTCGGCGATTTCTTCGTCCATGAAGAAGGTCTGAGCGACCGGGCCTGGGTCAGCTACACCGGTTGTCTCAATGACGACGCGGTCAAACGTGAGCGTACCCGCGCGTTTTTGTTTGGCCAAGTCGGACAACGTGTCACGCAGATCTTCACGAATGGTGCAGCAAATGCAGCCATTGTTCATCTGAATGATGTGCTCCTCGGTGTCGGCGACGAGGATGTCGTTGTCGATGTTTTCTTCACCGAATTCGTTTTCAATAACCGCGATGCGTTGGCCGTGCGCCTCTGTGAGGATGCGCTTAAGCAGGGTGGTTTTGCCGCTGCCCAGAAAGCCGGTGATGATGGTGACAGGAATCAAGCTCATCTTGCGAGTGTAGCCTCGTGTTGTGCTTGTTGGCTGCAAGTCGTGACGTAATTGACTGTTCCATGGGGTATTCTTAAGCATTGCAACCACGACACCCCCCTCGTGTCCGAACCTTCACA
This sequence comes from Aquabacterium sp., assembly GCA_030654395.1. Taxonomy (GTDB): domain Bacteria; phylum Pseudomonadota; class Gammaproteobacteria; order Burkholderiales; family Burkholderiaceae_C; genus Aquabacterium. Next base: position 28,388 of record JAURXM010000020.1, read on the forward strand.
TAGTCGACCATCTAAGGCTGACAAATCTTTTGGCTCATCTGCGAAGAGAGAGCCAGACCACCGTAGCCTGTTTGTCCGTTTGGCAGAGTTTTTGTCGCCGGGCCCCGATTCAACCGCTGAACTCATCGCCTCGTTGGCGCTTGCCGAGCACAGGGAGTTGATCGAACCTGAATCCCGGGTCATGTTGGAGGGCGTGATACGCATGGCCACCATGAGTGCCGGCGATGTCATGGTGGCGGTCAAGCGCATGGATTTGCTTGATATTGACGCCCCATATGATCAGTTGCTGGCCCAAGTCATAGATGCAGGGCACTCTCGCTTCCCTGTGTTTGAAGGCGGGCGAGACAACATCATTGGCATGCTGATGTCGAAGGATTTGCTTAAGCTCCAGCGGGCACCTCAGTTGAACTTGCGTACATTGTTGCGACAACCTGTGTTTGTGCCCGAATCAAAGGGCTTGAACGAGTTATTGCGCGAGTTCCGCTCCAACCGCAGTCATTTGGCGATCGTGATCGACGAGTTTGGTAAAACGGCGGGCTTGATCACCATTGAAGACGTGCTCGAAGAAATTGTCGGAGAAATCGAAGATGAATTTGATGACGAGGACACGCCGTCGAGTATTTTCACCTTGGCCGATGGTAGCCAAAGGGTAGCTGGGGACACCGCTATCGTGACGGTCAATGAAACCTTTGAGGCACAGTTGCCTGAAGAAGATTTCGACACCATTGGTGGGTTGATTGCGCATGAATTGGGCCGTGTTCCTCGTCGAGGCGAGCACGTGGATGTTGGCGGCTTGCGGTTCGGTGTGATGCTGGCCCGTGGCGGTGCTGTGCGTTGGTTCAAAGTCACCCGATCGCCTGATTCAACGGAGCCCGCCGAGTTGTGACAGAACGCGCAGTTTCCCAGGTGCGACCTTGGTGGCGACAAGCTGCATATGGCTGGGCGATAGTGGCCGGTTCGGTGCATGCCTTGGCTCTTTCTCCTTTCGCTGCGCACATTCACCCAGTGGCGCCGGCTCTGTGGCAAACCTGCGCTTTAGTTGGCCTGCTGCTGATTTTGTCTGAGCGTGTGGACTCGCCCGTTCGGGCCTGTGTGGCCGCCTGGTTGTACGGCACGGTTTGGTTGATTGGTGCGACTGGCTGGATGTATGTCAGCCTGCATCACTTTGGGGGTTTGCCTGCTTGGTTAGCTGGGCTAGCTGTTGTGATGCTCTGCGTGGCCTTGTCCCTGTATTTGGCGCTGCTTGGTTATGTTTGGGTACGATGGCGTCGCTCGGTTTGGTGGCGTGATGCCGCACTATTCGGTGGCCTGTGGATACTTGCAGAGATGGCCCGTGCGTTGATTTTTACTGGCTTCCCATGGGGTGCAAGTGGCTATGGCTTGATTGGTGTTCCTCTGATCAAGCTGGCGCCTTGGCTTGGTGTTTATGGGCTAGGTGGCGTCTGGGCGATGGGGGTCGCAGCTTGTGTGCTGGCATATCGGCAAACTGGGGCCGTAACGACGCGCTGGCTTGTACCTTCGTGCTTGTTGGCTGCTGTCGTGGTGGGGGCCATGTTGCCGATAACGGTGTTTACTCAGGCGCATGGTCGACCATTGAGTGTCACTTTGTTGCAAAGCAATGTGCCGCAAGAGGAAAAGTTCGTTGCGGACCATCAAGTTCCGATGTTGATCTGGCACGCAAGGCAACTGCTTGCAGCTAAAGGGCAGCTGGTTATCGCCCCGGAGACCGCCATTCCCTTGCTGCCATCCCAGCTGCCTGTGGCGTATTGGGATCAGATTAAAGCGGCTTTTGGCCCGACTTCCGGTCGATATGCCCTGATCGGCGTGCCTTTGGGTGACTTCGATGTCGGATATACAAATTCAGTCGCTGGTTTGTCTGGTGACACCGCCGCGTTGCCTGATGGCATGTACCGCTACAACAAGCATCACTTGGTGCCCTTTGGTGAGTTCATACCCCAAGGGTTTCGTTGGTTTGTGCAGCTGATGAACATGCCACTAGGTGACTTCAGTCGGGGCCCGTTGGTTGCGCCTGCATTTGCTGTAATGGACCAGCGTGTGGCGCCCAATATTTGCTACGAAGACTTGTATGGCGAGGAAATCGCTGCGCGATTCAAGGATGCCGGTCGTGCGCCCACCATCTTGGCCAACGTGAGTAACCTAGCTTGGTTTGGTGAGCAGGTCGCCATTCACCAGCACTTGCAGATCGCCCGCATGCGTTCACTGGAGTTTCAGTTGCCAACCTTGCGCGCCACCAATACGGGCGCAACGGTCGTCATCGACCATCAAGGCCGTATCACCGATTCATTGCCTCCCCAGACGCGAGGCGCTTTGCAGGCCACTGTACAAGGTCGATCCGGCGTGACACCCTTTGCTTGGTGGGCATCGCGATGGGGTTTGCTACCCTTGTTTCTGAGTGCGCTGACGCTCTTGTTTTTGGGTGCCGGCCGGTATTCACTAGAATCCACCCTTCGTCCGCTGCGCAAACTTGGCGCTTAGCGGGCACATAACATCAATTTAATCGATTGCGAAGCGTGCAAAGCAGGCGCTCCGATATCAACCAAGGCGACACCATGCTGACGTTCCAGCAACTGATTTTGAGATTGCAAAGCTACTGGGATGCCCAAGGTTGCACCTTGCTCCAACCCTATGACATGGAAGTCGGGGCGGGCACCAGCCACACGGCCACGTTTCTGCGCGCTTTGGGCCCAGAGCCTTGGAAGGCAGCCTATGTTCAACCCAGCCGACGCCCCAAAGATGGCCGCTACGGCGACAACCCCAATCGGCTTCAGCAGTACTACCAGTACCAAGTTATTCTGAAGCCGGCGCCCAGCAATATTCTTGAGCTGTACCTTGGTTCCTTGGAGGCCTTGGGCTTCGACCTCAGGGCCAACGATGTTCGCTTTGTTGAGGATGACTGGGAGAATCCCACACTCGGCGCTTGGGGCTTGGGATGGGAAGTTTGGCTCAATGGTATGGAGGTGACGCAGTTCACGTACTTCCAGCAGGTTGGTGGTATCGACTGCAAACCCATCACGGGTGAGATTACTTACGGGCTAGAACGATTGGCCATGTATTTGCAGGGTGTGGACAGTGTTTACGATCTGGTCTATTCCCCTGGCGTGAAATATGGCGATGTGTTCCATCAAAATGAGGTCGAGCAATCGACCTATAACTTTGAGCACAGCAACGTTGAATTTTTGCTGGGTGCGTTCACCAACTATGAGACACAAGCCAAGTACCTGATGGAGCAGCAATTGGCCTTGCCAGCGTATGAGCAGGTGCTTAAAGCTGCGCATACTTTCAATTTGCTGGATGCGCGCGGCGCTATTTCTGTGACCGAGCGTGCAGCCTACATTGGGCGTATCCGCAACTTGGCGCGTGCTGTGGCGGCTGCTTACCTTGATAGTCGCGCCCGCTTGGGCTTCCCTATGGCTCCGAAGGCCTGGGCTGATGAAGTGATTGAACAACTCAACAAGAAAGCCGCCTGAGCATGAGCACCGCCAATCTGTTGGTTGAATTGTTTGTAGAAGAGTTGCCGCCCAAGGCACTCAAAAAGTTGAGCGAGTCGTTCTCTCAAGTGCTGGCAGATAGTCTTCGGGCTCAAGGCTTGGCTTTGACAGATGCTGTCGTGACTTCATTTGCCTCGCCTCGCCGCTTGGCTGTGCACATTGCCTCTGTTGCTGACAAAGCCGCAGACCAAGCGGTTCAGCAAAAGCTGATGCCAGTGAGTGTGGGCTTGGATGCGGATGGACAGCCAACACCAGCCCTGCTCAAGAAATTGACAGCTTTAGGTGGTGGGCTTGGTGATGTGAGTGGCCTGACTCGTGCGCCCGACGGCAAGTCAGAAGCACTTTTTTTCAACAGCATCAAAGCTGGAGCCAGCTTGGGTGAAGGCTTACAAAAGGCTTTGGATGACGCGCTGAGTAAGTTGCCCATTCCAAAGGTCATGACCTATCAGTTGGAACAAGGCGAAGGTGCGCAATTTCAACCAGGTTGGACCAGTGTGAACTTTGTCCGACCTGCGCACGGTCTGGTTGCGTTGCATGGTGACCAGGTGATCGCAGTTACAGCTCTGGGTCTCAAGTCGGGTAGAAGCACCCATGGGCATCGTTTTGAAGCCCTTGTGAGTCCGGTTGTTGTTCGGACTGCGGATACCTACTCAGACCAGCTGCTTAATGAGGGCGCTGTGATCGCGAGCTTTGCAGCTCGCAGAGCTGAGATCGTTCGCCAATTGGCTCTGGCCGCATTCAAGGCCGGGACGGGTATTCGTCCGATTGAAGACGATGCTTTACTCGATGAGGTGACTGGCTTGGTCGAGCGCCCCAACGTGTTGATAGGTCAGTTTGAAGCCGCTTTCTTGGAGGTTCCACAAGAGTGCTTGATCCTGACTATGAAGGCCAATCAAAAATACTTTCCGCTGCTGGATGCATCGCAGGGCAAGGACGGCAAGCTCACCAATCAGTTTTTGATTGTCAGCAACATCAGTCCAGTTGATGCCAGTGCCGTGATCGGTGGCAATGAGCGTGTGGTGCGACCGCGTTTGGCTGACGCAAAATTCTTCTTTGACCAAGACCGCAAAAAAACGCTGGCTTCGCGTGTTGAGGGCCTCTCCAAGGTTGTGTATCACGGCAAGTTGGGGACACAAGGTGACCGTGCAGAGCGGGTGCGCGGCATTGGGCACGAAATCGTCAAGCAGCTGAGTCTGTCGACCACGCCTTTCACAGTCGAGGCCAAGGATCACTTCGATGTGCTGGACAGCAAAGTGCAGCAAGCGGCCAGTCTAGCTAAGACGGATTTGCTGACCGATATGGTCGGTGAGTTCCCCGAGCTGCAAGGCATCATGGGCGGGTATTACGCACGCCACGAAGGCTTGCGCGATGGTGTTGCCATTGCGATCGAGGACCACTATAAACCGCGTTTTGCTGGCGATGCGCTGCCACGCAACCACACGGGTACCGTCGTGTCCTTGGCGGACAAACTCGAAACCTTGGTTGGCCTGTTTGGTATAGGTCAATTGCCAACTGGGGATAAAGATCCTTTTGCGCTGCGTCGGCATGCAGTGGGCGTTATCCGCATCCTGATCGAAAACAACTTGCCACTTGATTTGCCGACGCTCGTTGCTGCCGCAGGGGCCGTTTTTGGCGATTTGATAAGTGACCCCAGCGAGGCTTTGTTGGTCTTTATGCAGGATCGCTTGGCTGTGTCATTGCGAGACCAAGGTTATACGGCACAGGAGGTGGACGCCGTACTGTCCCTGAAACCTCGTCGCTTGGGTGACGTTCCCCGTCGTTTGGCGGCAGTACGGGCTTTTGCTGCCTTGCCTGAGGCTGCGTCCCTGGCCGCAGCAAACAAGCGTGTCGGCAATATATTGAAAAAATCTGACGACCAGGTCGATTCAACCGTCGATGCAGCCTTATTAAAAGAAACGGCAGAAGCGGCACTTTATGAGGCTTTGAAGCTTGCCGCACCAAAAGCACAGGCGTCGTTTGAAGAAGGTGACTACACTGCATCTCTGTTGGCCTTGGCTGTATTGAAGGCCCCTGTGGATGCATTTTTTGACAGTGTGATGGTCAACGCTGACGACGCTGCGCTGAAGCTCAACCGCTTGGGTTTGTTGACGATGTTGCATAAGGCAATGAACCAGGTCGCTGATATTTCAAGATTGGCGGCTTGATTTGTCTGGTCGCACTCACCTCGGAGAGGGCATGAAACTGGTCATTTTGGATCGTGATGGCACGATCAACCACGAGCGCGAGGACTACATCAAGTCCAGCGATGAGTGGGTGCCTCTGCCGGGTGCGCTAGATGCTGTCGCTCGACTGAATCATGCTGGCTGGCAGGTCGTGATCGCCACGAACCAATCAGGTATCGGTCGTGGTTTGTTTGATATGGCCTCGCTCAATGCGATGCACGCCAAAATGAACCAAATGTTGGCCAAGGTTGGTGGGCGGGTTGAGGCGGTGTTTTTTTGCCCTCATACCCCAGAAGACCGGTGCACTTGTCGCAAGCCGCTGCCCGGTTTGTTTCAGATGATTGGTCAGCGATTTGGGTGCAGCTTGGATAGCGTGCCCATGGTTGGGGATTTGCCACGCGATGTGCTCGCTGCGCAATCTGTCGGGTGTGAACCCCATCTGGTGCGTACAGGGCAGGCGGCTTCCATGAGTGAGGCAGAGTTATTGGATCTGCGTCAGCGTGTGCCAGACCTCACGATCCATCCAGACTTGTCAGCCTTTGCTGATTTCCTCATTCTGAGGGACCGGCGTGCGCAAGGTGAGGATTGCCCCGTTGCGACCCATATGGGAGAGCTTACTTGAAGCTCAAGGAGCCGACGCAATTGAGCTTATGGGGAGATGATCTCTGTGATGCGCACACGTCGGCGGTCTCTGTTGTACAAAGAAATCAAGATCCTTTGACCTCTACCGTATCGCCGCTATCGGCACCTCCACAGACGTCGTCATTTCATCCGGTAGATCTTCCCCTGCGTGGGGTGGTCGTGCCTGTTCCAGATGACGAAGCGCAGCCAAGCACGCCGACTGGGCGTCCCTCAACTCAGCCTCAGTATGAGTGCCACCCAAGCAGCGGATTGCCGTGGTTTCGCCATCCGCAAGCAGAGCGTGAAATCCGCTTAACCAAAGCCATTGTGGCGTACGAGGTCAAGCGCGCCCATCGCGGCAGTATTGGCATGGTTGTCGGCGTGGAGGGGTTGAGCGTGAGGGCGCCAAGGTGGGTCTCACCTATCGACATTGAAACTGCGCTGCGTGCCAAAGAGCGGTGGATATGCAATAAATTGGTCGAGCAGCGTGAGCGGGCGCATAAGCAGTTGTCTGCCCAAATCGAGTGGCGTGAGGGGGCGACGGTGCCTTACCTTGGTGACGCAGTCGTGCTGGTGCTTGACCCACGTGTTGTCGGCGCCGTGTTGCAAGATGCGGTTGGGCGCGGTGAACCAAGTTTGCCAGGCGTTGCTCAACGTGCTTTGCATTTGGGTCTGCCTCAGCACGCTACCTCAGCGCAAATTCGGCAGCTTGTGCACACATGGCTTCAAGCGGAAGCATTGCGGATTTTTCTAAGCAGAGTGCCTGTTTTTTCCGAGCAATTGTCGGTATCGGTGCGCAAAGTCAGTTTGTCGTCAGCCAAGACGCGCTGGGGTAGCGCCAGTGCCGATGGTTCGATCCGACTTCATTGGCGTTTGATTCATTTCAGCATCGGCATCATCGACTACGTGGTCGCGCATGAACTTGCTCATCTTCGGGAAATGAACCACAGCCCTAGATTTTGGGATGTGGTGCGCTCTGTGCTGCCTGAATTCGATGGTGCCAGAGAACACCTCCGGCGGGTCGTCATTCCAGACTGAGTACACGCGAGACCGCGCTTAACAACCCTCATAAAGCCAGACGCCTTGGGCATCTTGTTGTCGACGTAGCTGACCGCGGTGCCACAGGTAATTCAGGTGAGCAATGGACTCGCCCATTGCAAAGGTTGTTTGGTGGATATCCAGTGGTCGCTTAAACAACACAGGCAACATGTCTGCTGCCGATGACGGTCGCGCTGTGCAAGCCGTCAGTACATCTTCCAGCCGATCACTGTGGTGATCTTGCAGTTGTCTGATACGAGCATGGATGCCTCTAAAAGGTAGCCCATGCGATGGCAGCGCTAGGGTGTCGGCAGGCAGGGCGGTCATCCGCTCGATGGACGCCAAGAACAGGCCAAGTGAGTCTCCCTCGGGCTCTAAATCCACCACGCTTACATTGGTTGAAATGGTCGGCAGCAGCATGTCGCCTGAGATCAGCACGCCATCTTGCTCATTGAACAAAGCCATGTGCTCTGGGCTGTGGCCATAGCCTGCGATGCACCGCCACGAGCGCTCACCAATGGTGAGCGCCATGTCGTCCGTTAGCCTGCGGTAGGCGTAGGGAACATCCGGCACCAAGGACGAGAAATAGCCACTGCGTGCGCGCACCTTATCGACGTTGTCCGGTTGATTTAACCCATGGCTCATGAAAAACTCGGCCGCCTTGGGCCCACCATACCCCGTTGTTGAAATGCAGGCCAGTTGTGAGGCAAAGTGATCTCCTGCGCTCATCCACAAACGTGCGGGCGAATCAGTCGCGCTGAACTGGTCGATAAGCCACTGTGCATTGCCGACATGATCAGGGTGCATGTGCGTGACCAGCATGCGACTCAATGGGTGATCGGCCAGCGGCCCCTTCCAGAGGGTTTGCCATGCCTCGCGTATTTCTGGTGTGGCGACGCCTGCATCAACGACTGTCCAACTTGGTCGACCTTCGTGCGCATCATCTAACAACCACAAATTGATGTGGTTGAGCGCAAAAGGCAAAGGCATCCTGAGCCAGTGCACGCCCGGTATCAGCGTCATCAATTCGCCTGTGATGGGTTTGGCTTCGCCCCATGGGTAGGTCAACGCAACGGGTTTAGGCTTTGTCATGAGCGTATACAGAATTTTGTTCTTTGCATTGTGCCCCCTGCGTTGGTAATCAAGTTCATGACTTTCATGCCGCGCTTGGAAAACTTGCTGGCAAGTTACTACACTGACAACATGAAGCTTCAAAACCTATTTGACAACAATCGAGTTTGGGCGCGGGACATTGAGCAACGCACGCCCGGTTTTTTCACCCGACTACAGCAGCAACAGTCGCCGCAGTACCTCTGGATAGGCTGCTCTGATAGCCGTGTGCCGGCCAATGAGATCTGTGGGCTGTTGCCAGGTGAGTTGTTCGTTCACCGCAACGTGGCCAACGTGGTCGTGCACTCTGATCTCAATTGCTTGTCCGTCATGCAATTCGCCATCGACTCACTGCAAGTCAAACACATCATTGTGGTCGGTCACTATGGTTGCAGCGGTGTCAAGGCTGCCATGGATAATTTGCGAGTTGGGCTGGCTGACAACTGGTTGCGGCACGTTCAGGATGTGCGCAACCAACACCGGGAGTGGCTCTACACCTTGCCTGAAGGTACGCGGCGTCAGGATGCTTTGTGCGAACTCAACGTGTTAGAGCAGAGTTTGAATGTGTGTCAAACCACTGTCGTTCAAGACGCTTGGGCGCGCGGTCAAGGTGTCGTCGTGCATGGCTGGGTATATGGCTTGCATAATGGTTTGATCAACGATCTGCGCATGTCTGTTGCAGGCCCTGACGCACTGGCTGAAGCCTATGCAGAAGCGCTGCGTCAGCTGCAAAATCGTTACGCTACGCCGGTTTGAGTCACTTATTTCACCAGGACATTTCATCCATGTTTCCGCAGCAGCTGACAGATCCACGTGTATTCGAAATCGTCAAGGCACTCTTGGACGGCTTCGATCGGCATTACAAGATTTTCAGTGAAACCAGTGCCCAGTCCAAGCGCCGATTTGAAGACGCGGATTGGCATGGGCAACAAACCGCACAGCGGCTGCGTATTGAGTTCTACGACCTGCGGGTGGATGAAGCTGTCGAGCGACTCGAAACTGACTACCAAGCCAGCTCCTTGCCAATGGAGGTCTGGCACCAGATCAAGCTGTTCTACATCGGCTTGCTCACAGGGCACAAGCAACCAGAGTTGGCGGAGACCTTTTTTAATTCAGTCACGATCAAAATCCTCCACCGCCAGTACTACCGCAACGATTTTATTTTCGTGCGACCAGCGGTGTCTACCGAATACATTGACGATGATGACGTGGATGGTAGTGCCACTTTCCGAGCCTACTATCCGACCGGTGAGAACCTGCGGGACATGCTCAAAACCTTGGTGTTGAACTACGAGCTAAACCTGCCGTTTGACGACTTGGATCGTGACATTGACTTTGTTTACGCTGCGCTGATGGAGCAAGTCGGCGGTGTACGGCTGCGCACCAATTTCCAAATTCAGGTGCTGTCGTCGTTGTTCTTTCGAAATAAAGGTGCGTACATCGTTGGCAAAGTGGTCAATGGTTTTAGAAGTCTGCCCTTTGCCATTCCGATTTTGCACAATTCCAAGAGCCGCCTATATATTGATGCAGCGCTGTTTGGTGAAGACGACTTGTTGGCGTTATTTAGTTTTGCGCGCGCCTACTTCATGGTGAAGATGCCGGTGCCCTCGGCCTATGTGCAGTTTTTGCGTACCTTGATGCCTCGTAAACCTCGGGGCGAACTCTATAGCGCCATCGGTTTGCAAAAGCATGGCAAAAATTTGTTCTATCGCGACTTCCTGTTCCATCTTAGGCATTCCAGCGACAAGTTCCGCATTGCGCCAGGCATCAAGGGCATGGTCATGCTGGTATTTGATCTGCCGTCTTATCCCTTCGTGTTCAAGGTGATCAAGGACTACTTCCCACCGCAAAAAGACACGACCCGCGAGCTCATCATGAGCAAATACCAGTTGGTCAAGCAGCACGATCGGGTAGGGCGCATGGCCGACTCACTTGAGTTCACCAACGTGGCTTTCCCGCGCGCTCGTTTTGACGATGAACTGATCGCTGAGCTTAAAAAATTTGCTCCGAGCGTGATGGAAGAGGACGAGGACGGGCAGGTCTTGATCCTCAAACACCTCTACATTGAGCGCCGTATGGTGCCGCTCAACATCTACATTGGTGAGGCAACAGGCGAGTCCTTGGAGCACGCGGTGATTGAGTATGGCAACGCTCTCAAAGATCTTGTGGCAGCCAATATTTTCCCAGGTGACATGCTATGGAAGAACTTTGGCGTCACCCGCAACGGCAAGGTCGTGTTCTACGACTACGACGAAATCGAATACATCACCGACTGCAATTTCCGTAAAGTACCTTTGCCTCGCAACGAAGAGGAAGAGATGTCTGCTGAGGTCTGGTACACAGTCGGCCCACGTGATGTCTTCCCAGAGACATTTGGGCCCTTCCTGCTAGGTGATCCGCGCGTGCGCAAAGTCTTTATGGCGCATCACGGTGACCTCTTAGAGGCTGACTTTTGGCAGCAGCACAAAGAGCGCATCAAGGCTGGTTATGTGCACGACGTCTTTCCTTATGACAGAGCACGTCGATTCGTCCACCGAATCCAAGCATCACCCGTGCTTGTGGATGCTTCAGCTGACTTATCACCCGTGGATGAACCTGTTGACGTGCGACCTTTGGGACGGGATGTGCACGACCAAGGTACACTTAGCGGCTTCACAACGGGCGATGCCGCGAGTGGTGACTGACTGTTAGAAATAGGCTGCAATACAACGCAGCCTATTTCCCGTGCATTACCAGAGTTGCCACCAAGGCTTGCTCACATAGCCGGATGCTGCGCTTGGCTCGCCAAGATAGCGGCTGCTAGGAAAGCTTTGCTTGAGTACCCGCATGGCGTCATCGTGCAGCGGCGTCAAGCCCAGTTGCGCATAGCTTTGCGCCATGATGTACAGCGCCTCTTCAATCGCAGGGGATTGGCGGTAGTCCTTGACGGCTTGTTGAGCCCGATTGGCTGCGGCCAAATAAGCACCGCGGCGTAAATAGTAGCGCGCCACATGTACTTCGCCCGCAGCGAGTGAATTGACAATATGGCCCATGCGCAATCGGGCATCGGGCGAATACTTGGAATTCGGGAGACGCTCTGTTAGTTGCTTGAACGACTCGTACGCATCGCGTGAAGCCTGTTGATCGCGCTCGGACAAGTCTTGCTTGACCAACCGTCCGAATAAGCCCAAATCGTCATTGAAGTTGACCAGGCCCTGCAAGTAGAACGCGTAGTCCAGTGCGGGACTGGTTGGGTGCAACCTGATGAAGCGTTCAAGCTTGGCAAGTGCTTGGGCTTTTTCACCTGTTTTGTAGTAGGCGTAGGCCAAGTCGATCTGAGCCTGTTGCGCCAAAAGCGTGCCAGATGCGCGTGCTTCTACTTTTTCAAGACGCTTGATGGCCGTCTCGAAATTGCCATCTGACGAGTCTTCCTTTGCATCTGCGTACAATTTGTCCGGGCTGATGTTGGCGTATTCGTCCTGAGGTGACGAGGCACAAGCCACCATCAAGCCGCTAGCAGCCAATGTCAGCAGACCAGCACGTTGGCTGGCCCAAGTACTTAAAATGGTTTTTTTCAGCAGTTTCACGTTGTATATGTTGCAGATTTCTCTGCATGCAGTCCCGCCTTACAGCGCCAGAACCCCCAGTATAGAAGCCTTGGCCGCTCTTTCATTCTTCATTAAGGTTTGTTTGCTTTATGGCTCGTCGATTGCCCGTTGCTCCGCCCACGCCCCAGCCCGTCCTGGACCTCGAAATGGCATCTCAGGATGCCGATCTGGCTGAAGATTGGGATGACGCTGCTGACGCTGATCTGAGCGCGCATGGCGCACCGCGAGAGATTGAGCGCCGCGAATTGCTCGTGCCCGGCTCCGCTCATGGTCAGCGCTTGGATGTTTTTTTGGTGACCGGTGCGTCAGAGTTTTCTCGGAATCACCTCAAGCACTTGATTGAAGAAGGGTGCGTTGAGGTGGACGGCGTGCTGGCCAATTCTGCCTCCCGCAAGGTCACACAAGGGCAGCGCGTTGTTGTCGTGCTCAAGCCCACGGCGCAAAGTTTGGCTTTTGTGCCTGAGGCGATGGATTTTCCTATCGTGTTCGAGGATGAGCATTTGATGGTTGTCAACAAGCCCGCAGGCTTGGTTGTGCATCCAGCTGCCGGCAATTGGACTGGCACGTTGATGAACGGCTTGCTTGCACACCACGCGGGGGCAGTCAATTTGCCAAGGGCTGGCATTGTTCATCGCTTGGATAAAGACACCAGCGGTTTGATGGTTGTTGGTAAAACGTTGGTTGCCGTGACATCGCTCAGCCGTGCTATTGCAGCCAGAGAGGTCAGTCGGCAGTATTTGGCGTTGGTTTTGGGCTTGGTTCCAGAGGAGTTCAGAGTTGAATCCTCCATCGGGCGCGATCCGGCCACACGCGTTCGGATGGCTGTGGTGCCATCAGGTAAGTCAGCGCGCACAGATGTCCGGCGGGTGTTGGTCGGGGAGTGGGCGCCAGAGCCTGGGGTCGGCGTCAAGGCTGATCAGTATTTGCCTGCCCGACCTTATAGTGGCGTATTGTGTACATTGCACACAGGTCGCACGCACCAAATTCGGGTTCACTTGAGCAGCAGAAGACATCCCCTTGTGGCGGATGCGCTGTATGGCGGGCCGCCAGCGTTGGGCATGCTTCGCCAAGCTTTGCATGCAACCCGGCTGTCCTTTGAGCATCCCATTACGGGTGAAATGCTTAAATTTGAGGCGCCATTGCCGCCTGATATGGCTCTGGCTTGGCAAACTCTCTCAGCATCGCCTAAAATTGAAGCTGCTCCATTGTGATTCTGGGTGCATAATGCTCAAGCAAGTACTGGGGCCAAGAACCCTTCGCTGAGGAATTTTGCGAAAAAGCCTGACACAGGCGGTGCGCACTTCACGGCGCCCTTGAGAATTTGCCTCCGAACGAGGCTACATTTGAATCACGGCGACCCCGACGCCCCGCGCTGCCAGAATCGCGGCATCGGCACATGACGCCAGCAATGAGCTGGACCAAATCCCGCAAGGCCGGCCCTAAAAGGTTTGCCGATTATTTCGATTGAAGAGATGGACGTCCTCAATCCTCAGGATGCGCGCAGCATTTTGGAAGCAGCGCTGCTTTGCGCAAATCAGCCTATGACGCTGCGCGACATGAGGCAACTGTTCGACGACACGTTGTCGATGGATGCGGTGCGTGCGCTGTTGGCTGAGCTTGTGTCGCAGTGGCAAGGTAGGGGCGTAGAGTTGCGCGAGGTGGCAACAGGTTGGCGGTTTCAGACTCGCGCCAGTGTGCAATTGCACCTTGAGCGACTCAACCCGGAGCGGCCAGTGAAGTACTCACGTGCCACGCTGGAGACGCTGGCCATCATTGCCTATAAGCAGCCGGTGACCCGTGGTGATATAGAAGACATTCGTGGCGTGACGGTGAGTACGAACATCGTCAAGCAACTAGAAGATCGCAACTGGATTGAAGTGATCGGGTACCGCAATGCACCTGGTCGCCCTGGCTTGTATGCGACGACCAAGAGTTTTTTGGATGATTTGGGATTGGCCTCGCTGAATCAGCTGCCGACCCTGGATGGGTTGCCCATCAGTCAGGCGTTGCTGCCTGGTCTGGAAGAGGCTGCAACCGATGATTTACCCGCAGACGAGACTGGTCCGGCTAACGACCAGGCTTTTTTGCTTGATGCGACTGAGCCGGTCGAGCCTGATGTGCTTGCCGAACCTGAACTACCTTCTTTTAACCCTGCTCCATGACCACAGACAACCAGCCAATGCAAGATCCAAACGAACAGCCTTTGGTCTCCGACGACGCGGTCAAACCTAAGCGTGCACGTCGACCTAAAGCTGTCGAAGCGGAGTTGACGCCAGATGCCACTAGTGAAGGTGTTGGCGCTCAGGCTTCTGAGGTCGCTGTGGCAGCTAAAAAAACGCCAGCTCGGCGAAAGAAGGCGGAAGCCGACGTCGCAGTTATCGAATTGCCGCGAAGTGAATCTGAGGCTTCTGCCGACGTGGTTGACGCGCAAGCTGTGGAAGTGAAGCCTAAGCGTGCGCCCCGTAAAAAGGCCGTAGAGGCTGTTGTAGAAGCTTCGGATTTGCCTCGCGAAGAGGCTCCGCATGGCTTCATTCAATTGGCTCAGGACGATGCTGTGTCAGTGGCAGTCCCCGTGGCGGGTGAGGGCGCTCTGCCTCAATCTGGTGCCGAAGACAGTGTGCGCCCCGAAGGGCGTGGCGGGCGCAGGGACCGTGATCGTTCGCGAGGCCCTCGCGGCGACCGTCCTGCTCGCGGTGACAGGCCGCAGACCATGCGATCCGACTCCAGTGGTGTGGATGGTGCACCGATTGATGGCGAGTCTCTTGGTGAGCCAGATCAACTGCCGTCCCGTCGTGCCGCAATGGCTGCCGAGCAAGCCACCGAGGTCTTCGATGAATTGATGTCGGGTGATTTCGACAAAGAGCGCGAAGAGGAAGTGGAAGAGGCTTCAGGCGAAGAAGGGGCTGCATACAAACGCGTTTTGCGCCCAGAGCCTGACGCACCTAAGCTGCAAAAAGTATTGGCTCAAGCAGGCGTGGGTTCGCGTCGTGATATTGAGCAAATGATCGAAGATGGGCGCATTGAGGTCAATGACCAAGTCGCTCACATCGGTCAACGTATCTCTCACGGTGACCGAATCAAGGTGGCGGGTCGTCCGATCAAAATCAGGATTGCACCTCAGCCCGCGCGTATTTTGGCTTATCACAAGCCGGCAGGAGAGGTCGTCACGCATGATGATCCTCAGGGTCGTCCTACGGTGTTTCGTCGGCTCCCACGTTTGGTCAACGGCAAGTGGATGTCGGTTGGTCGCCTTGACTTGAATACAGAAGGTTTGCTTTTGTTCACCAACTCTGGTGAGCTCGCCAATCAGCTGATGCACCCACGTTTTGGCGTGGAACGCGAATACGCGGTACGGGTTTTGGGTTCACTTGATGAGCCTTCTCGAGCAAAATTGCTTACTGGTGTGGAGATTGATGGCCAAACAGCGTCATTCCTCTCTGTAGGCAACGGCGCAGGCGAAGGTGTCAACCAGTGGTACCGCGTGGTCATCACGGAAGGTCGTAACCGTGAAGTGCGTAAGTTGTTTGATGCTGTCGGACTGACCGTCAACCGTTTGATCCGTGTTCGTTATGGCGCCATCGTGTTGCCTCGCGGCCTCAAGCGCGGCATATGGGTCGAGTTGGGTGAGTCTGATGTCCGCGCTGTGAAGTCGCTGGCCGGTATGGATCGCCCAGACTTTGGTCAAGGGCAAGGTCAGCAGGGGCGCGGTGGTCGGGTTCAACAGCAAAGACCTCCGCAGCAACCCGTGGCCAATAACAGGCAGGGGCGCAATGGGCCGCAGCAAGGACTAGGGCCAAGTCAGGGCGGGCGTCAGCAGCAGGGCGGTCAGTTTGCAGGTCAGCAGGGTGGTCCAGGAGGGCGTCCTCCTCGCGGTCCCGCGCCGGACAGGCAGCCAGCGGCGCGTCGTCAGGATTCTGGCGACGATATGGATAACATCGGTCCTATCCCCAATCCGCTTGAGCAGACCTTTGATAAGCGTTTTGTGAAGGGCTCTCAGCGCATCACATCTGGTTTCGGTCGCCCTGATCAGGATCACGGCAAGGGTGGTGGACAAGAGCGTGGCGGCCCAAGGCAGCCAGATCCAATGCAGACCTCTGTGGGATACATCGGTGCTGATGCTTACTTTGGCAAAATAGGCGGCGGTGGTCGGCGAGGTGGTGGCAGTGGCGGCGGAAGTGGTGGCGGAAGTGGCGGCGGCGGCCGAGGTCGCCGCTAATACCCATCCTTGCCAAGTACATGCCTGGTGTTGCTGTCGCATTTGCCCAGTACAATGCTAGGTTTTGTCAAACTATTGACTGTGGAGAACTACATGACTATTGAACGCACCCTCTCGATCATCAAACCAGACGCCGTTGCAAAGAACGTCATCGGCCAAATCGTCAGTCGCTTTGAAGGCGCTGGCCTGAAAGTGGCCGCTGCCAAATTGGTGCAACTGTCGCAAGCTGAGGCTGAGCAGTTCTACGGCGTGCACAAAGAGCGTTCATTCTTCAAGGACCTCGTTGGTTTCATGGTGTCCGGCCCTGTTTTTGTGCAAGTGCTCGAAGGCGAGGGCGCCATCTTGAAGAACCGTGACCTGATGGGCGCAACCGACCCAAAGAAGGCAGCCCCCGGTACCATTCGCGCTGACTTTGCTGACAGCATTGATGCCAATGCCGTTCACGGCTCTGATGCTGCTGAAACTGCTGCAGCAGAAATCGCTTTCTTCTTCCCAGCTTTGAACGTGTATAGCCGTTAATCGGCTTGCATCATTGGGGCAGTATGGACGCCGTTAACCTTCTAGACTACGACCTTGATGGGTTGACTGCGTTTTGTGAGCAACTGGGTGAAAAGCGCTTTCGCGCCACTCAGTTGTTCCGTTGGATACATCAAAAAGGCGCTACCGATTTCGAACAGATGTCGGACTTGGCCAAATCACTGCGCAGTAAGCTAAAAGGCATCGCAGCTGTGACGCCGTTGACAGTGATCAGCGAGCATGTGTCTGCTGACGGCACCATCAAATGGTTATTCGATGTCGGTGGTGGCAACGCAGTTGAAAGCGTCTACATCCCGGAATCTGATCGTGGGACGCTTTGCATATCCTCGCAAGCTGGGTGTGCTGTAGGTTGCCGTTTTTGCTCAACAGGGCATCAAGGCTTTAGTCGCAACCTCACTACTGGCGAAATCATCGCCCAACTTTGGTATGCCGAGCACACACTACGCGCGCGCCTAGGCACGACCGATCGCATCATCAGTAACGTTGTCATGATGGGTATGGGCGAGCCGTTGCAAAACTACAGCGCCTTGGTCCCCGCCTTGAAGGCGATGTTGGATGACCATGGCTATGGCTTGTCACGACGGCGTGTCACCGTATCGACCTCAGGCGTCGTGCCGATGATTGAGCGCCTGAAGGATGACTGCCCAGTTGCTTTGGCTGTCTCGTTGCATGCGCCTAATGATCCTTTGCGTGATGAGCTGGTGCCGCTCAATAAAAAGTATCCCATTGACGAGTTGTTGACGGCCTGCCTAGATTACCTAGAGGCGGCCCCTCGCGACTTTATTACCTTTGAGTACTGCATGCTTGACGGCGTCAATGACAGCGATGAGCAGGCTCAAGAATTGATAGCGTTGGTTAAAGGGCGAATCAATTGCAAATTCAATTTGATACCGTTTAATCCATTCCCTCAGTCAGGCTTGTATCGATCTGATATGTCGCGAGTTCAGGCATTTGGGCGTGTATTGGCCGACGCAGGGATCATCACGACCATCCGTAAGACCCGCGGTGATGACATCGATGCAGCATGCGGGCAATTGGCGGGCGAAGTTCAGGACCGCACCAATGCGAGCAACCGTCTGTTGCGGCAAGCCGTCACTGTGAAGGTGGCGTCCCCGAAGCCGGGGGAGCGTAACCGTCAGCCTCAATGAGATGCGGAACAGGCTTGCATAGCCTCTACACTGAGCCCTTTTAATGGAGACTGCTGCATGAGGACGCTTCGCACTGTGGTGCTGACGGTTAGCTTGTTGACTGCTGCGATGGTTAGCCTTAGTCAGCTAGGGGGGTGTGCCGGCATACCTCGGGCCGATATAGCCTCCAGCGGCGGCGATATCGCCACGGCATCAGATGAAACTGACTTGCGCAAGCGTGCCCGTATCCGCCTTGAGTTGGCATCGACCTACTATGCACAAGGGCAATACAACACCGCGTTGGATGAGCTCAAGCAAGCCGTGTCGATTGACCCTAGTCTGCCTGCAACACATGAATTGCGTGCTTTAATTTATGACGCGATGGGTGACAACGCACGAGCTACAGCCAGCTTCAAGCACGCACTGTCGTTAGACGAGTCGAACGGCAGCGTGCTTCACAATTACGCGTGGTTTTTGTGCCGCCAACAACAGTATCCAGAAGCAGATGCCTTGTTTGAGCGGGCCACCGCCTTGCGTCTGAGTGTGACTGCAAGTAAAACACTGCTCGCCCGTGGTGTTTGTCAGGTCAGTGCAGGTTTATACCCGGAAGCAGAAAAAACGTTGATCAAGTCTTATGAATTAGATCCATCCAACCCGGCTACTGCATTTAATTTATCCTCGGTACTGTATCGCCGAGGGGAATTCGAGCGAGCGCGTTTTTATATCCGGCGTGTCAATAATGTACCCAGTCAGACTACAGCCGAGTCTCTGTGGTTGGCAGTGCGAATCGAAAATAAAATGAGTAATTTCAACGGACGGGACGAATTGGCCAATCAACTGCGTAACCGATTTGTGTCCTCACGTGAAGCCAATGCCTTGGAATTGGGGCGATTTGATGACTGAACCATCACCTGTCGTTTTGTCTGCGCCTGATGCGGGGAATCGCAGTGCGGGCGAAGCCTTGCGCTTGGCCCGGGAGGCTCAAGGTATCACTTTGGAGAAGTTAGCATCAACCATCAAAGTGACACCAGCGAAGTTGGATGCGCTAGAGCGCGGTCAGTATGGTCGTTTGCCTGATCCTAGTTTTACCCGTGCGTTGGCGATGACCGTATGCCGAGCCCTGCGTTTAGATCCAAGTCCAATTTTGGCGGCACTGCCTGCTGCCAAGCCCTTCGAATTGGCCGGCGGTAAACCTTCTTTGAATCAGCCCTTCAAAGAATCTCGTGGGACGTCATTGCTCTTTGACCGCCAGTGGAGTTGGTCCTCTATTCTGAGCATCAAATGGTTGGCTCCGATTGCCTTGTTACTCGGTGCCTTGCTGATTTTGGTTTTACCAGATTCGATTGATGTGCCGGGCACAGTACAGCGCTGGTTTCAGCCGGCGGCGAAGCCCGTGATTCCAGCGCCTGCTGCGGATATCACACCTGCCGCACCTGCCATTGCGCCGCTGGCACCACCCGTGGCCGTGGCGTCTTCTGCAAAGCCTGGTTTGGTCCCCTTGCAGTTGGATGAGGTGGATGCTGCAGCGAGCTATAGCGTGGCATCCTCTTCTGCCGTGCTCGTGCCCCCGTTCGTCGATCCTCGCCTTGTGAACTCGACGCCGGCACCGTCCGCTTCCCGTGTGTCCACGGATGGCGACTCAGCCGCACTGCTTGTGAATGCGCGGCAAGCGTCATGGATTGAGGTCCGCGATGCGAAGGGCAGCAAGCTGCTGTCCCGGCATGTTCAAGCAGGAGAGCAAATTGTTTTGGGGGGCCTGTCGCCCTTGAATGTATTGATTGGCAATGCTGCCGGGGTTCAGCTGCGGTACAAAGGCCAACCAGTCGAGGTGATATCTACAACGCACAATAATGTCGCACGGCTGGAGTTGAAATGACGATGGGCGGTTTTTCTTTGGTTGACGTGGCCACGCCAAACGCACGTCGCTCACGACAAGCCCGTGTGGTGTGGGGGGCTCGCACCGTGACCGTCGGCGGGGATGCACCCGTGCGGGTTCAATCGATGACCAACACGGATACTGTCGACGTTATTGGAACGGCGATTCAAGTCAAAGCCTTGGCTTTGGCTGGCTCTGAGTTGGTTCGCATCACGGTGAACACGCCCGAGGCTGCGCAGGCCGTCCCCCATGTGCGAGAGCAACTCGACCGCATGGGGATAGATGTTCCCTTGGTCGGTGATTTTCACTACAACGGACACCGGCTGTTGGCGGATTATCCAGCGTGTGCCGAGGCCTTATCCAAGTACCGTATCAACCCAGGCAATGTGGGTAAGGGTGCGAAAGGCGACAAGCAGTTCGCGCAAATGATCGAAGTCGCCCTCAGGTACAACAAGCCAGTGCGCATTGGCGTGAACTGGGGTAGCCTCGATCAAGAGCTGCTAGCAGCCATGATGGACGAGAACGCAAGCAGAGTGGCGCCTTGGGATGCCAAGCAGGTGATGTACCAAGCCATGATCAGCTCTGCTTTGCAGTCCGCCCAAGCAGCTTGTGAGCTTGGCATGGCGCACGAGCAGATCATCCTGTCCTGCAAGGTCAGTGGCGTGCAAGATTTGATCAGTGTTTACCGAGGTTTGGCTCAGCGCTGTGACTACCCGCTGCACTTGGGTTTGACTGAGGCGGGTATGGCTACCAAAGGCACCGTGGCGTCAGCCGCAGCCTTGTCGATTTTGCTGCAGGAAGGCATTGGCGACACCATTCGCGTATCCCTGACACCGCAGCCAGGCGAGGCTCGTACACAAGAGGTCGTGGTCGCCCAAGAAATACTGCAAGCGCTCGGTTTGCGCAGTTTCGCGCCCAGTGTGACCGCGTGCCCAGGGTGCGGCAGGACAACAAGCTCCACATTCCAAGAGCTAACCAAGCAGATCGATGATTTTTTGAGAGCGCAGATGCCAGTTTGGCGTGTCCAGTATCCGGGCGTTGAAAAGTTGAAAGTCGCAGTCATGGGCTGCATCGTCAACGGGCCAGGGGAAAGCAAGCATGCAGACATCGGGATCAGCCTGCCCGGCACTGGTGAGGCATTGGCCGCACCCGTCTATATCGACGGGGAAAAAGCCATGACATTGAGAGGGGATGGCATCTCTCAAGCGTTTCAGCAGATCGTTGAAGACTACATCGACCGGCGTTTTGCAAAGACAGTTGTTGTTTGATTTTATAGACGGACAAAAATAAAGAAATCCCATGGCCGAGACATTAAAAGCCATCAAAGGCATGAACGACATCCTTCCGCCCGAATCGGCGCGCTGGGAATGGTTAGAGGACACCGTGCGCAAGCTCATGCGGCGCTACGGCTACCAAAATATGCGCACGCCAATCGTTGAGCCAACGGCCTTGTTTGTGCGCGGCTTGGGCGAGGTAACCGATATCGTAGAGAAGGAGATGTACTCCTTCGAAGACAGCCTCAATGGCGACAAGCTCACCTTGCGCCCTGAGGGTACCGCTGGCGCCGTGCGCGCGGTCAATGAGCACACTTTTCTGTATGAAGGTGGTAAACGGCTCTTCTACATTGGGCAAATGTTCCGGCATGAGCGCCCACAGAAAGGACGCTATCGTCAGTTTCACCAAGTAGGCGCGGAGGTAATGGGCTTCGCTGGTCCCGACGTCGATGCAGAATTGATCTTGATGACGGCAGCGCTATGGCGTGACCTCGGGCTCACTATCGGGCAGGACATCACGCTTCAAATCAACAGCCTAGGCCAACCTGACGAACGCAAAGCTCACCGAGAAGCGCTGATCAAGCACTTGGAGGCGCATGCTGACTTGCTTGATGACGAGGCAAAGCGCCGTCTGCACAGTAACCCCTTGCGTATCCTAGACACCAAAAACCCTGCTATGCAAGCTGTGGTTGAGTCCGCACCCAAACTGCTTGATTACTTGGGTGAAGCGTCCTTGGCTCACTTCAACGCTGTCAAGCAAGTGCTTGATGCCGTGGGCGTTGCCTACAGCGTCAATACAAGGTTGGTGCGGGGCATGGACTACTACAACCTGACTGTTTTTGAGTGGGTCACTGACAAGCTTGGCGCTCAGGGCACTGTCTGCGGTGGCGGGCGCTACGACGGTTTGATTGAGCAGTTGGGAGGCAAACCAGCCCCTGCCGTGGGATGGGGCTTAGGGATGGAGCGGCTGCTCTTGTTGCTGGATGAGGTAGGTATCAAACCACCGTCTACTGCGCCAGATGCATTCGCTGTCGTTTTTGCCGGCACACCACTAAGTACGGTATTGGTCGCCATCGAGGGGCTACGTCAACAAGGGCTGGATATCGTTCTCAATCCAGCCGGTAAAGATGGCCCAGCCAGTCCCAAATCGCAATTCAAGAAGGCCGATGCCAGTGGCGCACGCTTTGCTCTGGTCTTTGGGCCAGACGAGGTCGCGCAAGGTCAGGTCTCTGTCAAGCCACTTCGTGATCACGGAGAGCAAGTTTTGCAACCATTGAATGGTGTTGCAGACTGGGCAGCTTCGTTATTGGCTGCACGCAAGTCATAATCCACAACTTCCGCAAACATACAAACGAGCCCCTCATGGCGACCTACGATCTAGAACAGCAAGAACAGCTTGACCAAGTTAAGCACTTCTGGAAGCAGTACGGCAACCTCATCACTTGGTTGCTGGTGCTGGTGTTGGGTGCTTACGCGGCATGGATGGGTTACCAATACTGGCAGCAACAAAAGGCAACTGGTGCCAGCAGCCTCTATGAAGAGTTGGATCTCGCTGCCACATCAGGTAATGCCGACAAAGCGGCGCTGGCTTTTGCGGACTTAAAAAGCAAGTATGCAGGCACGACCTTCACTGAGCAAGGCGCCTTGCTTGCTGCCAAGGTGGCCATGGATCATCAAAAAACAGACCAAAGCCAAGCTGATTTGCAATGGTTGGTTGACAACGGCAAAAACGCAGCTTTGGTCGCTGTAGGTCGTTTGCGTTTGGCCGGGATTCAAATGGATGCCAAGCAATTTGAGCAAGCACTGAAAACAATCTCCGCTGATGTGCCTGCTGAATTTACTGCTCTGGTACAGGATCGCCGTGGTGATATTTTGCTGGCTCAGGGCAAGAAGGATGAAGCGACCAAGGCTTATCTGGCTGCTTGGAATGGGCTTGATGCCACCGTTGAATATCGCCGTTTTGTGGATGGCAAGTTGACTGCATTAGGTCAAGCCCCTTCGCCTTCAACAAGCAAAGCATCATCGCCCGTCTCACACGCCAATTGATTCCTAGGCAGCCTGAGTTGAACGCCCTCGTGGAAGTACAAATGACCCAGATAAGCAGCGCCAAATTGGCGAAAATGCCCATCCGATCATCGGACCTGTTGACGCGATGCTTGACCATCGTGGTGATCGCTGCGTTGTCCGCTTGCGGGTCAACTAAACCTAAGCCTGCTTCGCTGGAGTCCCTGAGCCCCACGATGCAGTTGACGACGGTATGGTCGCAGCGAGTCGGTTCAGTGAGCGGGCAGTTGTCCGTGGCCGTTGCACAAGGCAGCATCACCACGGCCAGTACCGATGGTGACATTGTGTCATTTGATATCGCGACGGGTCGTGAGCGCTGGCGAGCTCAAGCCAATACAGAATTGGCTGCAGCAGTGGGGAGCGATGGCCGCTATGCGGCGGTTGTGACGCAGTCGAATGAGTTGCTGGCGTTTGATCAGGGCAAACTTCTTTGGAAAGAGCGTCAACCTGGTCGCATCATTACCGCCCCGCTGGTTGCTGGCGAGCGTATTTTTATTCAAGGTGTAGACCGCACTGTGCGTGCTTATGACGTACTAGATGGGCGATGGCTGTGGCAATACCAACGCCCTGGTGGCGAACCACTTGCCTTGGCGACCTCTGGCGCGATCGCCGCTTTTCGTGACACGTTGATTGTGGGTCAGGGCGCGCGCTTGGTCGGCTTGGATCCGAGTAAGGGTGCTGTTCGCTTTGATGTGAATGTTGGCACCCCACGGGGCACCAATGAGGTCGAACGATTGGCTGACTTGGTCGGACCTGTGGCTCGCGTTGATGACGAGGTCTGCGTGCGTTCGTTCCAGTTGTCAGTGGCTTGCCTTGAATTGAATCGCGGCAGCGTACGCTGGACGCGCCCACAGGCAGGCACACAGGCAGTCGCCGCTAATGACTGGATGGTCGTTGGTGCAGACGGGGCCGATAGACTCAGTGCTTGGAAGGCCGGGAATGGCGACATCATGTGGCGGGTTGATAGGTTCACATACCGCGGCTTGAGTGCCCCCGTTATTTGGGATAAGAAAATTGCAGTAGCGGACCGTGATGGCTATCTGCACCTGTTAGCGTCGGATGATGGGCGCACTCTTGCTCGCATGGAGCTCGATGCGCCTCTGGTGGCAGCACCAGTTGTGTCCGATCAGCTGCTGCTGGTTGTGACCCGCAAGGGGACGGTTTACGCTTTGCGTGCCAATTGATTTGTTAGCTGGAATTACATGAAACCTGTTATTGCCTTGGTCGGACGACCCAACGTCGGCAAATCGACGTTGTTCAATCGCCTAACCAAGACGCGTGATGCCATCGTCGCCGACTACGCTGGCTTGACCCGTGACCGTCACTACGGTGAGGGAAGGGCGGGCTCGCACGAGTTCATCGTCATCGACACAGGTGGTTTTGAGCCCGAATGCACGTCTGGTATTTTCAAAGAAATGGCCAAGCAGACGAGGCAAGCCGTAGCCGAAGCAGATGCGGTGATTTTTGTTGTTGATGGCCGCAATGGTTTATCGGCGCAAGACCACGACATCGCACGATACCTTCGCACGGCAAACAAGAAGGTCTTCTTGGCTGCCAATAAAGTGGAGGGCATGCAAGAAGGCGCTCACCTTGCTGAATTTTATGAATTGGGTATTGGTGAGCCACTGCCCATTTCTTCCGCACACGGGCAGGGCATACGCAGTCTGATCGATTTGGCGCTGGAAGAATTTTTTGTCGACGAGGACGAAGATGATGAGTTGCTTGAGGACGATCCTGATCGCCCCATTCGCCTTGCTGTCGCAGGTCGCCCCAATGTGGGTAAGTCGACGCTCATCAACACTTGGTTGGGTGAGGAGCGCTTGGTTGCTTTTGACATGCCAGGCACAACCAGAGATGCGATCAGTGTGCCGTTTGAACGAGATGGTCAACGCTTTGAGTTGATCGACACGGCAGGTTTGCGTCGCAAGGGCCGTGTGTTTGAGGCGATTGAAAAATTCTCGGTTGTCAAAACACTTCAAGCCGTATCAGACGCCAATGTCGTGCTGTTACTGGTTGATGCAACGCAAGGCGTCACGGAGCAAGACGCACACATCGCCGGGTTCATCATGGAATCAGGGCGCGCTGTGGTTATTGCGGTGAACAAATGGGATGCGGTAGACAGTTATCAGCGGGAGCTGTTAGAGCGCTCGATCGAGCAGCGTTTGGCGTTTCTGAAATTTGCCCCCGTGTTGCACATTTCTGCGATCAAACGTCAGGGCTTGGCGCCACTTTGGAAGTCGATTGCCTCTGCGTGGCGGTCCGCTACGTGCAAGATGCCAACGCCAGTTCTAACCCGATTGCTTGCTGAAGCGGTTCAGTTCCAGCAACCTAAGCTGGCCGGACCGTTTAGACCTAAGCTTCGCTATGCCCACCAAGGCGGCCAGAATCCACCCATCATTGTGGTGCACGGCAACTCGTTGGAACACATCAGCGAGACCTATAAGCGATTCCTTGAGGGGCGCTTTCGAGAGCACTTTAAGCTGACTGGCACACCACTGCGGATCCAGTTTAAATCTTCAGATAACCCATTTGCCGACCGGCAATAAGCCTAAACACAGATCCTTGCCTGAGTCTAGGCAGGGATTGTGTTAAGGTGATCAATCTTAAACTTTCCAACACGGAGCATATCGTGAGCAACAAAGGACAACTGTTACAAGACCCGTTCTTGAACCTTTTGCGCAGAGAACATGTACCGGTGTCCATTTACTTGGTCAACGGCATCAAACTTCAAGGCCACATCGAATCGTTCGATCAGTACGTCGTACTGCTTCGCAACACGGTGACGCAAATGGTCTATAAGCACGCCATATCCACGGTTGTGCCAGGTCGCGCGGTGAACTTCCACGCCAGCGAAACACCAGAAGAGTGATCCTCTTTACCTAAGCAACCCAAGCACAGTGCCTTGACATACTCAACGTCGATTGCTGGCCCTAGCCATGAGCCTAGGGTTGTTTTGGTTGGGGTCAATTTTGGTCGTGGATCGTCATATGACGGTACCTTGAATGAACTGGCCTTGTTGGTTGAGTCCGCTGGTGACGTGCCAGTGGCAAAGATCACCGCCAACAGGCAAGCGCCAGATGCTGCGCTCTTCGTGGGATCCGGTAAGGCCGATGAAATCAAAGCCTTGGTGGTGATGCACCAGGCTCAAGCCGTTATTTTCGACCAAGCCTTATCGCCTGCGCAGCAGCGTAATCTTGAGCGTCATTTAGAGGTTGAGGTGCTAGATCGCATTGGTCTGATCCTTGAAATCTTTGCCGACCGGGCACGCAGCCACGAAGGCAAGTTGCAGGTTGAGTTGGCTCGCCTTGAGTACCTCGCCACCCGCTTAGTTCGCCGGTGGTCTCACTTGGAGCGTCAACGTGGTGGCGTTGGCCTCCGTGGTGGCCCAGGCGAGACACAAATCGAACTTGACCGCCGCATGATTGAGACCAAAATCAAATCGGTCAAAGAGCGCTTGGTCAAGGTCAAGAAGCAGCGCAACACACAGCGTAGGTCTCGGGAGCGTGCCGGGACGTTTCGCATCTCGCTGGTCGGTTACACCAATGCAGGTAAGTCGACTCTGTTCAATGCATTGACAAAGGCCGGGGCCTACACGGCCAACCAACTCTTTGCAACGTTGGACACCACAACCCGACAAGTGTTCTTGGCTGAAACACAAACCAGCGTGGCCTTGTCGGACACCGTGGGTTTTATCCGCGATTTGCCGCATAGCTTGGTCGCATCCTTCGAGGCGACCTTGCAAGAGGCGACCGAAGCCAATGTCTTGCTTCACGTCATAGATGCAGGCAGTCAAGCCCAACACGATCAGATCAATGAAGTAATGCGGGTGCTCGCTAGCATCGGAGCAGCTGACTTGCCTCAAGTGCTAGTTTTCAACAAGTGCGACTGTTTGTCGGCGGATCAGCAGCCAAGCGTACAACGTGATATATATGAGTTGCCATGTGGCCGTGCATGTGTTCGCGTTTTCGTGAGCGCGCTTACAGGCGAGGGCATGGATGTGTTGCGTGGTGTCATCGCAGAAGCCGTTTTGGGCGGATTGGGGCTTGATTCAAGCACCAATCCTGAGTTAGATCCGCGATTCGACATGCACAATCCTATTGATGTAGATGTACCCCGTTCGGTACATCCAGACTTTTTTACTGTCCGAACATGAACATGCAATCTATGGAAAATGGCACAGTGCCGTCACAAGGTCGTCCTTCTGTGATGATCACGGCATCTGCTTTGGCGCATTTTGCGTCGAACGCTGCGCAACGATTCGTTTGGGTGGGGGGCAGGTTGATGCGTCAATCAATGACCAGCCTAGGCCGCACTGAGCCAATTCGAAATGAGCGTAACGATGGGCCGCCGGATCTTGATGAATTGTGGAAGGACTTAAACCGCAAGCTCAGTGGGGTTTTCTCTGGGCGTGGCGGTGGCAGTGGTGATGGCGGCTCAGGCGGCAACATGACGCCAGATCCACGTAGCGCCAGCATTGGACTCGGTTTGGTCGCGTCCATTGGTGTATTGATCTGGTTAGGCAGTGGTTTCTTTCAAGTTCAAGAGGGTCAGCAGGCGGTGATTCTGACCTTTGGTCGGGTGAGTCATACCGTTGAGGCAGGCTTGCAATGGCGTTGGCCGTTCCCAATTCAGAGTCAAGAGGTGGTCAATTTGACACAGCTGCGATCGATCGATGTCGGTAGCAGTGCTGTGATGCAAGCGACCGGTCTGCGAGATTCATCCATGCTGACACGAGATGAGAACATCGTAGATATTCGCTTTACTGTGCAATATCGCTTAGCCGATGCTCGCCAGTACCTGTTTGAGAATCGCAGTTCTGATGAGGCTGTTGCGCAAGCTGCCGAGTCAGCCGTGCGAGAAATCGTCGGCAATAGCACCATGAATTCGGTTTTGTACGAGCAACGCGATGCCATTGCCACGGAATTGGTCAAGTCGATCCAGCAACAACTGAACAAGTTGAAAGCTGGCGTGACCGTTGCAAGTGTCAATGTCCAAAGCGTCCAAGCACCAGAGCAAGTGCAAGCTGCATTCGATGATGCTTTCAAGGCAGGTGCCGATCGTGAGCGTTTGAAGAACGAAGGTCAAGCCTATGCCAATGATGTGATTCCAAAGGCTCAAGGAACGGCAGCCCGCTTGCGTGAAGAGGCGGCTGGATATTCGGCCCGGGTGGTGGCTCAAGCAGAGGGTGACGCCCAGCGATTTAAGTCGGTTTTGACAGAGTATCAAAAGGCACCAGGCGTGACCCGCGACCGTCTCTACATCGATACCATGCAGCAAATCTACAGCAACGTGACCAAAGTGGTCGTCGACTCACGCCAGGGCACTAACTTGTTGTATCTGCCTTTGGATAAGTTGATTCAATCCAGTGCTGCGGGCGTTCCAGGCGCGGTCGTGGCGGCACCAGCACCCAATCCAAGTGGTACTTCGACGGCCGAGGTGCCTGCACCGACCAGTCCAGCCGCAGTTAGTCAAGATGTTCGCTCGCGTGATGGTTTGCGCAGCCGTGATGGTCGCTGAAGCGCCACGACAGTACAAGCAAGGAATCTAACAATGAACCGAATTGGCATTATTTTGGCCGGCGCGTTGCTGGCACTCATCATTGCATCGTCCACGATCTATGTGGTGGATCAGCGTGAGTTCGCTGTGGTCTATGCACTGGGTGAGATCAAAGAAGTGATCAGTGAACCTGGACTGAAGCTCAAGCAACCAGCACCACTCCAAAACGTCGTTTTTCTTGATCGACGCATTCAGACGCTTGACAGCCCAGAATCGCGTCCCATTTTTACGGCAGAAAAGAAGAGCTTGGTTATCGATTGGTTGGTCAAGTGGCGCGTTGTTGAGCCTAAACAGTTCATTCGCAATAATGGCGTCAACCTGCGTAATGCGGAAAACCGCCTCGCTCCAATCGTTCAGGCCGCTTTGAACGAAGAAGTCACCAAGCGAACAGTTGGCGCCATGCTGTCGGCCGAACGTGAGAAGGTCATGCAAGGCGTGATCAAACGATTGGTTGATGATGCTAAATCATTTGGCATTGAAATCGTGGATGTTCGCATCAAGCGCGTCGACTTCGCAGTCAATATCACGGAGTCTGTCTACCGCCGAATGGAGTCTGAACGCAAGCGTGTCGCGAACGAGCTGCGATCAACCGGTGGTGCTGATGGTGAGAAAATCAGGGCTGATGCAGATCGCCAGCGGGAAATCATCGTTGCAGAAGCCTATCGGGATGCTCAAAAATTAAAAGGTGAGGGTGATGCCAAAGCGTCGGCCTTGTACGCGGATGCCTTTGGCAAAGACCCTCAGTTCGCTCAGTTCTATCGCAGTCTTGAAGCGTATAGATCAACATTCCGTAGCAAGTCGGACGTGATGGTGATGGATCCAAGCAGTGAATTTTTCAAGGCACTGCGTGGCAATGGTTCAGCATCGCCTGTCCCTAAGAAGTGATGCCTCTGCTGTTTTTGAGGCGATTCAGACATGACTGATGCAATCTGGATTGCCCTCGCCTTGGTGCTTGTGCTGGAAGGGTTGTTGCCCGCCATCAATCCTGGCGGGTGGCGTCGATTGTTTGAGCAAATCATGCACCTTAACGATCAGCAAATTCGAAGCGCTGGTTTGGTTAGCATGGTGATTGGTTTGGTTTTTCTTTGGGTGATTCAGGCTACTACTTGAGTCCTGATTCCGCCTGAAGATGGCATTTTTGTGTCAAATCTTGCCCGTCGCCCTGTAGAATCCCGTTTTTAATCCCCCACTCATTTTCTTATGTCCTCTGCTTGGCTGTTGCCAGAGCACATTGCTGACGTCTTGCCTGCGCAAGCTCGTCGCCTCGAAGATCTACGCCGCGTCTGGCTTGATGCTGCTCGCCGCTGCGGCTACGAGTTTGTCATGCCGCCGCTGCTTGAGCACATCGAATCGCTCTTATCAGGGACTGGCCATGCGCTGGATCTCAAAACTTTCAAGTTGGTGGATCAACTCAGCGGCCGCACTTTGGGTGTGCGTGCAGACTCGACTCCCCAAGTGGCGCGTATAGACGCACATTTACTCAATCGTGACGGCGTAACGAGGCTTTGCTATTGCGGTCCAGTGCTGCATACACGACCAGTCAGCCCACATGCGAGTCGTGAGCCACTGCAACTGGGCGCAGAAATCTACGGACACGCTGGTTTGGAGGCGGATCTCGAGTCGGCTGAATTGGCGCTTGACGGTTTGGTTTCAACTGGCCTGACCGGCTTGGTCTTAGATCTTGCTGATGTGCGTTTGCTCAATGGTGTTCTAGCCGGTTTGGGCATCGCTGCTTTGGACAAAGCCACGCATGAAGCCGTTGTGTCAGCCTTGACCAGTAAAGATGTTGCAGCGTTACGTGATTTGGCAACCCAGGGTACTTTGGCTTCGATCCCTGAGGCAGCCGAGGTTTTGGTTCGCATGACAACACTGTTCGGGGACGATGCTGTATTGTTAGAAGCACGTTCAGTGCTGCCTAAAAATCAATTGGTTGATGCTGCCCTGAATGATCTGGCTTGGTTGGCTGGGCACTTGAGACAGACCCAGCCTAGTGTTACCGTTGGCTTTGACTTATCTGATTTCAGCGGTTTTGCCTACTACAGTGGAACCCGCTTTGCTGTCTACGCAAAGGGGTACGCCGATGCGTTAGTCCGTGGTGGTCGGTACGATGAGGTCGGTGCAGTGTTTGGTAGGCGGCGCCCGGCAGTGGGTTTTAGCCTCGACTTGAAAATTTTGGCTGATTTGTTAGCTGGGCTCAATGGCCTAGTCAAGCATTCGGCTATTTGCGCCCCTTGGGGCGAAGATCCAGCCTTGCGAGTTGCTGTGCGCACCTTGCGAGAGCAGGGACACACAGTCGTGTGGGCACTGCCTGGACATGAACATGACGCCCAAGAATTTGACTGTGATCGCGAACTAGCGATGGTCGATGGACGCTGGTCGGTACGCGCGCTCTGAGCGGATCGATCCCCTATTTGCGAAACAGGAATAAGCCATGCAAAGCACATCCACGTCGGCTCAAGCCGGCACCGCTCCCGCTCGCAATGTCGTTGTCGTTGGCACCCAATGGGGCGACGAGGGTAAAGGCAAAGTCGTTGATTGGTTGACCGATCATGCGGCAGCCGTTGTTCGCTTTCAAGGTGGGCACAATGCAGGGCACACCTTGGTCATCAATGGCAAGAAGACAGCACTTCAACTGATCCCGTCGGGCATCATGCGAGCTGGCGTTGCGTGTTACATCGGCAATGGCGTTGTTGTTGATCCAACCCACCTGTTGATCGAGATTGAGCGCTTGGAAGCGGCCGGATTGGATGTGCGTTCGCGGCTGTTCATCAGTGAATCCTGCCCTTTGATTTTGCCCTTCCACGTTGCTGTAGACAAGGCGCGCGAGGCGGCTCGAGAGTCATGCGGCAGCGGCAAAATCGGCACGACAGGGAAGGGCATCGGTCCCGCCTACGAAGACAAGGTTGCCCGACGAGCATTGAGGATTCAGGACTTGAAGCACCCGGAGCGCTTTGCTTCCAAGTTGAAGGAGCTTTTGACGCTGCATAATTTTGCTTTAGAAGGCTATTTGAATGCTGCTGCTATGGCATTCCAGCCTATCTATGACGAAGCGATGAGGGCTGCGCAACAAATTTTACCGATGCTTGCCGATGTGGGTGTTCGTCTGCATGCGCATAACGTGGCAGGCGGAAGCATCTTGTTCGAGGGGGCTCAAGGTACCTTGCTCGACATCGATCACGGCACCTATCCCTTCGTGACCTCGAGTAATTGCGTTGCCGGCAACGCGGCAGCTGGGTCAGGTGTTGGTCCTGACAAGTTGCACTATATTTTGGGTATAACTAAGGCCTACACCACACGTGTAGGTAGTGGCCCATTCCCTACAGAGCTCGAATGGGAGGTGCCTGACACAGTTGGTTTTCACCTTTCAACTGTGGGGCAAGAGCGGGGCACGGTAACAGGGCGTGCTCGTCGTTGCGGGTGGTTGGATGCGGCAGCACTGAAACGCTCCGTCCTGATTAACGGCATCTCTGGTGTGTGCATGACTAAGTTGGATGTGCTCGACGGCTTGACTGAGATTAAAATTTGTACTGGCTATATGCTCAACGGTCAGCGCGTCGATATTCTGCCGTTGGATGCGGATGAAATCATCGCGTGCGAGCCAATCTATGAGTCCTTTCCAGGGTGGGAGGGGACTACCTTTGGCATCACAGAGTGGGATAAGTTGCCAGCCAATGCGCGGGCCTATTTGGAGTGCGTTCAGGCGTTGATCGGTGCGCCGATTGATATGGTGTCCACCGGGCCTGACCGTGATCACACCATCCTTTTACGCCACCCCTATTTGGGTTGATGCTTGTGCCGCATTCATCTCCCTACAGTACGCCCGCAAAAGGAACGGCCATGATCACTGACGACGGCAAGCATCTGTATGTGTCTTGGGAAGAGTACCACCAGCTGATCGAGCGTCTTGCGCTGAAGGTTCACGCCTCAGGTTGGGAGTTTGATCAAATTCTGTGCTTGGCGCGTGGTGGCATGCGCCCCGGCGACATGCTTTCCCGTATTTTTGATCGCCCGCTGGGCATCATGTCGACAAGCTCATACCGCGACGACGGCGGGACACTGCAAGGCCGTCTAGATATGGCTAAATACATCACCATGCCAAAGGGTGAGTTGGCTGGGCGGGTATTGTTAGTCGATGATTTGGCTGACTCTGGTGTGACACTCAGGGCGGTTGTAGACCGTTTGCGCAGCATGCCGGCAATTGTTGAATTGAGATCGGCTGTGATATGGGTGAAGGGAGTGTCGACCTACGCCCCGGATTTCTATGTGGAATCCTTGCCTACCAGCCCGTGGATTCATCAGCCTTTTGAGGAATACGACAACATCAGGCCCGATGCCTTAAAAAGGCGAGTTAAGGTCTAAAAAAAGGCAACCATTTGGTTGCTTTTTTATTGGCATTGATACGATAAAGAAAAAAGCCGCTTGATACTTGATCAAGCGGCTTTTAAATTTGGTGCCCAGGAGAGGACTCGAACCTCCACGGAGTTACCCGCTAGTACCTGAAACTAGTGCGTCTACCAATTCCGCCACCTGGGCAGGTGCTCTGCATGAAATTTATTTCATTTTCTGCAGAGAGCGAAACTATAGCATGAATTCATGCCTGTAGCATCTTCCTTGTTTTGATTTTGCACTGAAGCAGTGACGGCGAGAGTTTGATCTGTTTATTCGACTGCGCGCAGATGAAAAGGTGTAGCCTGAGTAAAAGGCGGCAAGATTGATGATGAGATCAAAACCATGTCTGTATGCGGTTTGTGGGCGCGATTCAAGGCCGGAAGGCTTTGCGGCATCCTGTGCTCGGCGCCTGTTCAATGGTATGCCCAAAGCTTGTCGAGCAAGAAAAAAGCCGCTTGATGAATAATCAAGCGGCTTTTCAATTGGTGCCCAGGAGAGGACTCGAACCTCCACGGAATTACCCGCTAGTACCTGAAACTAGTGCGTCTACCAATTCCGCCACCTGGGCAGGTACTTTTTACGCCTTTAACCACAAGTGCGCTTTTTTGAAAAAATGCACGTCGTCATCAGCGAAGAGCTTGATTCTACCATCAAAATAAGACCTATGACAACCACACCTCAGCAATTCGTGAACCCCATGGGTGAGATCACCGGCATTGTCCAAGGACACCGTGATGGCCATGGCTTTGTGCAGACCGACGACGGCGAAGTCACTGTATTTCTGCCGCAGCAAGAAATGCGGGCGGTGATGCACCGCGATCGCATCAGGGTGCGTATCGTGCGGTCAGACCGACGAGGGCGCCCAGAGGGAGCTGTCTTGGAGATCATCGATCGCAGCAAGACGCCCATTATTGGTCGGCTGCTGCATGAGGGGGGGGCTTGGCTCGTTGCACCAGAAGATCGGCGCTTCGGGCAAGATATCTTGATTCCTGCTAAGGCAACGGCCAATGCTGAGGCTGGGCAGGTTGTGGCTGTTGAGCTAACCGAGCAGCCCTCGTTGAGCGCGCAACCTGTTGGAAAAGTGGTCGAGGTGCTGGGCGGAATCGACGACCCCGGCATGGAAATTGAGATCGCGGTGCGTAAATACGAGGTGCCCCATCGTTTTAGTGATGATGTTTTGGCGCAAGCTGCCAAGCTGCCGGACAAGCTTCGGGCCGTCGACAAGAAAGGGCGGATTGATCTTAGCGATGTGGCGTTGGTCACTATCGACGGCGAAGATGCGCGTGACTTCGATGACGCTGTGTATTGTCAGCCAGCCACGGTAGGCCGCTCTAAAGCACCAAACGCATGGCGCTTGCTTGTGGCTATTGCAGACGTCAGTCACTACGTCAAGCCAGGGGAGCCGCTGGACCGTGATGCATATGAGCGAGCGACCTCGGTGTATTTTCCTCGGCGTGTGATTCCCATGCTGCCGGAAAAACTTTCCAATGGCTTGTGCTCTCTGAATCCCGAGGTTGAGCGTTTGTCGATGGTGTGTGACATGCTGGTCACGCATGAGGGGGATGTGCACGCTTACCAGTTCTATCCTGCCGTCATCAACTCACACGCGCGATTTACCTACACCGAAGTGGCCGCCATATTGGCTAACACGCGCGGGCCTGAGGCTCAAAAGCGGGATGAATTGGTGCCGCATCTGTTGCACTTGCACGAGGTCTACAGGGCTTTGCTCAAGGCGCGAGCGAGTCGAGGGGCAATTGACTTTGATACGACGGAAACCCAGATTGTTTGCGATGACAATGGCCGCATTGCGAAGATCATCCCTCGCGTCAGAACCGAGGCTCACAAGCTGATTGAGGAGGCCATGCTGGCGGCAAACGTTTGTTCAGCCGACTTCATCATGCGTGCGAAGCACCCGTCGCTGTATCGCGTACACGAGGGCCCCACGCCCGAAAAGTGCACGCTGCTGAAGAGTTACCTCAAGGCGTTGGGCTTGGGGCTGAGTATCGGGGATGAGCCTACGCCAGGCGATTTCCAATCGATCGCCAAGGCGACTAAAGACAGGCCGGATGCCATTCAGATCCACACCATGCTGTTGAGGTCAATGCAGCAAGCGATCTACACGCCGACAAACAGCGGGCACTTTGGTTTGGCTTACGAGGCCTACACCCACTTCACAAGCCCAATTCGCCGCTATCCAGATCTGCTGGTTCATCGTGTTATCAAGGCGCTACTTGGTAGTGGTCGCTACGGTTTGAAGCTGCCGCCTGTACAGCATTCAGTAGGGCGCTTCAAACGCAAGCCGGGTGCTGCTCAAGGCTTGCCTGCCAAAGGCTTACCCGTCGCCCCGACAAAGGCATCTTCTAGGCTCAAATTACCCCCCGAGGAAGCTGCGGCGTGGGAGACGGTTGGTATTCATTGCAGTGCAAATGAGCGCCGGGCGGATGAGGCTTCGCGTGATGTAGAGGCTTGGCTCAAGTGCATGTTCATGCGTGAGCGCTTAGGTGAAGAGTACGGTGGCACCGTGAGCTCAGCAACCAGCTTCGGGTTGTTTGTTCAGCTTGATGGGCTCTATGTTGAAGGGCTCATTCACATAACTGAGCTGGGTGGCGAGTACTACCGGTTTGATGATGCTAGGCAAGAATTGCGCGGTGAGCGCAGTGGTGTGCGTTATGGCATCGGCACGCGTGTTCGTGTCCAAGTGAGTCGCGTCGATCTGGATTCACGCAAGATCGACTTCCGGATGATCAAGGAAGGTGTTGAGCTGAAGCCTCTTGGGCAGCAAGCTGCCCGCAAGCGAGGAAGGGGCAGCGAGTCAGCTCAGGATGAGTTGGCCAGCACGCAGTTGGCGGATAGGGATGCCAAGCGCGCAACCAAGTCTGCAAGGCAGTCCGGTGCTAGTAAGGTGCCTTCCGTGAGTCCCGTGGCGGTGCGGGTTGCGCATGCTGTAGCAGGGAAGGCCTCTGCTAAAAAGCCTGCAGGGAAGAAGAGTGGAGCGAAAGCCAAAGCGAAGCTTAAGCGCTGACTGCATGTGTGTCGATCTGGTCAGGGGCGGTTTGATTCCGGGTGTTTTTCATGCTAGAATCCTCGGGTTATTCCCGAAATACTTCAGGAAAACATACCCGCGAAGCCGGCAATCCAAGGTGTCGCATCATCCCAAGCTTTGGGTCGGTGAGATCTCTGTCGGCTTCTAGACGTAACCTCTGGAGCATTCCATGTCTGTATCCATGCGCGAAATGCTGGAAGCCGGTGTCCATTTCGGTCACCAAACACGCTTCTGGAACCCTAAGATGGCCCCGTATATTTTCGGCCATCGCAATAAAATCCACATTATCAACCTCGAAAAGACGCAGCCTGCGTTCGAAGAGGCTCTGAAGTTCGTTCGCCAGTTGTCGGCACGTCGCGGCACCGTCATGATGGTTGGCACGAAGCGCCAGGCACGTGACACGGTGGCGATCGAGGCTGCACGCGCTGGTGTTCCTTTTGTGAATCAGCGTTGGTTGGGCGGTTTGCTGACGAACTTCAAGACAGTGAAAGGCTCGATCAAAAAGCTGAAGGACTTGCAAGTTCAAGTTGACGGCGGTCTTGATAGTCTGAA
Source organism: Aquabacterium sp. (assembly GCA_030654395.1). GTDB lineage: Bacteria > Pseudomonadota > Gammaproteobacteria > Burkholderiales > Burkholderiaceae_C > Aquabacterium. The sequence goes on from JAURXM010000020.1 coordinate 65,070, forward strand.
GAAAAAAGAAGGCCTGCTGTTTCAGCGTGAATTGGCTAAGCTCGAAAAAGATATCGGCGGCATCCAGGACATGAGTACCTTGCCTGACGCTATATTTGTGATCGACGTTGGCTACCATAAAATTGCCATCGCAGAAGCCAAAAAGTTGGGCATTCCTGTCATCGGCGTGGTTGATACCAATCACTCGCCTGAAGGCATCGATTATGTGATTCCAGGTAACGATGACTCATCCAAGGCTGTTGCGTTGTACGCCAAAGCAGTGGCTGATGCCATTCTTGAAGGCCGTGCCAATGCTGTGAACGAAGTTGTGACTGCTGTGGCCGATGCCGGTGGTGACGAATTCGTGGAAGTTAACGAAGCTGCTTAAGGCCTCTTTGACTTAGCAAGAAGGGGCTGACGATCAGCCCCTTTTTTTCAATCTTATTTTCTTGTGTCGCGGTGATGACATCGCGCATAAATCGAACGGAGAACACCTATGGTTGCCATCACCGCCAGCATGGTCGCAGAGTTGCGTGCCAAGACTGATGCACCAATGATGGAGTGCAAAAAAGCCTTAACCGAAGCCTCTGGGGACTTCGAAAAGGCTGAAGAAATTCTGCGTGTCAAGCTTGGCAGCAAAGCGTCCAAGGCTGCTTCACGTGTGACGGCCGAAGGCATTGTCTCGATCCATATCGAAGGCACCACTGGTGCGCTGATCGAGCTGAATTGCGAAACCGACTTCGTTGGTAAGAATGACGATTTCTTGGGCTTCGGCAAGACACTGGCTGAGTTGGTTGCCAAGCAAAATCCTGTTGACGTGACCGCACTGTCGGCAATGGATCTCAATGGCGTGACTGTCGAGGCAACTCGCGCTGCCTTGATCGGTAAGATCGGCGAAAACATCACCATTCGCCGTTTCAAGCGCTTCAGCGGCGCAAGCAAGCTTGCTAGTTATCTGCATGGCACACGCATTGGCGTTGTTGTGGAGTACACGGGTGACGAAGTGGCAGCCAAGGATGTGGCAATGCACATTGCAGCCATGAAGCCTGTGTCGTTGCAAGCGTCTGATGTGCCTGCTGACCTGATCGAAAAAGAGCGCAGCGTTGCTACAGCAAAGGCTGCCGAATCGGGCAAGCCTGCTGACATCGCAGCCAAGATGATTGAAGGCTCGGTACAGAAGTTTCTGAAAGAAGTGTCCTTGCTGAATCAGACATTTGTTAAGAACGACAAGCAAACTGTTGAGCAATATCTCAAGTCTGTCAACACATCAGCACAAGGCTTCACCATGTACACGGTTGGTGAAGGCATTGAGAAGAAGCAAGAGGATTTTGCTGCTGAAGTGGCCGCCACATTGGCTGCTGCAAAGGGTTAATTGCCTTATCAAGCATAAAAAGGGGGCGTAAGCCCCCTTGTGCTGAGCCTCGTTACGAGGTGAGTGGATAGTTAAGTCGCCAAGGGAGAGCCTTGAGCGCTGTTTTCAAAGAAATCATCACACAAGGATCTTCGCATGCCTGGCTACAAGCGCATCATCTTGAAACTGTCTGGTGAGGCTCTGATGGGTGACGATGCCTACGGCATCAACCGCGCGACCATCGTTCGCATGGTCAGAGAAATCCAAGAAGTTACGGCACTGGGTACGCAAGTTGCGGTGGTGATTGGTGGCGGTAACATCTTCCGTGGCGTAGCCGGTGGCGCCGTTGGTATGGATCGTGCGACAGCGGATTACATGGGTATGTTGGCCACGGTGATGAATTCACTCGCTTTGGCAGACACCATGCGGCAAGAAGGCATGACTGCACGCGTGATGTCCGCTATCAGCATCGATCAAGTGGTCGAGCCGTATGTTCGCCCTAAGGCGTTGCAGTATTTGGAAGAAGGTAAGGTTGTCGTTTTCGCTGCGGGGACGGGTAACCCGTTCTTCACAACCGATACGGCTGCGGCATTGCGCGGCGCCGAAATTGGCGCTGAAATCATGCTGAAGGCGACCAAAGTGGATGGTGTGTATACGGCTGACCCCAAAAAGGATCCTTTGGCCACTCGCTACACAAGCATCACGTTTGACGAGGCCTTGATCAATAAATTGGAAGTGCTGGATGCGACGGCATTCGCACTTTGTCGTGATCAAAACCTGCCTCTGAAAGTGTTTTCTATATTCAAACCTGGCGCGCTCAAGCGTGTCGTATTAGGTGAGGATGAGGGTACGCTGGTGCACGTGTAAACACCGTCACTGGTTGTTCTGTTTTTTTCTCTTACACGTGTGTATCTATTCGAACCACACGCACGGAGCTTTCTATGAGCATTGCAGAAATCAAGAAAAATTCCGAGCATAAAATGCTCCGGTCGATCGAGGCATTCAAAGCCGAATTGGCCAAGATCCGCACCGGCCGCGCACACCCAGGCATTCTGGATCAAGTGCAGGTTGACTATTACGGTGCGAACGTCCCAATCAGCCAAGTGGCCAATGTGTCCTTGCTCGACGCACGTACGATCAGTGTCCAGCCCTGGGAAAAAGGTTTGGGCCCTAAAATCGAAAAGGCCATTCGTGAATCTGGTTTGGGGCTCAATCCAGCCTCGCAAGGCGACTTGATTCGGGTGCCCATGCCGGCTTTGACCGAAGAGCGTCGACGCGAGTTGACTAAGGTCGTCAAAAATGCCGGTGAGGATGCCAAGGTCGGTGTTCGCAATCTGCGACGTGATGCCAACGATCACGCTAAACGATTGCTTAAAGACAAAGAAATCACCGAAGACGATGATCGTCGTTCGCAAGATGATGTTCAAAAGTTGACTGACAGAACAATCGTCGACATTGACCGTTTGGTTCAAGCAAAAGAGGCGGAAATTCTCGCCGTTTGAGGCGAGTGTTCACCTAATGGCATGCTGATGGACGCGACATCTCCTCCCGCTCGGGTTCCCCGCCATGTTGCCATCGTGATGGATGGCAATGGCCGCTGGGCCAATAAGCGATTCATGCCACGTGGCATTGGCCACAAAGCCGGGGTCGATGCCTTGGTGAAGGTCGTTCAGGCTGCGGCGGATCGAGATATTGAATTTCTCACTGTTTTTGCGTTCTCATCAGAGAACTGGAAACGCCCAGAGGATGAGGTGTCGGGTCTGATGAGTTTGTTGGTTGTTGCCCTGGCCAAGCACCTGCTTAAGCTTCAAGCTGATGGCGTACGTATTCGTGTCGTCGGTGATTTAACCAAGGTATCAGACAAGGTGCGCCATGCCTTATTGGATGCGCAAGCCAATACGGTTGACAACACCCGGCTTACCTTAACCGTCGCATTTAACTATGGCGGCCGTTGGGATATCGTTCAGGCTTGTCAGCAAGCCATGCTGGCCGGTATTGAAGGGGATCAGCTCGATGAGGTCACCTTGTCAAGGTTCATGGCCATGAGTTATGCGCCAGATCCGGATTTGTTTATACGCACAGGAGGGGAGGTGCGGCTATCCAACTTCCTTCTGTGGCAAAGCGCTTATACCGAGCTGTGCTTCACTGATTGTCTGTGGCCCGATTTTGATGGTGCAGAACTGGACAAAGCCTTGGCCGATTTTGTCATGCGAGAGCGGCGCTTTGGCGATGTTGCTGCCTTAGATGCAGGCACTGCACCCGCCGTTTCGGCTTGAAGGATCACAGATGCTCAAACAACGTGTCATCACGGCTTTGATCTTAATGGCCATTTTATTGCCGACGCTGGCTGCTCAGGCCGCGTGGCCCTTTGCTGCGTTGACCTTGCTGTTCATCTCTGCGGCGGGCTGGGAGTGGTCTCGACTCAATGATGCGCCGGGCTGGAGGGCTTGGTTGTTCGGTGCGGCAGTTTGCGGCGCCTGTTTGTTTGCTGCCCAGAAAATGGGGCTTTCGGTCTGGTCCGTATCTATTGGGGCTGAAGCATCAAAGGCTTTGGCTGCGCAGCATGTTCATGGCTGGGGGCACCCGCTAGTTGGCTTCTCTACGCCATCTGTCATTTGGCTCTTTGCTGCCATTTTGTGGGTCATAGGTGGTGCTTGCGTATTGCGGTTTGGCACAACATATTGGAAGGCTTCGCCGAAAGATTTGAGGCGGATACTTGGCTTGGGTTTGTTGGTGTTGGCGTGGCTGGCTTTGGTCGAAAGTAAGGCGCAAGGTCTGAACTATTTGTTGTCTGTCATGTGTTTAGTCTGGGCCGCAGACGTCGGCGCGTATTTTGGTGGTCGCGCATTTGGGCGCCACAAATTAGCTCCCAGCATCAGTCCAGGTAAAAGCTGGGAGGGCGTGTGGACTGGCATGCTGACGGTTGTCTTACTGGCAATGTGTTGGATTTGGGTTGATCGCAACTCCATGGTGGACTCACCCAGTCTCTATAGTCGTCTGCTAATGGGGCTAGGTCCTTTTGGGGCATTGATCGCATTGACTTTTCTGGCTGCCATGAGTGTTGTCGGTGACCTGTTTGAGTCTTTGATCAAACGTCAATCTGGCGCGAAGGACAGCAGTCAACTTTTACCTGGACATGGCGGGGTTTTGGATAGGATCGATGCACTGTTGCCAGTGCTGCCCTTGTCTTTGGCCTTGACGACTTTGTGCCATGGTTGATTCGTGTTCTGGCCGTCCTCAAAAGGTCTGCATCCTTGGCGCCACAGGCTCGATTGGTGGCAACACCTTAGATGTACTTGCGCGTCATCTTGAGCAGTTCGAGGTGTGGGCGCTGAGCGGGGCAACAAGTGTCGACACCCTTTTTGCGCAATGTCATCAGTGGCGCCCCAAATTTGCGGTGATGTCGGAAGAGGGTGCCGCAAATGCGTTGCGCACCAAAATTCGCGAAGCTGGTTTGTTGACTGAGGTACTCAGTGGTGAGCAGGCTTTGTGTGACATTGCCAGCCACGCCGACGTCGACATTGTGATGGGTGCGATTGTTGGTGCAGCTGGTTTGGCACCGTGCCTGGCTGCAGCAAGGGCAGGCAAGCGACTGCTGTTGGCCAATAAAGAGGCGCTGGTCGTTGGCGGGGCCCTTTTTATGCAGGCAGTCAAAGATGGTGGGGCGACCTTGCTACCGATAGACAGCGAGCATTCGGCTATTTTCCAGTGCTTGCCTGATGACCCATCTACATGGGCAGCCCGTGTCGATCACATTGTATTAACCGCTTCGGGCGGCCCTTTTCGGCAACGCGACATAAACACCTTTTCCAGCATCACGCCTGAGCAAGCTTGTGCGCATCCCAACTGGGTGATGGGACGCAAGATTTCAGTAGATTCAGCGACGATGATGAACAAGGCGCTGGAGGTCATCGAAGCGCGTTGGCTCTTCGCGCTTGCTCCTGAGCAAATTCGCGTGGTTTTGCACCCTCAAAGCATCATCCATTCGATGGTGGTTTGTCGTGATCGCTCTGTCTTGGCTCAACTGGGGACGCCTGACATGCGCGTGCCCATTGCCTATGGTCTTTCTTGGCCAGATCGCGTTGAGTCAGGTGCGGACTTGCTTGATTTCGCCAAACTGAACGCACTGACATTCGAGCCTGCCGATGCAAAACGCTATCCTGGCCTTCAATTGGCGTGGGATACTTTGCGTGCTTCACCTGGTAGCACCTGTGTGCTCAATGCAGCAAACGAGGTTGCAGTGGCTGCGTTTCTGGCACATCAAATTCGCTTTGATCAAATTCATCATGTGAACGTGCAATCATTGTCGGATTGCGCTGTGCCATTTGGCTCGGCGAATACGGTGGATGGTCTGCTCTCTTTGGATCAGCAGGCGCGTCGCATGGCTGAGATTGTTGTAGCCGGGTTGGCGCGGTAAGCGCTGTGCCCGTCGCCCATCTGAAGTTCCCGGGAGTAGCGCGATGCTGATGACCGTTTTGGCTTTTTTTGTCACCATCGGTGTGCTGGTGATCATCCACGAATACGGTCATTACAGAGCTGCTGTGGCATGCGATGTCAAAGTGTTGCGTTTTTCTGTGGGATTTGGACGGGTTCTATGGTCGAGCCAACGTGGTGAGACTGAATTTGTACTGTCTGCGCTGCCTTTGGGCGGTTATGTCAAGATGCTTGACGAGCGCGAGGGGGTGGTCGATGCGTCAGAGTCTCACCGAGCATTCAACCGCAAACCCTTATGGCAGAGGGCAACTGTGGTCGCAGCAGGGCCTCTTGCCAATCTCGTTCTGGCGGTGTTGCTTTACGCGTGCGTCAATTGGGCTGGGGTTGATGAGCTTCGCCCATGGTTTGCTCAGCCAAAGCTTGGTAGTCTAGCTGCCAACGCGGGTATGCAGGCTCGTGATGAGATCGTGTCTTTGCGTCCCATCACCGTCGATGCTGACTCAGCCGATGACAGCTGGACTGCTATTCGATCGATGACAGATCTTCAATGGCGGCTAACGCAGTCAGCATTGAAAGGGCAGGATTTGCTTTTGCGTGTGCAAAGCCGAATTGATGCGGATCATCCGGGGCATGTTGAGCGCGAACTGCATCTTGCACTCAGCCAGATCCCCGCAGCCGACGTCGACGGCGAGCTGATGGAGCGAATCGGTTTAACGGGTCCATACTCCGACCCTGTGATCGACAAAGTGGTGGATGGCGGCCCGGCACAAAAAGCAGGGTTGCGGGACGGAGATAGGGTGCTGCGAATCAATGGTGTTGTTCCACTGGACGCCAGCCAGCTGCTTAAAATCATCCGCGAGAGCCATGCAAAGGGGCAGGCTATTCCACTGCAATTGGTCGTGGATCGCACAGGTGGTGCGGTTGAGTTAACCGTCTTGCCAGTGATGAAAGATGTTGGCGGAAAACGTGTGCCACGTATAGAGGCTGCTTTGGGTGGTTTGCCCGCCTCGGTGAACGTGAGCTATGGGCCAATTGAGGGCCTGAGTCTGGCGCTGAACAAGACTTGGGATGTGTCCAAGTTGAGCTTAAACATGCTCGGCAAAATGTTGATTGGGCAGGCGTCCATTCGAAATCTCAGTGGCCCCTTGACGATCGCAGACTACGCTGGGCGTTCAGCAAAACTGGGTTGGGTCTACTACATAGGCTTTTTGGCTTTAGTCAGTGTGAGCTTGGGTGTGCTCAACTTGCTACCCTTGCCAGTCTTGGATGGTGGCCACCTCATGTATTATCTTTTCGAAGGTGTGACGGGTCACCCCGTACCCGAACAGTGGCTAGAGCGATTGCAGCGTGGTGGCGTAGCCATCATGCTTGTGATGATGTCACTGGCCCTCTACAACGACTTGGCTCGCCTCATTGGCGTGCACTGAGTTTTTCTGTATGCATATTCCTTACATGACTGCTGTCCGGTTCAAGCCATCCCTGTTAGCTGCCTTATTGGCATCATCCCTGTTCCATGCAGCTTGGGCGGTTGAGCCCTTCGTGCTCAAGGACATTCGCGTTGAAGGTCTTCAACGTGGCGATGCGGGCACCGTTTTCGCCTCCTTGCCGTTTCGTGTTGGTGACACGTACACCGATGACAAAGGCGCTGCCGGGTTGCGGTCTCTTTTTGCTACCGGTCTTTTTAAAGACGTTCGCATCCAGATCGATGGCAGTGTGGTTGTCGTGGTTGTTGAAGAACGCGCAGTGATTTCACGGGTTGAGTTCGTCGGCACCAAAGAGTTTGACAAAGACGCTTTGTCAAAAGCACTGAAGGATGTCGGCATTGGTGAAGGCCAGCCCTTTGACCGTGCATTGGCCGACCGTGCCGAGCAGGAGCTCAAACGCCAGTATCTGACCCGCAGCCTCTATGGGGTTGAAGTGGTCACCACCATCACGCCAGCAGAACGCAACCGCGTCAACGTGACTTTCACAGTGACCGAGGGCGAGATCACCAAAATCAAGAGCATCAGAATCACTGGGAACCAAGCGTTTTCGGAGAGTGCTTTGCTGTCCCAGATGGACTTGACCGTGGGTGGGTGGTTGACTTGGTATACCAAATCAGATCAATATGCACGCTCCAAACTTAATGCAGATTTGGAGTCGATCAAGGCCTATTACCTTAATCGTGGCTACTTAGAGTTTAAAATTGAGTCGACTCAGGTCGCCATTTCACCTGATAAACAAGATATTTCCATTTCAATCAACGTCACGGAAGGCCCTCGCTACGTCGTGACAGGTGTCAAACTCGAAGGCGACTACCTGGGCAAGGAAGATACCTTCAATAAGTTGGTGAACATCAAACCAGGTGAAGCCTACAAAGCAGAAGATGTTGCATCGACAGTCAAAGCCTTCAGCGATCGTTTCGCCGCTTTTGGCTATGCATTTGCCAAGGTTGATTTCCGGCCTGAGTTGAACCGCGAGAAGGGGCTGGCCGAAGCTGTTTTGGTTGCCCAACCTCAACGACGCGTTTATGTTCGGCGGGTTAACGTGGCTGGAAACTCTCGGACCCGTGATGAGGTGATTCGTCGGGAATTCCGTCAGTTCGAGGCTGCCTGGTATGACGGGCAGAAAATCAAATTATCGCGTGATAGAGTTGATCGTTTAGGGTACTTTAAGCAGGTCAATATTGATACCGCAGAAGTGCCTGGTACGTCGGATCAAGTTGACCTGACCATCACAGTAGAAGAAAAACCAACGGGCAATTTGATGCTGGGGGCTGGTTTTTCTAGTGCTGAAAAATTCACACTGACTGGGTCGGTTAAACAAGATAACGTGTTTGGTACCGGCAATTATCTGGGTATTGACCTCAACACCAGTAAGTTCAACCGCACTGTGGTAGTAACCACTGCAGATCCATATTTCACGGATAACGGCATATCTCGCGCATTTGATGTGTTTTATCGGACGTCTCGTCCTTTGAGTACGCAGGGTGGCGACTATCAGATCGTCACGCCAGGTGGTTCGGTTCGCTTCGGTGTGCCGTTCACAGAATTTGACACAGTATTTTTTGGTTTAGGGGCTGAGCAGACTGCAATCAAGGGTGATTTGGGTCTGCCCGACAGCTATAAACGACACCGAATTATTTTTGGCGATCGCAGCCTGTCCATCCCGTTAACCATGGGTTGGGCCCGCGACGCACGAGACAGCTTGATTGCACCGACCAATGGTCGTTATCAACGCGTCAATGTTGAATGGGGTGTGGCTGGTGATACACGTTATTTGCGAAGCGATTATCAGTTCCAGCAATACTTCCCATTGACCAACCGAATCACACTTGGGTTCAATACCGAGGTTGGCTATGGTGCCGGATTGGCTGGGAAACCTTACCCCGTGTTTAAGAATTTTTATGGTGGTGGTTTGGGGACAGTTCGTGGTTTTGAGCAAAGCTCTCTCGGGCCGATTGACACCGAAGGGGCCTATATCGGCGGCAACAAACGGGTCAATGTGAATACCGAGTTGTTCGTCCCATTCCCCGGCGCTGGCAATGATCGCACCTTGCGCTTATTTGGTTATCTGGACGCCGGTAATGTGTGGGGTGAGGATGATCGCATTCGTGCGAAGGACTTGCGCGCCTCTGTCGGCGTAGGTATCAGTTGGGTCTCGCCGGTTGGGCCACTCAAGCTCAGCTTCGGCAAGCCATTCCGTAGTTTTGATTACGATAAAATCCAGAAACTCCAATTCCAGATCGGCAGCGTGTTCTGATCATGAAATCGATTCTCAAAACGTTGATCATCAGCAGTATGTTGCTGACAGGACTGGCTACACAAGGTCAGGAACTTAAAATTGGGTTCGTGAATCTGGACCGTGTCTTGCGCGATGCGATACCGGCCAAGGCTGCGCAATCCAAGCTTGAAGTTGAGTTTAATCGCCGTGAAAAAGAAATGGCAGATACTGAAACACGGCTTAAGGGTGCGTCTGATAGGTTTGAAAAAGATGCGCCTACTTTGGGTGAGAGTGACAGGGTTCGTCGGCAACGTGAATTGGTCGACCAAGACCGGGAGTTGCAGCGCAAGCGCCGTGAGTTTCAAGAAGACCTCAATCAACGGAAAAATGAAGAATTGGCCAGCGTCCTCGATCGAGCAAATCGCGTAGTCAAGCAAATTTTTGACCAAGATAAATACGATTTGATCGTTCAAGAGGCTGTTTTTGCAAGCGCCAAGGTGGACATCACTGACCGTGTTATCAAAGCACTGAATGGTGGATCGGGCAAGTGACCGGGCAGCAGCAAGTCGGCAGTGGTGTGCCCAATTTGGGCGTGACACTGGGGCAGTTGGTTGATGTCCTTGGTGGTGAGTTGCACGGGGATCGTGATGGTCTCATCTTGGCTGTAGGCCCTCTTGATACGCCAAATGACGGTGTCATTGCGTTCTTGTCTAACCCCAAGTATCGAGTTCAGCTGTCCACAACGCGCGCGGTGTGCGTGATCGTCAGTCCGGCAGCTAAGGATGAGGCCGTGGTACGTGGCGCGGCTATCGTCACCGACGACCCGTATCTCTACTTCGCAAAACTGACTCAGTGGTGGGCGGCACACACCAGACCTAGGCCCGCGGCAGGCGTTCATCCATCAGCCGTGGTCGATCCGTCTGCCGTATTGGGGCATGGCGTGACGGTTGGTCCGCTTGCTGTGGTTGAGAGCGGTGTGGTGCTCGGCGATGACGTGATCGTTGGCCCGCACGTTGTCATCGGTGCCAGGGCGCGCATTGGTGCTCAAACTCGCTTGGCCGCACAAGTCACAATCGGTTTTGATTGCGTGATTGGTTCTCGCTGTATTTTGCACAGTGGTGTGGTGATTGGGGCGGATGGCTTTGGCTTTGCGCCGAACAAAGGCCGTTGGGAAAAAATCGAACAATTAGGCGCTGTCCAAATCGGCGATGACGTTGAGATTGGTGCCAATACTTGCATTGACCGTGGCGCACTGGATGACACCGTGGTTGAGAATGGTGTCAAGTTAGATAATCTTGTCCAGATAGCTCACAACGTGCGCATTGGTGCGCATTCCGCCATGGCTGGTTGCGTGGGTGTGGCTGGCAGTGCTCGCATTGGTGCGCATTGCACGGTAGGTGGCGCGGGCATGATCTTGGGGCACCTCACCTTGGCTGATAACGTCCATGTCTCGTCAGGCACCTTGATCTCCCGATCAATACATCAACCGGGCCTCTATAGCGGGGCATTTCCATTCGACGACAACGCATCGTGGGAGAAAAATGCAGCGACGCTGCGGCAACTCCATGCGCTGCGGGATCGCATCCGTAATCTAGAAAAGCAAGTTAAAAGCTAATGGACATTTACAAAATTCTTGAAAAGCTCCCACATCGCTATCCCTTTCTTTTGGTGGATCGCGTCTTGGAGGTTGAAAAGAACGTGAGCATTCGCGCGCTTAAAAACGTGACGATCAACGAACCGTTCTTCCAAGGGCACTTTCCAACTCGACCTGTCATGCCTGGTGTGTTGATGCTTGAAGCGCTCGCACAAGCAGCGGCATTGCTTGCGTTTGAGACAATGGGGTCAGGCGTCGACGACAACTCCGTTTATTACTTTGTGGGCATAGATGGTGCGCGCTTTAAACGGCCTGTTGTACCGGGCGACCAGTTGCTATTGAATGTCCAAATGGACCGCAACAAGGCGGGTATCTACAAGTTCAATGCCCAAGCATTTGTTGGTGACGAGTTGGCGGTGTCTGCTCAATTGATGTGTACTGTACGCAAGGTATCTTGATCCGGTTATGGCTACGATTCACCCTAGCGCCATAGTAGATCCTCAAGCGCAACTTGCAGACACGGTCACGGTTGGTCCGTTTTCCATCATCGGACCTCACGTTCGCATCGATGACGGGACAACGGTGGGCCCCCACTGCGTCATTGAGGGACATACGACCATTGGTCGGGATAATAAGATTTTCCAGTTCTCATCTTTGGGTGCTGATCCGCAGGACAAAAAATATGCGGGCGAGCCAACCCAGTTGATCATTGGGGATCGCAACACCATCCGTGAGTTCTGTACCTTCAACACAGGCACATCTCAAGATAAAGGTGTGACCCGCATTGGCGATGACAACTGGATCATGGCTTATGTGCATGTGGCTCATGATTGCTTGATCGCTGACCACAACGTGATTGCGAATTCAGTGCAGTTGGCCGGGCATGTGGAAATCGGCAGCTACACCCTCATTGGTGGGATCAGTGGTGTGCACCAGTTTGTGCGCATTGGTGACTTTGCGATGGTCGGTTTTCAAACCCGTCTATCGCAAGATTTGCCGCCGTTTGTTGTGGCTGCGGGCAACCCCGCCGAGGCTCAAAACGTACACCAGGAAGGACCGCGCCGTCGTGGTTATTCGCCAGAGCGTTTAAGTAACTTGAAGCAGATGTACCGTGTTTTGTACCGCAAGGGATTGACGTTGGATGCCGCTAAGGCTGAAATCGAAGCGTTGCGAGGTCAGAACTCAGACATGAATGGCGACATCGACAAGATGCTCTCTTTCTTGGTTGGTGCGGCAAGAGGCATCGTGCGTTGAGTACGCCGCGTTTCGCGATGGTCGCCGGTGAGGCCTCTGGCGATTTGCTGGCGGGGCTGCTTTTGGGTGGGCTGAAGGCGAGATGGCCTGAGTTGACGGTAGGGGGCATTGGCGGCCCACAAATGGGTGCGCATGGGTTTGACGCATGGTGGCCGTATGAGAAATTGGCCGTGCATGGTTTCAACCTCGAGGTGCTTCGCCGTTTCCGTGAAATTTGGGGTATCCGTGAGCAATTGGGTGACCGGTTGCTCAAGGATAGGCCTGACGTTTTTGTCGGCGTCGATGCGCCGGATTTCAACCTAGGCCTAGAAGCCAGACTCAAAACAGCGGGTATCAAGACGGTTCATTTCGTGAGCCCCTCGATTTGGGCATGGCGCGGCGGGCGGATTGACAAGATTCACAGATCCGTAGACCACATGCTGTGTTTGTTTCCGTTTGAGCCCAAGCTGTACCACGACAAGGGTATTGCTGCGACCTTTGTCGGGCACCCCTTGGCCGACACGATCCCTTTGGATGTGCCACGTGACGCATCCCGCAAGCGTTTGGGTTTGGGTTCGGATGTGCCCGTTGTGGCCGTATTGCCTGGTAGCAGGCGTGGCGAAATCCAGTACATCGCGCCTACATTTTTGCAGACTGTGGCAAGACTCAGCCAGCAACGGCCGGATCTGCGTTTTTTGCTGCCCATCGTGCCTGGTATGCGTGCCATGGTTGAGCCCATGGTGGCTGAGTTCGCCCCCAATGCGCCATTGACTTTACTAGACGGCCAGTCGCATGAGGCCTTGGCCGCCTGCGATGTCACCTTGATTGCCAGCGGTACGGCTACGCTGGAGGCCGCTTTGTTTAAACGACCGATGGTCATCGCGTACAAAATCAGTGCGCTCAGCTGGCCTCTGATGAAACGGATGGCCTACTTGCCGTGGGTGGGGCTGCCCAACGTTTTGTTGCGGGACTTTGTGGTCCCAGAACGCTTGCAGCATGAAGCCAATCCAGCGCAATTGGCTGCTGACGTGCTGGCGTGGTTAGATCAACCAGCCAGAGCACAATCGGTGCAGCAGCGCTTTCTTGAACTCCACCACACCTTGCGTCGTGATACCGCACGGTCAGCCAGTGATGCCATCGCCCAAATCCTCGAAAGCCGCTAAGGCACTTCAAACTCCAGCCAGTGCTGACTTTGGTTCGATGCCATCGCAGCAGATGGATTTGCTCTGCTCACCATTGACCGCGGGCTTGCTTGCCGGCGTGGACGAGGCAGGGCGTGGTCCTCTGGCAGGGCCCGTGGTGGCTGCAGCCGTTATTCTTGATGATCTGCAACCCATTGCAGGTTTGGCTGACTCCAAGAAGCTCACAGCACGCCAGCGTGAGCGCCTCTACGACGAGATCAGAGCGAAAGCCTTGTGCTTTTGCATAGCCGAAGCCAGCACACAAGAGATCGACGATATCAATATCTTACAAGCGACTATGCTGGCCATGCGGCGCGCTGTTGAGGGCTTGCGTTTGAAGCCGGCGATGGTTCAGGTGGACGGCAATAGGATTCCTTTGCTGACCGTGCCAGCTGAGGCCATCGTCAAAGGTGACGCCAAGGTTCAAGCCATATCGGCCGCGTCTATTTTGGCGAAAGTCCACAGGGACCGTTTGTGCCAGCAGTTGCATGAGCGCTATCCTGAATATGGCTTTGATGTGCACAAAGGCTACCCGACTGCGGCACACGTGGCTGCTCTCAAGCGCCATGGTGCATCGCCTGTGCACAGGCGTACATTTGGACCTGTGAAGTTGGTATTGACATGAACGTGCAGCTGATCACGTCCCGAGATAACCCGCTGATCCAGCGCTTGAAAAAACATGCTCAGGATCCTGCTGCGTACCGCAAGCTAGGCGAAGTCTGGCTAGAAGGCGACCACCTCTGTTCTGCTTGTTTAGCCAGAAGCGTGGCAGTGCCTGTGGCGGTCATCGCTGATACCGCTTGGCTGGGCGAGCATGGTGTGGCCTGCGGCTCAGATGAGGTGGCCCGCCGTCTGACAGATTTGGTCAGGCAGGCGGACAAGGTCGTCGTGGTGCCTGAAAACCTCTGGAAGGCATTCACAGGTTTAGAGTCGCCGGCGCGCATTGGTTTTTTGCTGACTCGACTCGAATCGGGCTCTGGCGTTTCTTCTATTCAAACGGGCGTCAGGACGGTCGTCCTTGACCGGGTGCAGGATGCTGGCAATGTGGGCAGCATCTTGCGTAGCGCATCTGCAATGGGTGTGGCTCAGGTGGTGGCCTTAAAGGGGACGGCTGCGCTGTGGTCAGCCAAGGTATTGCGTGCCGGAATGGGCGCGCATTTTGCCTTGCACCTGATCGAGCAAGCGGCCCCCGCTGACCTGATGCGACTTGGCGTGCCTTTGGTGGCGACCAGTTCCCATACAGATCATCTCCTGCCAAGCGCGTTGCTGCCTGATCCTTGTGCTTGGGTTATGGGGCACGAAGGGCAGGGGGTTGGCGATGAGGTGATGCAACTGTGCAAACTCACCGTGGCCATTCCGCAGCCAGGAGGAGAGGAGTCCTTCAATGTGGCTGCCGCTGCAGCAGTCTGCTTGTATGAGTCTATGCGGCGCCGTGTCGTAGATCAGTATTCGTCGTTGCTGTAACTGCCCGGGGCGAGGTTCTCGAACCGGGTGTTGGCCTTCAGGAAGGCTAATTTTAGTGAGCCGACTGGGCCGTTACGCTGTTTGCCGATGATGATCTCGGCAATGCCAGGCTCTTTCGATTCTTTGTTGTAGTAGTCATCACGGTAGATGAACATGATGACGTCGGCATCTTGCTCGATGGCGCCTGATTCACGCAAGTCAGACATCATCGGGTGTTTGTCAGGGCGGGTTTCAACGCTTCGGTTGAGCTGTGACAATGCAATCACCGGGCACTGAAGTTCTTTGGCCAAAGCTTTCAAACCCCGAGAAATTTCGCCAATCACGGTAGCCCGGTTTTCTTCGTTGCCACCTGAGCCACTCATCAATTGCAGGTAGTCGATGATGATCAGCCCAAGCGTGCCGCCAAATTGACGAGCCAAGCGACGTGCTCGTGAGCGCAATTCGTTGGGTGAGAGCCCGGCGGTTTCGTCGATGAAAATATTCGCTACTTTCAGTTTCTCGACGGTCTCGCTTAAGCGACCCCATTCGTCGTCGTTCAAGCGTCCTGTGCGGAGGTTTTGCTGGTTGATCCGGCCAATCGAGCCTACCATCCGCAAAGCCAATTGGGATGCACCCATTTCCATCGAGAACACCGCAACTGGCAAACCTTCGTTCACGGCCACGTTTTCGCCGATGTTCAGCGCGAAGGCGGTTTTGCCCATCGACGGGCGAGCGGCAAGGATGATCAAATCACCTTTTTGCAGGCCCGCTGTCATTTTGTCCATTTCAATGAAGCCAGTTCGCACACCGGTCACGTCTTCCGCGCCGTTGTCGGCCAGTTCAGTGACCTTGTCGAGCAGGTCAACAACCAAGCCATCCATCGAGAAGAAGCCTTGTTTGTTGCGGCTGCCTTCTTCGCCAATTTTCATGATCTTGGCTTCGGCCTCGTCCAACATGTCAGAGACAGATCTGCCTTGTGGACTGAAGGCGTTGGTGGCGATCTCGTCGCTGACCGTGACCAGTTTGCGCAGCACGGCACGGTCACGCACGATTTCGGCATAGCGGCGCATATTGGCCGCACTTGGCACGGATTGAGCCAAGTTGTTCAGGTAAGCCAAGCCGCCAACTTCAGTGCCTTTGCCTTGCATCTGCAATTGGTCAAAGACGGTGATCACATCTGCCGGTTTTGAAATGCTGACAAGCTGATTGATCGCGCCGAAGATCAGCTGATGTTCGTGGCGATAAAAATCGCCCTCATGAAGCAGGTCTGATGCCCGATCCCACGCACTGTTGTCCAGCAACAGGCCACCCAAAACGCTCTGCTCAGCTTCGATGGAGTGAGGTGGCACACGCAGTCGCGCGATCTCCTCTGAGCTCATTGAAGCGGTGACGCTTTGGGTCGAAAACGGGGAAGGGAAAGCTGCGGCCATGGGTCAATGATACGAGCGAACAGACGTTAAGCCGTTGAGGGATGCATGTCATTTCGACGTCAACGACAAAGCCGGCACAAGGCCGGCTTTTGGGGGAATCTAGGTGATCCTAGATTCAGGGTAGTGATTAGGCTGCTTCGCCAACCACAGTCACGTTCACGTCAACAACCACGTCTGTGTGCAAAGACACGGACACGGCGTGAGTGCCGGTGACTTTCAATGGGCCATTTGGCATGCGCACGTTGTGCTTGGCCACTTCGAAACCGGCGGCTTTCAGGCCTTCAGCAATATCGAAGTTGGTGACCGAGCCAAACAAGCGGCCATCAACGCCAGCCTTTTGGCTCACGGAAATGGTCTTGCCAGACAGCTTGTCGCCTTGGGCTTGTGCTGCTGACAGCTTTTCAGCTTGAGCCTTTTCCAACTCAGCGCGGCGTGCTTCGAATTCGGCAATGGCCTTTTCGGTAGCGCGGCGTGCTTGGCCAGTAGGGATCAGGAAGTTACGGGCGTAACCGTCCTTCACACGAACCACGTCGCCGAGGTTGCCCAAGTTTGTGACTTTTTCTAGGAGGATGATTTGCATGTCGAGAACTCCTTAGACCTTGTGCTGATCGCTGTACGGCAGCATGGCCAAGAAGCGTGCGCGCTTGATGGCGTTGGTCAGTTGACGTTGGTAGATCGCGCGGGTGCCGGTCAGGCGTGCGGGGATGATCTTGCCGTTTTCGCCGACGAAGTCGCGCAGGGTGTCAACGTCCTTGTAGTCGATTTGTTCGACGTTGGCGACGGTGAAGCGGCAGAAGCGCTTGCGACGGAACAGCAGGGATTGCGTATTGCGTTTACCCTTGCGGTCTTTAGAGAACTTACCGTTCTTGGAGCGGGGAGCAGCCATGATGACCTCTCAATATCCGGATGGATAGATTAAACAGTTTCGTTGAGTTCAGTGATGTGCAAAAGCACGCCACGCCCATTACGCGGAGCCCCTAAAAAGCCAGCCATGCTTAAAAGCACGCCTGTCTCTTGCCGGTCCAATCGCTGCGCGATCGGGCCAATGGCCACGGCCTTGATGTCCAGTTTCACCTTGCGGGGTAGCTGGGCTTCAGTCACCTCTGACTCATGCTGAAGCACGAGGTCAAGGGCGGGCAGGCCGGCTGGGGTATATCTCAGCGCTTGACGTTCAATGATCTGGGCTGTTATCAGCACACGGTTCATGAACGCTCAGCAATGTAATGAACGCGATACCTGGATACCTTGCGGCATCAATCAGGCTGCGGTGTGTTCTTGCTGAGCCTTGCGGGCCTCGTCACGTTCGACTTGTTTCAGAATGACTGAAGGCGTGGTTTCAGCCTTGTCTTTCTGGACGGTCAGGTGGCGCAAAACGGCATCATTGAACTTGAAGCCTGTTTCGATTTCAGCCAATGTTTCTTTGGTGATTTCGATGTTCAGCAGCAGGTAGTGTGCCTTGGCCAGCTTGTTGATCTGGTACGCCAGTTGACGACGGCCCCAGTCTTCAAACCGGTGCACTTGACCACCAGTAGAGGTGATCAGAGCTTTGTAGCGCTCCAGCATAGCTGGAACTTGCTCGCTTTGATCCGGGTGGATCAAGATAACGATTTCATAGTGACGCATGAATTCTCCTTGTGGATTCCCCTCCGCAAAGCGGAAGGATGGAAGCCGTTGCGAAGCGTCAAACCCGCAAACGGCAAGGGTTGCTCAAAAGCAGAGCAACAGCCGGAAAGCCTGCGATCATAGCAGTGAAAACCACTTAACGCATTACTTTCCTGCAAGCAGTTGCCAAGTATCGACCACGGTGTCTGGATTGAGCGAGATGGAAGTAATGCCTTCTGCCGCCAGCCAAAGGGCGAAATCAGGGTGATCACTGGGCCCTTGTCCGCAAATGCCAATGTATTTCCCGTTGGCCAAGCAAGCTTTGATGGCGCTTGAGATCAATGACTTGACTGCCGGGTCACGCTCATCGAAGTCTTGCGCCAGCAGTGGCAGGCCGGAGTCGCGGTCTAGGCCCAGGGTCAGCTGGGTCAGGTCATTTGATCCGATGGACATGCCATCAAAGTAGGCCAAGAATTGTTCAGCCAAGATGGCGTTCGAGGGTACTTCACACATCATGATGATGCGCAAGCCGTCGGTGCCGCCCTTGGCTGCGCGGATCAAGCCGTGATCGGCCAGCATGCCGGTGACGCGCTCTGCTTGCTTGAGGGTGCGAACGAAGGGCACCATGATCTCTACGTTGGTCAGGCCCATTTCGTTGCGAACCCGTTTCAGGGCCTCGCATTCCATGGCGAAGGCTTCACCAAACTCGGAGCTGAGGTAGCGTGAAGCACCCCGAAAGCCCAGCATGGGGTTTTCTTCTTCGGGCTCGTACCTTGAGCCGCCGATGAGTTTTTTGTATTCGTTGGACTTGAAGTCCGACAAGCGCACGATGACGGGCTTGGGCCAAAACGCTGCGGCAATGGTGGCGATGCCTTCAGTGAGTTTGTCCACGTAAAAGGCGCGTGGGCTGGCGTGACCACGAGCGACGGACTCAACTGCGACCTTCAAGTCACTGTCAATGTTCGGGTAGTCGAGGATCGCTTTAGGGTGCACGCCGATGTTGTTGTTGATGATGAATTCAAGCCGCGCCAAGCCAACCCCGTTGTTGGGCATCTGAGCAAAGTCAAAGGCCAATTGAGGGTTGCCAACGTTCATCATGATTTTCTGACCGATGGGGGGCATTTCCCCTCGAGTCACTTCGGTCACTTCGGTGTCGAGTAGGCCTTCGTAGATGTAGCCCGTGTCACCCTCAGAGCAAGCTACGGTCACCAAGGTGCCTTCTGTTAATCGTTCTGTGGCGTTGCCGCAGCCGACGACGGCAGGGATACCCAGTTCGCGCGCAATGATGGCGGCATGGCACGTGCGTCCGCCGCGGTTGGTCACAATGGCGCTGGCGCGCTTCATGACAGGCTCCCAGTTGGGATCGGTCATGTCGGTGACCAAGACATCGCCTGGTTGAACGGAGCTCATCTCGCTGATGTGGTGAACGATGCGTACCGGACCTGTGCCGATTTTTTGGCCAATGGCGCGGCCTTCGGCCAATATGGCGCCGGTGCTTTTGAGTTTGTAGCGTTGCTCGGCTTTGCCTTGTTGCTGGCTTTTGACGGTCTCTGGTCTTGCTTGCAAGATGTAAATCTTGCCATCGATGCCATCTTTGCCCCACTCGATGTCCATCGCACGACCATAGTGGTCCTCGATGATGACGGCGTAGCGTGCCAACTCAGTCACGTCTTCGTTGTTGAGGCTGTAGCGGTTGCGTGCTTCGACGGTGGTGTCGACGGTTTTGACCAGCTTGCCTGACTCGGCTTTTTCTTGTGGAGAGGCGAACTCCATTTTGAGCAGCTTGGAGCCCAAGTTGCGACGAATGACGGCTTGTTTGCCGGCTTTGAGCGCCGGTTTGTGAACGTAGAACTCGTCTGGGTTGACTGCGCCTTGTACGACAGTTTCGCCCAGACCGTAGCTGGATGTGACGAACACCACATCTTTGAACCCAGATTCGGTGTCAATTGTGAACACCACACCGGCAGCGCCCAGGTCTGAGCGCACCATGCGCTGCACGCCGGCTGACAGTGCCACGACGTCATGTGCGAAGCCTTTGTGCACGCGATAGGAGATGGCCCGGTCGTTGTACAGCGAGGCGAAGACTTCTCTCATTTTATGCAGCACGGCCTCGATGCCAACGACGTTCAGAAACGTTTCTTGTTGACCGGCAAAGGATGCGTCGGGCAAGTCTTCGGCTGTGGCGGATGAGCGCACGGCGAAGGAGGCTTCAAGGTTGTCGGCAGCGAGGGTTGCAAAGGCACCACGAATGGCGGCTTCAAAGTCCGCTGGAAGGGGTTGGTTTTCTACCCAGCTGCGAATTTCTGCCCCCGCGACTGCCAGCTCTCGGACGTCTTCTGTGTCCAATGCGGCAAGCCGTTTGCTGATGCGGTCTGCTAGGCCGTCGTGCTTTAAAAACTCACGGAAACCGTGTGCCGTGGTGGCGAATCCGGTAGGAACGCGCACACCGTTTGGGAGTTGGGAGATCATCTCTCCGAGGCTGGCATTTTTGCCGCCAACGGATTCAACGTCGGTCATGCGCAGTTGCTCGAAGGGCACGACCAAGGCGGTCGGCTCAAAGCGGTTGGTCATAAAAAGCTCCAGGATGGTAAAAAACCGGGTGCAATCCAGGCGTTCGCAAGGGTCAGGTGTGGTGCATAAGTGACCTTTGCGCGCTTGTGGCTTATGCCATGGACGCGATATGGACTGATTGTAGGGTCAGGCCTATGATCGCGGGTGTTTAGGTGCATCCCAATTAGGTAGTTTTTGCTTATGTCTGATCGCAGTGTTTTTTTCGTGTCGGATGGCACAGGTATCACCGCTGAAACAATGGGCAACGCCATCTTGGCGCAGTTCGCTATCAAGCCTCGGCACGTACGGCGGCCCTTCATTGATACGGTGGATAAGGCGCATCAGGTCGTGCGCGAAATCAACGTGGCGGGCTTGCGTGAGCACAAACGGCCCATTGTGTTCACCACCTTGGCCAACGATGACGTGCTGGACATACTCAAAGGGTGCGATGCCAAAGTGTTTGATGTGATCAAAACTTTCGTGGAACCGCTTGAGGCCGAGTTCAATATGAAGTCGAATCACAGGGTTGGCCGGTTCACCGATGCCAGCGTGGATGCCGAGTACAACGACCGCATCGAAGCCATCAATTTTGCTTTGGAGCACGACGACGGTCAGTCTTCTCGCAATTTGGAGACGGCTGACGTGGTGCTGGTTGGTGTGAGTCGTTGTGGCAAGACGCCTACGTCACTCTACTTGGCCATGCAGCATGGCGTCAAAGCCGCTAACGTGCCGTTGATTCCGGAGGACTTTGACCGTGGTTTCATACCGGCCATGCTCAAGCCCTATAAAAAGAAGTGTTTTGGCTTGACGATCGACCCAGATCGCTTGAGTCAGATCCGCAATGAGCGGCGTCCTAATAGCAAATACGCCAGCTTGGCGAATTGCCGCGTCGAGGTCAATGAGGCTGAGGCCATGATGCGCCGCGAGGGCATTGCATGGCTGTCCTCAACACACAAATCGATTGAAGAAATCGCCACAACGATTTTGCGAGACATCAGGCCTGACCGCCTGATTTATTGAGCGCAATCGCCTGTTGAGCTATTTGTTTGGCGTTGATCGAGGTGCTTGAGAAAGTCGCTTAAACATTGAGACAGGGTTTGTGCCGTTTCAAGCGCATCGCCCGCCCGTTGGCGAGCTTGTTCTTGCGTTTGAATGGCCAAACGAGCCAACTCTGGTGTGTGCAGATTGAGCGCCGTCCCTTTGAGGTTGTGCGCAACTTTATCGAGCTCGTTGAAGTTTTGACTAGCGATGGCTTGACTCAGCTCTTGTTGGATGCCGTTCAAGGTGTCGCTGAGCATCCCAATCAAACGATCAAGCAGTTGTGGCTGAGCCTGAAAATGGAGATTCATGGCTTGCCAGTCGGATTGGTCGGGTGATGGGGAATGCATGGATTTTGTCCGATCAAGCCTCGTAGTCGCTCAGGGGCACACAGGCGCAAAATAAGTTGCGATCGCCGTAGACATTGTCCACTCTGCCAACGGGTGACCAGTATTTTTGCAGCCGCAAACTGGCAACAGGATACGCTGCCAGTTCGCGGCTGTAAGCGTGTGCCCACTCGGCTTTGAGGAGGGTCGCTGCACTGTGAGGCGCGTGCTTCAGTGGGTTATCGTCTTGCGGCAACTGGCCTTGTTCGACTTGTCGGATCTCCTGGCGGATGGCGATCATGGCGTCGCAAAAGCGGTCGAGTTCGGCTTGCGACTCACTCTCGGTTGGCTCGACCATCAAGGTACCCGCAACGGGGAAACTCAGTGTGGGGGCGTGGAAGCCGTAATCGATCAGGCGTTTGGCGACATCCTCAGCACTGACGCCACAGGTGTCCTTCAATGGGCGTAAATCAAGAATGCACTCATGGGCCACGCCACCACCCTTGATGGCAGGGTTGCCACCACTGAAGTGGATGTCGTAGTGATCGGCCAAGCGGGCTGCGATGTAGTTGGCGTTGAGTATGGCCACTTCTGTTGCAGCTTTGAGGCCTTCAGAGCCCATCATGCGGATGTACATCCAGCTGATCGGTAGCACGGCTGCATTGCCCATTGGGGCAGCGGACACCGCACCGACTTGTGTGTCGGTGCCGATGCCTGCGGAGCGGTGTGCTGGCAGGTAGGGGACAAGGTCTTCGACCACGCAGACTGGGCCTACACCTGGACCACCGCCGCCGTGTGGGATGCAGAAGGTCTTGTGTAAGTTCAAGTGGCTGACGTCGCCACCAAACTGGCCGGGGGCTGCCAAGCCGACCAATGCGTTCATGTTGGCGCCGTCCACGTAGACACGCCCGCCGTGTTGGTGAACCAGGGCACACAGCTCTGTGACACGGGTTTCGAACACGCCGTAGGTCGACGGGTAAGTGATCATGACGGCGGCCAGGTTGGCACTGTGCTGCTCGCACTTGGCACGCAGGTCGTCCAAGTCGACGTTGCCTTCGCTGTCGCACTTGGTGACCACGACCTTCATGCCGGTCATTTGGGCGCTGGCTGGGTTGGTGCCGTGCGCCGATTCGGGGATCAAGCAGATATCACGGTGGCCTTGGCCTTGCGCTTCGTGATAGGCCTTGATGATCAGCAGGCCGGCGTATTCGCCTTGTGAGCCTGCGTTAGGTTGAAGGCTGATGCCAGCATAGCCTGTGGCTTGTGAGAGCCAAGCGCACAGTTGGGTGTTGAGCAGCTCGTAGCCTTTAAGTTGGCTTGGTGGTGCAAACGGGTGGATCTGTGCAAACTCGGGCCAGGTGATGGGGATCATCTCGCTGGTCGCGTTGAGCTTCATCGTGCACGAGCCCAGCGGGATCATCGTGCGGTCGAGCGCGAGGTCCTTGTCGGACAGGCTGCGCAGGTAGCGCAGCATTTCGGTCTCGCTGTGATGGCTGTTGAACACCGGGTGCGTCAGGAAGGCGCTGGTGCGGCGCAGCTCCGGCGGGATCATCGGCTCGATGGGCTGATCGAACAGCGCCACCGATGGCAGCGCCTGGCCGGCCGATGCGAATATTTGCCACAGCGTGAGGATGTCGTCGCGCGTCGTCGTTTCATCGAGCGCGATGCCCAGCATCGTGTCGCCCCACTCGGTGTAGCGGCGCAGGTTGATGCCGTGGGCGCGTGCGCGCTCGGCGAGCGCGGCGGTCTCGGCGCCGGTGTCGAGCGTCAGCGCGTCGAAGGCGGTGGTTGAGCGGACCTGACAGCCGAGCTCCTTCAGGCCCTGCGCCAGCACTGCGGTGTAGCTGGCCACGCGCTGTGCGATGCGCTTCAGTCCTTGTGGGCCGTGGTAGACGGCGTACATGCTGGCGATGACGGCCAGCAGCACCTGCGCGGTGCAGATGTTCGACGTCGCCTTTTCGCGGCGGATGTGCTGTTCGCGTGTCTGCAGCGCGAGCCGCAACGCCGGCGCGCCGTGTGCATCGACACTGACGCCGACCAGCCGGCCCGGCATCGAGCGCTTGAACTCGTCGCGGCACGCGAGGTAGGCGGCGTGCGGGCCGCCGGCGCCCATCGGCACGCCGAAGCGCTGCGTGGTGCCCAGCGCGATGTCGGCGCCGAACTCGCCTGGCGGCGTGATCAGCGTCAGCGCCAGCAGGTCGGCGGCGACGATGAAGGCAGCGTGGTGCCGGTGGATGCGGTCGGCATCGCCGCGCAGGTCGTGCAGCGCGCCGCTGGTGCTCGGCAGCTGCTCCAGCGCAGCGAAGTAGTCACCGCCGGCGATCAGCGCGTCCCATTCGGCGGCCGAGTTCGCCAGCACCACCTTCAGCCCGAGCGGCGCGGCGCGCGTCTGGATCACCTCGATGGTCTGCGGGTGGCAGTCGCCAGCCACGACGAAGGTGTCGCTCTTCGACTTGACGCTGCGCCTGGCCAGCGTCATCGCCTCGGCGGCCGCGGTGGCTTCGTCGAGCATCGACGCGTTGGCCATCGCCATGCCGGTCAGGTCGCAGACCATGGTCTGGAAGTTCAGCAGCGCTTCGAGCCGGCCCTGCGATATCTCGGCCTGGTATGGGGTGTAGGCGGTGTACCAGGCGGGGTTCTCGAGGATGTTGCGCAGGATGACGCCCGGCGTGTGCGTGCCGTGGTAGCCCTGGCCGATGCAGCTTTTCAGCACGCGGTTCTTCGCCGCGATGGCCTTCAGCTCGGCCAGCGCCTGCGCTTCACTGAGTGGCGCTGGCAGCACCATCGGCCGGGCGCGCGCGATCGAGCGCGGAACGATGGCATCGATCAGCGCGCGGCGCGTGAAGTTCGGCTGGTCGGGGGCGATCACCGACAGCATGTGCTGCTCGTCGGCCGCAGTGATGCCGATGTGGCGCGCGACGAATTCGGTGGGGTTCTCGAGCTCGGCCAGCGATGGCTGAACGGCGGCGGGCGGAGTGGACATCAGCATGGTTGACCTTGTGTCAGGCGGAAATTCGTTCTCCCTCGCCCCTTGGGGGAGAGGGCGTTACTGTTTGAGCAGTGCGTCGTAAGCGGCGCTGTCCATCAGACCGCCGAGTTGAGACGCATCGGACACCTTCACCTTGAAGAACCAGCCGCTGGCGAGTGGGTCGCTGTTGGCCAGCGCCGGGTCGGCGCGCAGTGCCTCGTTGACTTCGATCACTTCGCCGCTGACCGGCATGTAAAGGTCGGCCGCGGCCTTGACCGATTCGACGACGCCGGCGACGTCGCCCTGGGCGAAGGTGGCGCCAACCTCGGGCAGTTCGACGAACACGACGTCACCCAGCGCGTCCTGCGCATGCACGGTGATGCCGACGATCGCGGCGGTCGGGTCGGTGGCGTCGATCCACTCGTGTTCGGCGGTGTAGAGGAGGGTCATCGGGAACTCCGGTTG
Source organism: Aquabacterium sp. (assembly GCA_030654395.1). Classification (GTDB taxonomy): domain Bacteria; phylum Pseudomonadota; class Gammaproteobacteria; order Burkholderiales; family Burkholderiaceae_C; genus Aquabacterium. The sequence continues at coordinate 90,366 of JAURXM010000020.1, forward strand.
CAAAGGGTTGGGGACGAGACAAGCAAGATGCGAGCGATCAGCGCGCGGGTGTTCTGACGTAGCCGTGCGGCACGAAGGGCAGCGCCGTCACCCGCATCGGCAGGCGCTTGCCGCGGACCTCGGCGTACACCTCGTGATCAAGCGCGAGGTGGTCTTTCGGCAGGTAGGCGATCGCGATCGGGCGGTTCGCAGTCGGAGCCAGCGTGCCGCTGGTGACGGTGCCCAGCAGTGCGCCTGCGGCGTCGACGATGGACGTGCCGGCCCGCACCGGGGCGCGATCCAGGCCCACCAGACCGACGCGGCGTCGGGTCGTGCCGCTGGCGATCTGCGCATCGATGACCGCCGCGCCCGGGTAGCCGCCAGCGCGTGCTCCACCGGCACGGCGCACCTTCTGGATCGCCCATGTCAAGCCGGCCTCGATCGGCGTGGTGCCGGTATCGATGTCGTTGCCATGCAGGCACAGACCGGCCTCCAAGCGCAGCGTGTCGCGTGCCCCCAGACCGACGGGCTTCACTTCCGGCTGGGCCAGCAGTGCTCGCGCCAGTGCTTCGGCGTGAGCTGCGGGCACAGAGATCTCAAAACCGTCTTCGCCGGTGTAGCCGGAGCGGGTGGCGAAGCAGGGCGCTCCGTTCAGCGTCACGGCCGCACCGGTCATGAAGGTCAGTTTCGCGACGTCCGGATTCAACCGCGCGAGTGCGGTCACTGCCTGCGGACCCTGCAGCGCCAGCAACGCCAGATCGGGGCGTGGCTGCACCGTGCAGCGACCGCCGATGCGCGAGCGCAGCAGTGCGGTGTCGGCTTCCTTGTTGGCCGCGTTGACGATCAGCAGCCACTCGGTGGCGTCACCCGCGCCATGGCGCGTCAGCATCAGGTCGTCGAGGATGCCGCCGTGCTCGTCGGTCAGGAAGCCGTAGCGCTGCTGACCGTCGGCCATGCCGACCACGTCGATCGGCAGCAGTGATTCGAGCGCCGCGGCGGTGTCGTCGCCGGTCAGCCGAAGCTGGCCCATGTGCGACACGTCGAACAGCGCCGCCGAGGCGCGGCAATGCAGGTGCTCGGCCATCAGGCCGGCGGGGTACTGCACCGGCATGCTGTAGCCGGCGAACGGCACCATGCGTGCACCCAGTTCGAGGTGCAGGTCGTGCAATGGAGTTTTCAGCAAATCAGTGGCGGGCAAGGAGGAGGACATCAACGTTCCCAGGGGGTCATGACAAGCAGCCGCGCATCCAACCAATGGATGCACAGCCGTCGATGCCCTCTCTGTCCGCTTTACCTGAGAGATTGACGTCGACCACAACGCGGCCGCACGCGTGCCCCTTCGGTGGACCCACTCGGGGTGGGCCTCTCTTCAGCGAGGAACGCCGTCCTTGAGGTCGGCGTCTTGCCAGTCCTTTTGCCTGAGCGTTGGAGCGACTCGTTTCCGAATCGCCTTGCGCCTTCGGCGGCTCGACTGACTGATGCAATCGGGCTCTCTCCTGGCGGCGGCGAGTGTATCGCAGCGATTTCGCTTGCCAGTGCTACATGCCCGCGTAGTTGGGCCCTCCGCCGCCTTCGGGCGTGACCCAAACGATGTTTTGCGTCGGGTCCTTGATGTCGCAGGTCTTGCAATGGACGCAGTTCTGCGCGTTGATCTGCAGGCGATCGCTCTCTTTCCCGTCGCTACCGGCGGGGTTCTTCACGAACTCGTAGACGCCCGCAGGACAATAGCGGCTCTCCGGGCCGGCGTAGGTCGCGAGGTTGACGCTCACCGGCACGCCGGTGTCCTTCAGCGTCAGGTGCGCCGGCTGGTTCTCTTCGTGGTTGGTGTTGCTGATGAACACGCTGCTGAGGCGGTCGAAAGTCAGTTTCCCGTCGGGCTTCGGGTAGTGGATCGGCGGGCACTCGGCCGCCGGCTTCAAGGTCTGGTGGTCCGCCACATGGTGGTGCAGCGTCCACGGCGGCGCCTTGAAGCCGAGCTTCGGCAGCAGCCATTGCTCGATGCCGTTCATCAGCGTGGCGACCCACAGCCCCTTCTTGAACCACTGCTTGAAGTTGCGCGCGCGGTCGAGCTCCTCGTGCAGCCAGCTGCGCTCGAAGGCCTCGGGGTAGGCGCTCAGCTCGTCGTGCTGGCGGCCGTTGGTCACCGCGTCGAAGATCGCGTCGGCGGCCAGCATGCCGCTCTTGATCGCGGCGTGGCTGCCCTTGATGCGGCTGATGTTCAGGTAGCCGGCCTCGCAGCCGACCAGCGCACCGCCGGGGAACACCGTCTTCGGCAGGCTCAGCAGCCCGCCTGCGGTGATCGCCCGCGCGCCATAGCCGACGCGCTTACCGCCTTCGAGCACGCTGCGGATCGCGGGGTGCGTCTTCCAGCGCTGCATCTCCTCGAACGGACTCAGCCACGGGTTGCTGTAGTCGAGGCCGGTGATGAAGCCGAGCGTGACCTGGTTGTTGGGCAGGTGATAGAGGAAGGCGCCGCCGTAGGTCTGGCTGTCCAGCGGCCAGCCGGCGGTGTGCACGACGCGGCCCGGCTGGTGTTTGGCGGGATCGATTTCCCACAACTCCTTGATGCCGAGACCGTAGCTTTGCGGATCGCGGCCGGCATCCAGCTTGAAGCGTGCAATGAGTTGCCGCCCCAGGTGGCCGCGCGAGCCTTCGGCGAACACGGTGTACTTGGCGTGCAGTTCCA
>JAURXM010000026.1 GCA_030654395.1 Aquabacterium sp.
CATCATCCACCCTTGAATCATGCATCAACACCCTCAGCTCACGCTTTGGCAGGTTGATTGAATTGTTTGGGCGCATCTTACGCAGCAAGAACACATCGCTCACATCCCCCAAAAGAGGGGGTGGGAGTTAAACACACGACACTACTCCCACCATAAGGGGACATTTCGTGGCAACTAAGGGATTCGCAATGCCATATCGTGAATTCGATGTTCGACTGGTGGGATGGCAAGCTCTGGACGCTCTTGCAATCTTGGCTCCGCACGTCGAAGCAAAAAAGAAGGTGCTGGTGACCTTCCGAATTGGCGACTCAATGCCTAGCGACTACACCTACACCCGTACCGATCGCGACAGCGGTCAAGCGCCAAGCAGACGGCGAGCAAGCACGGATTGCATGTCACGGCGGCCATCTGCAATCAGGTAAATGATGACTTGGCTGCCTGTGACACGGTAGATCACGCGGTAAGGCTTGAAGAAGGTCTGGCGGTATTCTTTGATGCCAAGGCAGACCAGTTCCTTCGGATAGCTACCGCGTTCTGGGAATCTCGACAGACTCTCCACAGTGCCCATCAACTCATCCAACACATAGTTGGCATTGGCCACGCAGTCGAATTCGGAGATGTAGTCGTGGATGGCCTCTAAGTCCTGCTCCGCACCCACGGTGAGCAGGACTTCAAACTTGGCAGATGTGTCTGCCATCAGGCGGAGGCTCGCTTGGCGCGGAGGCGTGCAACGACGTCAGCCACAGGCTTGACCTTGCCAGCGGCCACATCCTGATTGCCCAGCGCAAGGATTTTGAGCAAGGCCAGTGTTTCTTGCGTCTCCTCAAACGAGGCGACGTCCTGCAGGACAGCCTTGGCTTCGCCATTTTGGGTGATGACCATAGGTTCACGCTGCTCCGCGAGGCGCTTCAAAACCTCGGCAGCATTGGCTTTGAGATAGCTGATGGGCTTGACTTGTGATGAGTAGCGCATGGCGGTGATCCAGACTTGAATAAGACTTAATATAGTCCTTTTATGGTCTGATGGCAAGGTGTGGAGATGGCATCATTCACCTTCACCACGCAATCTGCAAACGTCTATTGTCAGATCATCAAAGTAGCGCTAGCATGCGGGCTTACGCCTTTATGACTACCACGATGACACCTGCCGCCTCAACCTCGTTCACTGTGAATGGCCCACATGGCCCCTTGGCCGTTCAACGCTGGGGCGAGGCCAGCGGGCCTGTGATCGTGCTGGTGCACGGCTACCCGGACAACCGCAGCAAGTGGGATGCCGTGGCACAGTTACTGTGTGATGGCTACCAAGTGGTGGCCTATGACGTGCGTGGGGCTGGCGACTCTTTCAAGCCCAAACGCCGCAGTGCCTACAAACTAGAGCACCTCACGGCTGACTTCACGGCCGTCATCAACGCGGTCAGTCCATCGCAGCCGGTGCACTTGGTAGCGCACGACTGGGGGTCCGTGCAGAGCTGGGAGTTCGTCACCGAGCCTGCACTGCAAGGCCGCATTGCCTCATTCACCTCGTGCTCAGGCCCCTGTCTAGATCACATGGGACACTGGATGCGCGACCGGCTGCGCCGACCTACGCCGACCAATCTGTGGCTGTTCACACACCAAATGCTCAAGTCTTGGTACATCTACATGTTCCAGTTGCCGCTGCTGCCTGAGGCGCTGTGGCACACCTTCTTTGGGCGTCACTGGCCCCGTGTGATGAGCATGCTGGAGTCCATCGAGATCAAGGCCCGGCCCACCCAAGCGTCGGATGGTGCCCATGGGGTGGGCCTGTACCGCGCCAACGTCTTCCAGCGCATGATGAAGCCGCGCATGCGCCATGCCCATGCGCCTGTGCAGGTGTTGGTGCCCATGCAAGATCGCTTCATCAGCCCCGCCTTGAGCCAAGATTTGTCCCGCTGGGCGCCCTCTGTGACGCGCCACGAGATGCCCGCAGGCCATTGGGTCACCGTCAGCCACCCCGAGCTGTTCAGCCAGCACGTGCTGACCTTCATCCAGTCGATCAAGCCCAGCCCTGCCGCACGATGAAGGACGCGCGGCCACTGTCGGTGCCGTCTGTATCCATCGCCTACCCGGCCCTGCTGCTGGAGATCGCGCAGGAACGCGGCGTGGACACGGCAGACATCCTGCACGCCGCTGGCCTGAGCGCCGACATGCTCACGCAAAAAGGCGGCTTCATCACGCCCGTGCAGTACACGCTGATGACGCTGCACACCGCCCGCCTGACGCAAGACCAAGGCATTGGCTTGGCGCTGGGCTTGCGTCTGCGCCCCACCGCACATGGGCAATTGGGGCTGATGATGCTGTCATCGAACACACTGCGTGAAGCGCTCGATCACAGTCGCCACTTTGGCCGCGTCCGCCAACGCACCATGCGCTTGATGCTGCACACAGAAGGCGATACCGCCATCGTGCGTTTGCAGGAGCTGCGCCCGATTGGCCGCTCACGTCACTTTTTTGTGGAGGGCATGCTCACGGGCAGCGCCATCGGCATGCCCTATTTGCTTGGTGCGCCCGTGCCTGAGCTGACCTTGCATTTCGACATCCCCGAGCCCGCCTACTTTGCCCCCTACAAAGACCGCCTGCCACCCACCCATTTTGCGTGCGAGCACAACGAGATCCGCTTCCCTGCGCATTACCTTGACCGCCCCCTGGCCTTGAGCAACCGCTCCACAGCCAACGAGGCCTTGATCGTCTGCGAGCAAGTGCTGGCCGAGATAGGGCATGAACACCAGCTTGACCACATCGTGGCGCAGGTGCGCGAACTGATCACCCAAGACCGGGGTTTCCAGACCTCGGTAGACGACGCGGCCCGGCTGCTGTGCATGTCCACACGCACGCTCAAGCGCAAACTGCAGGCCTGCGGCACCAGCTTCGTCGCCCTGCAAGAGGACGTGCGGCTGCAACGGGCCTTGCGCCTGATGGCCAACCCGCTGCTGCCGATTCAGGACATCGCCCACACCCTTGGCTATGTTGACCCGGCCAATTTCACCCGCGCGTTCAGGCGCTGGACGGGCGAGTCGCCCAGCCGCTATCGCCGTGGCCCAGCATGACAAGCAGATTGACCCGCGCACCCCTCACGCACCCAAGCCCATCAAAAACATACTGAGCCCCCAAGTAACAAAGGCGCACAACGCGCCACGGAGGCAAGATGGTTCAAGTAGATGTGTTCTGGGCCTATGGCATAGGCGCCAGCCTGGCCATGGCCAGCGGCCTGCAATTGCGGCGTGTCAGCAAACCGATGGAGACCAAGTACTTCATCGCCACGTTGCTGGTATTGGCCCTGATCTGGGCGCCCACTGGCATGCTGCTGTTGCTGCGCAATACCAGCTGGGAGACCATGCAGGTGGCAGAGAACATCGCCGCCATGCCGCACTGGCTGGTGCTGGGTTTTGGCATCACCAACATCACCCAAGGCATTTTGGGCTTTTGGGTGGGGGCGCACTTGGTTCGATCGGGCAAGCTTTACTTGGCCCACCTCAATTGGATGGTGGGCTACTTCGGCATGTTCTTCATCTTGGTCTACGGCTGGGATGGCTTGGGCTTTGACCGCTTCTTCTATGACCGCGACATGCATGGCGCAGCAGCGTGGTCGCCCGGCAAAGGCGCCACCATGGCCACGCTGTGGTCGTCCATCGGACAGTTCCTGACCAGCTCGGTCGCCATGACGCTGTATGTGGATGGCGTGTTCTTGGTGCCCGCCTTGGTCGTGACCATGATGCCGTGGATGCACGAGGGCATGCAACAAATCGGCATGCCTGCGGCCAAGCGCCCCTCGTCTGCCCGCATGACCTACGGCTACCTGTTTGGCGTGTTTGCGCTGTGCTTGGGCTCGGCTATTTTCTGCGCCGTGGTGGTCAACTACGTGGGACAGATGATGGGTGTGGGGCCGCATGTGGCGCGTGCTTTGGGCCAGATACCGGCCAACACCACAAGCCATGTGCTCAGCTATCTCATTGGCTTGCCCTTGAGCCTAGGCGTGTTGTTGGTTACCGTGCTGAGCCCCAAAGGCTTGTTGATGACCCACATGGCCCGCCAAATGCCCTCTGTTTTTGGTGACCTGCCGTCTGTTCACGGCCGAAAAGGAATAAAAAACGACATGCACCTTGCTAGGTAAGCTCAAGCCGTTTAATGTGCGCCACGTCAATACACAAAAAGGATGCGCCCCATGAGCAAAACCGTCGTGATCACAGGTGGCAACTCAGGCATCGGCTTGGCCATTGCCCATGATCTGGCCGAGCGGGGCGCCACCGTGTGCTTAGCTTGCCGGAATCAGGACAAAGCCGTACAGGCACGCAAAGCCATCATGACACGCACGCCGGGCGCCAAGGTCGAGTTGTATGACTTGGATTTGGCCTCATTCGACAAAATCCACCGCTTTGTGGCCCAGTTCGCTCAACGCCATGACCGGCTTGATGCGCTGATCAACAACGCAGGCGCGGTGCCCATGCGCCAACAGTTCACCGCCGAAGGCTTTGAGTTGCAATTTGGTGGCAACTACTTGGGCCCCTTTTTACTCACCCATCTGCTGCTGCCTTTGATGCAAGTGGCCGCCGATGAGGGCGGCGTGGGCAGGGGCGACGCCCGCATCGTGAACATGTCATCCATTGCTCACAACATCGGGCGCATGGATCTGGATACGGCCAAGGGACGACGCCCCTACCGTGTGCTGCCTGCCTATGCTCAATCCAAACTGGGCAACTTGATGTTCAGCATGGCCATGGCGCGCAAACTGCCCAAAGGCATCGTGTCTCAGGCCATGCACCCAGGCGGGGTGGCCTCGCCCTTGTACCGCGACCTCCCCGGCTGGCAATACGCCGTGATGAAGCCCTTCCTGATCGGCCCAGAGCGTGCTGGGCAATTGGCAGGAGAGCTGGCGCTAGATCGGACTCGCCAGGGCGACACGGGGGGGTACTTCTCCATCCAGCACCCACGCATCATCAGCAGCACCGCACGCGATGAAGCCCTGCAAGAAGCGCTGTACCAGCAAAGCTGCATCTGGGCCTACACACAGCCCTTAGCTGCCCGAGTGGCACAGCGCATGGCCGCTTGAAACACCCCGAGCGGCGCCGCTGAAACAACAGCGCTTCGTCTGATTACCCAAGTCGCACCATGAATTCAAGGAGCGACATAGGGCTTGCGCATCCCGGTCAAATTTACCAGTCGTTGCAGTCGCTAGCAAGCCGCCCAGCATCTGGTGCAGATTAGCCGACCCTTGCACCCCGACTTTCGGATGGGTCTGATCCATCCCGTCGAATGGGGCGCAGCAGCAACGCCTTGCCTAGCATCCCTTCTGTTGTCAATCCCACAGAAACAAAGGCAAGTAAATGACAGCACGGTCGCCTACATCAATGAAGGCAAGAGCGATGCCTATGGTGGCTTGAGCGTTGCGATGTCCAGCACCTTGTCGCTGAACGTCGGCTTCACAGGTATCAACGTCAAGCTGAGCCACTGAGATCCGCCTTCAATTTCTTTGGAAGAACCCATATGCCAAACCTACTTCAGTCTGTTCAAGACTTCTTGACCACTACCGCACTTGACCTCACCATCAAGATCCTGGCCGCGCTGGCATTCTGGATCGTCGGGAGGTGGATGATCGGTCGCGTCATTGCGCTGATGCAAGCCGCGATGAACCGCAATCACGTCGACTCAACGCTGACCAAGTATGTGGGGTCGATCGTAGCCATCATGCTCAACGTGGCACTGGCTTTGGGCATCCTAGGGTACTTTGGCATCCAGACCACGTCATTTGCGGCCTTACTGGCAGGTGCCGGCATGGCCATCGGTGCGGCCTGGAGCGGGTTGCTTGGCAACTTCGCTGCGGGCGCTTTCATGCTGGTGCTGCGCCCCTTCAAGGTGGGCGACTTTGTTGTCATCGGTGGTGTGACGGGCACGGTGCACGAGCTGGGCTTGTTCGGCACCACGATGATCACCCCCGACAACGTGATGACCATCGTGGGCAATGGTCGTGTTTTTGGCGACACCATCCAGAACTTCTCGGCCTTGCCGGCCCGACGCGTCGAGCGCACTGCCCAGATTGCCGGTGGCGTGGATGTGCAGGAAGCGCTGGCCCGCTTGCGCGCCGCCGTGACCCGTATCCCGAATGTGCTGAACAGCCCAGCCCCTGAAGTGAACGTGCTGGACATCAACCTGGTCGGCCCCGTGATCTCGGTGCGCCCTTATTGCAACACTGATCACTACTGGCAGGTGTACTTCGATACCAACGAAGCCATCCTGCGTGTGTGTAAGGAAGCGGGCTGGCCTGCGCCTGCGCCGACCCAGATCGCCAAGCTCATTCAGCTGGCCGCCTGAGGTTCTTCTCATCGCTGGACGGACGTTTGCGTAAGATGCGTCCTTGATCGGACCCGATGGCGGGCCCGACAACATTGGAGCGAGTCAGATGGACGCATGGACCACGATTCAACAGATGATGTCGGCCAATCTGGGGCCTTACCTACCTAGAATGGTTGGTGCTTTGAGCATTTTGCTGGCTGCTTGGATCGCGGCTCGCCTTTCGCGCGCAGCCCTGATCAAGGCTGTTCGCAGCGCAGGGCTCGAAACCAAGCTCAAAACACCGGGCCTGGGAGAGATCCTGGCCCAGATCGCCTCTGGCCTAGTCTGGCTGTTTGCCTTGCCGGCCTTGCTGGGCACCTTGCAGTTACAAGCCCTGCTCGATCCGGTCAACGTGATGATGTCGCGGCTCATGGGCTTTGTGCCCAATGTATTCGGCTCGGTCGTCATATTGGGGGTGGGCTTGCTCGCCGCCCGCATCGTGCGCCAGATTGTGGAAGGCCTGCTCACGGCCGCTGGTTCAGAAAAACTGGCCGCACGACTGGGCTTGCAAACGGCATTGGGTGAACGCACGCTGGCTGGATTGGCTGGCTCAGTGGTATTTGGTTTCATTTTGCTGCCCACCCTGACCGCTGCGTTTCAGACCTTGGGGCTGGACGCCATAGCCCGGCCCGTGGGCCACATGCTGGATGCGGTTGTAGACCTCATTCCCAAGCTGGTCTCGGCGGCGGTGATCATTGCCGTCGGCGCGCTCATGGGGCGTGTCGTAGCCAACCTCTTGACCACCGTGCTGGCCGGTGCAGGCATGAACCGCTGGCCTGCCCGCATGGGCCTGCCCGATGACTGGAAGATCGCGGGGCGGGATCTGTCCGAACTGGTCGGCAGCATGATCATGGTCGCGTTCTTGATGACGTCCATCACGCAGGGTTGTCAGGTGCTGGGTTTTGCCGTGCTGACGGATGCCGTCACCTTGCTGGGCGGTGTCATGGCCAAGCTGGTGGCAGCCATGATGGTGATGTCGCTGGGCCTGTGGTTGTCGGCGGTGGCAGCACAGTCCATCGCTGCCAGTGGCACCCATCAGGCACAGGCCTGGTCCCAGGCGGCGCGTGTGGCCATCTTGTTCTTCACGGCGGCACTGGCATTGCGCCAGTCGGGCCTGCCAGCAGACATCATTGTGATCGCCTTTGGTGCGGTGGTGGGGGCGCTGTCATTGGGCCTGGCCATTGCCTTGGGTTTTGGTGGCAAGGATGTGGCAGCGCGCTTACTGTCGGCCTTGGCCGATCGCTACACCCGCCTGCCAGATCAAGGCGGCGACCAGGCACCCTGAGCCGACAGCACACCACCGCATACATGCGCACACGCCAGCCCCTTCTCCTGCTCATCTGGCGACGGCTGATCAGACGGCGATCCCTGGCCTCGCAGGTCGGGGCCGTCGGAATGCTAGTGGGCGCAGGCATCGCCTCCTTGGCTTGGTGGCATGGCGGGTTGACCGTGCCCATCTGGCTGGCCATGGGACTGACAGGCGTCCTGTCAGCCCTGGCTGGGGCTGGCGTCGCCCACCGTGCCATGCTGGCTCAGCGGCGGATCATGCATGTGGCGCAAACCCTGCGCAGCCCGTTGGCATCTGATGGGCTAGATGTGCCCCTGGTCGATGCCAGCGCCGATGCCTTGCAACTTTCAGCAGCTTTGCGCCGTATGGTCATGGCCATGCGCAAACGCCGCAAGCAGCTGGAAGCGCTCAATGACATGCTCACCAATCGGCTGCAGGCTCGTACCCACGAGCTGAGCACTTTGCAGGACTTGTCTATCGGCCTGGCCAGTCAGACCGATGTGCGCAGCCTAGTCGACGAAGCATTGCTGGCTCTTGAGCGCACGCTGAGCTACAGCAGCGCCTCGCTGTGGGCCCGTGAACAACTTGCCGAGCAGGGCCGTGTGGTGTTGATGGGTTACCGCACGGGCAGCGCCACCGAAGGCGCTCTGACCAAAGACCTCACGGGCATGCGTCTGTCTCGCAGCAACCTGAGCCAATACGAGCACATTGAAAGTAAGCGGCAACCGGTCATCGACAACAACGTGCAGCACAGCTTCTGGTCCTGGCTGATGGACCGTGTGATCGACGATGCCCGCACCTCGGCACTGTATCGCCATAGCCGATCGTGGATGGCCCTGCCGCTGCAGTTCCGAGACGATGTGCTGGGCGTGATACGGGTTGACCATCAAGACCCGGATTATTTTGACGAAGCGCGCATGCGCTTATTGACAGCGGTGGGCAGCCAGACGGCGCTGGCCATGCGCCACGCCAAGCTGGCCGAGCAATCGCGCGAATTGGCCGTGATGGCCGAGCGCAACCGCATTGCCCGAGACCTCCACGATGCCGTATCGCAAACGCTGTTCGCTGCCAATGTGATGGCGGGCACCCTGTTCAAAGCACTGCAAGGTCAGGCCGACCCACAGGTGCAAGCCCAAGCGGCCAAAGCCCAATCACTGGAGCGGCTGACCCAAGGCGCCCTGGCCGAGATGCGACTGCTCATGCTGGAGCTGCGCCCAGATGCCCTGCAGCGCATGAGCCTGGGCGAGTTGCTCAAGCAGGCTGTTGACGCACTGCTTGGACGCGGAGACATCCGTATCACCGCGCGCATCGCGCCCAGAGATGGTTTAAGCGAAGCCACGCGCATGCAGCTCTACCGCATCACCCAAGAAGCCTTGTCCAATGTGGCCCGCCACAGTGGCGCCTCCGAGCTGGTGGTGCGCTGGGTGGTGCGTGGCCCCGATCAGGCCTTGCTGTGCATCCACGACAATGGCTGCGGATTTGACCCCGCCGTGACCAAGGCTGGCCACTTCGGGCTGGAAAACATGCAATCCCGCGCCCGCGAAATCGGCGCAGAACTGACGCTCGATAGCGCCCCCGGACAAGGCACAGCGCTGTGCGTGCAAATTGGAGAACCCTTTGACGCAAACTGATGCCGACGACATCACCATCTTCCTAGTTGACGACCACCCCATGGTCCGCGCAGGCCTCGCAGGCATGATCCAGGGCGAACGCGGCCTGCGGCTGGTGGGCGAGGCGGGTGACGGTCGTGATGCAGTGAGCCTGATCCCGGGCTGCCGACCAGATGTGGTTCTGGTGGATTTGGTCATGCCGCACCTCGATGGCATCGGTGTGATCGAGGCCTTGCGAGCCAAGCTACCCGATACTCATTTCGTGATACTGAGCAGCATGTTGGACCCCGACGCCGTGCACCGCGCGGTCCAAGCGGGCGCGCGCGGCTACTTGCTCAAGACAGCATCTGCGCAGGAACTGATCACCATGATCCAGCAGGTCAAGGCCGGGCGGCGCGTTCTCGGCGCTGAAGTCACGGATGCCCTGATCGCCAACGAGCAGCGTGAAGTCCCCGGCGCAGATTTGACCCAGCGCGAACGCCAAATCTTGGCGCTGATGGTGCAAGGCATGAGCAACCAGCATATCGCCGACCAGATGTCGATTGCTGTGCCCACGGTCAAGTTCCACGTCACAAATGTGCTGAGCAAGCTCCAAGTTGACAGTCGGACCGAAGCTGTTGTTCTGGCCATCAAACACAAGCTTGTACCTGGTCAATGACACCACCTAGACCAAAGTCTGGGCTGAAACCCCACCTAAGTTAGGTGCTGGTTCGAGAAGTTATGCGCACACTGACGACCATGTTGATGGTTAGATGAAAGGTGTGATCACATGTCACGTTCGTCAAGTAGCACTCGGGTTTTGGTGGTGGAAGATGACCCGTCTACCGCCTTGATGATCTTGGCAGAGTTGGGCCGAATGCCGTGCAGTGTGTCCATGGTGGAAAACGGCCTGATGGCGGTCATGGCATGGTTGTCGGCACTTGATGAGCAGCCCTTTGATGCGGTGATCATGGACATCCACATGCCCGTCATGTCTGGCGAGATGGCCTTGCATGAGATCAGACGCTTGGAGCACGACCTTGACGCACCTCACACACCCATCATCGCCTTCAGCGGCACCGCGGATTCGGTCCTGACGCAGCACTGGCTTAATCTGGGCTTTGACGCCGTGCTGGCCAAGCCAGATCAGTTGCATCGCTTGACAGCGCTTGTCCAGCAACTCACAGCGCCTGCCGCTCCGAGTAAAGACATGATGCCGTTGCGCCAGATAGGCGACGCCCTGGGCGCCAGCCTCTGAACAGACGTACGAAGATAAAACAATGAAAAACTGGACCCGCTACCTGACCCTGATCATGGCAATCGCACTGTCTGCTTGTGCCACCAAGCCACCAGAAAAGCAACCCGTCAAACTCGCTGTGACGCAAGTCGATCGCGGTGTTGTGATCTGGCTGCCAGACAACGTGCTCTTTGAGTTCGGCGCGCACACGCTGTCGCCAGAGGCCAACGACTACCTCAAGCTCGTGGCCCACCTGGCGCTGGATCGCACCACCGAATCGCTGGCGCTTGAAGGTCACACCGACAGTGTGGGTAACCCCGACTACAACCAAGCCCTGTCCCTCAAGCGTGCAGACGCCGTGGCCGAGGCCCTAGGCAAGCTGGGTGTGCCTGCCGAGCGCATGACTACCACTGGTTTTGGCTTGACACGGTTGTTGGCACCTAACGATTCCGAAGTCGGTCGCCGACTCAATCGTCGGGTGGAGATCATCGTGCTCAACGAAACTGTCGCCCATCTGAGTCAGGGCGAACCATCCAACCAATTTGAAGATGCATTCGAAAAGCTCAAGGCAGAGCTGGGTGAGCGCGTCAATACCGGTGGCTTCCGCTAATCCGCATTAGAAAAGAGACGCAAGATCATGGATCGCAGAACGTGGATGGGCTCCTTGGCAGCCATGGCGGCGCTGGGCTCGACGGGTGTACACGCGGCAGCACAACCCGCCTTCAAGGCAGAACTGCCCCCACGTCGACGGGTGGCGGTGGTATTGGGTGGTGGATCAGCAAGGGGTTTTGCGCACATTGGTGTGATCAAAGCCTTGGAGGCTGCAGGCATCAAGCCCGATCTCATCGTGGGATGCAGCGCAGGCGCCCTCGTGGGTGCATTCTGGGCGGCTGGTTACTCAGGCCGGGAAATGGAAGCGCTGGCGTATGACGTCCGGGACAGCGCCATCGTTGACCTGATTGCGCCGACGACTACCGGACGACGTGGCCTGCTCAGTGGCCAGTCGCTGGAGAGCTTCGTGAACAAAGGGGTGCGGGGCCGCACCATGAGCGGCTTACTCACCCCGCTGGTCACGGTGGCCACCCATTACCCCTCGGGTCAGTTGCAGGAATTCAAGACCGGCGATATCGGTTTTGCGGTTCGCGCATCGTGCAGCATTCCCGGCATTTTCCTGCCCGCAGAAAAGGGCGATGACGAATACCTAGATGGTGGATTAGTCAGCCCGGTACCAGTGCGAACGGCTAAAGCCAATGGCGCTACGTTCGTGGTGGCCGTGGATGTTGGAGCAGAAGACCCGAGCGCTTACCGCCAGCGTGCTACGGGAGGCATGTACGAACTGATCTTGCGCTCCTTCGAGATCATGGGCAAGTCGCTGCGCGAGTTCGAATGCAAGCAGGCTGACATTCTGATCCGCCCGGATGTGGGTCGTATCAGCAGCACCGATTTCTCGTCTCGCAAAGCGCTGATTGACGCGGGATTCAAGGCCGGGGCACGCCTGGCGCCCGTCATTCTTGCCCGCTGACGCTCAGGGCTGCATCGATATGCAAAACCCACAAACAATCGCGTATTAGGCGAATTGCACAGCAGGAGAGAGCTCGTACAGCGCATCGTCAGTGGTCAAAGTGGTTCTCATGGGCAAAAAGGAGGCGGGCCTTCCTATAATCCCCTGATCCATGTCTTTGCGGTGACCCATGAGCGCTCCTTCCGATAACCAGACCTATGACCCGCGCGCTGTTGAGGCACGCGCCCAACAGCACTGGAGCGACCACGACGCCTACCGCGTCACCGAATCCAAGGACAAAAAAGCGTTCTACGCCTGCTCAATGCTGCCCTACCCCTCGGGCAAGCTGCACATGGGCCACGTGCGCAACTACACGATCAACGACATGTTGACGCGCTACCTGCGCATGAACGGCCACAACGTGCTGATGCCCATGGGCTGGGACGCGTTTGGTCTGCCCGCTGAGAACGCCGCGCTCAAAAACAAGGTGCCACCGGCCCAATGGACCTACGACAACATCGCTTACATGAAAAAGCAGATGAAGGCGATGGGTTTGGCCGTGGACTGGAGCCGCGAGATCGCCACCTGCCAGCCCAACTACTACAAATGGAACCAGTGGCTCTTCATCAAGATGCTGCAAGCCGGTGTCTGCGAGCGCCGCACGCAAACCGTGAACTGGGACCCGGTCGACCAGACTGTGTTGGCCAATGAACAGGTGATTGACGGCAAAGGCTGGCGCTCGGGCGCGGCGGTTGAAAAGCGCGAGATCCCGGGCTACTACCTCAACATCACCAAGTACGCTGACGAGCTGCTGGGCGCGGTGGCCAACCCCGAAGACCCCAACTACCTGTCCGGCTGGCCTGAGCGCGTGCGCCTGATGCAAGAGAACTGGATCGGCAAGAGCGAAGGTGTGCGTTTTGCGTTTGCGCACGACATCACCGGCGCCGATGGCCAGCTGATCAACCAAGGTCAGATGTGGGTCTTCACCACCCGCGCTGACACCGTCATGGGCGTGACCTTCTGCGCCGTGGCGCCTGAGCACCCGCTGGCCACGCATGCGGCCAGCACCAACCCGGCCCTCAAGGCCTTCATCGCCGAATGCCAAACCGGCGGCACCACCGAAGCCGAGTTGGCCACGCAAGAGAAAAAAGGCCAAGCCACCGGCTTGTTCGTCACCCACCCCATCACGGGCGACAAAGTTGAAGTATGGGTTGGCAACTATGTGCTGATGTCCTACGGCGACGGCGCCGTGATGGGCGTGCCTGCGCATGATGAGCGCGACTTTGCTTTTGCCAAAAAGTACGGCATCGAGATCAAGCAGGTCATTGGCGTGGAGGGCGAAGCCTTCTCCAGCGAGGTGTGGGCCGACTGGTATGGCGACAAACAGCTCGGGGCCACCGTCAACAGTGGCGTGCTCAACGGCTTGACACACAAAGAGGCCGTCAACAAGGTCGCCGATATCTTGGTTAGCCAAGGCGTGGGCGAGAAGAAAACAACTTGGCGCCTGCGCGACTGGGGCATCAGCCGCCAGCGCTACTGGGGCACCCCCATCCCCATCATCCATTGCGCTGACTGCGGCCCCGTGCCCGTGCCTGAGAAGGACTTGCCCGTCGTCCTGCCCGAGGACGTGGTGCCCGATGGCAGCGGCAACCCCTTGAAGCTGCGCCCTGATTTCTTGAACGTGGCCTGCCCCCAGTGCGGCAAACCCGCCCAGCGCGAAACCGACACGATGGACACCTTCGTCGATTCGAGTTGGTACTTCATGCGCTACACCTGCGCCGACAACGCCGACAAGATGGTGGACGAGCGCACCGATTACTGGATGGGCCACGGCGGCATGGACCAGTACATCGGCGGCATTGAGCACGCCATCTTGCACCTGCTGTATGCCCGTTTTTGGACCAAGGTGATGCGCGACTTGGGCTTGGTCAAAATCGACGAGCCCTTCAAGCAACTGCTCACACAGGGCATGGTGCTCAAGGGGGCGTTCTCGCACAAGCCTGAAGGCGCGGGGAAGGACTACTACTGGGAGAGCGAGGTCAACGTCGAGCGCAATGCGCACGGCCAGATCACCGGCGGCCAGCTCAAGGCCAACGGCGTGAAGCTGGACTACGAGCTGACCACCATGTCCAAGTCCAAGAACAACGGCGTGGACCCGCAAGCCCTGATCGAATCGATGGGCGCCGACACGGCCCGCCTGTTCGTGATGTTCGCCTCGCCCCCTGAGCAAACGCTGGAATGGAACGACGCAGGCGTGGAAGGCGCGCACCGCTTCGTCAAGCGGGTGTGGGCCTTTGGCGCCAAGCACGCCCAGTCACTCAAGACCGCAGGCAAAGTCAACCAAGCCGATTTGAAGGCGGACGCCAAGGCGCTGCGCCGCGAGGTCTTCGTGATCCTCAAACAAATCAGCTATGACTACGAGCGCATGCAGTACAACACCGTGGCCTCGGGCGCGATGAAGCTGCTCAACGCGCTGGAAGCCTATAAAGGCACCACGCCGCAAGATGCAGCCGTGCTGCGCGAGGGCTACAGCGTGCTGCTGCGCGGCCTGTACCCCGCCTGCCCACACCTGACGCATGTGCTGTGGCAAGACCTCGGTTATGCGGCCCAAGTTGTCAACGGCCAGCCTATGGGTGACTTGCTTGATGCGCCTTGGCCCACCGTGGTGGACGAGGCCTTGGTGCAAGACGAGATCGAGCTGATGCTGCAAGTCAACGGTAAGCTGCGTGGCTCCATCAAAGTCAGCCCCACGGCCGACAAGGCAGCCATTGAGGCTGCGGCCTTGGCCAGCGATGAGGTCATCAAGTTCAGCGAAGGCCAGCCACCCAAGAAGGTCATCGTGGTGCCGGGTCGTTTGGTGAACGTGGTGATTTGATGAGCAATCAACAGATGAACAAACCAACGCGCACCACCCTCGTCACCCTGGCCCGCCGCCAATGGCTGGCCGGTGCCGCAATTGGCGCAATTGGCGCAATTGGCGCACTCGGCTCGCTGGGTGGCTGCGGCTTCCAGCTGCGCCGTGGCTACGACATGGCTTTTAAAACGGTGCAGCTCACCGGCTTTGCGGGCAACTCGCCGCTGGCCGCCGAGCTGGCGCGCGCCTTAGAGGCGTCCGGCGTCAACGTGGTGGGCAGCACATTAGAAGCCGTGCAAGCTGCATCAGCCAGCAGTGTGCCCAGCACCCACATCGTGATTGAGGGCTTGACCGACCGACGTGACCGCCGCGCCACCACGACCACAGCCTACGGTCAGATCCGGGACATGGCCGCCACCACCGTGCTGCGCTTTCAGATCAAACGGGGCGACGGCAGCGTGTTGCTGGCGCCCGCCGATGTCGTGCTGTCCAGCAGCATGACCTACAACGAGAAAGACGCGCTGGCCAAGCAAAACGAATTCGATGCTTTGCACCTCGCCATGCAGACCGACATCGTCAAACAAGTTATGCGTCGCCTCGCCGCGATCAAGCCTGCGCAGCTCATCGACACGTCAGCCCGTTAAGGCCTCATGCAACTGCGACTGGACCAACTCACCGCCCACCTGCAAAAAGCAGGCGGGGCGCTCAAGCCCATCTACACGGTCTACGGCGACGAGGCCCTGCTGGCGCAAGAGGCGGGCGATGCCATCCGCCAAGCCGCACGTGCTGCGGGCTACACCGAGCGCCAAGTGCACACCGTCAGTGGCGCTTACTTTGACTGGTCGGGCCTGCTGGGTGCAGCCAGCGAGATGTCCTTGTTTGGCGACAAGCAGATCATCGACATCCGCATCCCCTCGGGCAAGCCGGGCAAAGACGGCTCTCAAGCCTTGCAGCGCTACTGCGACACAGCGGCCAAGAATGACGGCGTGGTCACGCTGATCACCCTGCCGCGTTTGGACAAGACGCAACAAACCAGCGCGTGGTTCACCGCACTGGATGGCGTAGGCTTGACGCTGCGCTGCGACCCGATCGAGCGCCAACAGCTGCCACTGTGGATTGCGCAACGCCTGGCTGCCCAAGGCCAGCAGGTCGAGCCCGGTGAGGATGGGCAACGCACGCTGGCCTTCTTCGCTGACCGTGTGGAGGGCAACCTGCTGGCGGCCCACCAAGAAATCATCAAACTGGGCCTGCTGCACCCACCGGGCACGCTCACCATCGCCCAGATCGAAGAGGCTGTGGTCGACGTGGCCCGCTTTAACGTCTTCAAGCTCAGCGAGGCGGTGCTGTCTGGCCAAGTCACACGCACGCTGCGCATGATCGATGGGCTAGAGGCTGAAGGCGAAGCGGCCGTGCTGGTGCACTGGGCGCTGGCCGAAGACATCTTGGCGCTGTACCGTGCGCGACTGGCCATCGATGGCGGCAAGCCGCTGCCGATGGTGTTGCGCGAGCAACGCGTGTGGGGCCCGCGCGAGCGCCTGTTCGAGCGCATCTTGCCCCATGCCCGCACGGCCGCGCTGGCCCGCTTGGTGGCATCGGCCAGCACAGTCGATGGCATCGTCAAAGGCCTGCGCCACCCGCAATGGCCCGAGAGCCCATGGGAAGCACTGCGCCGCTTGGCACTTCAACTGGCCAAGCTGGCCCCCTGACTGGAACCCACCTTGTGACCAAGCCTGATCTGATCCCCTTGAACCGATCCGAGCACATGTACTGGGCAGGAGAGGGCTACCTCGGATCGATCAGCGAGGCCTTTATGCTGCGCTTTGATGGGCCGGTGGACACGGACTTGATCCGCCAGGCACTGCACGAATTGGTGATGGCCTACCCCCGGATGCGTGGCGTGATCGAGTCCACCGGCTTGAGCTACCAGATGCGCATTTTGTCTGATGCACTGCACATCGACCAACTGTTTGCCCATGCCTTTCAGGTGCAGCAAGGCGTTGATGCCAGTTCCAGAGCGTCACTGGAAACCTTCCACAACGGTTTCATCAACGAGGCGATCTCGCTAGAGCGCGGCATGCCTTGGCGGGCCAGGCTCATCCCGCACCCGACCCAGCCTGCCTTGATGCTCTCGGTGCACCACATCATTGGGGATGGCCGATCGGTGATCCAGATGCTGTGCGCCATCATGGCCCGGCTCAGTGGTGAGCCGATCAAGCCATGCAAGGTGGACTCGCACAGCATGCTGCCTGCCGCCATGCCCCTAAAGTGGTGGCACTGGCCGGCCAGCATCACCCGTTGGTGGCGCCAGACACAGGCAGACAAGCAGGCCGCGCAAGGTCTCAACATCGTGTCTTTGCGGCGCCGCAGCAGCACACGTTACACCACCACCAGCGTGAAATACCATGAGCTGGCCTGCCCAGCCGACACCATGAAGGCCTTGGCCAAGGCGCAGGGCACGACCGTCAACACCTTGCTGTCGGTGGTGATTGCCAACACCTTTTTGGCCATGGCCGCCGATGACCCCAAGGCCGCAGCAAGGCTGCGCATCGCCATTGACCTGCGCCGCTACTTCCCCGAGGGCACGGCGCCGGACTTTGGCAATTTTGTATTTTCTTTCCCAGTTCTGGCACAAAGGCTGCCGACCTTACAGGCCCAAATTGCATCGATCGAAGGCCAAGTCAAACACCACTTGGCTCGCTGCGAGCATCGCGATTACGCTTTGCCCTTGCTGGTTTATGAACTGATCCCGCTGCTCGGGCGCACCCTGTTCAGCTACTTGATTTTGCGAAGCAAGGCCAAAAATGCGCTGCCACCGCTCAGCTGCTTCTTGACCAACCTCGGTAGCGCCGATTTCATCAACCCCAAAACGGCCACCACGAGGCTGACCGAGTTTTGGCCGACCACGCTCAGCACCGCCTTTTTGATTGCCGCCCTGAGCCTGAACGGCAAACAGCTGCTCACCTTGACGTCCCAAGATGACGAGATCCCGCCTGAGGCCGTGCAAGCCTTTCGCGCGGAACTCGATGCCCAAATCAGCGCACTCATGACGCCAACGCCATCGGCGTGAACTGCCTCACGAAATACGCTGTTTTTTACCCCCTCATGGACGGGCTTACCCCTTCATAGCTGGGTCAATATCGCCGATAGACAAGGGTCAAGCAAGTCAGACCGGACATCTAGAGGCTGTATATGAATCGGATCAAACAACCACACCCCGCCCCACACACGACCTCGGCCATCAAGTGCTTGCCGCAAAGTGCCGCACGAGCGCAAACGACGCAAGTGACGCAAACAGCCCAAACCCCATCCACCCAGCACTGGCTAAGCCCCGCCATGGCCATTTGGATTCAAGACGAAGACACGCCCGTGCGGGTCGTCTCCAGCTGACAGCAAGGGCAGGCAACAGCCATCCCTCATGCCCAGCTTTTTCAGCACCCATCAGCTCCAGACACGCATCGTTTCGCTGTACTTGGGTCTGTTCCTGATCGTCGTCACGGTCGGCTCTTGGGTCATCAACTGGGACATTAACCGCAGCGCCCGCGTCACCATCGGGGCCGAGTTGACAACTGGCGAGCGGGTGTTTCTGCGCCTATTGGGGCAAAACAGCATCAATTTGACTCAGGCCGCGCGGATACTATCGGCTGACCAAAGCTTTCGCGCAGCGGTGACCAACGGCGAACAAGCTGCCATGCAGGCCATGCTCGCCAACAGCAGCCAAGCCAGTGGTGCCACGCTGGCCATCATCACGGACGAGCAGTTCCAACTCAAAGCCAGCACGTCCAGCAGCACCAACAGCACCCCCAAAGCCCTGCGCATGTTGGCCGCGGTACAGCGCCATGCCCGCCAAGCGGGTGATGGGGGGGCGCAGCAAACACAAATCGAGATCATGGACGGCGAGCCCTATCAACTCGTGACCGTGCCTGTGCGAACGCCCCAAACTGTGGCTTGGGTCGCCTTGGCCATGACCCTTGACCGGCATGTACTGCAGGACATGAGCCATGTCTCCGGCGTGGAGGTGGCCTTGCTGCTGCGCCAAACCGACGGCGACTGGCGGGTTGCCACCGCCACCATGGACCCAGCCACGTGGCCCGCCGTGGCGACCAGCTGGGAGCGCCCCCTGAACGCGGGCGACATCCACGGCACAACCATCCGCATCGCCAACACCGATTACAGCGCCCGCCCGGTCAGCCTGCAAGGCACGGCCGGGCAAGCCCCCACCACAGCACTGCTGATGCGCTCAGTGAGCCAGGCCTTGGTGCCCTACGACGGGCTCAAATACACACTGCTGATGCTGGCGGCTGCGGGCGTGGTCATCTTCTTATTGGGGGGGATGGTCACCGCGCGGCTCATCACCAACCCTTTGCGCCTGCTGTCCGCCTCGGCTCGCCGTCTGGAACGGGGTGACTACGGCGCCGAGGTTCGCGCCAGCATCAAGGGTGAGATCGGTGAGTTGGCCCAATCCTTTGAGACCATGCGCAAGGCCATCCAAACCCGCGAGGGCGAGATCCGCCGACTGGCCTACCAAGATGCCTTGACTGATCTGCCCAACCGCGAGCAGTTCCGCCATGACCTGCGCCAAGCCATTGGCAAAGCCAGCTCGGACGGCACGCCCTGCTCAGTTGTGTTGCTGGACATGGACCGCTTCAAACACGTCAACGACGTGCTGGGCCACCGCTTTGGCGACCGCCTGCTGCGCGCCGTGGCCGAGCGCCTGCGCCACGATGCACTCAATGAGCGCGACATCTTGGCACGCTTGAGCGGCGATGAGTTCGCCATCTTGCTGCACGCCACCAATGCCAAAGCCGCCTACCCGGTGGCCCAACGCATCATGGCCGCGTTTGAGCGGCCCATCACGCTGGACGATCACACCGTTGACTTGGGTGCCGGCATCGGCGTGGCCAGCAGCCCAGAGCATGGTGTAGACGCGGACACCTTGCTCAGCCGGGCTGAAGTGGCCATGTACGCGGCCAAGCAGCAGCAGTCAGGTACCGTGACCTACCACCCCGGTTTGGATTCCACCAGCGAGGAGTCGCTGACCATGCTCAGCGAGCTGCGCTCAGCGGTCGACCACAATCAATTGCGCCTGTATTTGCAACCCAAAATCAACCTGCGATCAGGCCAAGTACTGGGCGCCGAAGCCTTGGTACGCTGGCAGCACCCCACCCGAGGGCTGGTGCCGCCCATGCACTTCATCCCCTTTGCCGAACAAACGGGTTTTGTGCGTGTGCTCACCATGTGGATGATCGAGCAAGTCGCCCAGATGAGCCACGCCCTCACTGCGCAAGGCCTGCGCATGAAGCTGGCCGTCAATTTATCGACCCGCGACTTGATGGACCAAGACCTGCCCAATAAGCTCGACAAAGTGCTGACCCGCTATGCCGTCGACCCCAGCTTGCTGGTGCTAGAGATCACCGAGAGCGCCATCATGGATGACCCCCAACGTGCCCTGCAAACACTCAACCGCTTGCACACCATGGGGCTCAAGCTGTCCATCGATGACTTTGGTACGGGGTACTCGTCATTGGCTTACCTCAAGCGCCTGCCCGTGGACGAACTCAAGATTGACAAGTCCTTTGTGATGAACATGGAGAGCGACTTACAAGACGCCAAAATTGTGCACTCCACCATTGACTTGGCCCACAACCTGGGCCTGAGCGTGGTGGCAGAGGGCATTGAAAGCGCGATGTCTTGGAAGCTGCTCGACCAACTGTCTTGCGACGAAGCCCAAGGTTTTTTCATCGCCAAGCCCATGCCCAGCGCACAGTTCGCAGCATGGGTGCAACAGTGGACACCGCCCGACACCACCCACGAACACCTGGCCACCGAGTTCGCTGGCATGGGCTGATTCACAGCGCTTTTTGTCAGATCACCCGCGAGCCGATCTGTACAAACTGGTGAATCTTGGATTCATCTCGCAGCGGACCATGGCGATCACATCAACACACATCAAATGGAGCGCCACCGCCATCGGTGCGATGGCCATCGTCGCTGCCATATTTTGGCTGCCCCAGCGCCAAATCGCCGCGCTGGCGCCGCTGCCCCCGGTCACCATCGCCATGCCCACCCAGATCAGCAGTGCGCCCATGATCGTGGCCAATGCGCAGGGTTTGTTCAAAACCGCCGGGGTACAGGTCATCACACAGCCCTTTTTGCTGGGGAAAGATGCCTTGGCATCCATGCTTGAAGGCAAAGCAGATTTGGCTATCGTGGCCGACACCCCCCTCATGAACGCGGTGTTGGCGGACCAAGACGTGGCCATCTTGGCTGCGATCTCACAGTCACGGAGGGCCTTGGCCATCGTCGCCCACAGCAGCAGTGGCATCAACACCATCCCAGACCTGATTGGCAAATCCATCACCATGCCCCAAGGCACCAACCAGCCGTATTTTTTAGATGCGATGTTGCGTGCCCATGGCGTGGGCCACAACAAGCTCAACACCGTTGACCTCAAGGTGCCAGAGGGGATCGCGGCCTTCAAAGCAGGTAGCGTCGATGCCATCGTCGTCTTTCAGCCATTTTTGGCCCAACTGGAGGCTGATCTTGGCAACAAAATCAAGGTCTTCTACGGCCACGACGTGTATGCCTTTCGCTTTTTACTGGTGGGCAAACCGGCATACATCCAGCAACACGAACCCGCCATCCAGCGCGTCCTACAGGGTTTGATTGCCGGCACCCAAACAATGCGCACCCACCCCGACATCGCCCGACTGGCCGTGGGCGCAGCCGTCAAAGTGGGGGACACCATCATGCAAAAAATATGGGACCCGCAGGACTTTGCCATCACGCTTGATCAAGGTTTGTTGTTGGCACTGGAAGACCAAACCCGTTGGGCGATGCAGCGTGGTCTGGTCAAACCCGGCACCATGCCCAACTACCTGAACGTGATGCGCTTTGAGCCGCTCGAAACTGTCATGCCCAGTGCGGTCAAAATCACCCACTGAAACACGGCCATGCAAATACGCACCCGAGTTGATGCACTGATAGCGGCTGCAGCCGCCTTGCTGTCCATCACCTTTGCCATGGTGTTGTACGCCGCAATACAAGTCTCGCACGAGCTCGCCGACATGGCCCAGGCCGACGACCTGATCCACCAGACCGCAGAGCTGCGCCTGATCGCCATGGAGGCCCCCCTGTTCCATGAGCCAAGGTCACAAGCGCAATGGCAAAAGCAAGTGGGCAGCATCCAGCGCCACATTGCCAGAATGCCAGTTGACATCGCCGAAGAGCGTGACCACCTCAAACGCATCAAAGAGCGCCTTGAGACGGCTCAAGGGATCTTTGCGCGCATCCCCCTGATCGACACAGCCTCTAACCCCGAAGCACGCCTCGCCGAGGCCGCCACCATGGCCTCACTGCTGGTCATCACCTCAGAGATCGTGGACAGTGGCCGCGTCTTTGCCGACAGCGCAAGCGCAAACGCACAAACTGCGGCGCACACCATCAAGCAAACGATCGTGGTGGCCTTGCTGATCAGCGCCTTCTTGCTCATGGCCATGCGCTGGTTGATACGCCGCAGCATCCTCACGCCATTGGCCGCATTTGAGCAAGGTGCCCAACGCATGGCCGAGGGCGACTACGCCCAACGCTTTGACTTGCAACAACACGATGAGATCGGCGCCCTGGGCACAGCCTTTGACACCATGGCCGAGCGGGTTCAACAATCTGCGCAAACCGCCCACGACGCCTTGCGTGACAACGACGCGCTGCTGAGCACGCTCAACTTGCACAGCATCGTCTCCGTCGCTGACAGAGCTGGACGCATCATGAGCGTCAACGATGCATTCTGCCAAATCAGTGGCTACAGCCAATCAGAGCTGATCGGGCAAAACCACCGCATCGTCAACTCCGGCGTGCAAGACCGCGCGTTTTGGATCAGCATGTGGGAAAACATTGCCCAAGGTAGGCCGTGGCGTGGTGAGGTCTGCAACCGCACCAAAAATGGCACCTTGTATTGGGTTGACACCGTCATCGCCCCCTTCAAGGGTACGGACGGCCAGATCCAAAAATACATCTCCATCCGCACAGACATCACAGCCAACAAAGCGGCTGAGGCCGAGGTGCAGCGCAGCGCCGAACTGTTGCGAGGTGCCATCGATGCCATCGACGAGGCCTTTGTCCTGTACGACCCCGATGACAAGCTGGTGTTCTGCAATGAGAAGTACCGCCAGATGTACCCCACATCAATCGAGCAGATCGTGCCCGGTGCAGATACAGGAATAGGAACAGGTACGGGCAGCGTGGTGCAAAAAATGGCCGATGGCCGCACCCTGCGCATCGTGGACCGCAAGATGCCCGGTGGGCACACGGTGGGCTTTCGCATCGACATCACGGAACTCACACAGGCCACAGAAGCAGCGCAACAAGCCAATCAGACAAAAAGCAGCTTCTTGGCCAACATGAGCCACGAACTGCGCACCCCCATGAACGCCATCTTGGGCATGCTCAAGCTGCTGCGCAAAACCGAGCTCACAACCAGGCAAACCGACTACGCCAGCAAAACCGAAGGGGCCGCACGCAACTTGCTTGGCCTGCTCAACGACATCTTGGACTTCTCCAAAGTCGAAGCAGGCAAGATGCTGCTAGACCCCTACCCCTTCAGCGTGGACAAGTTGCTACAAGACCTATCGGTCATCGTGGCCAGCAACGTCGGTCAAAAGCCGGTCGAGCTTATTTTCGACTTGGACCCCGCCTTGCCCACGCACTTGATCGGCGACGCCATGCGTCTGCAACAGGTGCTGATCAACCTCACGGGTAACGCCGTCAAGTTCACCAGCCAAGGGCAAGTGGTCTTGTCACTCAAAATGCTGGCGCAGCACGCCACCTCCGTGAGCGTCGAGATCGCCGTGAGCGACACGGGCATAGGCATCGCCCCCGAGCACATCTCCCGCATCTTCAGCGCCTTTACACAAGCCGAGGCGTCCACCACACGCCGCTTTGGCGGCACCGGCTTAGGCGTGGTCATCAGCCAAAGTTTGGTTGGCTTAATGGGTGGCCAAATCCAAGTTGACAGCACAGTGGGCCAAGGCAGCCGCTTCCACTTCAGCCTCACGCTGCCCATTGCAGATAGCCCCGCACCAGCAGCCAACAACACCCCAAAAACAGACAAGACATGCCATGCCCTTTTTGTAGACGACAACGCCGATACGCTAACAGTCCTGGCTCAAATGGGGCAGTCTCTGGGCTGGTTGGTTGACGTCGCAAACAGTGGCGAGCAAGCCCTGGCAATGATGCAAGCCCACGCGGCAGCCAACACCATGTACCAAGCTGTGTTTCTAGACTGGCAGATGCCCGGCTTGGATGGCTGGCAAACCTGCCAACGCATCCGCGATTTGGGCTTGAATGGGCCGCCCCCCATGGTGATGATGGTGACCTCGCACGGACGCGAGCTGCTCTCACAGCGCACGCTAGCAGAGCAGGGCATGCTGGACGGCTATGTGGTGAAACCCGTGACCGCCACCATGCTGCGCGATGCCGCCAATCAGGCACGCCCGGACTACGTCAAGGCCCCAGATCGGGCCGCAGGACAAAGTAGCAAACGCCCGCTAGAAGGCTTGCGCCTGCTGGTGGTCGAGGACAACTTCAACAACCAGCAAGTGGCCCAAGAGCTGCTTGAAGACGTCGGTGCCACAGTGCAACTGGCCAACGATGGCCAAGAAGCGGTAGACCTGTTGCGGAGCAACCCGCGCTGCGCTGATGCCGTGCTGATGGACATCCAGATGCCGGTCATGGACGGCTACACCGCCACACAGTTGATCCGTGGCGAGCTGGGCCTGCGCACCTTGCCTATCGTCGCAATGACCGCCAACGCCATGGCATCGGACCGCGAGGCCTGTCTGGCCGCTGGCATGAATGAACATGTGGGCAAACCCTTTGAGATCGAAGACCTCGTGCGGGTGCTCTGGCGCGTCACAGGTCGCACTGAAAAAGCCAAGGTTGTGATGGACATTGCCACGCTCAGCGTCCCCCCGGACTTGCTTGCAAAGGCGCAAGCACAAGGCATCCAAGCGCAAGAGGCCATGGACAGATTCATGGGCAAGACTGCGATGTTCCAGCGCATCAGCCTGTCGTTTTCGACCAAAGCTGTGGCGCTGCCTGCGCAACTGAGTGCGGCGATGGCGTCCGGCGATTTGAAAGAGGCCGCGATGGCGCTGCACACCTTCAAAGGCTTGGCTGCAACCTTGGGCGCTGAACGCCTGGCCGCCCTAGGGGCACAAGGCGAGGCCATAACCAAGCAAGGCGAGGCCTTGAGCACCGCATGGCTCAATGAGCTGGAACAACACATTGCCACAGGTGTGCGCGACCTGGCTGCGCTGGCACAAGCCTTGGCCGATGTGGCCAACCCCGCCACAGCCGCCACATCGGCACCAGCCGCCACGGCAGCGCCCACGACAGCAAGCCCAACGGCGTTAAGCCCAGCAGATGTGGCAGACTTGCTGGCGGAGCTGACCATCTTGCACGGCCATTTGGCCAACACGGACATGGCCGCAACCCAAACCATTACCTCATTACAAGACCGATTCGCTGCGTCGCACAAAGCCCAGCTACACCCGATTGACGAGGCCATTCACGTGCTCGACTTTGAGCTTGCCCGGCACCTGTGCAATACGCTCATCACACAGCTGACCGCTGTGCCGCCCTGATGGATGCCAAAGTCCACGCAGACACAGGCTTGATGATGGATGCAGCAGGCCAGCTGCAGCGCCGTCCCCGTATCTTGGTGGTCGACGACCAAGCCATCCACATCCATGCGCTCTACCAAGCGCTGTCTGAGGACTACCAAGTCTTCATGGCCACCAGTGGCGAGCAGGCCTTGGCCGTGGTCGCCAACAAACAACCTGACCTGGTCTTGCTTGATGTGGTCATGCCAGGCATGGATGGTTATGAGGTGTGCCGTCGCTTGAAAGCAGATGCAGCCTCACGCGACACGCCCGTGATTTTTGTGACAGCACACACCGACGAAACCGCGGAGACGCGTGGGCTGGAGATGGGTGCCGTGGACTTCATCTCCAAACCGATCAACGGCAAAATCGTGCGTGCCCGCGTCAAGACGCACATGACGCTCAAAGCGCAATCCGACTTGCTGCGCCACTGGGTCTACATCGACGGCCTAACAGGCCTGCACAACCGCCGCCATTTTGACGAGGCCCTGAGCAATGAGTGGAGCCGGGCTCTGCGCGGCAACAAGCCACTGAGCGTCGTGCTGTTGGATGTGGACTTCTTCAAGCGCTACAACGACCTCTATGGCCACCAAGCCGGGGACGACTGCCTGCGCCAAGTAGCGCACACGCTGGCCACCGTCATCAAACGCCCCGGTGATGTGCTGGCGCGCTATGGTGGTGAAGAATTCGTCTGCCTGCTGCCGGACACCGACTTCAGCGGCGCCATGCGTGTGGCAGAGCAACTGGGGCAGCAGGTCTTTGCACAGCAAATCGACCACGCAGAGTCCACGGTGACGCCGTTTGTGACCATCAGCCTCGGCGTTTGCACACACATGCCAAACAGCCCAGGCAGCGCCGCAGCCTTGCTACAAGGTGCCGATGCCCAGCTATATCAGGCCAAATCCCAAGGACGCCACAGAACATGTGGCGCGGTGCTGGCAGCCCAGTAGCGTCACGCTTTGCGCAACTGCGCGGCCAGCGTGTTGAACGCGGCAAACTGATCTGCAGACGGCGCCATATCAACTTGGCTCAACTGCACCTCAATCAAGCGCTGGGCATCCCCCAATCGGGGCAGCACAGGCCCGGCAAACAGCACCCGCCCCCGATGGGCTAGCAACAAGGTCGGAAAGGTCTCGACATCAATGTCACCGACCAGATCGGCTTCATCTTCAATGTCAATCCAGCGGTAGCGGTGCGTGGGCAAAGCCTGCTGCAAAGCGGCGAACGTGGCCTTGTAGTCGCGACAGGTGCCGCACCAATCAGCGCACAGGCAAACGATGTCAAGAATGGGTGTGGACATGGGTGGATTGTGTCACCCCCGGTGAGGCTTCCAGGATCAAGGTGTTGCGGTTCTCGATGCCGTACCATGGCCTTGATTTTCGATAAGAAAGGCTGCCCATGTGCCCGTCCGTTGTGCCTGAAATGAAGCGAAGTGCTGTGCCTCGTATGATTAAACACACGTCAAAATTCGATCCAATTTTTCATTGGTGGGACTCGCATTCATTTCGGTATTTTCAAGGCCAGTTAAAAAGCCCCTCTCTCTTTGCAATTTTGTTGGGATGCTGGCTTACCACCAGCATGCTGCCAATTGCCAATGCGGCTAAGCGCTCGACATACAAGATGGACCCTGTACAGGCGTGCTGGAACGGTTTCAAACCGGGACAATGGGATGAGCTAGATCAATGTTTAAGCAATGCACTTGCAAAGCTGGAGGGCACATTGAAAAACGCATTGGTGGTCGAGCATAAAAAGGCTGCTGAATCAAGGGACACATCAGCCGCAGTGAAGACCCTAAGTGACAGTAATGCACAGTGGCTCAAATTTCGCGATGTCGAATGCGAACGGCGTCAAACCATTGTGGCGGGTAGAAACCATCCGGGAGTAGGCGAGACAACCTGTCAGATTCGCATGATCCAAGGTCGACTTCAGGATTTCAAGTTCGATAACGAATAAAGCTTGAATAACTCACTACCGATACGCCGACAGCGCATCTGCCAGCCCCCCGCCCCCCATGGCTGGGGGGCGGGGGTATCCCTTGATTGGCTGAAATCAACAAGACCCGATTACCGTTTACCGACAAACTGACCACTTCCAATACAACGCGGCCCACAACACACCGGGCTGACACACATCATGAAGTACCCACATCGCCACATTGTCGCCGGTTGCACCCTTGCTCTTGCCGGCATGGTCACATCCACGGCCAGTCAGGCCCAAATGTCGCAAGCAGCAGCCACCCAATTAGGGCTACTCAGCAACGTTTTCATTAACCCAGGCACTGCCTACTTTGTCGGCTCAAACAAAGCACTGTGGAACGGCTTGACCGGCGTCTTTGGGCCCGTGGTGCAGCCCTACTCAGAAGGCATGCGCAAGCTGACCATCAGCCAGCCCCTCAGGCTCAAGCCCACCCCACTTGCACCCAACCCTACTGCTGAGGTCATTCCCAACAACTACACAAAAATCGTGTCGTTTGGCGACAGCATGAGCGATACAGGCAACTTTTTCAAAACCATAGAAACCTTAGGTGGCCGAGGCATGCCTGCCGCCCCCAGCAACGCAGGACGTTGGTCCGATGGCTTGGTGGTCTTGGAGGCCATGGCCAATGCGATGAACCTGCCATTGGTGAATTACGCGTTTGCTGGTGCCACCTCCGGGATGGGCAGCTTGGTTCCCACCTATGCCACGCAACAAGGCATGCTCAAACAAATATCGGACGCCGTTGGCAACGAACCCATCTTGGATTCCAAAGCGCTCTATGTCCTGTGGACGGGGCCAGATGACTTCTACTCGAGCTCCAACATCTTCAATAAACCGACTGTGAACCTGGTTGCGTCCAACATCAATACAGCCTTGATCAGGCTTTACGCTCGTGGTGCTCGTCACTTCTTCGTGCCACAGATGCCCGATCTGAGCATCACGCCATCGGCACGTGATCACAACAAGCTGGTCAGCACGTACATGGTCAACGCCAAGGCACGCAGCGCCGAGCTGGCCACCTTGCTCGACAGCAAGCTTCGGACCTTCGCCAAGGTTTACCCCTTGGCTGATGTGCGAACCTTCGCAACCTACACGTACTCTCAAACCCGCATGGTGCAGGCTGCGGCCGAAGGCATCAACGTGTCTGAGCCTTGCTACAAGCCGCCCTTCCCTGGTGTGCCCGGCCCCGCTTGCGCCAACCCCGACAAATACCTGTTCTGGGACACCAACCACCCGACTTCTGCGGGCTCCACCGTCATTGGCACGGACTTCGCGAAAGCCATGGTGACAGCGCCCTTGCCCTCACGCTGAAGACCTGACTACATATCTAAGCAAAAACCCTTATATCGGTAGCAGACAAGCTAGTGTGACATCGGTATGGTGCGTGGGCATCCACTCCGCACGCGCACCATGACCGACCGTCACACTGTTTCTCGCCGCAAAATCCTCGCCAGCATGGGTGCCATGTCTGGCTTGGGTTTGTCACACGCCAATGCACATGCGGCCAACACCCCGCAACTCAGTGAACTGGCGTACCGGCTGGCGGTTCCGGAAGTATTCATTCCGTCAGCCAAACCGCCGACCTACACCCCCAATTTGGTCATTGGTTCCGGTTTTGGTGGCGCCATTTCCGCACTTCGGCTGGCTCAAGCAGGACAGCAAGTCACGGTGTTAGAGCGCGGCTTCAAGTGGCCCAACTCACCCACACGGTCGATTTTCTCCAACGACACGGTCCCTGATGGCCGCGCGTTTTGGTTCAAGAACAAAGTCAAGATGGTGACTGGGCTGACCGCCTACATGTCGTCATTTGGCGGCGTCATGGATGCCACCGAATATCAAAACATGACCGTCTGGCGTGGCGCCTGCGTGGGCGGTGGCTCAGTCATCTTCACAGGCGTGATGATTCAGCCTGAGCAGCGTTATTTCGATGCTATTTTTGGCGGGCAAGTCAATTACGCCGAAATGAACTCGGTTTACTACCCGCGCGTACGTCGCATGCTCAACCTCAGCAGCATGCCGCAAGACATCTACCAAAGCGGGCCTTTTGGTCACGCACGCGCATGGGATGACCACGTCCAAAAAGCCGGCTACACACCGACCCGCATTGATTCCTTGTTCAACTGGTCCGTGTTGCGAGACGAATTGCAAGGACGCGCCAAGCCGTCTGCCACCGTGGGCTTGTCCAACCACGGCAACAGCAACGGTGCCAAGTTCGACCTCAACCAGAACTACCTGAAATACGCCGAGGCAACGGGCAAAGCCAAGGTCTATGGCGGACAAGAGGTGCTGTCCATCGGCTGGGATGGCTCACGCTATGTGGTCGAGGTGCTCAACCGCAGCCCGACAGGTAAAGAGCTGAGTCGCTACACGCTGTCATGTGACCGCCTCTTCTTGGCGGCAGGCTCAGTCGGCACATCTGAGCTGCTGGTCAAGGCGCAAGCACAAGGCACGTTGCGCAACTTGAATGAAGCCGTCGGCGCAGGCTGGGGCAGCAATGGTGATGCCATCGTGGTGCGCAGCTTCTCAGGGATTCGCGGCCTGACGCAGGGCGCCGCCAGCGCATCCAAGATCCACGATGCCAGTGGCGGCATGCCCGTGACACTGGAGAACTGGTACGCCCCTGGTGTGCCCGTCGACGTGGGCATCGTCGGCTCTTTGGCCATGGTCTATGACGAAACCAACCGAGGCCGCTTCCAGTACAACGCAGCCACCGGCAAAGTTGACCTGCAATGGGCGGCCAATGGCAATGCCGATGCCTTTGCAGCCATCCGCCAAGTCAACAACCGCATCGCCTCGGCCTCTAAAACCGTCCCCGGTGCGTGGCCCTTTATCAACGACGTGAACGGCATGAACTGGACCGCCCACCCGCTGGGCGGGGCGGTACTGGGCAAGGTGACGGATCCATACGGTCGCGTACATGGCCACCCAGGTCTGTACGTGGCCGATGGCTCGCTCATCCCCGGCTCAACCGGCTCCGTCAACCCCTCGTTGACGATCTCCGCACTGGTTGAACGCAACATTGAGCAGCTGATCAAGTCAGGCGGTTAAGCACAAAATGGCGTCACCCGTTATCCACCAGCTTGCGCAACGCGTCAATGGCCACACGCACCTTGGGTGTGCGTGCGCTCCTTGACTGCACGACCGCATGCATGTCTAACGGGGGTGACGTCCATTGCGGCAACACGCGTTGCAAGCGCCCTGATGCCAAGGCATCACGCACATCCCAATCGGACAAAAGCGCCACACCCAGCCCGGCCTCGCACATCTGCTGCACCCAGGACTGGTTGTTGCCGCTGACCCTAACCGGCCAGCTTAAAAGTTGCACCTCGCCCTGACCCTGCCATTGCAACGCCATGCTTTGGGTGGCACCACCCGTGTCCAACACGATCAACTCGTGCACGCCTGAATCGGCTGGGTGCTTGGGTTGACCGCAACGTGCCAAATATGCGGGTGACGCGCACAACACCATGGCCATGGTGCCCAGTTTGCGTGCCACCCAGTTGCTGTCCGGCAATGGCCCAAAACGCACAGCCAAGTCGATGCGCTGGCCGACCAAATCACTGATCTCGTCCTCGGCCAGCACATGCAAAGTCAGCGCGGGATAGCGAAGCAAAACGGGCGCAAGAGCAGCGCTTAAATGACGTAAAAAACCAGCGGGGGCGGTCACCCGCAATTCACCACTGGGCGCATCCTTCATCACCTGCAGCGCTTGCTCGGCTCGCCGGGCAGCATCCACCATGGCCACGCATTCGCGGTGAAACGACGCCCCCGCTGTGGTCAATGCCACCTGCCGCGTCGTCCGAACCAACAAGACCACCCCGAGCACTTGCTCTAGGGCGCGGATTTGCTGGCTGACTGCCGAGGTTGTCGTACCCAAAGCCCGGGCGGCCGCACCAAATGTGCCTTGCTCTACCACTGTGACCAAAGTGGCCATGCGCTTGAGTTGATCGAACATGTAGCTAACCTTAACAATGATTGTCCATCACGAAGACTTCACGGCTGATTGTGTAGCAAATATAGTCAATTCACCCCATCAACACCTCGACAGGATCACACCATGAACATCGCCCTCATTGGCGCCACCGGCTTCGTCGGCTCGGCCCTTTTAACTGAACTGCTTCAGCGTGGCCACCGTGTCACTGCCTTGGCTCGGGATACACGCAAAATATCCGCCCAAAGCGGACTGACCGTCATCCAAGCCGACGTGCAAGACGCGGCACAAGTAGCCCAAGCAGTGCAAGGCCACGATGCGGTCATCAGCGCCTTCAATGCCGGGTGGCGCAATCCCAATTTGTACGATGATTTCATCGCCGGAAGCAAGGCGATCACAGCTGGCGTGATGGCTGGCGGGGTCAAACGCTTGCTGGTCGTAGGCGGAGCGGGCAGCTTGTATGTCACGCCTGGCATTCAGCTGGTAGACACCGAGGGCTTCCCTGCTGAGTGGAAAACAGGTGCCACAGCGGCACGCGATGCACTCACGCAAATCCAAACCCAATCCGATTTAGACTGGACTTTTATCTCGCCGCCTGTTCACCTTGCACCCGGTGAACGCACGGGCCAGTTCCGCACAGGCGGCGATGAACTGCTGATGACCTCAGACGGCCCGGCATCCATCAGCACGGCCGATCTGGCCATGGCCATCGTCGATGAGATCGAGACACCGCAACATCTGCGCCGCCGCTTCACTGTGGGTTATTAAGCGCGGCGGCGCAGCAGCAAGCCGCTGAGGCCGAGCAGTGTCAATAGCGCTGTGGCGGGCTCGGGGACCACGCCAGCTGATGGGCTTACATTCCACGTCAGGTGCGATGCGCCACCGTCGAGCGTCACGATGCCTGCGGCGGAGGCGCCTGCAACGACAAGGGCTCCTGGCTGCCGGACGATCACGTCACCGCCCCCTAGGCTCAACGAACCACTCACCGTGCGAAGGAGCGGGTTGCTCGGCTGCACAAACCTAACGGTCTGGTTGGCGCCAATGTTGAAATCGGTCCCGCTGGCGCTGATGGCGCTTCCCCTTTCCACGATCAAGTCACCTGACGCCGACAGCGTGATGGCGCTATCCGAGAACAAGCGCGCGGCATCGCCTTCGCCGGTCAGCGTGAAATTGCCCATGCACTGAAAGCTGACGCCGCCACTTTGGCTGATGGTCAACGCGTCTGAGCAGCTGGCCGTGACGTTGTCAAGGCTATAAGCGGCGTGGCCCAAGGTGGGCGTCAAGGCCAACACCAGTAGCATTGTCGACAATGGATGCATGAAGTTCCCTGAAATTTTAGTTTGGTGAACTTGCATCTTAGATCAGCGCAATGGCAGGTGCGATAAATCGGGCGTGATCCAAACGGATCATCGAGCAGCTGATCCAGTCAGGCGGTTAAGCACCGTTGATCCGTATCCACGTGGTCTTCATGTCGGTGTATTTATCCAAAGCATGCAAGGACTTGTCGCGGCCATTGCCTGATTGCTTGACGCCGCCAAAAGGCACGGTGATGTCGTCTTCATCGTATTGGTTGACGTGCACCGTGCCGACCTTGAGCGCACGCGCCACGCGGTGTGCACGGTCAAGATGCTGCGTCCACACGCTGGCTTGCAGGCCATATGCGGAGTCATTGGCCAGCCGCACGGCCTCGGCCTCGTCTTTGAAGCGGATCACGCTGAGCACCGGCCCGAATATCTCTTCTTGGGCGATGCGCATGTCGTTGCGCACACCATCAAACACCGTGGGCTGGACGTAATAGCCGCCTGAGTCAACCCTCGCTTGCACGCCACCGGATACGCACTGCGCGCCCTCTGCGTGGCCTGCGGCGATGTAGCCCAATACCGTGCGCAATTGCCCCTCGTCCACCAAGGCGCCCATCACCGTGGCCGGGTCAAGCGGGTCAGCGGGCTGGTAATGCGGGGCCTGCGCCACGATGCGTGCCACGACCTCATCGGCAATCGACGCATGCACCAACAAACGCGATGGCGCATTGCACGATTCACCTTGGTTGAAAAACAGCGCCCCCGCAACCGTATCGGCGGCGCGCTCGATGCTGTCCACATCGTCAAAAACCACAAAGGCGGATTTGCCACCCAGCTCATTGAACACACGCTTGAGGTTGCTGCGACCCGCGTATTCAAGCATCTTGCGGCCCACACGCGTGGAGCCAGTGAAGCCCAAGGCGTCCACATCCATGTGCAAGGCCAAGGCCTCTCCGGCCTCATGCCCCAAGCCCGGCACCACGTTGAACACGCCCTCTGGCAGACCCGCTTGGAGCGCCAACTCAGCCAAACGCAAAGCGCTCAGTGGGGACTTCTCAGACGGCTTGAGCACCACACTGTTGCCGCAGGCCAAGGCGGGCCCCAGCTTCCAAGCCGCCATCAGCATCGGGTAGTTCCACGGCACGATGGCCCCGACCACGCCCACGGGTTCACGCTGGATCAGGGCCAGTGCGGTATGGGGCGTCGGGGCGATCTCGTCATAGACCTTGTCGATGGCCTCGCCATACCAGTTGATGCAACGCGCGGCCAATGCCACGTCCACGCTCAGGCTGTATTGGATCGGCTTGCCCATGTCCAAGGTTTCAAGCAGGGCCAGCTCATCCTTGTTTTGCAGCATCAAATCAGCGAACCGCTGCAACACACGCTTGCGATCAGCCGGAGCTTGGCGGGCCCAACTGCCCGCATCAAACGCACGGCGGGCCGACCGCACCGCCGCATCCACATCCGCCGCAGCACCGCGTGCCACATGGGTTAGCAGGCGGCCATCCACGGGCGAGTGACAGGCCAAGGTCTCGCCGCTGGCTGCGGCCACGCGTTGCCCATCGATCAGGGCTCGGCCATCTAAGCGACCATCAACCAGCAAGGCGTCGGCGCGGTCGTGCCAGATGCGCGATGGGGCATCGCCGTGTGTGAAAGTGTGCATGCAAGCGCTCCTGCAGATCGTGGGTCTAGGCTCTTGTCAGTCTACGCATTCAGGCACACAAATAAAGTTGCATTTAAAATGCTTGTTATGTATATTCACCATCCAAGACCCTCTGCCGACCACGCTCATGCAACTCAATCGCTTCACCGACTTTGGTATGCGCATCCTGATGTACTTGACTCAGCACGACCGTGCGCTGCCCGTCACCATCGGCGAAATCGCGACCCAATTTGATGTGCCTCACAACCACTTGATCAAAGTGGCCAACAAGCTGAGCAAAATGGGATGGATCACAGCGGTACGGGGTCGCCATGGTGGCTTGAGGCTGGCGGTGAAACCCAGCGATCTGAAGCTAGGCTACGTGCTCAAGACCCTTGAGGATCACGACCAGCTCATTGATTGCAACACCCCGCCGTGCCCCCTTAACCGTTGCTGCGGACTGCAATCGGCACTGAACGAAGGCATACGCGCCTTCTACAGCAAGATGGATGAGTACACCTTGGCTGATGTGACCGGCCAGCAAACCGGCGACATCATCATCCAGATGCACAGACGCATCAGCCAGGCATCGCCACCACCCGCAAACATCTGAGGCCAAACAGACCTTTTTTTGCTTGCCTTAATTGTTGCATTTAATTTACTACTAATAGAGAGCGCTCCATGATTTCAACCGTTTCACGTCCCTACATTGATGCCAGCGTCCCTGTGCTCAAAGTCCATGGCTTGGCCATCACACGTCACTTTTATGCCAGCCTGTTCAAGGCACATCCCGAGCTACAGAACCTGTTCAACATGGGTAACCAAGCCAACGGGACGCAGCAGCAATCATTGGCGGCAGCCGTGTTCGCGTATGCAGCCAACATCGACAACGCTGCTGCATTGGCACCCGTGATTGAGCGCATCGTGCACAAGCATGCCTCCTTGGGCATCACCTCCAGCCACTACCCCATCGTCGGCCGTCACTTGTTAGGGGCCATTCAAACGGTGTTGGGCGACGCTGCCACACCACCCTTGATGGCGGCGTGGGATGAAGCCTACTGGCTGCTCGCGGGCGAGCTGATCGCAGCCGAAGCACGCCTGTACCAACAAGCGGGCGTGCAGGCAGGCGAATGGATGACGGTTCAAGTCAAGGCGGTGCAACAAGAAAGCGATGACGTCGTCTCCTACACCTTGCAAACGCCACAAGGCACCTCACCCGGCGCGTTCAAGCCCGGGCAGTACATCTCTGTGGTGGTGCAACTTGGCAAGCTGCGCCAGTTGCGCCAATACAGCTTATCCGACTCACCAGACAAGGCCACGTGGCGCATCAGCGTCAAGCGAGAAGCGGTCACTAACGACACACCAGCCGGCCAAGTCTCCAACTGGCTGCATGCCAACATCAAGGCCGGTGACCATTTACAGATCAGCCCCGCCTTCGGTGACTTCACCCCGCCACTCGATCTGGCCACGCCCATTGTGTTGATATCAGCGGGCATTGGCATCACACCCATGGTGTCCATCTTGAACACACTGACACAACGACATCCCACGCGACCCGTCGTGTTCATCCATGCAGCACGCAACGGCCAGCACCATGCGCTACAAGGCGATTTGGACGCCGCCCGCGCGGTCCATCATCGGTTACGAGTTGTCGTGTGCTACGAGTCACCCCTGCCAACCGACACACTGGGGCAGACCTATCACCACGCAGGGCGACTCGACTTGGCACAAGCACTACAAGAGGCCGACATGGACGGTGACTTCTACCTGTGCGGACCCATCGGCTTCATGCAAACACAGTGGCAATCACTGTTAGCGGCCAAAGTGCATGCTTCACGCATCCACCGAGAGGTCTTCGGACCGGAGCTGCTCAATCTCTTGCCATCGTAAGGGGCTGCTGGCTTTTGGGTGGTTTACCGAGACCCCAAAATAACATTCACCTCAGGGAATTTGCCGTCATGGTCAAGCCGCGCATTCGACATCGTCTTTTGACAAACCGCCTGCTTTAAGCAGGACTCATCAGCCTCTTGCCTGCCTGCGGGGGAGGTGGCGGCAAACCCGCTGACACAGCCAACTCGCTGACCGCAGTGACCGCCCCACTTTGAGCCACAATGTCCTCCTCTCACCCAATGAGGAGGACACCATGCCCGTGATCGTGGTCGCGAACCCCAAAGGCGGCGTGGGTAAATCCACGCTGTCCAGCCATATCGCGGGCTACTTTGCCCGCCAAGGCCATACCGTCATGCTGGGCGATGTGGACCGCCAACAGTCGTCAAGGCTGTGGCTCAAACTGCGCCCGGCCACGCTGCCCCCCATCTTGAGTTGGGACATCAGCCAAGACCAGATCGCCAAGCCGCCCAAAGGCACCACCCACATCGTGCTAGACACGCCTGCAGGTCTGCACGGCAAGGGCTTAGATGCGGTGATGAAGCTGGCCGACAAGGTGATCGTGCCGTTGCAAGCCAGCGTCTTTGACATCTACGCCACGCAAGATTTTTTGACCGACTTAGCCCAGCGCAAACGCGGGGGCAAGGTGCAGCTGGGCGTGGTCGGCAACCGCATCAAAGACCACACCAAGGCGACCGAGCACCTCAAGGAATTTTTGCAAACGCTGGACATCCCGCTGGTGACTTTGCTGCGTGACACGCAAAACTACGCGCACTTGGCCGCCCACGGCCTGAGCCTGTGGGACGTGGCGCCCGCCAAGGTCGACAAAGACTTGGCTCAGTGGGCGCCCTTGCTGGACTGGCTGGCGACCTGAGCCGCCGCCCCTGAGCTTCTGTTCAGCAGATCAGAAGCTCACCACCACCGAGGTGCCCACCAACTGGTTGGACTTCTTGTAGCTGTCCGACTTGGTGTCCCAGAAAATCGGCCCACTGGCCCAGTCATAGCGGTATTCAAATTTGAGCGTGGTGTTGAGGTTGAAGGCGTAGTTCAAGCCCAGCGTCAAGGCAGAGCGGTTCACGCCCTTGCTGGGGTTGTCCACGCCATCGCCGTCGGCATCCGTTTGGTCAGGGCCAATACCGTTGTGGTCGTCAGCGGTGGCATAGGTCAACAAACCGCCGCCATTCTTCTTGTTGAAAATGGTGTCAAAGCGTGCGATGCCTTCCAATCTCGGCTCAAACTTGTAGGCCACCAAGCCAGACAAGCCGGACCACATGGCACTACGCAATGCACCTGAATCAGGGTCTGCTGTGATGGACGCCTTTTGTTGACGCCCCCAACTCACTTGCCCCTGCACCGTCAGGTCACCCCGGATGAAATACGCATCAAACTCAAACAGGTCAACGCGGGAATCCTGTTGCGTAACCGCTTCCGTCGTGAGCTCTATCGCGCCCGTATCGGGATTAACAGCGCTGATGTCGCGGGTCACGTTTTCGGTACCGTTTTTCGCCTTCCCATGCACCCCCGCAAAGCCAAACCCCTGGAACTCACCCTTGGCGTAGTCCACACGGTAAGCCAGCACGGGCGTCTTCTCATTGGCGTTGCGCTTGCTGGCGTTCATATTGGCCAGCAAGCCTTTGACGAGCCACTTGCCACGCGTCAACTCCAAGCCCGCACCGGTGTAGGCCGTGGGCAAGGTCAGGTCAAACAGCAGGTTGTGGGTGATCAGTTTGTTTTGCGTGGCGGGCAGGTATTCGTAGCCTGACCAATCCGGGATGTGGCCCGCAATGAAGCGCGTCTGCAAGTCAGTCAAGGGAACGGACACGGACGCTTCATGCACCAGAGAAGCACTGCCTTCAGCCACAGCTTGCGTGCTGCGTTGGGGCGCCAAGGTCACACGCCAGCGTGAGCCGCTATCGGTCTCCTTGGTGAAGTCGATCACCGCCATGCCAATGTAGGAGTTGTCATAGGTATACCCCCCATCCGACACCGCATTCAAGAACTGGAACCCCGCCTGATGCTGACGTTGGTTGTAGATGAAGGCCGGGTCCATGTAACCACTGATCTTCAAGCCCTTGAAGCCCATCATGTCGCGCGCATCCTCCATCGCCTCGGTCTTGACGGCGATGCGGTTGAAGTCTTGCTGCTGCTCGGCGCGCACCTCGGTTTGCGCCTCGATCTTCTTTTCAAGCTCGTTGACGCGTGCCTTGAGCGCGCGCAATTCAGCGAGCAAATCTTGATTGGTGTCCGCCATCGCCGACGTGGGCATGACAGCCGGGAACGCCGCTGCGATGGCCAATGCCACAGGCATCAGGGATGAGGTTATCTTGTGCTTCATGTTGCTGTGCTCCTTGCATTGTTCACGATGGGCCTCAAGCCCGATATGCCCGATATAGCCGTTACGCCTGTCACCCTCTTGACGCTTGCGCCATGTCTTGCGCGCGCCGCCTCTCAACCCGTGCGAGCGCGTAGCTGCCGCCCACCACCGCCAACGTCACCACACCAATGACCACAGTGGCCACGGCATTCACGCTGGGGTCCAGGCCCATGCGGGCCCGAGAAAAAATCACCATGGGCAAGGTCGTCGACCCCGGCCCAGACAAAAATGCCGCCAAGACCACATCGTCCAGCGACAGCGTGAAGGTCAACAACCACGCGGACATCAGTGACTGCGAGATCATCGGCAAGGTCACCAAAAAGAAGACCTGCAAAGGTTTGGCGCCCAGATCTTGCGCCGCCTCGTCAAGCTGCGGGTTCAGGTCTTGCAAGCGTGCTTGGATCACCACCGTCGCATACGCCATGCCCACCAGCAAATGCCCCACCCAGATCGTGAGCATGCCGCGCTCCGGAAAGCCCAACCAACGCTGGATGGACACCAACATCAGCAGCAGCGACAAACCGATGATCACCTCCGGCATCACCAATGGTGCATTGATCATGCCCACCATCAAGGTGCGGCCACCAAAGCGCTTGAACTTGACCAAGGCCCACGCTGCCAGCGTACCCAGCACCACGGCGGCTGTCGCATTGAAAAATGCGATCTTCAAAGACAAAATCAACCCGTCAATGATCTCGGCATCCTGCGCCAGCTTGCTGAACCACTGTAATGTGAAACCGCCCCACACGCTAGGCAACGATGATTGATTGAATGAGTAAACGATCAAGGCGGCGATAGGCAAATACAAAAA
The DNA here is from genome assembly GCA_030654395.1 of Aquabacterium sp. GTDB lineage: Bacteria > Pseudomonadota > Gammaproteobacteria > Burkholderiales > Burkholderiaceae_C > Aquabacterium. The sequence goes on from JAURXM010000026.1 coordinate 39,395, forward strand.
TGCAAAACCTGCGGTCAGCCATGCCCTACCAAACCACTGGCCGCGCCGCTGATAGGCTGGGACGATAGGCTGCGTGCTCATGCCCTGCGCACCTGCTCATCGGCCTGCGCCTTGTTGAACAGCGCCAGCGGCACCAAGATCAACAAGATCATCACCACAGCCACGCTGGAGGCCATCGGCCAATCGTTGTTGGCAAAAAACTCATCCCACAGTACGCGCCCGATCATCAGTGTTTGCGGGCCACCCAGCAGCTCAGGGATCACGAACTCGCCCACGCAGGGGATGAACACCAGCATCGACCCGGCCACGATACCCGCACGCGACAAAGGCACCGTCACTTGCCAGAACGCCACCCAAGCCGTGGCCCCCAAATCAGAGGCCGCCTCTAACAAGCGCATGTCCATCTTCGACAAGGTGGCATACAGAGGCAAGATCATGAAGGGCAGATAGGTGTAGACCATGCCAAGCACCAGCGAGAACGGCGTGTTCATGTACTGCCCGGGCACCGTGATCAGCCCTGCAAGCATCAAAATTTGATCTGCATGGATCCCATTGAGCACAACGGCCACCCAGCCGCCCTCGCTCAACAAGCCCTTCCATGCATACACGCGCAACAAAAATGATGTCCAAAATGGCAGCATCACCATCATCAACAAAGCGGGTTGCGCCGCTTGCGATGCGCGAGCCATGAAGTAGGCAAACGGGTAGCCCACAATCAGACACAGCACCGTGGTGATGCCCGCGTACTTCACGCTCGCCAAATAGGTCTTGAAGTACAGGTCATCCTGCGTGATGAACAGGTAGTTGCTCAACTTGAGCTTGAGCTGCAACACACCATCAGACCAGCTGATCAAATCCTTAAAGAGCACCGTCTCCATCTCGGACACGCTGATCTTCAGCACGATCAAAAACGGCAGCAAGAAGAACACCAGCAACCACAGATAGGGCACGCCGATCACACTGCGCTCTGACCAACTGAGGTGCCGCTGCTTGCGCTTTGCCATGGCCCGCGCCGCCTTATTGTGTCAGCACCACATGGGCTGACGGAGACCACCAGGCGTAGGCCTCGTCCTCCCAGCTCAGTGTGTCATCGGGGTGGCGTTCGGTGTTGCTCTGCGTGACCTTGAGGATGGCACCGCTGGCCAGCTTAAGGTGATAGAGCGTGTCGCTGCCAAAATAAACCAAGTCCTTGATGCGGCCCTTGACTTGGTTGAAAGGCGCAGGCGGCGCCCCCTCAACCAGAACAGGGGGCTTGCTTGATATGCGGATTTTTTCAGGGCGCAGTGCCACCGTCACGGCCATGCCAACGTGGCCGGTGATGCCATGGCCCACGTAGTGGCGCACATCAGTGCAGTTGATCTCGACGTGATCGGGCTCGTCCACAACCAAGGTGCCATCCATCAGGTTGACGTTGCCAATGAAGTCGGCCACAAAACGCGTTGCGGGGGACTCATATAGCTCACGCGGCGCGCCCACTTGCAGGATGCTGCCCTCGCTCATGACACCAATGCGGCTGGCCATGGCCATGGCCTCTTCTTGGTCGTGCGTCACCAGCACGCACGTCACCCCCACCGACTCCACGATGTTGACCAGCTCGATCTGGGTTTCTTCACGCAGCTTTTTATCCAGCGCGCCCAAAGGCTCATCCAGCAACAACAGCTTGGGCTGCTTGGCTAGGCTGCGCGCCAAAGCCACACGTTGCTGCTGACCGCCTGACAGTTGATGCGGTTTGCGTTGGGCAAACTTACCCAGCTGGACCAACTTCAGCATGGCATCCACCCTCTCGGCGACCTGTACTTTAGGCAGGCCCTCGCGGCGCAAACCAAATGCGATGTTGTCCCACACACTCAGATGCGGGAACAGCGCATACGACTGGAACATCATGTTCGTTGGGCGATCAAAGGGCGCCAACTCAGCCATGTCCTGCCCACCCAAGGTGATGGTGCCGGACGTTGGCAAATCAAAACCACCCAACATGCGCAACAACGATGTCTTACCGCAACCAGACGGCCCCAACAAGGCAAAAATTTCACCCTGCTGGATGCGCAGAGACACGTTGTCAACGGCCCGGTAAACGCTGCCGTCTTGGCTGTCAAAATCTTTGGTCAACCTGTCTATGCACAGGTAGGCCTCAGCTTGATTGCCCATGCTCATGCTTTGGCTCACATGCCTGTTTTGAAGGAGGTGTAAATGCGCGTCATCTGGCGCCGGATGTCGTTGTTCAAGGCATCCGGTTGGGCCATCTTCTTCATGTCTGCGTCAGGCAAAAACACGGCTGGGTCACGGGCAATTTCAGGCTTGACCAGCTTGCGCGAGGCCAAGTTGGGGTTCGCGTAAAACACCTTGTTGGTCAACGCGGCATGCACTTCTGGGCGCAGGATGTAGTTGATCCATTTGTGTGCGTTATCGGGGTGCGGCGCATCAGCGGGGATCACCATGGTGTCCATGAAAATCACACCCCCATTTTTGGGGGTAAGCGTCTTGATGTTCTCGCCCGTCTTGCCCTCAATGGCGCGGTTCTTGGCGATGTTGATGTCACCCGAATAACCAAAGGCTGCACAGATCGAGCCATTGGCCAGATCATTGATATACCCCGATGAGCTGAACAGCGTCACATAAGGCCGTATGGCCTTGAGCACAGGCGGCACAGCCTGATAGTCAGCGATGTTCTTGCTGTATGCAGGGCGCCCAAGGTAGTGCAAGGTGGCAGGGACAACCTCGGTGGGCGAATCCAAAAAGGACACGCCGCAGCTCTTCAAGCGGCTGATGTACTCCACCTTGAACAACAAATCCCAGACGTTATCAGGCATGGGCAAGTCACCCAAAGCGGCCTTGACTTTGTCAACGTTGATGCCCACCGTGGTGTAGCCCCACAACCAGTTGACAAGGTAGTCGTTGCCCGGATCCAAGCGTGCCAATTGGGCTTGAATGGCAGGGTCCAAATTCTTCAGATTAGGGATCTTGGCTTTGTCCAGCTTTTGCAGCAAACCGCCATCGATCTGCATTTTGGCCCAGTAAGACGAAGGCACCACGACGTCGTAGCCCGTCTTGCCGGCGACCAACTTGGCATGCACGATCTCATTAGAGTCGAACACGTCATAGCGCACCTTGATGCCAGTTTCTTTCTCAAAATTGGCCACCGTATCGGGCGAAATGTAATTCGACCAGTTGTAGACGTTCAGGACCTTGTCCTCATCTGCGCGAGCTGCCCCTGCTCCGGCCAAGGTCAGCGCCAGCAACGGCATCACAAAGTGCTTCAAGCTCGTCTTATCCATCATGGTGTCCCTATCCAAAAAAGATCGTCTGTATTGTCTAGCTAACTCAAACTGCAGGCCAGTTAAACCCAGCCACGCTGTTGCAAATCAGCCCAAGTCAAATCCAAGCACAGGCGGATCAAAGCCATCAGCTCTTCCACCTGCGCAAGGGTCATCACGAGGGGTGGGGCAATGATCATGCGGTCACCCACCGCACGCATGATCAAGCCATTGGCAAAGCAATGTCCACGGCAAACCATGCCCACCGGCTCATCAGGCCCAAAAGCCTGCGCAGCTTGCGCCCCCACCGCCTTGTGCTTCACCAAGCGGATGGCGCCCATGAGGCCGCAAGTCTGCGCCTCGCCCACCAAAGGGTGGCTCTGCAGCGCGGCGAACTGCGACGCCAAATACGGGCCGGTGTCATCGCGCACATGCTGCACCAGCCCCAAGTCTTCAATCAACTGCAAATTGGCCAGCGCCACCGCACACGCCACGGGGTGGCCACTGTAGGTGTAGCCATGGGCGAACTCACCGCCCTGATCAATCAGCACCTTGGCCACACGCGCTCCGACCAAGACGCCGCCCAGCGGGATGTAGCCCGATGTCACGCCCTTGGCAAAGGTGATCAGGTCGGGCTTGTAGCCAAAGCGCTCGCAGCCCCACCAATGGCCCGTGCGCCCGAAACCGCAGATCACCTCATCAGAGACCAGCAAAATGCCGTACTTGTTGCAAATGCGCTGGATCTCTGGCCAGTACGTATCAGGGGGAATGATCACACCACCTGCGCCTTGCACGGGCTCACCAATGAAGGCGGCCACCTTGTCCGGCCCCACCTCCAAGATTTTGTCCTCAAGCCAAGAGGCTGCACGCAAGCCAAAGTCATCTTGGCTCTCGTTGACCTTGCCGTGCTGCACGTAGTAGGGCTGGTCAATGTGCACGATGCCGGGGATGGGCAGGCCACCTTGCGCGTGCATGTCCGTCATGCCGCCCAGCGAGGCGCCCGCCATGGTCGAGCCGTGATACCCATTGAAGCGACCAATGATGGTGTGGCGCTCAGGCTGATCCAACATGTCCCAGTAGCGGCGCACCATGCGCACGATGGTGTCGTTACCCTCTGAGCCTGAGCCTGTGAAAAACACATGCTCGAAGCCCGTCGGGCTGAGTTGCGCCAGCTTGTGCGCCAGAGCAATCGCAGGCTGCGTCGCCGTCTGGAAGAACGAGTTGTAGAACGGCAAGGTGGTGAGCTGCGCCGTGGCCGCATCAATCAGGGTTTTCTGGCCGTAACCCACGTTCACGCACCACAGGCCGCTCATGGCATCAAACAGCTTGTGGCCGTCGCTGTCCCACAGGTAGATGTTGTCAGCCCGACTGATGATCCGCGACCCCTTGGCCGCCAAAGCTTTGAAGTCCGTAAAGGGATGCAAATAATGGGCGGCATCCAGCGCCTGCCACTCGGCTGTGCTGCGTTCGAACTGGGGGCTCATGTGCGCTCCTTTTTGTCAGACGTGCAGCAGCAAATGCTCACGCTCCCAAGGCGATATCACCTTCATGAACTCGGCGTGTTCGACCTCTTTGATCTCCGTGTACACGGTGATGAATTCCTTGCCCAAGATGTCGGCCAAATCAGCCTCATCACGCAACAAGTTCAAGGCTTCACCCAAGCTGCGCGGCAACTGGTAGTCCCCCAAATAAGCATCCCCACGGCACTCAGGCGAAGGCTCAATTTGCTTGGTCATGCCCAAATAGCCGCAGGCCAGTGTCGCGGCCATCGCCACGTAAGGGTTGGCGTCTGACCCCACCACGCGATTTTCAACCCGACGCGCAGCTGGTGTGGCCACGGGCGAGCGGATGCCCACCGTGCGGTTGTCCGTGCCCCACTGGATGTTGATCGGGGCCGCATTGGATCGCACCAAACGGCGGTAGCTGTTCACGTAAGGCGCAAACAGCGCCATCGCCGCGGGGATGTAGCGCTGCAGCCCCCCGATGAACCAATAGAACTCTTTGGATGCCGTGCCATCGGGGTTGCTGAAGATGTTCAACCCAGTCAGGGTGTTGAGCACACTTTGGTGGATGTGCATGGCGCTACCCGGCTCATTGGCCATGGGCTTGGCCATGAAGGTGGCGTACATCTCATGGCGCAGCGCGGCCTCACGGATGGTGCGCTTGAAGAAGAACACCTCATCGGCCAAGCCCAGCGGGTGGTTGTGGAAGAAGTTGATCTCCATCTGCCCCGCGCCCACCTCGTGGATCAAGGTGTCCACGTTGAGCTTCATCTGTGCGCAGTAATCGTAGATGTCCTCAAACAAAGGGTCGAACTCATTGACCGCATCGATCGAATAGGCCTGACGCGAGGTCTCCGCACGGCCACTGCGGCCACGGGGCGGGCGCAGTGGTGTGTTCGGATCCACGCTGCGCTCGATCAGGTAGAACTCCAGCTCGGGGGCCACGATGGGCGTCCACCCCTTGTCGTCATACAGCTGGCAGACCCGGCGCAACACAGAGCGCGGCGCATAGGGGATCAGCTTGCCATCGCGGTCAAAACAATCGTGGATCACCTGCGCCGTCGGGTCAGTCGCCCACGGCACGATGCGCACCGTGCTGGGGTCAGGTTGCAAATGCATGTCCCGGTCGGTCGGCGTGATCACATCGTAGTAGGGGCCGCTGGCCGGAAATTCGCCCGTCACGCCGATGGCCACAATGCCCTCTGGCAGACGCATACCGCGGTCTTCGGTGAACTTCTCACGCGGCAAAATTTTGCCCCGCGCCACGCCCGTCAAGTCAGGGACAAGGCATTCGATCTCGGTCACGCGCCGCTCGTTAAGCCACTGTTCTAAATCGCTGAAACTCGCTGGCAAGTTGCTTTGCATCGCATCCCCTAGATTTGTTTTGGTGATCTGGTTGGATAGGATTGGTACGCACGGCAAGCCGCACCAAACGCCTGGAATATCTGCTGTGACACCACGTTGCTGTTGGCTTGCCACTCGGGGTGCCATTGCAAACACAAGTTGAAGTGGGGTGAGGCTGGCCATGAAAAGGCCTCCACCACGCCGTCTGGCGCCCGCGCCTCCACCACCGCCCCGGCTGCCAACTGTTTGACGCCCTGCCCATGCAAGCTGTTCACCATGAACCGCCCGCCAGACAGCACGGACGCATCGACCCCTTGAAGCACCCGAGCCAGCAAACCATCTGCCACCAGCTCAACAGCGTGCGAGGGGCCGTATTCTTGGTCGACAGGGGTACTGGCGTCGCCCCGGTGGTCCATCAGGCCGGGTTGCTCATGCACCGCTTGATGCAATGAGCCCCCCATCGCCACATTGACCTCTTGGGCACCTCGGCAAATGCCCAACAAAGGCACACCTTGCCGCAAGGCCAAACGGATCAGAGGCAAAGTCCACGCATCCCGCTCATGGTCAAGCGGCAGGCTTGCATCATGCACAGCCTCACCAAAGTGGGTGGGGTGCACGTTGGACTGCGAGCCCGTCAACAAAATGCCATCGGCCAAGGCCAGCAAGGCGCCCAATTCATCACCCCGTGCGGTGGGCACCACCAAAGGCAAGCACCCAGCCATGCGCACAGCATCAATGTATTTTTGCCCCGCCACATGGAAGGGATGGCGTCCCAGCTCAATTTGACACGCAGACACCAACACCACAGGCGGGCGATTCAGGTTCGCACTCATGAAAGCACCCTTTGCAAGCAGTGTGCCAAACCCCCGGCATCTGTCAACAAGGGTGAAGCAAGGCTGTTGTCAAAGCCGTGAAATCATGCCACCAACACAAACACACCCCACTTAACATTTGCTTGCAAATTGAGCCCGTCCGCTCAACCCCCAAGCGGGGGTGACCCGGCTTTTTGGCCCTGCTTTTGCGCTACCTTCCCGCCCTAGGGCGCCTTGGACACCACTGCGGCGCACCATCAAAAATGGGACGCAAGCATGACCGATCTATCCGGCATCCAATCCGCTTTGGCCGGCGCTGCACAAAACCTGCTGGGCGATCTGCTGGGACAGGGCCCCAACCAGCACGCCCGCCTGCTGCGCCTGCACACGCCACTGGGCGCCAACGTGCTGCTGGCCGAACGCGCCCAAATCACCGAGGGCATTGGGCCGCATCCCGGCCAAACCAACTTTGGTATTGACCTGCTGGCCTTGAGCACCAACGCCCACATCCAACCCGTTGATGTGATCGGCCAGCCCGTACTGCTGGAACTGCTCACCGCACAAAGCCTGAACAGCTTGCGCCCCTTCCACGGCCATGTGCTGGCCTTTGAGCTACTGGGGGCCGACGGTGGTTATGCACGCTACCGCTTGCAAGTGGGCTCGTGGCTTGATTTTTTGCGCTACCGCACCGATGCCTGGCTGTTTCAGGACAAAAGCGTCGTCCAAATCACCGAAGACGTGTTTGCCGACTATGCAGCACAAGGCGCCTTGCAACCCCAATGGCGCTGGGACTTGAAGCAAGCCGACGTCTACCCGCTGATCAGCACCCTGTCCCAGCACGCGGAGAGCGATTTCGACTTTTTGCAGCGCCTGTGGGCCGCCAACGGCCTGTTCACCTGGTTTGAGCACACGGGCGACCCCAGCGATGACGCGCGGCTAGGCAGCCACACCTTGGTCATCGCCGACCACAACGGCGCCTTGTCCCCCAACGCCCAAAACCGCATCCGCTACACACAAAGCGGCGCCGCCCTGCAAGAGGACAGCATCACCCAATGGCACGGCCACCGCCGCGTAGGCGCCAGCATGCTCAACACCGCCAGCTTTGACTACCGCACCGTGGGCAACCACAGCGCCAGTGCACAGACTGATGCCGGTCACGCCCAGCCCATGGCCTTGATCCACTCTGATCAGCCCGGCGCCTATGCTTTTGAGACCCCTGCAGAAGCGGCCCGCTTGGCTGGCGTTTACCAAGAGTCTTTAGAAGCGCAGCGCAAGCAGTTCACGGCCTTGTCCACCGTACGCACCTTGGCGCCTGCCACCACCTTTGTTTTAGCCGACCACGCAGAGCACGATGCCGATGTGTTGCTGGGCCACGGGGATGCATCCCAGTTGACAGCCCAGTTCGCCGTGCTGCGTGTGACCCACACCGCACGCAACAACATCCACGCTGACGCCAAGGCTGGCTTGCAGCACTTGCTGGGTGATGCGGACTGTGCTGACAGCAGCGACAGCAAAGACAGCACCGAGCCCCTGTATCAAGCCCGATTCACCGCGCAGCGCAGCCACGTCGCCGTGCGCCCTGCGCTGCTGGCGGTCAAGCCGACCGTGCTGGGCGCACAAACCGCCGTGGTCGTCGGGTTGGATGGCCCCATCCACACCGACCGCGATGGCCGCGTCAAGGTGCAGCTGCACTGGCAGCATGGCGACAACGCCCCCGCGGCTGACGCCTCAGGCACCTGGGTGCGCGTGGCACAAAGCTGGGCTGGCGCCAACTGGGGCAAGGTCTTCACCCCGCGCTTGGGACAAGAGGTGATCGTGGCCTTTGTGGAAGGCGACATCGACCGCCCCGTTGTCATCGGCGCGGCCTACAACGGCCAAGGCACAAGCGATGCGCAGGGCAACGCCATCGCCGCTGGCGCGGCCAAATCAACCGGCAACGCCCCAGCGTGGTTCCCCGGTAGCGCCGCGCAGGGCGCCTTACAGGCCCATGCCCACACCGCCACTTTGAGCGGCTTCAAAAGCCAGTGCTTGAGCACATCACAAGGCGGCAGCGGCGAGCACAACCAATTGGTGCTGGACGACTCAGCCGGGCAAGGCCGCTTATTGGCACACACCACGCAAAGCCAAACATGGCTGCAAATGGGCCACTTGCTGCAGCAGCATGACAACCAACGCTTGAGCCCACGCGGCCATGGCCTTGAGCTGCACACCCAAGCCCAAGGCGCTTTGCGGGCCGCATCCGGCCTGCACATCAACACCCATGCCCGCCAAGGCGGCACCAGCACAGGCCAAGGCCAGCCCACCAACACGCGCGAAGCCCAAAGCCAACTGAGAGCCCACGCCGACTTGCTCAAAGCCTTGAGCGCCAACGCCCAAACACAGCTGGCCAGCCTGCCCAATGAGCCTGCACCAGACAAGCTACGCGCCCAATTGGCCATGCAAGCCACGCTGACCAGCTTGGGTGCGGTGCAGTGCTCTGCGGGCGGTTCGGGTGCAAGCTCCAGCGGCGGCCACGGCAGCATCCCCATCACCGATCGCCCCGACATCGTCCTGAGCGCCGCCGCCGACATCACCAGCCTGACCCCCGCACACACGGTGATCACCACGGGCGCGCACACCACGCTGACTGCAGACCAAGACATCAACCTGCACAGCCAGTGCCACCTGGCCTTGGCCGTTAAAGACGGCATCAGCCTGTTCACCCGGGGTGAGGCCAAAGACAGCCAGCGCACCGTGCAAGACGTCGGCCTGAAGCTGCACGCCGCCAGCGGCAATGTGAATGTGCAGGCACAAAGCGATGCCTTCACGCTGACGGCTGCACTGGGTATTGATGTGCAGAGCACCGCAGGCAGCGTACTGATCAGCGCGCCCAGCAAGCTGCTGATCAATGGAGGGGGCAGCTATATCAAGATCGATGGCGCGAATATAGAGCTGGGTACGAGTGGGACGGCGGGGTTCAAGGCGTCGATGAAGGAGTTGGGGGCGGGGGCCAGTGCCAGCACAGGGTTACCGTCGTTCCATCGTGGCGAGTTAGAACTACCCGCCCTGGCCCCTCTGACACGCAGCCTGCAAGTGCAGTTGCACGATGCGAGCGGTCAACGTCACGCAGCGGTACCCTACACCGTCGTTGTCGACAAGCAGGTCGTCGCGCAAGGCAAGACAGACGCCAGCGGCCAAAGCCAGCGCATACAACACGAACAAGCGTTCAAATCCTACGACATGTGGATCGGAGCAAGCGGTTGGTCGTTTGCCATAGAAGGCAAGGATGTAGAGCCCCCTGCGCCCCTAGATGATCAACGCTACGAGGCATTCAACGCCGCCGAGGAGTCACTGTGAGCTACACCGTACAAAGTGGCGACTCGTTGGGCGCCATCGCAAAGCGACATCACACCAGCGTCAATGAGCTTCAACGACTCAACGGCATTGCTGACCCCAATCGCATTCATGAAGGGCAGTCATTGCGCCTACCCGATCCCCCGCCAGCCTCACGACCAACAACCACCTCGCAGGATGAATCGGAGTCATGGTCACAAACCGTTCTACGCTTTGTGGATGCGCTTGGGCGCCCCATCATCGGCCTGATGGTTCGAACCGTAGCCGAAGGCCGTGAGATCCTATCAACCACAGGCGCTGACGGGTGCATCCATTCGCTGGCTTGCAAGCAGCCCAACGCGTCCATCGACGTTCACGTGCAACGTGCGGATCACAAAGGCGACGGGGAAAAGCACATTGGCCGCATCACGCCATCACCCGGCAAACAAACCGTCAAGGTTCAAAGCGGCAAACACGTGGTCACGACCAAAATTCGACGGCACGAGGGCGCACCGCAGAGTCCTCCAAGGCAAATGAAGGCACAAGCCAGAGGAGACAAGGTCGAGACCGCCACGACACAAGGCCATCCGCTGCTGTGTGTGAAGGGTTGCGAGTGCCCCAATGAAGACGACTTGCTGCTGGGCCCGAACCTCGAATATAAGGAGTGGGTCAAAATCGCGAGTAAGCGAGCGGGCATCTTGCCGCAGGCCGTCGCCGCAGTGATGAACGCCGAAGCGTCCAAGCTCAAGGGCGGCAAGTGGTCTGTGCGATCAGAGTCGTCAAAGAGTTCAGCCACGGGCATGACGCAGTTCTTGGACGGCACATGGATTGACGAAGCCCTGCGCAAGGGCACATACCTGAACGACAAAGCGAAGAAGGAAGGCTGGTTGACTCAGGATCCCAAAGGGCTGTGGCAATTCAAAAAGGCCGACGGCACCTTTGTTTGTGGCCCTGGGTTGGCACGCAAACTGTCAACCAAAGCCATGCTGCCTTCGAGGCGCAAGGCCGCAGACAAGAATCTACAAAAGCTGCTTGATCTGCGCTATGAGGCCGAGTTCGCCATCATGGCGGCGATGGACTACGCGAAGGTCAATCTCGATGCGCTACTCGCCAAGGGCTACGCCATAGGCGACCTCAACGACACCGAAAAGGCCCGCATCATGTACCTGTGTCACCACTTGGGCATAGGCGATGCCGTTCACTTCATCCAGAACACCATTCCAGAGGAGGATGTGACCGGCCTCAACAAGAAGGGCAAGATTGTTGTCAAGCAGAATGGGGCGCAGAAGTTGTTAACGGCGCAGGTGGGTGACGCGGCTGCCCAGAAGAAATATGTCAAGCCGAAGGGCAATAGTTGGGTGAAGGGGCATCGCTACTGGCTTGATGACTTTATTGCACAGCATATAAAGCCAGGCGTTTTTGCATGCCCAGGCATCAAGCAAGTCCGGCTCCTTCGAGAAGAGGGGAGTGCGGCGCTACTGAGCATTACGGAGAAATTGAAGAAATGAAGCAGTTATTAGTGGCACTTGCCTTGCTCTACACGGCAACAGCATCACTTGCGGATCGCACACCTGCTGGGGAAGTTGATACTGATACCGGTCGCATCATCGTGAACGGTCAAAAGCTTAAAGTGAGCGCTCAATATGACAGCAAGCCATTGGAACTTCATAGTGAACACATCGTTGCTAACAAAGGCAAGAATCCCGGTCTATTCTTGAGCGTTTATTGGGATGGTCCCCCGTCAAGCATGACGCTCACCCAACACATCATCATCATTGATGCAACCGGTAGCGAGATTCGACGCTCTAACGTGTTTGACACCGGCATTAGCTTCCAATGGGGCGACAACAACTACGTGACCTTTGATGGCAACGTCATGTACTTCGGCATTTACTCACCCAAGCGCATGCAGTTTGTCTACCGCAATGGCAAGCTGGAGGAAAACAAAGGGCCGTGGCGGGGCACCCAAAAGCCGAATGTTTTCGTATCGCTCGACCCATGTTTTAACGTCAACGGCTTAGAAGAGTGTCGCAAAGAGGTCGCCGAAGAACAGGCTCGTCAAGCACGGCTCAAGCGCAAGGCAACCAGGCACAAAGCCAAAGCTCCGGCTTCGGCCTCGGCTTCGCAGTAAATCGCTACGGTCTACTTTTCAAATACCAGTGCGCAGGCGGATGCAGGCACGTGCCACACAGCAATCTTTGTCAACTTCAAAAGCCAGAGCGTGGACATGGCTTGTGTCTGCCAACGCGCCAATGTCGTCACTGCAATGCTGGTCTCACGCGAGACAGTTGCACTGCACGCAGGTTCTTGGTGCACCGATAGATCAGCGTCGCCTTTGTCCTGCGCATCGCAATGGGTCCCCTAGTCGGCGTGGTGCAGCCCGAGTTCATCTGTATTGACCTAGTGAATTCCTGCACAGGTGTTATCGTTAAAAGAAACGACTATGAGCAGACAGATTGGTCCTGATGCTTCACAAGCGTTCGTAGTGCAGCGATTTAGATAATAAATTCGGAGGAATATACGTGTATATCGCAGAGCTTTGCATCGAGAACTTTCGCTCATTCGGAGCGGGAGATCGAGCATTCAAGTTGACTCTCACGCCAGGGCTGACGGCACTCGTGGGCGAGAACGATGCCGGCAAGACAGCCGTCATAGATGCATTGCGATACGTCCTAGGGACGCGCGACCAAGAGCTGCTCCGCGTGGACGAGGCAGATTTCCACCGTTCGTCGGGCGGAGGGCCGGCCGACCAGATGAGCATCAAGCTCGTCTTTAGAGGCCTGACGAAATCCGACCGAGGCGCTTTCGCTGAATTCCTCACTTTCGAAGAGATCGAGGGTGTTAAAGACGTTTCACTGGTTTTAACCTGGTCAGCCAAGCGCTGGGTGACGGGCGCTTCGCGCCGCGCCGCCGCGCCCGAATGGCGCACAGGAGCCAAGGCCGATGGGGCACTGCTTGATTTTGAAGCGCGGTCACTTTTGACTGCAACCTACCTTCGGCCGCTACGCGACGCCGAGCGAGCTATGAGCGCAGGCCGCGGTTCCCGTTTGTCTCAGATCCTTCAGCACACCAAAGAGATCAAAGCGACAGGTGTGGCGTTCGATCCCGCTGCAGTGCCAAGCCCGGACCCCAAAACTCTTAGCGTGCTCGGCCTCGGCGACTTCGCAAACCAACTTTTCAGGGAGAGCCAAGGTATCAGGCTAGCCGGGGACAAGCTCAATGACGAGTACCTCAAGCCGCTGTCCTTCGCCAAGGATCTGCTTCGCGCACGAATCGAGGTCTCTGGCAGCGGGGACGAGACCGTTCGATTACGACAACTGCTCGAAAAGTTGGACTTGACGCTCGCCGCCTCCGCCGGTGACGACAGCGCGCACGCGCGCGGTCTCGGCTCGAACAACCTTCTGTTCATGGCTTGTGAGCTGCTGCTCCTGGCAGCGGAGAGTGATGGGTTTCCGTTGCTCCTGATTGAAGAGCCCGAAGCTCACCTTCACCCCCAACGACAACTGCGCCTGATGGCGTTCCTCCAAGAGCAAGCAGCGAAGGTTCGTTCGGATGGGCAGCGCATACAAATCATAGTGACCACGCACAGCCCCAGCATCGCGTCGGATCTGCACCTCGACAACATTGTCCTCGTTGAGGGCGGTTGCGGCTTCCCGCTGAGAAAGGGAATGACCAAGCTCGACAGCTCGGACTACAGCTTCCTTGAGCGATTCCTTGACTCCACGAAGTCGAACTTGTTCTTCGCTCGTGGCGTGATGATCGTCGAAGGGGATGCGGAGAACATCCTGATGCCCGTGCTAGCGCGGCTACTCAATCGGGACTTCTCCAAGCATGGCGTCTCCGTCATCAACGTCGGCGGTGTTGGGCTTGGGCGCTACGCAAGAGTTTTCATGCGCGCTAATCCCACAGCGGACGGCCAGATCTCGACTCCGGTTGCGTGCGTAACTGACCTCGACGTAATGCCGAACTGTGCGCCCGAAATCGTCGGCAAGATAAAGTCCGGCGAGGAGATCCCTAAGCGTCCTCCCTCGAAGCGCCAATGGCGAGTTAAGAGTGAATTTACCTCGGAAGAGTTGGATGAGCGCCGTCAGACGCGTATCGACAAGGCCTCGGGCCAGAACGTACGCACCTTTGTCTCCGGCGAATGGACGCTCGAATACGACTTGGCTCACTCCGGTCTGACGCATGAAGTCTGGCAAGCAGCCGTCCTTGCATTAGCGGACGAAAAGATTCACGCGAAAAAGGTTACGAGGGAAAAAGCCATAGAGGCACGCGCCGCAGATTTCTTGGGCTTGGCGGACCTCGAGTTGGAGGCAAAGGCTTCGCATGTCTACGCACTTTTTGAAGCAGAGGGGGCCTCCAAGGCGATTGGCGCGCAGTACCTCGCCGAACTCCTTGAACAAGCGATAGATACCGGAAGCATGGACGTTGACGCGTTGCGTGCGAAGCTGCCGTCTTACCTAGTGGAGGCAATCGCCTACGTCACGACTCCCTTTGTGGCCGCGCCGGTAGTGGCCAGCGAGTCCGAGATCGCCGCGGAGGAGAAAAAATGAGTTTCTACATCCCTCCCATCGAAGACCGAGAGATCGCGTGGGCGTCAGAGCTTATGGGCCTCGGACCAAATGGGTTCGCCGCGATTGACGGAGACGACAGCAGGCTGAAGGCAATTCAGAATCTTCAGACCTGCGATTTTGAGGCCTGTCCTGGTAGTGGTAAGACAACCCTGCTGGTCGCAAAGCTCGCTATCCTTGCTTCACGCTGGTCGTACCGCCAGAGTGGCATCTGCGTCTTGTCGCACACAAATGCGGCGCGCGACGAGATAGACCACCGCGTCGGCGCCACCGCGTCGGGCTCATCCCTCGTTCGGTACCCGCATTTCATCGGCACGATTCACGGCTTCGTCAACGAGTTCTTGGCGACTCCATGGCTACGCTCCAAGGGGAATCCAGTTCGGTTGATTGACACAGACATCGCATTGAAGCGTCGATACGGAAAGCTGGCACGGAACTGGCGATACGTGATGGATCAGCGTAGCCTTGATAGGTATGCCCTGCAGTACGACAAGTCTGACTACTCCGGGGGAAAAAAAGGGAAGCTGGCAAGGGACACTGACTTTTGCCGAGCCATGGAGGCTGTTGCACGCGAAGGCAGCGAGGAAGGCTATTTCTGCTTCGATGAGATGTTCGTTTGGGCCAACGAACTTCTGGACAAGTATCCTGAGGTTGCCGCAAATCTGCGCAGACGCTTCCCGCTCGTCTTCATCGACGAAGCCCAGGACAACAGCCAACTCCAGTCGACCATGCTTCACCGCATCTTCTTGGAAGGTGACGCTCCGTCCACGCGACAAAGGTTTGGAGACTCCAATCAAGCAATCTACGCTTACAACGGTGCAGACGGGGCGATGACAGACCCGTTTCCATCGGGAGCCCCTCAAAATCTGCCGCGCAGTTACCGTTTTTCACAAGGTATCGCTAACGTCGCGAAGGGCCTTGGCATTGTTCCACAGCCGCTCAACGGATCGGGCCCAACTCGAGGCAGGGTGTCGCGCGATGCACTACCGCCAGTCCTCTTCCTTTTCGACGACAAATCTGTGCTCGATGTGCTGAGCCGTTATGGGGAGCATCTGATTTCGACGTTCACCCCCCAGGAATTGTCTGCTGGGGTCTTCACAGCGGTTGCCGGTGTCCATGATCTGGACGACAAGGGAGCACTCCCGATTCCCCGTGCGATGGGGCATTACGCCCCGACATACGACCCGGTCAGCGCGCGGAGGGAGTCAACGCCGGGAACGTTCGGTCAGTACCTCTGCAAGTCTTCTCGCGATGCGCTGGAGACCCACAACGCCCAGAGCATCGTCAACGGAGTGGCATCTGCCCTGCTGAGGCTTGCAGAACTTGCCGGAGCAACACCGACATCGTTCGGCGGACGGCGGTCCGCGCATCGGAGCGTTCGCGAGGCACTGGAAGGGAGCCCCGCGGCAGAGACCTACCGCTCCTTGCTGGACAAGTCGATCACCTTGCAAGGACAGTTCAACAAAGATGAATGGCAATCAGTATTACCGCTTATCAAGGAGATCGGGGGGCATATAGCTCGGGTGATCGAACTCCCGCAGGCTGCCACCGATTTTTTGACTGGACCCGATGGGTTGCAGAACCAGCCCACTGAAGCCAGCTCATCGCAGACCATCCTGAATTTCTACAGCCATCCGCCTGAAGAGCCGAAGGTCAACATCCGCTTGGGGTCGATTCACTCCGTCAAAGGCGAGACCCATACCGCGACACTGGTCTTGGACAGCTTCTTCCATAAGCACCACCTGAGTGAACTGAAGCCATGGATTCTGGGCGAACGGGCGGGCGGGGCGAAGAAGCAGCAGAAGGGGAAGCCTGATATGGAGGGGCCTCGCTTGCTAAGTCGGCTCAAACTGCACTATGTAGCGATGACTCGTCCTTCGCACCTGCTCTGTCTTGCAATGAGACGGGACGTGTTCATAGATGACGAACTGAAGCAATTGCAGGCTCAAGGATGGCAGTTAGTGAACTGTGGCGCTTGAGTCAGTGTCGTAGCTCCCCCTGTTCCGGGAGGCTGCAAGCCCAATCGCACACCGTAGTCAGCTGTGCCTCGCACAGCGCCCGCTCAAATCAGCACAGGCGGCCGTCAGGTTGCCGATGCCTACCGTGAGTAGGTTTGCCGGCCGTGACCGGCTCCTTACGCTGCGAAGCAGTTGTTGATGCCGAGTGCCTGAGCAGCACCAGTTCGCAGCTTTCGGATGCAGTCATCGGGAGCAGCACGCATGGCGGATAGCTCGCAGGTCATTGTTTTGCCACCCGGCCTTACTTCTTGGCGCCACTGGCAGCGAACTTGGCTTTGGCTACCACCAAACCCAATCCACCCAGTGATACACAAGTGCCCTTGGGCACCAACTTCCATTCACCCACGTCCATGTCCAACTTGGACTGACCCGCACACGAATGGCTGCCCGATAGATTGGCGCAATGCGCCAGTAGCCAGTGCACATTCAAGAGCAATAGATAATTCCAGCAGGAGGAACTCTGATGGACCGTCTCTACCTGATGACCGTGTTCGTAGCGGTAGCTGAAGATGAGAGCTTTGCTGGCGCAGCCAGAAGGCTGGGCATGTCACCGCCAGCTGTGACACGAGCCATCGCCAGCCTCGAAGAACGCTTGGGTGTGAAGCTGCTGAACCGCACCACCCGCTACGTGCGGGCCACAGAAGCCGGTCAACGGTATCTGGAAGATGCGCGCCGCGTGATCATGGCGGCAGACGAAGCAGATGAAGCCGCAGTGGGCATCAGTGCGCAGCCACGTGGTCACATGACCATCACGGCCCCCGTTTTATTTGGCCGGATGTACGTCATGCCTGGCATCGTCGATTACTTGCAGAAGTATCCCGACACCAGTGTCTCCGCCTTGTTCCTGGACCGCGTGGTCAACATGCTGGAAGAAGGGGTGGACGTTGGCATACGCATTGGCGAGTTGTCAGACTCCAGCTACCGTGCCTTGCGTGTGGGGCATGTTCGACGTGTGATCTGCGCCTCTCCCGAATACATCAAGGAACATGGGATTCCGCAGACGCCACACGACCTAAAAAGCCATCAGGTGATTGTGGCCAGCAGCCTGTCGCAAAACATCGAGTGGCGATTTGTGAACCAGAACGAACCGATCGCGGTACGAATCAAACCGCGTTTGACCGTCGCCAGCAATGATGGCGCCATCGAAGCGGCCACATTGGGTTTAGGTGTCACGCGCTTGATGTCCTATCAGGTGGCGCCACTGTTGGCCGCGGGCAAGCTCAAGATCGTGTTGAGTGAATATGAAACGCCGCAGGTACCGATTCACATCATCCACCGCGAGGGCCGCCATGCATCAGCCAAGATGCGCACCTTCATTGACCTGATGGCCGAACGGCTGCGTGCAGATCCCTCACTCAACTGAGCCATTGCGCGCAGCCATGCAATCACAAGCCTAGATCACTCAAGCTGGGGTGGTCATCTGGCCTGCGGCCTTGGGGCCAGTGGAACTTGCGATCCTGCTCGGTAATGGCCAAGTCGTTGATGCTGGCATGGCGCACAGCCATGTAGCCCTTGGCATCGAACTCCCAGTTTTCATTGCCGTACGAGCGAAACCACTGGCCAGACTCATCTCGCCATTCGTATGCAAACCGCACGGCGATGCGGTGGGAATCAAATGCCCAAAGCTCTTTGATCAATCGGTACTCGTGCTCCTTGGCCCATTTGCGGGTCAGGAAGACCTCGATTTCCTCACGGCCCTGGGGGAACTCGGCTCGGTTGCGCCATCGGCTATTTGGGGTGTAGGCCATGGCAACACGCTTGGGTTCACGTGTGTTCCATGCATCTTCTGCCAGACGGACTTTGGTCACAGCAGCCTCGCGGTTGAAAGGCGGTAAAGGCAAGCGGGGGGCTTCAACCTTTTTGCGGGTGACTTTGTCGCGAAGCGTGACGAACTCTTCAGCCGCTGAAGGATGCAGCGCCACCGTGGCGTCGAAGTCAGCCTTGGTCGCCCCCATGCGGATGGCAATCGCCAAACCTTGGATGATCTCCGGGGCATCGTCGCCCACCATGTGCGCGCCCAACACACGTTGCGTGGCTGAGTCCACAATCAACTTCACCAACGTTTTCTCGTCTCGCCCTGAAAGGGTATGACCCATGTTGCGAAACTTGGCGCTGTAGATGTCCACTTCGCCATATTGATCCAAAGCCTGGGCCTCGGACAGGCCCACTGTCCCGATAGGCGGCTGGCTGAACACAGCGGTTGGCACAGTCGTCAAATCTGCGCTGACGGGTTTGCCACCAAACAGGGTTTGAGCCAGCGCCGCACCTTCGCGAATGGCCACAGGGGTCAGCGCAATGCGATTGGTGACGTCGCCAACCGCGTGGATGCTGGCGATGTTTGTCTGGCCCAATGGGCTGACGGGTACCCCGCCCACACTGTCCAGGTTCACGCCGACTTCAGCCAAGCCCAAGCCTTGTGTATTGGGTACACGCCCCGTGGCATACATGACGGCATCCACTTCCAAGGCTTCATTCGCCTCACCGGTCATGGTCACGGTTAAACCACCGTTGTCGGATTGGTCGATGCGTGCCACATCGGTGCGCAGCCTCATGGCCACGCCTTTCTTCACCATCTCATCTTGCAGGTGCGTGCGGACATCATCGTCGAACCCGCGCAAGATTTGCTCACCACGGTAGCTCAAGGTCACCTGCGCGCCCAAGCCATTGAAGATGCCCGCAAACTCGACAGCGATGTAGCCGCCCCCAACGATGAGGATTCGTTTGGGCAATGCAGGCAGGTCAAATGCCTCGTTGGACGTGATGGCATGTTCAATGCCCGGCACATCGGGCAAGAAGGGCTTGCCCCCTGTGGCGATCAAAATGTGTTGGGCTCGAAAGCGCTGGCCGTTCACGTCAACGGTGTGCGGGTCGATGACGCGGGCTGTGCCGTGCATCACGGACACCGTCGATCCAATCAGGTTCTTTTCATAGATGCCACTCAAGCGCCCGATTTCCTTGTTCTTGGCCTCAATCAGTTGCGGCCAGGACAGGGTTGCATCTGGCACCGTCCATCCAAAGCCTTGTGCATCTGCAAAGTCTTGTGAAAACTGCGACGCATAGACCAGCAGCTTTTTGGGGACACAACCGCGAATGACGCAGGTCCCCCCGTAACGATGGTTCTCAGCAATGGCAACGGTTGCGCCCAGCCCAGCAGCAATGCGCGCAGCACGTACGCCCCCCGATCCACCGCCGATAACAAAGAGTTGAAAATCGCATTGAGACATGGTCATAACCTAGTTTGAGAGGTAGATCCACAAGGGTTTCATCATCAAACCCTCGCCAGCAGGAACAATCAAGCAGCCATCGCCCTGAGTGCTCGTTGCGTGGCTGGCCGAGCCTCAATGGCTTGCACCCACCTTTGCACCGCTGGATAGGCAGACATGTCCATCCCCAAATAGCCCGCAGCCACACGCAACCAGGCAAAGTTGGCCACATCCGCGATGGAATACAAGTCCCCCGCCAACCAGTTTGATTCTTGGAGGCGATGCTCCAGCACCGAGGTCAGGCGTGCTGACTCATTTTGGTATCGAGTCAGGCCCACCGTGACGTCCGGTGCATTTCGTGTAAACCACCCAACCTGGCCAAACATCGGGCCAATGCCAGATACCTGAAAGAACAGGTATTCGAGTGCCCGGACACGACCCACAGGGTCTTGGGGGATCAAGGCGCTGTACTTGTCGGCCAGATACAGCAAGATGGCGCCAGACTCAAACACAGATAAGCCCTCACCGCCACCGGCCACTGCGCGGTCCACGATGGCCGGAATGCGGCCATTGGGATTGATGCGCAAAAACTCAGGCTGCTTTTGCTCGTTTTGCGCCAGATCGAGTGTGTGCAGGGTGTAGGGCACCCCTAATTCTTCCAACGCAATCGGGATCTTGATGCCATTGGGGGTGTTCGCTGTGTAGACGTCAATCACGATCAAACCTTTGTATCAAATATCCAGAATCAACTCGTCAAACTGAGCCGATTGAATCACAAAGGGCTTATGAGTCGCCTACTGTGACTACCTGAGCTCTAAATGAGAATACCCTGTGGGGGCAATTCAGTATTCCGGATTTTGCAAGAGTCTGAACACAATGCGTGCATCTGCCACCAGATGCCAGAGTAGGCACAGCGGACTGGTTTCACGGACTGATAGCCATTGACATGGCTTGCCTCGATTCAAAACCCCAAGCTGGCCATCAAGTCGTCCACATCGTCTTGCTTGAGCGCCTTGTCAGGTGTTTGTGGGCCTTCCAGCGTGTGACCCACATCGACAGGCGCGTCCAATTCACTGGACATGTCCGCCAGCATGGTCAACAACTGACCTTCTGCCATCGTGATGATGTTCACGACTTTCGTGATGACCTGGCCTGACAAATCCTGAAAGGACTGCGTCATCATGATCTCGGTCAGCAACTCGTTTTGCCGCTCAGCAAACTGGGCTGAGTTCTCGACATGCTGGGCGCATTGGGCGAGCATGGCCCGACAAGCTTCAGGGCTGATATCTCCCTCAGCCATGGTGCGAATCGATGCGGCCATCTCCCGGCCTCGGTTGACCATGTCTGCGCAAGAGGGTAGCCCCTTTTCCACATTGGCCAGCACCTTGTGCGCCGCGTCTTCGGTGAGTTGACCGACATAGATCAGCCGATCACGCGCATCAGGAATCTCCTGCGTGACCTCCACCAGCTTGAGGTGATAGCCCAGCTCCTGCAGCGTCGATTGCAGTGTGCGAGTTAGTTGATCAATCTGGGCGACTGATGGCGTTGTCAATGGGCGGGACATGTGGCGTCGGTCCTTTGGCGTTTCGGATAGGCGTCAACACGGCGTGAGTTGCCGCTGCAGCATGCACTGTCTTCGACCACAAGCGCCACCGTCTTGAGCGGTAATCACCACCGCCGTGCCCAATTGCGCCGAATTACCTGACCCAGGCGTCGGCCTGTTCACTCAAAGCGGCCAAGGCTTCATAAAACCGCCCGACATGCACCCCATCCACGACCCCGTGGTGAACTTGCACTGCCACGGGCATCACGACGACATCGCCCCGCGCCATGAACTTGCCCAGCGTGATCACAGGGATGTAGCCATAGACGGGGTCATAGGGGTGCGTGAAAGCCGTGAAGCTGAACCAAGGGATGCTCGTGATGAAAAACATCTGGTGCTTGCAGCCCACGCCCAAGTCCGGCTCGACCTTGACCGCGCTCATGCGCGCTGTGGCGTCATCGCAGTAGGCCTTGAAGTCCTCTAGATACAGCCCGTCGCAAAAGGAGAACAAGTCGCCTTCGCGCGCTACGGTGTAGCCGGGGTCAACCCGATCGAACTCATACAGGTCGCCGTCGATCACGCGGTGCCGCAAGGCAGGCACGCTATTGACCGCACGGGATACCGCATGGCTCATGGCTAAGAAAAAGGAAACGCCCGCAGCTTGTGCGGCCCGTTTGATACCGGTGACGTCTATTTCGCAGGTCGTGCTGAACTGCGGCATCAGCCGGTCATTGAACGCACGCAAAATGTCTGCGCGCGCATAGTGCGCTAGATCGATCTTGCGTTTGTTTGACAACACAGGGCTCGAACGCGCCCGAAGGCGCATTGGGCTAAATCAATGTGTACGACGCTGAGGCGCTTGGTATCCACCGCGCTCAATGTGACGGAAGGTGATACGGCCCTTGGTCAAATCATACGGAGACAACTCTAGCGACACTTTGTCACCCGCAAGGATGCGGATGTGGTGCTTTTTCATCTTGCCCGATGTGTAGGCGACCAATTGGTGGCCGTTTTCCAGCGTGACGCGGAACCGCGAGTCCGGTAGGACTTCGGTCACAACGCCATTCATCTCGATCAGTTCTTCTTTGGCCATGAGTCTTTTAAAATGTACGGTCAGGTAATCGACGCCGATGCACCAGGGCACTGTTGTCGGGAACCTCTTTCACCGGCTGCGCCACAGCATCTGCGGCCCGAAGAAGAGGTTAAATGAGGCGCTCTTGGCACGCTCTAGCAAAAGGCGCCCAAAAGCCGCACCCATGCTTTGCCGCCAGGGCAACATTCCACTGTACCACGTACGCAAGGTTTGTGGTGAAAAGTTCACGTTAATACGCCAGAACAGCACCTCAAGCGGCCGGACAAAATACTTCTGGCATTTTCGCACGAAGTCAGATAGACTGCGCTCTGTAGGTATGCCAAGACCGTCGTTTCAGAGGTCTGTTCGTCCCCTGCCGTCCTGGCAGGTCAGGTTGAATTCCCCCCCAGGTGATCATCTTGTGTGTCTCTGCTGCGCTTCGGCATGATGTCGCGCGCATTTTTTAATCACTTGTTTAAGGAAATAAATATGTCAACCAGCCAAACCGGTACCGTTAAGTGGTTCAACGAAGGCAAGGGCTTCGGCTTCATTGCTCAAGACAATGGCGGCAACGACCTGTTCGCCCACTTCAGCGAAATCCGTGGTTCGGGCTTCAAGACTCTGCAAGAAAACCAACGCGTTGAATTCGACATCACGCAAGGCCAAAAGGGTCTGCAAGCTTCGAACATCCGCGTCATCTAATGTCGCGCTGACCTTCGCAGGTCAGCAACAAAAAACCGCAGAGTAGTCTGCGGTTTTTTTTCGCCTGTACATCACCAAACAGCGCGTCAGGCTGTAGGTCGACGACTCACCAGATTGCACAAATTGCGGCCCGTTTCGGTCAGCCTCAGCCCACCACCGGCCCACTCTAGCCAATCCAAGGCCACGTAATCCGTGATGAGGTCATCACCGATCAAGTTAGCTTGTCTGGCTTTGAGACATTCAAGCGTATGGGGCAGCATGGCCCGCAACATATCCGACCGAGATGGCGGCAGTGTGCGTCCTGGCCGAATGGCCGGCGGATCGCCCGGCGTCAGTATGTTCGGCATGATCATTCCTTGGTCGCTACATGTAGCAGCGCTGGTTCAGACTACCACCACCAGCCCGTTTCAGGGGTAATTTCGTAGCAAGGGCATGTACCCATGGCCCGATATGGCACAGTGCCCGCATGAATTTGCCGAATTTGCAAGATGTCCCTGCCGCACGTCATGATGCTGCCACGATTGGCTTGGTCGGCTTGGCGCACGGCACATCGCACTTCCACCACATGCTTTTGCCGCCTTTGTTTCCGGTTTTCATTCGGGATTTTGGTCTGAGCTACGCTGAGTTGGGTCTGTTGGTCAGCGTCTTCTTTGTGATTTCAGGGATTGGGCAGGCATTGGCAGGCTTCGTGGTCGACCGCATTGGTGCACGCCCTGTGCTGTTTGGCGCTATGGCTTGCTTTGTGGTGTCGGCCATCGCGGCGGCATCTGCTCAAAGCTACACAGGACTGATGCTGGCATCGGCATTAGCAGGCCTAGGCAATGCGCCGTTTCACCCAGCTGACTTCACTATCTTGAACAAGCGGGTGTCGCCTGCGCGTTTGGGTCATGCGTTTTCTGTGCATGGGATCAGCGGTAATTTGGGATGGGCTGCAGCGCCTGTCGTCTTGATAGGCCTGAGCCAAGCCACGGGCAGTTGGCGCCTAGCCTACTTGTGTGTGGCTGGACTGGGCTTGGCTGTGCTGGCTGTGCTCGTCCTGAACAAGCAGGCGCTAGATGACCACCATCAGCCAGCAGCCCGGCACCTCGATCTGCCGCAAGGTGAGCACGCCTTGGCCTTCATGAAACTACCCTCAGTTTGGTTGTGCTTTTCGTTCTTTTTTTGGAGCACGTCCGCCTTGTGCGCGATTCAAAGTTTCGCCAGCCCTGCGCTCAGCCACTTATACGGCCTGCCCATGTCAGCGACTGCTTTTGTGGTGACGGGCTTCATGTTGTGCGGTGCTGCGGGCATGGTGGTGGGTGGCTTTTTGGTGGCACGGGTAGCGCGTATCGAGCGCACGATCGCAGCCGCGATGAGCTTGGCGGCCGCACTGCTGCTGCTGACTGCAAGCGGCCTGCTACCTGGGTACTTTGCTGCGGTGACCGCTGCCTTGGCCGGATTTGGCACAGGCTTGGCGGGCCCGTCACGCGACATGCTGATCAAACGAGCGGCCCCCCCGGGTGCCACTGGCCGCGTCTACGGCTTGGTCTATTCAGGGCTTGATCTGGGATTTGCCTGTGCCGCCCCGGTCTTTGGCGCACTGATGGACCATGGCATGCCAAGCGGGGTGTTTTACGGCTCTGCGTTGGCCTTGGGGATCGGCGTGTTGTCAGCTGGGCTGGTCAGCCGCAAGCTCAATGTGGCTTACGTGGCTCCTTGAAGGCCTCCGGCGTGTAGACATTGCCATCCTTGTCTACACGGTGACGAACCCGGTTGATGACCTCTTGCGCCACTTGCTTGGCCTGCGCCTTAGATTGACGATGGCGCCGCCAATGCCACACAGCCAGCGCTCGGCGACGCACTGCAAACCAAGTTTGGTTGAAGATGCGGTCGAGTTGTTGGCGCCGTGTTTCGCTCAAAGCCATGCGAATCAGCATGACCACGCACACAGCCGCCACAAAAACGGATAGCAATTTGTCAACGTACATAGGGGCTAGCCGATTGAATTTCAGAAATGATGGATGATGGTAGCCCCGCCAGACTGACAAATTGACAGCAAATGACAAACCATTTCGGCATTTTTTTACCCATCGGCGTACTCGCCCTGTGGACGATGAACGTGCTGTTGCTGATCCCGATCGCACGTTTCAAGGCGGCCGGTCAAGGCATGGTTACCGCAGCCGACTTCCGACTGGGTGAGTCGGCGCGTGTGCCCGATTTTGTGCGCCTGCCCAACCGCAACTTCATGAACCTGCTTGAGGTGCCGATGCTGTTTTACATGGCCGGCATCACAGCCTTTTTGACACAGCAGACCGACAACGTGGTGATGACGCTGGCTTGGGCCTTCGTGGCCTTGCGCATCGGGCATTCGATCGTGCACCTGAGCTACAACCATGTGATCCACAGGCTGGTGCTATTTGCCATCAGCAACGTGGTGGTTTCAGCGATGTGGGTATTGCTGCTTTATCGGATCACATCACTTTCGTAAGATGATGCTCATGGATGAGGGCACATCAGCTTCATCCAAATAAGCGATGGCGCCGGGCGTGCTTTGGATATACGCGATGACCTCGGCGGCGTTGGCCAAGTCTCGCGGTGGCGAGCCCTTACCCACATAGCGACGCACCGTCCAGTAGGCCAAATAGGTGTCGTCGTTTTGTTGCAGGTAATCGCTCAGGAAGCGCTGCCGCGCCCCTTGGCCTACGGCGAGGTTCACCGGGGCGACGGACACGCCGGCCACTTGGATCACTTTGCCGGTGTAGATGCGCTGCGCGGTCAGGAGGTCAATTTTACCCACCCCCGTGTGCGCGACCAGTACCACGCCAGCCAAAGCGGGCAGGCTCATGGCCAACAAGCCCATCAACACGGTACGACAGAAAAGACGCTTGATGTGAGTCATGTCGCGCCCCTTAGAAAGCAAAGCTGTAGTTGACGGTCAGCACGTTGATGCGCTGGTGCCTGACGACATCGCTGCCTAGCGGAGAGTCCACCATCGCGGATCGTTTGCCGACCCGGGTGTTGAGCCACTCGGCTTTGAGTTTGCTGTGTGAGCTCAACGCGTAGGAGCTGCCCAGCGCAACCGACTCTTGGTCGTAGGTGGGGATGCTGTCGGCCACAGCACGTTGGCTGGCGTTGAGATCATCCTGTCCGGGCACCACGCTGGCGTCCAGTTTCGCAACCAAGCCCACCGACACACCGGTGCTGCGCAACTTGGCAAAACTGACGTACGGGGTGAAGCGATCCATCTTGTGCAGCACGGCCACATAACCACCAAAGGTGCTTTGGCCGCGGTTAGTGCGGTGTTGGATGTTGCGTGCCAGCTCGCCCACGACGCGCCAAGTCGGCGCCACTTCCACATCACCGCCAAAGGTGATCACATCGTTGGCGATGGCCGCTGTTGTTGGCACGCCCGGCCCAAACATCTGCTTGCTCACCTGAAAATAACCGCCCAGGTCGACATACGGATAGTCGCTGTCAAAGTCTTCGCCACTTTTGAGGCGGGTGACCGTGTGGTGCAGACCTACGCGCCACGTTGCATCGTCTGTGCGCAGGGTCAGCACGCTGCCCACAATGCCGGTTCGAACAGGGGTGAAGAGTGTCCCATAGTCGCGTGAATGGGTGCGCGCTGCGATGGCTGCCTGACCGCCAAACACATCCAAGGTCAGCTCACCCAAATCAGGCAACCAGCTGTGCGAGACGGACAGGCCAGTGAAGTCCACCGTGGGGGAGATGCCGTACATCTCCATCGGCAAGCGTGCAAAATCATAGGTCTGCCCAACATCACGGTTCTCAGAGTTGAGGAACATCGAGACGCGCTGCTTGCCCACGCGCAGCAACCAATCGTTGCCCGGGCGCCAAGACAAAAAGGCCCACGAGGGCGTCAGTGACCAGTCTGTGTCGTTGCGCACAGATGGCGCCACAATGGCTTGCACGGTCGCCGACAACTCAGGGCTGAACTTCAGCTCCAACTGGCCACCGATCACCGTGTCGCGTTTGAAAGTGCCTGTGTCATCAATGAAGCGCTGGTAACGATACGATTGATCAGAGATGGCGTAGCCCACCGTGCCAAATCCGGATGTGGCCAATTCGAGGGCTTGCGCCACCGGTGCTGCCAACAGCAAGCCGGTGCTCATGGTGAGTGCGGCCCAATGTGTGCGTGAATGTTTCATGTCAAGGTCACTTCGCTGGTGTTTTTTACTCGTCTCGCCAGGTGTTGGCGATGCGGATGAACTGGTCAAGGGTCGCTTCAAAAGCAAGAACGATGGCGGGGTCAAAGTGACCGCCACTGCCCTGTCTGATGTAGTCGACAGCGCATTGGTGGGTCATGGGCTCTTTGTAGGGCCGACGGCTGATCAAGGCGTCATACACATCGGCCACAGCCATCAAGCGGGCAGACAAGGGGATTTGATCCCCCACCAAAGCCTCTGGGTAGCCTGAGCCGTCCCACTTTTCATGGTGACAGCGTGCGATGTCTTTGGCGTGGCTCAAAAAACCATCCTCGTCGCCCATGCGGGTCGATGCCTTGTCCAGCATCTCCCAGCCTTGCATGGCGTGCTCGCGCATGATCGCCATCTCGTCAGGTGTCAGGCGGCCCGGTTTGAGCAAGATGTGATCAGGTGTCGCCACTTTGCCGATGTCGTGCAAGGGCGCTGATTTGGCAATGTGCTCAATAGCGGTCGGGTTGAGTACGTCAAGGAAGGCACCTTGTTCATGCAGGTGTGTGGCCAAGGTACGCACATATTCTTGGGTGCGCCTGACATGGTTGCCCGTTTCTTCATCACGGAACTCGGCGAACGAGACCATCACGTGTAAGGTGGCTTCACGCAGTCGGTCAACTTGGCCTAACCGTTGGGCCAACTCAGATTGCAGCCAGACATTGCGCTCTGTCAGCTCATCTTGGTAGGCTTTGATTTGCAAGTGCGTGCGCACGCGCGCTTTGACAATCGCCGGACTGATGGGTTTTTGGATGAAATCGGCTGCGCCCACTTCAAAGCCTTTGGCTTCGTCCTCCGGCTGGCTCATGGCGGTCAGGAACAGCACCGGGATGAGCCGGGTGGCTGGGTCAGCTTTCAGGCGGCGGCACACTTCGTAGCCGTCCATCTCGGGCATCATGATGTCAAGCAAGATCAGGTCCGGGGCGGCTCTGTGCGCCAACTCCAAAGCCTTGGCACCCGATGAGGCCAACTTGACTCTGTAAGACCCGTTAAGCAAACCAGCCAACAGACTCAGGTTGGCTGGCGCATCGTCCACCACAAGAACGGTTGGCAAAGGCTTTTTGACAGCGGTCATCCCTGTTGGCTACCCTTTTCTACGTTGTCCAGCAGTTCAAATGCCACATCAAAATCCCACCGTGCCAAGGCGCCGTTAAGGCGTGTCATGGTCACCGCTGGCAACCACGCCGCAAAATCAGTGCGGTGCTTTTGCCACAAGGCCAAGGCTTCACTGTCACATTCGCGGCTCAGTTGCTTCAATTGTTGAGCCAATGCCCAATCGTGTTCGGTGGCTGTGTGCACAGGCACACTCACAACTGGTGTATGTTCAACGGTACCTAAGTAGTCTTGCAGCTTTTGACCGAGTGACATCAAAGCATCAAGCAGTGGTTTCGAGGCTTGTTGTATGGCGGCTGCATCGCCAGCTGGGATGACGGCCTCCAAACCAAGGGCGGCCTCTCGCACCGTGGCTGAGCCTATCGTGCCGCCCAAGCCTTTAAAGGTATGTGCCTCGCGCGCGAGTGCCTCCCAGTCTGCCTGCTCCAAGGCGAGGGGCAGCCACGCCATGAACTGCACCGCATGATCAGCGAAGGCTTTCAGCGTGGTTTGATAGAGCACCACGTCACCCTCAAACCGCGACATGGCCACAGCCGTGTCCAGACTGTCAATGACAGGTGGCACGGGGCCCTCAACGCGAGCTGTAACCAGAGAAGTACCAAGGACTTTGTGAGGTGAAGCCGGTGCGCAAAATGGTGCCACCGCAGCGTACAAAGCCGCCGGGTCGATGGGCTTGGTGATATGACCGAGCATGCCCAGCTCGCGGCAGCGATCGCGCTCGGTGGCCATGGCGTGTGCGGTCATGGCGATCACGTTCGTGCGATACAAAGCGGGGTCACTGCGGATGGCCTGCGTGGCTTCGTAGCCATCCATCACAGGCATCTGCAAATCCATGAGGACAAGGTCATACGGGGCCGCGCCTGACTGGCGCAAACGCTCTAGTGCCTCCATGCCGTTGGCTGCGACATCGACACTGGCACCGCGACGGCAGAGCAACTCCACGCTCAGTTGTTGGTTGAGTTTGTTGTCTTCAACCAGCAGCACGCGCAAGCCATCTAGCCGCACGACCGCCTCGGTTCGCGCCGCCGTGGGGGCCAACAGCGGTCCGCCGCCCTGAATGTGGTGCAAGAGTGTGCGCACAGCTTGGGGCAAGATGGGCTTGCCCAAAAAGCTCGCTGCGCCACCTTGAATGGCCTCGGCCCGAACCTTGTCTGACCCATAGGCGGACACGACCACAATCTTCAAGTCAGCCTGATCCCGCTTCAGCTGGGCCAAGACCTCGGCGCCCCCCATGCCGGGCATCACCCAGTCAAGCAGCACCAACTCATAGGGTTGGCCGGATTGCAAGGCTTGCTGCGTGAGCGCCAAGGCCTCTTTGCCATTCGATACGGCACGCACCACCCCGCCATCGGCCTGCCCGACACCCAAGGAGGCCAGCATGCTGCACAGGGTCTGGCAGGTCTCGATTTGGTCATCCACAACCAGCACACGCAGGCGTGTCACGTCACCGGGCCACTGAGGGGTTTGCGGCGCTTGGGCCCGCATCAGAGGCAGCGTGAAAGTGAAGCTCGACCCTGAACCAGCCTTGCTGGCCACAACGATGTCACCGCCCATGAGCACAGCCAAGCGCTTGCTGATGCTCAAACCCAATCCGGTGCCGCCATATTTGCGCGTAGTGGAGCCATCGGCTTGTGTGAACTCCTGGAACAAGCGCTTGACTTGGGATGCGGTCATGCCGATGCCGGTGTCGCTGACCTGAAAGCGCAGTTGCAGGTACTCGCCTTGGCGGCTCACCAAGCCCACGCTGAGCTTGATGTGGCCATGATCAGTGAACTTGACGGCGTTGGACAAGAGGTTGGTCAGCACCTGTCCCACACGCAAAGCATCACCGTGGACGGTACTGGCCTCACCCAACAACACGGGGTCTTCAAAGGCGCACAAAAGCTCAAGGTCTTTTTCTTGTGCGCGCTGCCGCAGCAAGGCCAAGACGTTGCCCACCACATCCTCTATGCAAAAGGGCATGGACTCCAATTCGAGCTTGCCAGCCTCAATCTTAGAGAAGTCCAAGATGTCGTTGATCACACCCAATAAGATGCCCGATGCGGACTGCACTTTGTCTAAGTAATCGCGTTGTTGTCCATCCAGATCGGTTTGCAAGGCCAGATGGGTCATGCCGAGGATGGCGTTCATCGGAGTGCGGATTTCGTGGCTCATGTTCGCCAGAAACATGGACTTGGCGTGTGTGGCAGCTTCGGCTTGATCTCGGGCCTCGCGCAACTCGGCCTGCACGCGGGCGCGCTGATTGATGTCGTCCTGCACCGCATGGGCCATGGTGTTGAGGGTCACGGCAAGCGTGTCAAGTTCTTCAGCCCAGCGTTCGCGCCCACCTGCCCGTGCATCGTAGTGGCCCCTTGCAAGTTGCCGAGCAACCTGGTCTAACTTGGCGATCGGCTGCAATAAGCGGCTTTGCATGGCATACAGGCCATACAGCAAGGCGGGCAGCAGCGCCATGTCCACGCCCAGAGCCAAGAGGATGTAGCGCTTGAGCTCGTCGGCTGCATGCGACCGGGCTGCGGCGGTACGCGCATCGGTGGCTTGGCTCAGCTCTGCAACGGACAGCGCCAGGTCAGCGGACTGAGCCTCGTACGCTTTGGAGTGCACCAATTCGCTGGCATATGGCAGATCGGGCTCACCATCGGACACATAAGTTTGGTGGAAACGGTCATACAGACCTTGCGTGGCGGCAAACGCCACTTGCTCTGTTTTTTTGATGCGCTCGCTGGTCTCGAGTACGCGGCGAAGCGCCTGAAATTCAAGCGGTGTGATGTCCAAAGCCTCCAGACGGTGAACCAGCGGCTCGCCTAGTTTGTCCTTGGGCAAGCTGTGCAACTGGCGGCCTGCAATGACGTTGTCCCAGTACAAACTTTGATCGGCGGCTGTGGGCTGGGGTTTGCTGCCCTCACGGATGGCCAGCACGTCGTAGTAGTACAGCAAGTAACGTGGGTCAGCCGTGGCGGTGTAGGTGCTGACCAAACGGCGCAACAAGGCTGTTTCATGCTGCAGCCCAGACACCAAGCGCATGGTGTCCGCTCGCTTCTGGGCTGCTTGCTCAGACGACAAATAGGCGTGGCGGATCAGCATGAGGAAGGTGACGTTGGCCACCAAGGCCACGGCCACCATCACGAAGAACCACCGGGAGACCGTTTTAAGCTTCATAGGGGTGGTGGCACCGCAAAAGCCTTGCTGGCGACGATCCGATCGCGGCCATCGCGTTTGGCTTGATAGAGGTTTTGGTCCGCCACCTTGAGCGCCCAGTCTGTATCCCCATCGACGACCTGTGCAATGCCCACGCTTTGGGTGACCTTGAAGGCTTGCCCGGCGGCCGCAAAGGGGTACTCGCGCAAGCGCGCGGAGACTTTTTCTGCAACGTGCTGTGCGCCGAGAAGGTCTGTTTCAGGTAGCAGCAGCACAAATTCTTCACCGCCATAGCGTGCGGCGGTATCGACTTGGTCACGGGTGTGCGCGCGCAGAATGCCCCCAATTTGGGCCAGCACATTGTCGCCGACCGGATGCCCCCAGGTGTCGTTGATGCGTTTGAAGTTATCAACATCGAACATCACCACAGACAAGGGCCGCTCGCTGCGTGCTTGGCGATGGGATTCGCGTGCCAAGCGGGTCATGAATTCACGCCGATTGGCCAGCCCAGTCAACATGTCGGTAGACACCAGTGTCTCAAGCATCGCGCGTTGTCGGTTCAACAAAAAGGCCAACAGAAACAAGCACCCCGAAAACAGGCCTGCTGCCCAGAAAAACACGACGCGCACCCAAATAGCCCACCAAGGATGCAATTCGTGACCGAGGTAAACCGGGTGAGACAACATGGGCGCGTAAGCCAGCCATCCCTTGGCTTGCCCCCATTCGGCCAGCAAAACGGCCACCAAGGTCAAGATAAAAGCCCACCGCAACTGCCGCAAAGAAAACAGCGCACGAGCCAGCACCACTTCGGCTAACAAGACCACGCCCATGGGGGTGTCCTTGATGCCATAGGCCAAGCACAACAAGCCCACACCCAGTATGCTTGGCAACACGGCGGCTTGCACCAAGCACGGCATGACTTGTTCATTTTGTCGCTGGCGCCATGCCAGCACGCCCACGGCCATCAACCAAAGTACCAGCGCGGCTTGAGCCCACAGCGCCGGACGCATCCAACTGTCACGAAACAAGCCTTGTGCCGAAGCGTCATAGGCCGCATCCCATTGAAATAGCAAGAGCGGCAGCAAGGTGGCCAGGGTCAATTCCACAAAAAACAGGCTGCTGACGCTGTCACGGCGCTCAACGACACGGCGCTCAATCCATTGCAAAGAGGCGATGAACCGGGCCTTCATGAAGCGGCCGCAGCTTGTTCGGCCACACAGACGCGGTCGCGACCAGTGGCCTTGGCTTGATACAGCGCGCGATCGGCTTGTTGCAGCATCTGTGCCGGACTCAGCCCGGCGCCTTGCACCACGCCCATGCTGACCGTGGCCTGAAAGCGTGCGCCAGGTTCACCAAATTGCTGTTGCGCCAATTGCTGGCGCAGCCGCTCGCAGACCGCCTGCGCTTTCTCTTGCGTGGTGTCAGGCAAAACGAGCGCAAATTCTTCACCTCCAATGCGGCTGGCCAAGTCAGTCGGTGTACGCACACAGGCCATCAGCACCCGGCCGATGGCCCTCAACACCTCGTCGCCCATGGCATGCCCATGCTGGTCATTGATGTTCTTGAACTGGTCTGCATCAATCAGCACCACGCTCATGGGCTGACCTGTTCGTGCTTGGCGCGCGGCCTCGTTGCTCAAGACTGACATGAAGTGGCGGCGGTTGGCCAAGCCTGTCAAACCATCGGTGTAAGACAGGCGGTGCAGATCGGCCATCATGACCTCTAGGCGGTCAAACAGCAGCAGCAAAATGCTCATGCAAATGGTGTAGCCCGCCACAAACATGAACTGGCGCCATTCGTGGAACCACCACACCGGCGCATCACCCAGCATGACACGCTCAGTCAAGGCGGGGGCATAAGGCCACCACCCCAAGCCAACGCCCACGTCGGCCACCAATATGATGCCCAAAACGCACAGAAATGCCTGCACCATGGGCCTGAGATCAAACAGGAGCAAACCAATGGCCAAAACGCTCAGCAAGGTGACGTTCGTGAGGCTGGTGTAGCTGCCGCCAAGGATCGTGACGCAGGCGTAACTCAGCCCAATGGCGAAAATAACGAACAAAACGGCGACAGGCACTGGGTGCGGTTGCGCGCGATGAGGCCAAAGCCAAAGGCCTACGGTGATGTTGACCGCCACGGCCAGCAGGAACACCCCATCCAAGGCCCACATCAGGCCCATGTTCAGTGCCGATTTGATTTCAGGGATGCGAAATGCCAGCCAGTGCCCCAGCACCACGACCAAGAACACCGGCGTGGCAGCGAAAATCGCCAGCAACACACGCCAAGATGGCGTGGAACTGATGATGAAACGCTCCAACAACTGGCGCATGAAACCTACCTGAGGACGACGTTCATTGATCCTACATGGACAACTTGCGCAGTTTGACCTAGACGCAGCCTATATGTCTTATCGGCCACGCCGCGACGGACTGAAGAGCACCCCGGACAGGGTTATGCTGGCGATATGAAAATGATCATTCGATGGTTGCTGCTGGCCTCTGCATTGGTACTTTTGACGCAGTGGGATACCGGCATACAGGTCAAGAGTTTTGGCGCGGCCATGGGGGCAGCTTTTGTCATTGGCCTGCTCAACGCGTTTGTGCGGCCCTTGTTGATCCTGCTGACCCTGCCCGTCACCGTGCTGACGATGGGTTTGTTCCTGTTCGTGATCAATGCGCTGACCTTCCAGATGGCATCAGGGATGCTGGAGGGCTTTCAGGTGCACGGTTTTGGGGACGCCCTACTGGGATCCGTTTTGTATAGCCTGTGGGGGCTGGTCATTGATGCGGCGCTGGAGCGCATGATGGGGCCACGGCGTTTGCCGCCGCCAAGTCTGTAGTCACACCAACCAGCAGATCAAGGACAAGGCCCCAGCCGAGCGATCAGCCCGTTTAAGGCAGCCTCACACGTCTGTTGACGCACTTGGGCGCGCTCGCCGCTGAACACGATGCATTGGGCCGATGTGGCATGTCCGCGCACGGCCCATGCCAACCAAACGGTGCCCACGGGTTTGCTGGGCGAGCCGCCGCCGGGGCCCGCAATGCCGGTCACGGCCACGGCCACATCGACGCCTGCACGTTGTAGGGCGCCTTCGGCCATCGCTCGTGCAACGGCCTCGCTGACGGCGCCGTGCGTGTCGATCAAGCCCGCATCGACACCCAACATGTCCGTCTTGGCTTGGTTGCTGTAGGTCACAAAGCCCCGATCAAACCAAGCGCTGGAGCCCGCCACGTCCGTGCACGCCGCAGCGATCAGGCCGCCTGTGCAGGATTCGGCTGTGGCCAGCGTCCAGCGCCTTGCCATCAACAAATCAGCCAAACGTGGGACGGCGTCCATGGCCAATCAGTTGAGCGTGACGGCTATCACAGCCATCACGACCAACGCACACAGTGCTGCCACCAAGTCATCAAACATGATGCCAAGGCCTTGGGCCCAACCGATTTGCTGGCCCGGCTTGAGCTTGAACAACTGATCGGCCCAGCCCACAGGGCCCGGTTTGACGACGTCAAAAAAGCGGAACGTGGCAAAGGCCAGCAATTGCCCACGCCAGTCCAATGGGCTGAGTATCCACAGCATCAACCACAGGGCCCATATCTCATCCCAAACGACGGACCCGGGGTCAGACACACGCAGGCTGCGGGCGGTGTGGGTGCAGGCCCAGCAGCCTACCAACCAGCCCAGTATCAAAATGCCTGCCCAGATCAAATCAGCTTGAGGGCCTGTACCCAGCCAGTGCTGCATGACCAAAAAGCTCAACCAAGCCCACAGCGTGCCGACGGTGCCCGGCGCCACAGGGCTGAGCCCGCTGCCCGCACCAAAAGCAATGAAGTGCGCGGGGTGGCTGAGCAGCAGCGCGACCGTGGCCCGACGGGGCGCGTTCATGGTGTTCACGCCGCTCATGGCGCCTCCTTGAAGTGGTCAAACGAGGCCCACCGGTTGGCCAGCGCCTGCGTTGGCGCGACTTGATCAGCATCGCCCTGCCAAAGGCGCAAGCCGGGCTCGACCTCGATATGACCGATGCGGCTCAGGCGCAACCCCAGGTTGGCGCTCAAAGCCAGCAGACGTTCGCGTGCAGGCCTGGCTGCGGTGAACACCAGTTCATAGTCGTCCCCCCCGGCGAGGATGCAGTCGAGTTGTGTATCTGGTGCACGCGCAGCCACATGGCGGCTGCGTGGCAGCGCATCGACAAACAAGCTGCACCCCACGCGGCTGCGCTTGAGTATGTGACCCAAGTCGCCCAACAAGCCGTCTGAGACATCAATGGCCGCCGTAGCCAAGCCGCGCAAGCCCAGCCCCAGCGCCACACGCGGCACCGGGCATTCCATGGCCAAGCGCACAGCATCAAAGGTAGGGGCATCCAAGCCCGGGGACAAGGTGCCACGGAAGGTTTCGAGCGCGAGGCGGGCCTCACCGGGCTCGCCGCTGACCCAGATGTCATCGCCGGGCTTGGCACCGCTGCGCAACAGGGCTTGCCCCATCGGCACCTCACCCATCACCGTGATGCCGATGGCCAAGGGGCCGGCCGTGGTGTCCCCGCCAATCAATTCGCACCCATGCGCATCGGCCAGATCCAACAGGCCCTTGGCGAAGCTGCCCAACCAAGGGGCATCCACGCGAGGCAAGGTCAAGGCCAAGGTGAAGGCCATTGGCTTCGCGCCACAGGCAGCCAAATCCGACAAATTAACGGCCAAGCACTTGTGCCCTAAGCGCGTGGGGTTGACCGTTGACAAAAAGTGCCTGCCCTCGACCAAGGTATCCGTCGACACGGCCATGTGCATGCCCGGGCTGAGCGCCAGCACCGCGCAATCATCGCCATTGCCCACGACCGCACGACGCGGCCCCTGTCCATCAGCACGCAGAAAGAAACGTTCAATGAGATCAAATTCACCTAGGCTCATGGCGACATTGTCGCGCCTTTGACGTCGGCGGCATAATCAATACCCAATCAGGGCTGCGCGCAGCCACACAAGGGCTCCACAGCATGACCACCCCAGAACAAAAACGCGCCGAGCTTAAAAAAGCCGCGCTTGAATACCACGAGTTCCCCACGCCGGGCAAACTCGCCATCACGGCCACCAAACAACTGACCAACCAACGCGACTTGGCGCTGGCCTACTCGCCTGGCGTCGCCGCCCCCTGCGAAGAAATCGTCGCCAACCCGGCTGCCGCGTTCAAATACACCAGCCGAGGCAACTTGGTCGCCGTCATCACCAACGGCACCGCCGTGCTGGGCTTAGGTGACATCGGCCCGCTGGCCGCCAAGCCGGTGATGGAAGGCAAGGCCGTCCTGTTCAAGAAGTTCGCTGACATCGATGTGTTCGACATCGAAATCAACGAAAAAGACCCCGCCAAACTCGTTGAGATCATCGCCTCGCTGGAGCCCACCTTCGGCGGCATCAACCTAGAGGACATCAAAGCCCCCGATTGCTTCTACGTCGAGCGCAAGCTGCGTGAGCGCATGCAAATACCCGTCTTCCATGACGACCAGCACGGCACCGCCATCGTGGTGGGCGCAGCGCTGCTCAATGCGCTCAAAGTGGTCGGCAAGGACATCAAAACGGCCAAATTGGTGACATCAGGCGCAGGTGCAGCAGCGCTGGCCTGCTTGGGGCTGCTGGTCAAACTGGGCGTGCCGCGCGAGAACATCTGGGTCACCGACTTGGCTGGCTTGGTCTATGAGGGTCGCGTCGAACTGATGGACCCCGACAAGGCCTTTTTTGCGCAAAAGACAGATCAACGCAAGCTGACAGAGGCCATTGAAGGCGCCGACATCTTCCTAGGCCTGAGCGCAGGCGGCGTATTAAAGCCCGAGATGGTCGCCAAGATGGCGGCCAAGCCCATCATCTTCGCCTTGGCCAACCCCACGCCAGAGATCCTGCCCGAAGAGGTCAAGGCCGTGCGCGACGACGCCATCATGGCCACCGGCCGCTCGGACTACCCCAACCAAGTCAACAACGTCCTGTGCTTCCCGTACATCTTCAGGGGTGCACTGGACTCGGGCGCCACAACGATCACCGCTGAAATGGAGATCGCCGCCGTCTACGCCATCGCCGAGCTGGCCCAAGCCGAGCAAAGTGACGTCGTGGCGGCGGCTTACGCAGGCGAATCACTCAGCTTTGGCCCCGAGTACCTGATCCCCAAGCCCTTTGACCCCCGCTTGATGATCAAGATCGCGCCAGCCGTGGCGATGGCAGCAGCCGCATCCGGCGTGGCCTCGCGCCCGGTCAAGGATTTCGTGGCCTATGGCGAGAAGCTGCAAAGCTTCGTCTACGCCTCAGGCCACACGATGAAGCCCATCTTCAGCGTGGCCAAGCGCGCCAAAAACAAGCGCATTGCCTACGCTGAAGGCGAAAACGAAGGCGTGCTGCGTGCGGCCCAGATCGTGGTCGATGAAGGCATTGCACGCCCCACGCTGATCGGGCGACCCGAGGTGATCACCCAACGCCTTGAGCGCTTTGGCTTGCGCTTGAAGCCCGGCGTGGATATTGACCTCGTCAGCGTCGAAAGCGACCCCCGTTACCGCGATTACTGGCAGACCTACCACCGCCTGACCGAGCGCCGAGGCGTCACGGAGCAGATGGCCAAGATCGAGATGCGCCGCCGCTTGACCCTGATCGGCGCCATGTTGCTGCACAAAGGTGAGGTCGATGGCCTGATCTGCGGCACCTGGGGCACGACCGAGCTGCACCTGCATTACATCGACCAAGTCATCGGCAAACGCCCAGGCGTCAAAACCTACGCGGCCATGACCGGCTTGATTTTGCCTGGTCGCACGGTGAACTTGCTCGATACCCACATCAACTACGACCCGACAGCCGAGCAATTGGCTGAAATCACGATCATGGCGGCCGAAGAGATGATGCGCTTTGGCCAAAGGCCCAAAGCCGCGTTGCTGTCTCATTCGAACTTCGGCTCCAGCAACAAGCCGTCGGCCTTGAAGATGCGAGAGGCGCTCAGCCTCATCCAAGCGCACGCCCCTTGGCTAGAGATCGATGGCGAGATGCACGGCGACACCGCCTTGGACGCGCCCTACCGCGCCGAACTGATGCCGCGCAGCACCTTGACCGGAGAGGCCAACTTGCTGGTCTGCCCCAACATTGATGCCGCCAACATTGCCTACAACCTGCTCAAGGTCGCAGCAGGCAACAACATCGCGTTGGGCCCAGTGCTGCTGGGGGCGGCCAAACCGGTCACCATCCTCACACCATCGGCGACGGTGCGCCGCATCGTCAACATGACGGCCATGACCGTGGCAGACGCCAACGCCACCCGTTGAATTTGAGCGCTTAAAGAGGGCGGCAATTATATTGCCATTTGTCAACCCCCTACGCAAAGGCCCCGCGCAACAGCTTATTGGTGCGCGGGGCCTTGAGCTTTTTGCTCATTTTCGATACAGTCACGCTTTGTACACAGAGCTGCATTGCTGACAGGGTCAAAGCTTGAAACACAGCAACATGGTGCCGCAAACACAGAACGAGGAACAGGCATCAAGCACCATTCGCTTGGTGACATCGCCAAATCGCCTCACAAGGCGATCGGTCGGGGCCTTGGTCGGTGTAGCGCTCATTTGCGCGATAGGCGGGCTTGCATCCGAAGCCTTGGCCCGTCGCCAAGCCTACACGCAGGACATCGACGCCGCATCCACGGTGCCATTGTCCAGCCTACCTGACCAAGCGCAAGACGTTCATCGGCGCATTTTGGCCGGCGGCCCATTTCGCTACACCAAAGACGGTGTGGTGTTTGGCAACCGTGAACGCATCTTGCCGCGCCAGCAACGCGGTTTTTATCATGAATACACCGTGCCCACTCCGGGCGAGCGTGACCGCGGCGCGCGGCGCATCGTCTGCGGAGGTAAAGATGACCGCAAACCGGAAACTTGTTTCTATTCCAAGGATCACTACCAAAGCTTCCAACCGATAGACCCCCTGCGCTGAAGCTCGCACCCAAGCTGTACCCGCCAAACGCCGTTCTTTTTTCTTGACCCTCTAACTACTGCCCGCAAGGGCATGAGCACACCCTCATGTACCACGGGCCCCAAGCAATCATGCTGTTGCAATCCGTTCGACCCAACATTGTTCAATCTATCCGCGCTTACCGTCCGGAAGACTTGCAACTGGCGGCCAACGCGGCTGGTCAGCATTTCCTGTACACCAACCTGAGCGCTGCTCAGTGCAAACAGGATGTGCTGGACATCATCGCCCGCGACTTCCTGTTTCCGGATCACTTCGGCAAGAACCTCGATGCCCTGTATGACTGCATCACCGACTTGGTACACAAGTCTGGTACGCAGCCTGGTTTTGTCGTCGTACTGGAGCTGATTCCTGACGCCGCCAAGTGCGACCGTGAGACACGCGAGCAATTGCTGGACGCCTTCCGTGACGCGGCTGACTTCTGGAGCGAGCGCAAGATCCCCTTCCGCGTCTTCTACTCCATGGCCGTGTCGGGCAAAGAGTCCGTCAGCAATTGGGACAAGGTCGACGTCGCGCAAAACGACGCTGTCGTCAAGCCAGTGAAGATCTCCAAGAACGCGCAACAGCCCATGATCATGAACCTGCCCCCCATGAGCAGCGTGTTCGACACATCGGCATTGCTGGACGCAGCCTGATAGACGCCGGCCTCTTGCCCTGAGGCGCGAAACCAAAAAAGAGCCCTAGGGCTCTTTTTTTACGGCAAATCATCCTCGGTCGGCGGCGCTTTGTCCGACCGCGGCCCAATGGTCGCACCCAAGCGGGCCTTGATCGACAAGGGCTGACCGTTCAGAATGTGCGCATAAACGGTCGCATTCGACAGCACTTTTTTCACGTAGTCACGGGTTTCATTGAACGGGATGTTCTCAACCCACGCCGCCGCATCCATGCGAGAGCCTTCGCGCCAGCGCCTAGGCCGCGAAGGCCCCGCGTTGTAAGCCGCCGCCGCCATGGCCTGCGCACCTTGGAAATCATCCAGCACCAGCTTCAAGTAGCCCGCCCCGATCCGCAAATTGGTCATGCGGTCAGTGATCCGATCAGGGTGGTAGTCAATCGACAGCTTGTGCGCCGTCCACGCCGCCGTAGCGGGCATCACCTGCATCAAGCCAGAGGCGCCCACGGTTGATTTGGCCGCCACCAGAAAACGCGACTCTTGCCGGATCAGCCCGTACATATAGGCAGGGTCCAACCCGACTTCACGTGCAGCGG
Source organism: Aquabacterium sp. (assembly GCA_030654395.1). GTDB lineage: Bacteria > Pseudomonadota > Gammaproteobacteria > Burkholderiales > Burkholderiaceae_C > Aquabacterium. The sequence continues at coordinate 80,348 of JAURXM010000026.1, forward strand.
CCAATACGTCTTGCTTAAACGGCGTGGGATAGCGTTGATCCAGATCGATCACTTGGCGCGTGCGGTCACTGGAGTTGATACAGCGGTCCCAAATCTCACGGCGGCAAGCCTCCTCGGACACGGCCAACAGCTCGCGGTCACTCAGCCCGCCTGGCTTGCTATAAGCCACCGTGAAGTTCCACTCGCGCGCCGCCTCACCGCGCCAGCCCAAGTTCAGCATGCGCAAGGCGCGGTCCACGCCAGGCATCGCCTGGGCCGCGGCCACCTCGGCATCCGTCAAAGGCGCAGGGTTGGCAGGCGCACGCGCAGGGGCGCCATGGAGCTCTTCTGCTGCGATTTGCCCATAGAAGGTAAACGGATTGGCCACCCTGCCCAGCAAATCACGCGCCTGCTGACGCATCGCATCAACGACAGCAACTGGCGTCGTCGTGTGGTTCATCCCCTTGGCCCGAGCTTGCAGCCCCCGGGCCTTCCAATACAGCCACGCGCCGTCTTGCTGCTGCTCTGGGGACATGGCATCGATGGCCTGGTCAACCAGTGCCCAACGCTGCGGTTGACCAGACACAGCAGCACGCACGCCGCTGCGAGCCATCCACGCCAAGGTTTCAGCCGACCAAGCCAAGGCCAAGCGTGAGCCCCCTTGGCGCAACTCGCCAGTGCCAGCGGCCAAAACGCGGTCTGCCAAGGCGCGCTCAAAATAAGTGGGGGCAGCAGGCAGCAGGCGCCAAGCCGATGCCCGGCCCAACTGTGCCCACGCCCAAGCGGCCTCTTCGGCCGTCCATCCCCAGCGTCCACGCATGGCAGGGTCTTCCATCGCTGCGGCCGCCGCGATCGGGTCCATGCCCGTCCATCGGATAAATGCCAACAAGCTCAAAGGCCCATGCGCCTGTGGGTGAATATCCAAAGGAATGGGCGTCAAATCCGGCTTGGATTTGCCCCCCTTGCGCTTGGCCTTGTGTTTGCCCTTGGGTGTCGGGGCCATCGCTGCAGCGGGCGCCTGCACAGCCCCAAGCCCTGCCAGCGAGCCCGAGCCCACTCGGTTGCGTGGCATCAAAAAAGCCTCGGGCTGGCCCATGACCTTGTCCATCGCGCGTGCAACGGCCTCACCCAATAACTTGGCGGTTTGCTGTACAGCGCGTGGTTTGTCCACCTCGATGGCCAAGCGCAACTTGCGCCAGACATCGGCCGTATCGAGCACCCCGGCACCCACCAACACCTGAGCCATGGCGTCGCAACCGTAATCCGCATCCTTCTGGCCCCACCACGCCTGACGCGCTTGCTCACGCCAATCGCCAGGCGCCTCCATCGGCGTCTTGGTCTGGTAGCGCGCCAGCACACCCAAACAGCTGACCTCCCGGTCATCGTTCATCCGAAAACTGGGTTGGATGCGCAGATAAGTGCGCCAGTCCTGCCGCCGCCCCAACTCCAGCAACCAGTCGTTGCGTGCGCGATCGGCAACGTAGCTGTCAGGCCAACGGGCAAGGAACTCGTCGACCTCGGTGGGGCCAGCCTCCATCAGCCGCACCTGGAAGTACCAATAATCAGCCCATGGAGCCAAGGGGTGATGTGCCGCAATCAAGGCATCGCGTGCGCTCAGCAAGCGCCCTTTGTCGCGCACACGCAGGGCCTCTCGTGCCTCTTGCACCGTGCCATCGTCTCCTGACGAGGCCTGCGCCACCGGCATCACCGCCCCCATCAGCCCACATACAAGCAGCATGGCCGCCAACGGGCGCAAGCCCAAAGACGCATACTTATCAGAATTTCGCAATTGATTGACCTTTTGTTATGCCGATGAACGCCCAACATCCCGACCGCACTGCCCTGCGCCGCAGCCTGTTGGCAGCACGCCGCGCTTGGACCAACACCCCTGCAGCCCTTGTGGCACAACAGCAATTGCATGATCGGGTGATGGCGGTCTTGGCCCAACTTGAGCCGGACTGCTTGGGCCTTTTTTGGCCTATGCAAGGCGAATTTAACCCAATGAACGCCGCCTTAGAGGCCCAAAGCCAATGGGGATGTCAATTAGCCTTACCTTTTGCCCGCAAAACACCGGTCGACATGCATTTCCGCCTATGGAACGGGGACCAACCCACCACAGTTGACGAGTGCAACATCCCCAGCCCAACGGGCAAACCGATCGTGCCCGACGTGGTGCTGGTGCCCTGCTTAGGCTTCACGCAACAAGGCTGGCGTTTAGGTTATGGAGGCGGCTACTTCGACCGTTTTTTGTCGCTACACCCGGAAATCACCGCGGTTGGCGTGGCTTGGGATGCCGGTCGTCTTGATGCCAAAGCACTTACCCCACAAGCCCACGACATCCCTTTGGTGGCTGTCTTGACAGAAAACGACACTTGGAGCGCCTGACGCCCCCCCGGACTCGGGGGGAAGAGCGAGGGAACCCTATGCATTAATTAACGAACCACATTCAAAATCAATTCCATGCTCTGCAAAAGAGCCTCCAACAACGAGGGGGCGCCCGCAGCGCTCGACAATTAACCCCTACAAGGACGTGAACATGAAATTCATCAAGCAGTTCAGCATGTCGTTCCTGGCCGTTGCCGCTTTTGCAGCTTCCGCCGCGACCAGCCAGCCTTTCACGGCAGCCACAGCGATAATCAAGCTTGACACAAGCTACCTGAATGCCAATTCTTACACTGTGGGCGCCTTGGGCGCATCGACTTATAACGCAGCAACCGGCACGCTGACCGATCCGCTGCAAGGCGTCTCGATCTTAAGCAACCCCGGCGCTTTGAGCATCGACTTCAGCGACACCTCCGGTTTGTCCCTCAAAAAGGGTCTGACAACAGTCAAGCTGACTGACTTCACCTTTGACATCGCCAGCAACAGTCTGTTTGGCACAGTCACTTCCGGCATTTTCGTGAACTTGCCTAATATCTCGATGTTGACTGCGACATCCGTCCGCGGTGACTTCGGTGGCAGCGATGCGCTCAACAGCATCACAACGTCCAGCACCCCACGTGCCCTGAACTTCTTGGCCACTGGTTTTGTACTGTCTGAGTCATTCAAGACACTGCTGACTGAAAACGGCGTTGACCCCACCAGCATGGCCTTCGTTGCCAGCATCGTCAAGTCCGTGGCCATCGGCACCGGCGCGGTGCCTGAGCCAACAACCTACGCCCTGATGGGCTTGGGTTTGGTCGGCATCGCTTTTGCCGCTCGCCGCAAGCAAGCTTGATGTACCAAGCCTGATCTGGTTACCGCTGGGTCAGGTGCCCCCTTAGTGGGGCTAATAAAAAAGCGCCTCAAACGGGCGCTTTTTTCATGTCTGCCGCAGTTTAGAAGCGGTAACCGATACCGATGCCGAACAGCACGGGGTCAATCTTGACCATGCCCAGCTGTGTCGTACCGGCATACACGCGGGTGCGGATATCGATCTTCTTGAAATCCACGTTGATGGACAGCTTGTCGGTGACAGGGAAGTCAGCGCCCAACTGAATAGACGTACCCCAGCTGTGACGGTCGACATCCAAAGGTGTGTCCGAACCCAGAACAGGCTGAGCATTCAGGTTCACGGCTGAGAAGTGGGTGTAGTTCACGCCGAAGCCAACGTAAGGACGAACGGTCGGGTTGCTAGGCGCAAAATGATACTGAGCCGTCAGGGTAGGAGGCAGGTGACGCAGTGTGCCGATCTTGACGCCGCCCAGCGACACAGTTTGCTTCTGGGGTGTCGTGGCGATCAATTCCAAGGCCACGTTTGGCGTCACGAAGTAAGACGCGTCGATCTCCCAGATGGTCTTGGTGTTGACCGAGACGGAGTCAGTAGTGATGACAGCATCAGCGGTGTTCTGGTTTGCCGGGTCCAGTTGCAAGGCACGCACGCGCACCATGAAGTCACCCGCTTGTGACGTAGCAGGGGCAAAGGCCGCGCAAGTCAGGGCGATGGCGGCGATCAAACGAGATTGTGTGCGGAGGGTCATGAGATGACTTTCTTGTGGCTAGGTTTCAGGGTCTGCGCAACTGCATCCCATGCCCCTATTGCAACAAGATCCTCTGAGTCAAAACTTGTGCCAGATCAAATTGACACCACCAGAACTCACTTCAAAGCCCTTTACCAACCAAGGGTTTGCGCCAGATCAGACACCCTGCAGTCAGAGCCCGAGCCGCTCGCAAATGGCACGCACCGTGCCAGCTTGGTTCATGGTGTAAAAATGCAGCCCCGGCACCCCGGCTGTGCGCAACTTGTCGCACAGCGCCGTCACCACGTCCAAGCCAAAGGCCTGAATCGAGGCCTTGTCATCACCGAAGCCCTCTAGCCGTGCACGGATCCAACGCGGGATCTCGGCGCCGCACGCGTCTGAAAAACGCATGAGCTGGGTCGAGTTAGTGATGGGCATGATCCCCGGAATGACGGGGATCGTGGCGCCCAGCTGGGTCGACTCGTCCACAAACCGGAAATAGGCGTCGGCGTTGAAAAAATACTGGGTCAGCGCCACGTTGGCACCGGCCTGCACCTTGGCCAGATAGGCCTGCAAGTCAGCTGCGGGGTTCTTGGCCTGGGGATGGGTTTCGGGGTAAGCGCCCACCTCGATATGGAAGTCGTCACCTGTTTCAGCACGGATGAAGGCCACCAACTCGCTGGCGTAGCGGAACTCGCCAAAGCCGCCATAACCACTGGGTAAATCACCCCGCAACGCGACGATGCGTTTAATGCCATCGGCTTTGAACTGCGCCAGTTGCTCTCTAACCGATGTTTTGCTGGCGCCAATGCACGAGAAGTGCGGCGCGGCATCAAAGCCTTCGCTCAAGATCGCACGAATGGTCTGGATGGTGCCGTCTTGGGTCGAGCCGCCTGCGCCGTATGTGACAGAGCAATAGCTAGGCTTCAAGGGGTAGAGCTGCTGACGCACCGCAGCCAGCTTGTCCACGCCTTCGGGGGTCTTGGGCGGGAAGAACTCAAAGCTCAAGGCCAGAGAAGAGGGGGCAAGCTTGCTCATGCGTTTCAGTCTTTCGCAGGTCTCAGTAGCGCTGTCGCAGCCTTTTCCTCGGCCGTTGGCGACTGCGCCCAGATAAAGAACTCTAAATTGCCGTCGCCACCAGCGATCGGGCTCGGGAAGCCTTTGTGCACCTTCCAACCGAGATTGGTACAGGCGCGGCGCACCAAGTCGCGGGCACGGGCATGTTGTGCGGGGTCTTTGACCACGCCGCCTTTGCCCACGAACTCTTTGCCGACCTCGAACTGCGGCTTGATCAGCAGCAGCGCTTGACCACCCGGCTTCAACCACGGGCCCAAATGGGGCACGATTTTGGACAAAGCGATGAAAGACAAATCAGCCACCACCAAGTCAAAGCCGTCCTCAGGCGCGTGTTCAACCAGCGGGCTTTTCTTCAGCTCGCGGGCATGCAACTCTTCTAGGCACACGACACGTGGGTCGGCGCGCAGCCGCTCATGCAGCTGACCGTGACCCACGTCCACACCCACCACCTTGGCCGCGCCATGGTTCAAGAGCACATCGGTGAAACCGCCTGTGCTTTGTCCCACGTCCAAGCAAGTCATACCGGCGACTTCGAGGTCGATTTTGGCAATCGCGCCTTCGAGCTTGAGCCCGGCACGCGACACCCAACGCAACTCGTCGTCGTTGGTGACACGAAACTCCGTGCCCTCCAACATGTCTTCACCAGACTTGCGCAGCGTGACCCAGCCTTTGGGGCTGAGCCATTGCGCTGCTTTGGCTTCAATCAGGCGATGGGCGGCCGAGCGGGTCGGCGCGAACCCACCCGAGACCAGTAGTTGATCGGCTCTCGGCATTTATTTCCTTCTTTTCAATAACGGTAAGTGTCAGGCTTGTAAGGGCCAGACTTGGGCACGCCGATGTAGGCGGCTTGCTCGTCGCTCAACTCGCTGAGTTGGGCATTGAGCGTGGTGAGTTGCAAACGGGCGACCTTTTCGTCAAGGTGCTTAGGCAACACGTAAACCTTGCCATTGTCATAAGCGTCGCTGTGGGCGAACAACTCGATCTGGGCGATGGTCTGGTTGGCAAAGCTCGATGACATCACATAGCTTGGGTGGCCTGTGCCGCAGCCCAAGTTCACCAAACGGCCCTTGGCCAGCAAGATGATGCGCTTGCCATCAGGGAAGATGACGTGGTCGACTTGCGGCTTGATTTCTTCCCACTTGCAGTTCTGCTCCAGCTTGGCGACTTGGATTTCGTTGTCGAAGTGGCCGATGTTGCAGACGATGGCGTTGTTCTTCATCGCGGCCATGTGCTCATAGGTGATCACGTCGCGGTTGCCAGTCGTGGTCACGAAAATGTCGGCCTTGTCGGCAGCCCATTCCATGGTGACGACGCGGTAGCCTTCCATCGCAGCTTGCAGGGCGTTGATCGGGTCGATCTCGGTCACCCAGACTTGGGCGCTCAAAGCACGCATGGCTTGGGCCGAGCCCTTGCCCACGTCGCCGTAACCCGCAACCAAGGCAACCTTGCCAGCCACCATCACGTCGGTGGCGCGCTTGATGCCGTCAACCAAAGATTCGCGGCAGCCATACAGGTTGTCGAACTTGGATTTGGTCACCGAATCGTTCACGTTGATCGCACGGAACATCAACGTGCCCTTGGCGGACATTTCGTTCAAGCGGTGCACGCCGGTCGTGGTTTCTTCGGTCACGCCGATGATCTGGGCACCCTTGCGGCTGTACCAAGTGCTGTCCACGGCCAGTTTGGCCTTGATGGCGGCGAACAAAATGCGCTCTTCTTCGCTGCCGGGGTTGGCCAGCACGCCTTGGTTGGTTTCAGCTTGCTTGCCCAGATGCATCAGCATCGTGGCATCGCCGCCGTCGTCCAAGATCATGTTGGGGCCTTCGCCAGCCGTGCCCTTGCCGCCGAATTCAAAGATGCGGTGGGTGTAATCCCAGTAGTCTTCCAAAGACTCGCCCTTGTAGGCGAACACGGGGGTGCCCGCTTCAACCAGGGCGGCCGCTGCGTGGTCTTGGGTCGAGAAGATATTGCAAGAGGCCCAGCGCACTTCGGCGCCCAAGGCTTGCAAGGTCTCGACCAGCACGGCGGTCTGGATGGTCATGTGCAGCGAGCCGGTGATGCGCGCGCCCTTGAGGATTTGCTTGGCGGCGTATTCCTTGCGGATGGCCATCAGCGCAGGCATTTCGCACTCGGCGATCAAGATTTCCTTGCGGCCCCAGGCAGCAAGAGACATGTCAGTGACAACGCACTCGACACCTTTGTGTTCGGTAATCAGGGATGGGGTAACAGCGTTCATGGACAGAGCTCCTCATGATTCAAGAGCCGCCGTGCGCTGCTGGGGTCAATGGCTTACAAAAACAACTCACCCAGCGGGACACTGCGGGTGAGCGCCGTTGCCTACACGTTTTGTTGACGTGTCTTTCAAGCCTGGGGTCTAGCCTGTGTGGGCAATCGACCTTGCAACGCTCCTCGAAAGTGTGGGCAGTATAAATCGTTCGTCAGGGTTTTTCTGCCAAAACAACACGGTTTCTACCATCTTGTTTGCCGCTGTACATAGCCCGGTCAGCACGGGCCAGCGCTTGCTCGACGGTTTCGTCCTGCGCCAGCAGGCTGATGCCCAAGGTGATCGTGAGGGGCACAGGCTGCCCGTTTTGCGCCAAATCCAGTCGCTCGACATCCCCGCGCAAGCGCTCTGAGACACGCAGTGCCTCTGCCACGTCCGTGGCGGGCAGCAGCATCAAAAACTCCTCGCCGCCCCAACGCGCTACGTGGTCGACCTCCCGCACCCCGTTGCGCAAGACCTGCGCCACGGCCTTCAAGGCGGTGTCGCCCATTTCATGGCCAAAGCGGTCATTGACTTGCTTGAAGTGATCGATATCGCCCAAAACGAGCACCAGCGGTCGCCCCCCTCGTTGGTAGACGGCCGCTTCGTGCTGGGCCACCTCCATCGCAAAACGCCGGTTACGCAGCTGGGTGAGCGGATCGGTGCACGCTTGGTGCCGCAAACGGGCATCGGCACGGACAACCAAGCGGTAATAAACCATGGACAGCAAGCCCAAGATCATCAAGGTGCTGGCCAAGTTGAAGTAATGCAAGCTGCTCAGCAAAGCCGGGTTCAAAGCATCTATGGGGACGGCCTGCCGAAAGCCATGATCCAACAACAGGTACAAAACGCCCACGCCTGTCGCAAAAACAGCCTTGAATGCGGGCTTGTGCAAGCTGCTGAGCACAGCTACTGGGATGATCAAGATGATGTAGTAGTGAAAGCCACTGCCCCAGCCAATCACGACCACCGCTGTGATGGCATGCAAGATGATTTCAAGGACGACGAAGGTCAGCGCCGTCATGTTGTGTCCTTGCTTGAGCAACCACGCTGTCAAAACATACATCAGCACGCTGACCATGTTCGCGCGTGCCATCCATGGCACACCAGCCGAGTCAAACAAAAAAATGAAAATCAAATGTGCCGAGGCAGCGATCACCGTCACGGCCAGCATCATGCTGAGGAAGACGTCCGAGGCGGAGTCGCCTTCGATCGAACGCCTGATTTGGTGGATGAAGTTCACGTGCTGTGCACCGAAAGCCTGAAAGGGGAATCAAGGCTTTATCGGCATCCAAAATGCACACTTGACTACGGGTTGTCGCAAAAAACCTCGTCGTCGATCAGGCATTCGGGCTGATCAACGCCCGATCGCCCGCCACGGGTCACCAGCTTGCTGGACAACAAGGCGGCCACTTCAATACGTGGCACCAACACCCACATGCGCCCCTTGTGCTTGGTGCGGCGGGCTTGACGGCCTGCATCCGCGCCAAAGCCCCAGAAATAGTCGGCACGCACGGCCCCCCGGATGGCGCCGCCGGTGTCTTGCGCAAACATCAGGCGCTGAAGCGGGGGCTGACGTGCACCGCCTACGGTGGCATCCAAAAACACCGGGTAGCCCAGCGGCAGCACACGCGGGTCCACGGCCAGTGAACGACCAGCTGTCAGCGGCACACCCAAGGCGCCCACCGGCCCACTCTGGCTTGACTGATCTGGCGCGACACGGAAAAAGACATAGCTGGGGTCGCTGTTCAGCACACGGCTACGCTGGCTCAACAGGTCGTTGAGTAGATTTTGCGGACTGAGCTGGCCGACCGCGGAGGGCTTGCGTGCGCCTCGGGTCAGTGGCTCATCTACAGAGGGTTCGGGCAGCGCATCAAGCAAATCAAATTGCTCGATGTCATCGGTAGCGTCAGGCGCAGCATCGGCTCTGCCGCGCGTTTGCACACGCTCGCGGCCTTGCGCAGCCAATTGCATCGGCTTGAAGGGGTGACCATTTTGGTCGGCATATTGCAAACGGAGAATGCGCCCATCGGGCAAGCGGATGCGGCCTGCGCCTTGCACCTGCATGGCATACAAGGCGACGGCGTCATCGACCCAGGCCAATATGGGCGCATCGAATGCCTGCTGGCTGAGGATGTCAGCCCGGTCGTAATAGGGCAAGCCTTCGCGGCCTTGCAGGCGCACGCGCAAGCGCCGGTCAAGTGTGTCTAGTGTGAATTTGCGCAGGTCCACACGGATGACCCCGCTTTGCCCAGGCTGTGCTGCGACCAACAAGCGCCCATTGGCGCCACCACCCACGCTGACCTGTGCCACGCCTTGACGCTGCGCGAGCGGCAAGCCCTTCCAGTCCAAGATGTAGAGGTCATTGGGCACGCCATAAACCGGCACCACAAAGTTGCCACCGCGCTGCATTTGCCCTGACAGCAGGGGTTCGTAGTAGCCGGTGATGTCGCCATCGCGGGTGCGATCGGTATTTTGAACCGCCAACAAGGTGAACTCGCGCTCCAGCAGGGCTCGGCCATCTTGGGGTGACTTGATCGCGTGAACTTGGGCGCACAACGGCTTCCAGTTGGCTTTGCGCTCCAAGGCTTTGCACGATGCTTTGAAGGCACCCCACGCATCGCCCATATTGTCTTGCTGCCAACCTGGCAGCGCATCAAAGCTGCTGACTTTGAACAGGGCATGGCGGGTCGTGATGTCTTTGGCGACTGTGTCCAGCGCCACAGTGGCTGCGCGGGCGCTGACCGATGTGGGCGAGGCTGGGGCCTCTGGTACATCTGGGGAGCGGCCTTCGCGCCACAGGCTGCATGCACTCACGGCCAAGCAGCAACCGGCGGCCAAAGCCCATCGGCGAAATGGAACGAGAAGAGCGGGAGCGGGCTGAAGGTCTGTGCGCATGGCATGGCACCTTAGGCCTCGCACCCAGGGGCAGCAACTGACCTTAGTCAAAACCGGCCCGCTTGTTACCTAAGTCACCGCGTCACAGAGGGGGCGACCAGTATTCTCGCGAGGGCCACTCATGGCCGTCATCGTCTCTTACCAACCGCCCCGCATGCGCATCCAACTGAGTTCCCCTGCTTCCCTGTTTCGCTGGCTTGCGCTAGGCCTGATCGGCGTGCTGCTGAGCGGCTGCGCCAGCCTGCCCTCGCTGTTCAAGCCTGACCCCACCCTCATTGAGGCCAAGGTAGCCGCATCCATGCAGCTCAACCCGGATGCACGCAAGCGGGCGTCGCCTGTGGTGGTGCGGGTGTATGAGCTCAAAAGCCGCGCGCAGTTTGATGCCACCGATTTCATCACCCTGTTTGAGCGTGACAAAGAGGTGCTGGGGGCTGAGCTGATCGCACGCGATGAGTTCGTGCTGCGGCCAGGCGAGGTCAAAGACATCGCCAAGCAACCCGTCCCGGAGACACAGTTTCTGGCTGTGCTGGTGGGCTTCAGAGACTTAGAGAAATCGCGATCACGCGCCGTCGCGGCGGTGCTACCCAACACCACCAACCGCTGGGTTATCAAGATTGAGGCGCTCACGGTGTCCATCTTGCCGACCCCGGCCAAGTAAGAAGGTTGACCACATGAGCTGGCGCAATAGAGTCGTTTGGTCGCAGGGCATGTTCCTGCAACCCCATCATTTCCAGCAAGAAAACCGCTACACCGAGCGCTTGATCGACAACCGCATCCGTGCACTGTCTCCGTTTGCGTGGGGCTTTGACGTCTTGCAACTTGACGACAGCTTGCTGGCGCTGGGCCGACTGGGGATCGCACGGGCCAGTGGCACCTTGCCAGACGGCACGCCCTTTGCCATCCCTCAACTGGATCCCGCCCCTGCACCGCTAGAAATCCCATCTGATCTGAAAAACGAGATCATCTACTTGGCCCTGCCCGTGCAAAGGGAAGGCTTGAACGAGGCTGACTTTGGCGCACCAGCAGGGGGCCTGACAGGCCTGGGCGATGAGCTCACCCGCTTCGAGGCCGTGGTCGAGAGCGTGCGCGACAACACCGATGCCGCCGCCGAGCCTGAAGAGATCCAAACAGGTCGACTCAAGCTGCGCTTGCTGCGCGCCAAAGAGTTGACCGACGCCTACATCGTGCTGGGTGTGGCCTTGGTGCAAGAGCGACGCAGTGACAACGCCTTGCTGCTTGATCGCCACTACATCGCGCCCCAAGTGGTGGCCGATGCGTCCGGGCAGCTGTCCTCTAGCCTGACGCTGTTGCATGGCTTGGTGCGCCAGCGTGCCCATGCCTTAGCGGGCAAGATGGGGCAATTGGGCCAAGGGGTGTCCGAGGTGGCGCAGTTCCTGCGTTTGCAACTGCTCAACCGCCACGAGCCCCTGCTGCGCCAATACAGCAGCGCGCCCCATGTGCACCCGCGCGAGTTGTTCAATGTGTGCCTGCAGCTGGCGGGCGAGTTGTCAACCTTTCACAGCGCCGCGAGGCGCTCGCCCGACTTCCCGCTTTACAAGCACGATGATTTGCGCGGCTGCTTCACGCCTGTGTTTGATGCCATCAGGGACATGCTGTCCGCCGTAGAAGAGGACAACGCCGTTCAGATTGAACTGGTCGACCGCAAGTTCGGTGTGCGCACCGCTGTGGTGGCCGATCTGGACATGGTGCGCACGGCCACCTTCGTGCTGGCGGTGAACGCGCAAATGCCCGCAGAGCAACTGCGCACACGCTTTTTGGCACAGACCAAAGTCGGGCCCGTTGAGAGCATCAAGGATTTGGTGAACTTCAATTTGGCTGGCATCACGCTGCGTGCCTTGCCTGTGGCGCCACGTCAACTGCCGTTTCACGCTGGGTTCTTCTACTTTGAGTTAGAGCGCGGTGGCGAGCTGTGGCAAAAATTTGAAGCCAGCGGCAACCTGGCCTTGCACGTCGCAGGTGACTTCCCGGGACTGGATCTGGCCTTGTGGGCCATCCGCCGCTGACGCCCAGCATCTGACACTGAACCTGAACCCGAAACTGAGGCAGCGGCATGACACAGCCCCCCACACACACACCGGTCGATCCGTTTGCATCGATCGACACAGGACGCACCTTCGTGATGCCCACGCCCGGCGTGCGGCCTACGAGCACCTCGTCCCCCTTTGATAACTTGGCGCGTGGCGCCGACGTGGCCGCCGACTTGAGCGCGCCCGACACCGGCCTGAACCCCTTGGTCGCGCTGGCCAATCCGCTGCTGGCACTGGTGCCGCAGATCCGCACCACCACGCATCTGGCCGACGCAACAGCCTTGAAAGAGGCCATGTCCGCTGGCTTGCGCGACTTTGAAGCCAAGGCACGCGCCGCTGGCATCGCCAGTGAACGCATCTTGGCCGCACGCTACATCCTGTGCACGCTGCTGGATGAAACGGCTGCCAGCACGCCGTGGGGTGGCTCCGGGCAATGGGCGCGTCACAACCTGCTGGTCACCTTCCACAACGAGGCCTATGGGGGCGAGAAGGTCTTCCAGCTCATGGCCAAACTGGCCGAGGACGCCAACACGAACCGCGACTTGCTGGAGGTCATCTACGCTGTGCTGACCATGGGCTTTGAAGGCCGCTACCGGGTCATCGAGGGCGGCAAAGCGCAGCTGGAAACCGTGCGTGAGCGACTGGCCCAGATCCTCAAAAAGGCCCGTGGCGACTACAGCCCGGTGCTGGCTCAAAACTGGCATGGTGCCCCACAAGCACGCCGCATCATGCTGTCGTGGTTGCCGCTGTGGGTCACCGGGGCCGTGACCGCGCTGCTCTTGCTGGCCTTGTACTTTGGTTTGACCTTTGCTTTGAGTGCGCACTCTGATCCTGTTTTTGGTCAGATACAGAGCCTGCGTCTGGCGCCCCCTGTGCCGCCCGTGGCCATCCCTGCAGCCAAACCACGTCTGGCGCAGTTTCTGCAAGCCGATGTCCGCTCTGGCTTGGTCGCCGTGCGCGATGAAATCGACCGCAGTGTGATCACTTTGCGCGGCGACGGTTTGTTTGAGGCTGGCAGCGCCGCCTTGTCAGACAACCGCGAAGCCATCATGAAGCGCATCGCCCAAGCACTCGTTCAGGTGCCAGGCACCGTGCTGATCACAGGGCACACAGACAACCAGCCGATCCGATCCATGCGCTTTCCTTCTAACTGGCACTTATCGCAAGAGCGTGCCGATACGGTGCGCGACTTGCTTCAAAGCCATGGCGTGGTCAAAGAGCGCGTGCGCTCCGAGGGGCGCGCCGATGGTGAGCCCGTTGTAGACAACACCACCCCGAATAACCGCGCCGTGAACCGCCGCGTGGAGGTGATTTTGTTTGTCGCCAGAGACAGCACCAAAGACAGTGCCCAAGAGAGTCAACCATGAAGAAGCTGCTGTCCGTTTTGTTCAATGGCTGGGTGCTGGCCATCATCGGCCTGCTGGCCTTGTCGCTCGTCATTTGGATCGTCGGGCCCTTGGTCGCCATTGGCACGCTCAGGCCACTCGAAACCCTGTGGGCACGTCTGATTTTGATCGGCCTGATTGCGGGCATCTATGCGCTGTCCAAGGCGATAGGTGCGATGCGCGCGCGCAAGACCAATCAAAGCGTGGTCAACCAGTTGCTGGCACCTGCACCCAAAAGTGCCAACGAGCCGCCAGAATCCCCTGAGGTCAAGCTGCTGCGTGAGCGCTTCGAGAAGGGCCTGCAAACACTGAAGGACGCCCGATTCGAGTCTCACAAAGGTGTGTGGGCGGGCATGAAGGCCCGCGTCGGTAAACGCTATCTGTATGAGTTGCCGTGGTACATCATCATCGGCGCACCGGGCTCGGGTAAAACGACCGCACTGATGAACTCAGGGCTGCGCTTCCCGCTGGCCACACCGGGTGGCCAAGGCGCTCAAGGCCTGCCGGGTGTGGCAGGCACACGCAACTGCGACTGGTGGTTCACCGACCAAGCCGTGATGCTCGATACCGCCGGGCGCTACACGACACAAGACAGTGATCACGTGGCAGACCAGACCGCGTGGAATGGCTTTTTGGGTTTGCTCAAACGCAGCCGCCCACGCCAGCCTGTCAATGGCGTGCTGGTGACGGTGTCTGTGCCTGATCTGCTCACCAAGTCTGCCGCCGAGCGTCAAGCCCAAGCAGCCGCCGTTCGCACGCGCTTGCAAGAGCTGCACGAACAACTGGGCGTGCGCTTTCCCATCTATCTGATGGTGACCAAGTGCGACTTGCTGTCAGGATTCATGGACACCTTGGGCGAACTGGACCGCGAGGCGCGCGCCACACCATGGGGCTTCACCTTCAAACTTGACGCGCAACAACACAGTGACGCATCGGCATTCTTGACTGAGTTCGATGCGCTTGACAAACGCCTGACAGATGGCCTGATCGACCGCCTTCAGATGGAAAGCGATCCGGCCCGCCGCGCCCGCATCTACGCCTTCCCGCAGCAGTTTGGTGGCCTGCGTCAGGTGCTCAAATCGTTTGTGGACGAGGTGTTCTCGCCGTCGCAGTTCGAAGCCAACCCGCTGATCCGTGGCGTGTACTTCATCAGCGGCACGCAAGAGGGCACGCCACTGGACCGCATGCTGGGCAGCATCGCACGCAGCTACCGCCTTGAGCGCACTGTGTTGCCACCCAACAAGGCCAGCGGCAAGAGCTTCTTCTTAGAGCGCCTGCTCAATGAGGTTGTGTTTGCCGAGAGTGAATTGGGCAGCACCGATCTGAAGTGGGAACAGCGCCGAGGCTGGATGGCCTTGGGCGGCTATGCGGCCATCGGCCTGATATCGGCAGGCTTGTTGCTGGCGTGGGGCGTGAGCTACTTCAACAACCGCACCTACGTCAACGAGGTCAGTGCACGTGAGCAAACCGTGCGTGCCTTGTTGCAAACCACGCCCAACCGAGCATCAGCAGATATCCTCGTGCTGATGCCTGCCTTGAAGGCCACGCGTGATCTGGCCGTTGGCGACAGCCATGGTGATGTGCCCATGTCATTGGGCTTTGGCTTGTATCAAGGACGAAAACTCGACTCAGCCTCTAGCCAAGCCTACCAGCGCATGTTGGTGGATGCCCTGCTCCCCCGCATCGCGCTGCGTGTGGAAGACCAAGTCAAGCGCAGCATCGACAACCCGGAGCTGCAATACGAAGCACTCAAGGCCTACGTCATGCTGCATGATCCCCAGCACTTTGATGCCAAGGCCCTCAAGGCCTATTTCATGGCCGACTGGGATCTGAACTTACCGCGCAGCGTCACCACCGAGCAGCACGCGCAATTGATCGGTTATCTCGATGACCTGCTGGCGCAAGGCCCTGCTGTGTCACCCTTGCCACAAGACCACCAACTGGTCGACAGCACCCGAGCACGCTTGGTCGTGATCCCCTTGGCGCAACGCGTTTACTACCGCCTCAAGCAGCAAGGCGTGGGTGACACCATTGCAGAGTTCACCGTGGCCAAAGCGGCTGGCAACAGTGCCGCCTTGGTGTTCATGCGGGCCAGTGGTGCACCCCTGACAAAGGGCGTACCGGGCCTGTTCACTTTTGATGGTTATCACAAAGGCCTGCAGCCTCAAGTTGACAGCGCCACCAAGCAACTGAGTGAAGAAGAATCGTGGGTGCTGGGCGTGCAAGACAGCGCACGCGCTCAGTCGCTGCGTGACCCGGGTGCCATGCGGCGCCTGACCAATGACGTGCGTCAGATCTACTTGACCGAGTACGCCACCATTTGGGAAGCCTTCATTGCAGACATCCACATGCTGCCCTCGAACAGCTTGCCCAAGGCAGTGCAGATGGCACGTGTGCTGTCCAGCCCCGACTCACCACTCAAGCCCTTGTTGACGGCCTTGTCGCACGAGACCACACTGAGCTTGTCTGAGAGCAAGTCGATCATCGACAAGGCGCAAGACAAGGCTGAGAGCGCACTGGACAAGTCGCGCGATCAAATCGCCAAACTGTTTGGTGACAAGCCTGCCCCGAACGCCGTGGCCGATGGCCAGCGCATTGAATCCACCGTGGATGACCGCTTCCAGGCCTTGCGCCAAATGGTGAGCAGCCCCGATGGCAAAAGCCCGGCGCCCATTGACGCCACCTTGGGCTTGATCAACGAGGTCTATACCCTGTTGACCGCGACCGAGACTGCCGTGCAAGGCGGCAACGTGCCCCCGCCCAGCGATGTACCCAACAAGATCAAGGCCGAAGCAGCCCGTTTGCCCGAGCCCATCCGATCCTTGCTGAACACCTTGTCGGTCAGCGGCACCACGGCAGCACTGGATGCCACCCGTGCTAATTTGGGGCAGGCCATCAAATCGCAGATCGGCGAGTTCTGCCAGCAAGCCATTGCCGGGCGCTACCCGATGGTGCGCAGCAGCACAAGGGATGCGACACAGGATGACTTCGCACGCATGTTTGCGCCTGGCGGCTTGATGGACGCCTTCTTCCAGCAACAGCTGGCGCGCTTTGTGGACACGTCGACAAGGCCATGGCGCTTTCGCCAGTTGGAGGGCGCCACGATGGGCACGGACACCGGCACGCTGGCGCAGTTCCAACGCGCTGCGGCCATCCGCGACACCTTTTTCAGGGCGGGCGGCAACGTGCCAGGACTGCGGCTGGACTTCAAGCCCTTTGAGATGGACGCCACCATCACCCAATTCACGCTCGATATCGACGGGCAGTTGGTGAAGTACGCGCACGGCCCACAGATCCCCGCCACGGTGCAGTGGCCCGGCCCACGCGGCAGCACCCAAGTGCGCTTGTCGGTGGCCCCAGCCACCAGCGCCGACAACGGTGTGGTCACCGAAGGCCCTTGGGCCTTGTTCAGATTGTTTGACCGCATGCAATTGAGCCCAGCCGGGTCGCCAGAGCGCTTCAACGTTGTCTTCAACGTTGGGGGTCGCAAGGCCGCCTTCACCATCACATCAAGCAGTGTTCAGAACCCATTCAAACTGCCAGATCTGAGTGCGTTTTCCTGCCCAGGGGGGCTGTGATGAGCGAGGCCTGTGGTTGGTTTGGCAAGCTCGCTTGCATGGGGGACTTTGGATCTCGCCGCTTACCCGCGAGCTTCGTATCCCGCTGCGATGAGTGGCTATCCAGAGGTGTGCAAACCAGCCGCCAGCAGCTGGGTGATCACTGGCTCAACACCTACCTGAGTGCACCCATTTGGCGCTTTGCCTGGAGCCCTGGCGTGGCCGGGTCCCAATGGTGGATGGGGGTGATCATGCCCAGCGTAGACAGTGTCGGGCGCTACTTCCCCCTCATCGTGGCGCAGGCCAGTGCGTGCGCCCCGGACTCCGGTTCAGACCAAAATGCGCTGCAACGGTGGCTGGATCATGTCGCCCATGCCGCGATGGCCACCTTACAAGCTGGCGCCAGTGTCGACGCATTCGAGTCCCAGCTGCAGGCTGCGCCGCCGTGGCATGCCACACCGCCCCTCGGGGGCCCATCCTTGTCCCGACTGATCGGGCGAGACCGCTACCAAGGCCAGCCTCACACACCGCTGAGTCAATGGCTTGAAGGCGTGGCGGACCAGAGTCTGCATCAGCAAACCCAAGGCCAAAGCCTGTGGTGGCTACCCGACTCCGGCCATGGCGCGGGCAGCCTGAGCATCGGCCCGGGACTGCCTGCGCCAGATCATTTCATTGACCTCTTACAAGGCCGCTGGTGAACCCCGAACCCGTCAAAACACCCCCGCCCCGTGCCCCCGACAGTGGCAACGGTCTGCCCATTGGCCACCGACTGCACGAGTTCGAGATCGAGGGCTTGGTTGGCGAAGGCGGCTTTGGCATCGTCTACTTGGCGCGCGATACGCAGCTACACCGTACCGTGGCCATCAAAGAGTACATGCCCGCCTCGCTGGCCATGCGGGCTGGTGACTTGTCCGTGACGGTGCGCTCTGAGCGACACCGCGAGACCTTCACACTGGGCATGCGCAGCTTTGTCAACGAGGCGCGTTTGCTGGCCTCGTTCGACCACCCTGCACTGATCAAGGTCTACCGTTTTTGGGAAGAGAACGGCACCGCCTACATGGTCATGCCCTACTACCAAGGCCCCACGCTCAAGACCTGGCTGCGTGAGCAACCCAAGCCCCCCGACGAGGCGTGGCTCAAAGGTGTCCTCGCCCCTTTGCTGGACGCGCTGGAGGTGATCCACAGCGACCACTGCTACCACCGCGACATCGCCCCGGACAACATCCTGCTGCTGGGCCCCAACAAGCCTTTGTTGCTGGACTTTGGTGCAGCACGCCGCGTGATCGGCGATGCCACACAGGCGCTCACCGTGATCCTCAAACCCGGCTATGCACCTGTTGAGCAATACGCCGAGGTGCCTTCGATGAAGCAAGGCCCATGGACCGATGTGTACGCGCTGTGTGCCGTGGTCTACGCCAGCATCATGGGCAAGGCCCCTCCGCCATCCGTGGGCCGGATGATGAAGGACGAGTTGGTGCCACTGGTGCAGGCAGCGGCAGGCCGGTATTCAGCGGCTTTTTTGGCGGCCATCGATGCGGGCTTGACGGTGCACCCAGACCAGCGCCTGCACGATGTCGCCGCGCTGCGTGCACGGTTATTCGTGCCAGATGACGACAGTGAGCGCACACTTATCCTACCCGCACAGCCTTGGCAGGCGACACAGGTCGTCGCCCGACCCAGCACAGGCACAGGCACGGACGCTGCCGTTGTGACCAAGCCGCCGGTCAAACGCAAACTAGGATGGTTGGTGGGCGGGCTGAGCATCGTGGGCTTGATTGGTGGTGGCGGTGTGGCGTGGCGCTTGACACGCCCAGTGGTCAACGCGCCAGCGGCGGTATCGGTGACGGCTGCGTCCGCTGTACAAGCTGTACCCGCTGAGCCAGTCATCCCCACCCTGCCCGCGACCCCGGCTACGCGTGACCCCTTCACCATTGCCGCAGCGCTGGAGGACATCGTTCGCGGCGCTGACCCCTTGCTGGCCGTCAACACCCTGACGGACAAGTCGCAACTCACGATCGGCAAAGACAAACTGCTGTTCAAGGTACGCGCCAGCACCCCCGGCTACCTCTATGTGTATCTAGCAGGGACAGATGCATCGCACTTTTACCTGCTGTTCCCCAACGCGCTGGACAACAACAACCGCATCGAAGCCGACAAGCTGGTTGAACTGCCTCGCAAGGGCTGGCACATCACGGCAGGTGGCCCACCCGGCGTCAACCACATTGTCACCATCGTCTCGCCCTTCCCACGTGACTTGAGCAACTTGGGCCTGAACACCAAAGACAGCATCCCCGAGTTCGACATCGCGACGGCCACCAAAATGTGGGCCGATCACAAAGGCTCCGGTAGCCCCTTTGTGGGCCCCGCTGTGTGCCCGGGCACGGCGCCTTGTGACCAACGCTATGGTGCGTCGCTGGTGCACATCGAGGAGCTAGCGAGGTAGGGGCCGCTAAGGGGATCAATGCTCACCAGGCTCGCCATCCGGCCCGCTGTGGCATTCAGCACACCGATCCAGATTTCGGCTGATGCCTTCTTCTTCGTGGTCTGCGCGAACCTTCTCAGGGGTGTGTTCGTGGCACCCATAGCAGGTATAGCGTGTGTAATCATGTCCGACATGGCACGTCACGCATTTGACGTCGTGATCCCGATCCAGCTCGAAGTATGGAGCGTGATCAAACGTCGCTGGCGTCCAGTGCTGGGAGCTGTGGCATTGCCCGCACTTCCCCTCGATACGGCTGTGTAAATTGGTCTTTGGGGCGACATGACAGCGCTCGCATTGATCCCGTTTGTCAGCGCGAAGCAGATCGTGTGAGAAAGCTTTGCGGCTGACTCGCATCAGCTTGGGGCCTTGGTGATCGCTGTGGCAGGCCATACAGTCCTTGGCGATCAAGTCTTGATGGAATGGCGCCCTCACCACTTTGCGAACAACTTGCGCGCCCTTGCTGGTGCGGACACCAATGTCTGCCACGGCGTGACAAACCATGCACCGCTGAGGCGAAGCTCCACGCAAAGGGGCATGGCACGCAAAGCAGTCAGTGGTCAGCTCAGCATGCGCTGGTATCAAGGCACCGGGCGCCACCATCAGATGAGGATAGAGAAACGCCAACGCCAGCAGAACCAGCAAGTTCGCTGCAATGACAAGCAAGACCCAACCGCGCTTCACTTCCACCCCCAAAACAGGCACACACCAACGATATGGGCCAACGCCAGCACCCCAAATGCCAAGGTGATGGGGAAGTGGACTGTGCGCCATTGTTTGACCACATCAAAGGTCAGGCTGTCTCGGTGCATGAGCTCCTCCAACTCCACATTGGACAAGCCCGTCTGGCGGAGTTGCTGACGAGCATCTTCCATTCGCTTGCGGGCGCGTTGCAATAAGAACTTGCCGGTCAACCCACTGGCGACGTTGATCAGCATCGCCCAGACGGCCAGCCACGCCAAGATGGCGTTGAAGTGAATCCCAGCGTGAACCAGCACCAACAGGGATCCTGCCCACGCCATACGCTCATGCCAGCGCAACAAGGTCAATGGATTGCCCGATTTGATGATCTTGCGCTTGCGCAGCGAGTAGCCAAACGAGCCGATGATCAGCAACACGCCCAAAATGCCCAGATAACGCCCCAACCACACCGCGTTGACCCAGTGCAGCAAGGCATCGAGCAACAGGGTCAGCAAGGTCAGTGTGATGATCGACAGGTAGAACGGCAGGACTTCGCGGCTGAGCAGCTTGGCTTTCATGTTGATCACGCCTCCATCATCAAATCTGACGCGGGCCTGCCGACGCAGAGCAGGCACCGCCCAGAACCGACCTCGTAGTCAGGCTGGCGTGCGTAACGCACCTCACCGCTGATAAGCCTGACCTCGCAACTGCCGCACACGCCTGAGCGACATGCGGACTCAACAAGTAAGCCATGGCGTTCGGCGAAATCGAGCAGGTTGGCGTCCTGCCCATCCCACGTCAATGTGCGGGCAGACTGCTTGAACCCGATCTCGAACGACTCAGCATGCAATGTCGTATCTTGAAGCGCTGAGCTGTCGGCCGCAGGCGTGCTGCTTGGGCCAAACCTCTCAAAATGGATATCCTGTGCAGGCACGCCCCAGTCGGAGAGTGCCGCAACCACGCTGTCCATCATGGCCGTTGGGCCGCATATGTAGAACTGATGCCGCCCATGCGGCAAGGTGCGCCTCAGCAGGTCCATGTTCACATGGCCTTGATGCTGGAAGTCGCACCCCTCCATGTCGGTGGCATGTGCTGCGCTGTAGACCACCGTCAAATGGAAGTTGGCGTGCGCAGAGGCCAGCCTCTCTAGCTCCGCTTTGAAAGCGTGCTCCTGGCCGTTTCGCAAGCCATAGTACAGATGCACGACCCGTTCAGGCTGTTCACTCAAACACCAGCGCAACATGCTCATCATCGGGGTGATGCCGACCCCGCCCGCAATCAGAACGGCCGGTACCGCCGCGTCGGTATCCATGACAAATTGACCTGCAGGCGCCTTGACTTGGACGATATCGCCTACATGGACACTGTCATGAAAATGGTTCGACGCCAACCCTAGCAGCACCCGCTTGACCGTCACGCGATAGCTGCGGGGATTTGGTCTGTCTGACAGCGAGTAGCACCGCGTGATCACCTGCTGCCCCTCTTGTTCGCCCGTTTGATGTGCAGCAACAGACAGGGAGAAGGTCAAAAATTGGCCCGGGCGAAACATAGGAAGCGCCACACCATCAACCGGCTCAAGATAAACCGAACATTGCGTTTGTGAGCGGTCTTCGAATTCGCGCCGCGTGACGCGGAACGCGCGCCAGCCTACCCATGCACCAACAGCATGGCGAGACACTGACTCAACAACCTGCCCAGAACCCACGCGTGGCGTGCTGCGCCGCCTGAACCACACAAGGCCGAGTCCTGCAGCCAGTTGTATCAACAGTGCCGCAACGATATAGGTCAACAGCTGCAACGCGCTCAAATGCACTCCTGAATGTCGTCAAGGGGCTTCTTGATTGGCATCAAGACCACCACTCACCCCTTAGCTCTTCAGAGTATGCACACAATCAACCAAAGCGCCAGCTGCAAATATCAAGTGCGGGCTAAACAGCGATACCTGAATCCCCGTCAGGAAAAAGTCTAAGGCAAGCTTATGTCGACCTCAACGAGGCGGCCAAACTGCCCGCCCCATTCAAGGCATTGGCACATCGGTCACGATGGTGACACGGCGGTTTTCGATCGCCGATGGCTTCTCGGCGTTGAGCAGCTCGCTGTCGCCCTTACCGACCGCCTTCAGGCGTTTGGCGTCGATGGCGTGGGCGCTCATGAGATAAGCGCGCACGCTTTCTGCACGCTGCTGTGACAGGCTCAGGTTCAGGTCATGCGAGCCGCGTGGGTCAGCATGGCCCTCTACATTGAATGAGTAGTCGGCCAGCTTGTTGTTCAGCAAGGCGGCGGCCACCACATCAAGCTGCTTTTTGGCCTGTGGGGTCAAACCCGCTGAGTTGGTCTCAAACGTGATCAGCAACGATGCGCTGGGCTTGCGGGCAGCTTGTTGACCGGGCGTGTCGCGCTGTACACGCAGGCTGCGTGTCACCACGGACTCGTCAGGCGTGAGGGCGTCAACCAAATTGGACTCGGTCACGCCTTTGCCCTTGAGCATGGTCGTCGCAGGGGCTTGTGCATGGGCCATTGAAAAACCCATGCCCCATGCCAACGCGAGGGCTGGCAAGGTACGGACGGCGAAGGTGGTGTAAGACGTGTTCATGACATGCCCTTAGCTGGTGAGACGACCGCACTGTATGCCTGCGGCCAAAGGCTGGAAAGCGACTTTTGTCATATCTGACCTTAAGCGCCAACCCGGGTGACTTCATGGGGGTTGCCCACCCACAAGGCCACAGCTGTGTAGTTGTCTTGATTAGGCACATTCGCTGCTGCCACGATGCGGGCCATGTGTGCCAGCCATTGTTGCGTGTCACCCGATGCACGCAGCGTGCGCTCGATGTCACCGGGCGTCAACTGATCCCACCACCCGTCGGAGCACAACAGGTAGGCGTCGCCATCAAGCAGGGCCTCGGGCGTGCCACAAACGTGCACATGCGGTGTCTCTTCACTGCCCATGGCCGCCAGCAATTGGTTTTTGCGAGGATGGTGCTTGGCATCTTCAGGCTTGATGAAGCCTGCGTCCACCATTTGTTGAACGACGCTGTCGTCACTGGTGAGCTGCTGCGCCATGCCTTGGCGAATGCGGTACAGCCGAGAATCACCAACATGGGCCCACAACGCCAATCCGGCCTGCGCATCAAGCCACAACGCAACCACCGTGGCATGCATGCGTTGGTGGCTTTTGAAGCCCTGTTGCCCTGCATTGAGGACAATGTTGGCCTCTTCCATCGCTGCCTCTAGCACCGCAGCGTTGAAAACGGATGTGCGTTGCAAGGCCAGCGTGGCGGTTCGCACCACGATGTCCGATGCCATGGCGCCATTGCTGTGGCCACCGGCCCCATCGGACAACACCGCATAAACCTGCGTCCCCGATACGCCTTGGCGCCAATCGTCTTCATTGTGAGATCTGGCACCCACCTCGCTGAGGCTGGCTACTTCGATTTGCATCATGCGGGGACACCGGGATGGCGACCTGACTGGCGGCGCTCTGCCTCCAGCCGGTCGAGTTGCTCTTCATAGGCCTGCAAAAAGGCGCGGCCAAACAAGTTGTGGAAATCATCTTGGGCTTCGCTGCGCACACCCTCGTAGTGCTGCAGATAGAGCTCCCACAGCTTGGCACGTCGGTTCATGGGCAGCAAGCTGTCCATCATGCTGCGACCCACCAACTTGGCCTCCAGCTGCTCAGGCTGGAAGCGCGCCAACACCCCATCCAAGGCCGCCCGCATCCCCACCATGGTGCCAATGGTGTGACCCAGCAAGTCGTCCATGGCGTCAGCCACGGCTTCAGGGCCAGACATGAAGCCGCGCATCGGCGGCTGTAGCAACTGCTCCAGGGCAGATTCGGTATCGGGCGAGAACTTCAAAGGGTTGTTGCGACGCGCTTGGATCACGGTGACCTCGGCGCGCATCTCTTGCTTGGTTGCTGCGCGGGCGGCCACCAACTTCAAACTGCCGTCCACCGTGTGGTGCAGCAACTGCCCAATGACACGCATGAGATCAGGGTTGAGGCCCTGCGGTGGGGTGAACTGGACGCCCGCCCCCTCACAAAATGCAGCCCACAAGGCGTGGGTGTCCGTTGGGAGCACGGCAACGGGGTCTGGCACTGGCACTGGCACGGCCACGGCCACGGGTGCAGGCATGGCGACTGGCGATGGCGCACGCACGCTGGGTACCGTCTGCTCTGTGATGAACGAGAAGACATTCGGCAAAGGCATGGCCGCTTGCAGCGCTGGCACATCGTCAGGCAAGGCGCTTCGATCCCAGTCAGGCTCAGGCGCTGGCTGCGAGCGGATCTCCTCACGCGAGGCCAACAGGGCCATAGGATCAACGCTACTGGGCGCGCCTGCTGGTGCCTCGGATGGCGCAGTGGCTTCGGTGTTTTTCAAAAAGGCCGCGAGCGGGTCAGATGACGACGATGACGGCCCCAGATTGAACATCAGGTCTAAGGACTGCGCACCGGCTGGCGCCACCTCACCCATCAGGTCAAAAGGTGACGCACTCACAGGCGCATGCACAGGCGCACTGACAGGCGGCGCCATCAGGTCAGCGAAGGGATCAAAGTCATCTGGCAAGCGCGAGGCAGCAGGAGGCGCGGCGGCTGGCGGCGTCCCAAAACCCATCAGATCACCGAACGGCGAGGCAGAGGCTGGGGCTGAGAAAGCGGCTGGCACAAGCGCAGGCGCAACGGGCGGGGTCTGCCGCATCAAGCCGGGATCCGTTCGAGGCTCTTGCCCTGAGCCCACAATGACGGTGCGCGAATCAACCGCCGCACGGCCTTTGGTGATGGTGCGCGCCGTTGCATCGTTTTGCGAATACGAGACCCTCAAGGCATAGCTGCCCACTTGCAACTCGTCGCCATCATCAAGCAACACGCCCTCACCGGGGGGGACGGGGTTGTTGTTGTGCCAGATGGGATTGGCATTGCCCACATTGAGCATGCGCCAGCCATCGGGGCTGCGTGCGAGTTCAGCCTGCAGACGCGAGATGCGTCTCTCAGGATCAGGCAGTGCCAAGGTGTTGGTGTCTGAGCGGCCAATGGTGCCACCACGCTCATCAAAATAAGCAGAGAGCGCTTGTGTCAAGGGTTCGCCAGACAGACTGACGGCTCGGATGAGCAAATGCATGAGGGCTCCAAACTGCCCCTTTTGTGACGACATGTGGGGCGATATGCGCATGGTGGCCAGCAGACTGACCTTGGTCAATCAACGAAAGTCATGCGCAGGCAAATGCACCGCATTCCAAATCACCACAGAGACAAAAATAAGGGCGATCAACAAGCGTGTTTTGGCAGCCGGTGTAATGCGGCCAGCTTTCGCGGTATCCCACACAGCCAGCGCAGCCATCACAGCCGCCACCGCGCAAAGAACCCATGACACGCTAAAGGTCATGCTCTGACCTCATGGGGCGCTAAGGCCTGCCATTGATCGTGGTCAATCCATGCTGGATGACACTTGATCACAAAAGGATTGCGACCCGCATGTTGACTGCCTAGCAGCATGTGCAACCACTGCAAGTGACCCTGTGGTGACAACGAGGCACTCGGCGACAACGCAGCCCAGCTGATCAGCGCACCCCGACGGGCGCCAATACGTTGGTCAAACAGGTCCGCAAAAATGTCGTCTTCCACGCTGGGTGACAAAACAAGCAGGCGGGCCACGGCCCCATGCAGCCAAGCTTGAAGCCGTGGGCTGTCAGGCCAGACGTGGAAAGCCAGACGTGTCAAATAGTCCAACCCATCTGTCAGCTCATCGGGGCAACAGTCGCCCGCAGTCAGGGCTGGCCGCAACCAGGTCATGGCACACCACAAGGGGCCCAAAACAGGCCCTTGCCATGCTTCACGCGGTAGCTCAAAAAAGGCCATGTAGGCTGGGTCCACGGTGGCCAACCAAGCAGCCTCCAGAACTTGTCGCGGCGTTTTTTCTGTATGCAAGCCCTCGAAGCGCCAAACTATCCATTCATACAAGCCCACGCACAACACCATCTGCGCCCGCGTCGAGCTGGCCTGCATGGCGTCCACCAACCACCCGGCGTCGTATCTGTAGTCTTTCGACGCTCGGGTGTCATCCCACAAATAGCGCAGTGGCAATGGATTGGCGTCAGGCAGCACCATGAAGTCAGGGCGCACCCAAACAGCGTTCAAGGCATCATGCAAGGACATAGGGCTCGCCCACAAAACCCAAAGCACGCATGCTCTCAGGCGTCCTCAAATAGGGGTTCTCAGCAGGCTTTAATGCCGCCAGAAAAGCGCCCATCTGATCCGCGGCACTGACGCCTTGCACAGCCTGATCAGGATAGAACCATGCACGAGGCACAAACGACCAAGTCGTCGCATCACCCTTGGCGGCCGAGTGGATCAAGCTGCAACGACGCAAGGTGACGGACAACCACTTGTCAAACGCCATCGCATCTGGGCTAACGTGGCGGGCCAACAAGGCCATAGAGACCCCGTTAGACAAGACCACAGGCTCACCCCGTTTGGCGTAATCCAAAGCGTAAGCAACCAACATGCGTGCCAATTTCAAGGGGCCATGCATGTGCTGATCATCAGATGGGAAGGGCTCTTCGGGCTGTGCGACATCTGCATAGCGCCAATCAACCACAGCGGCATAACCGGCCTCGATGCGCTGCAACAGGTCGGTGACATCAACCAAGCCGTGAAAACGCCACGCCACCCATTCGGCGGTGGCCATGACTGCAGCCAAACCCGCACGCGGGTTCATGCGCCAAAACGCCTCCACCAGAGAGGCATGCTCACCATCCATTAAATACAGCATGGCGCGTGAAACGGTGATATCCCAGTCGTAGCTGGGTGATATGCCAACACTGGCTGTTTTTTTGATCACTTCGGGCATCAACATTTATCGGGTCCTATAGATTCAACGTGTCCGTGCTGTGGCGGGTCAGACTCACAGCACACCCCGTCCAAGAAGCGGGTCTTCGCCCATGCGCTTGTCCAGCTTGAGATAGGGGTCATCGCTTGGGTCCATGGCCTTTTCTTTATCGCACTCGTCGTCAGGATCAAAGGGTTGGGGCTTGCCGCTGGCATCGCACAATGAAATTTTGATGCCGCATTTTTGCGCGGCACACATCATGCGATAGCAAAGACGACAAGGCATGCCTGATTCACATACGCCGCCATCAGGTCGGCTGTATCGCCAATCCACATTGAATACGACCGACCCACCTTGCAAACTGCCACCGGCGTCTTTGGCCATCTGCGACATCTCGTTGAGGACCTTGGCTTCACCATGTGAGCCAGAGCCACCGCCTGAATGCGTATAGTTTGCCTGCTCACACAGCACCTTTTCCTTGCCCGTCTGCATCTCGGACGTGCCGCCCTTCACCGTCGAGCCAGAAAGGGCCTCACGTGCCTTGCCACTGCTGCACCCTGTGGCCACACCCTGGATGCTCGATCCACCCCCGATGCCGACGCTGACCTTGGCTGAGGAAAAGGTCATCCCTGCCCCCTTTGCCTGCGTGTGGGCACGTTGCGATTTGCGGTCGGCTTGGGGCTTAAGCTCCTTGATTGCCTTTTTCCGCTCATCCTTGTTCTTGGCGTCGAGCTCCTGACAAACCGTGCTCGACAGGTCTGGTGGCGCCACACCAGCCACGCTCACGGTCATCGCAGCAGAGTTACCAGTCGTCATGGTGATGCGCCTCTTATTTCATGTTGTTGTGTGTCGTCATGTCTGCGGTTCGAACGGCGTTCTCGCCTTCGAACTTCACATCAAATGACCACGCAGCAAAGTAACTTGTATTCTGAATTTGGGCACTCATCATGCCCATACCTAAAGTCTTCGTAGCTGCTTCGTTGCCATTGCTTTTTTTGTACGAAGAGCTGTTTTTGATGCTGACTTGCTCACCTCCAATTTGGACATTGCGCGTCCCTCCATCGATGTCCGATGCCTTAGAAAAATTCGGGTACGGAATCGGGATCGGCCCAGCGGGCGGAGTGGGCGGAGACAGGCACACATCAGGCATGGCACCCAAGGACGCGTTAGCGTCCTTACCTGCAGAGACCTCGCGGCCGTTGGCGAATACGTTTTTGCTCACTTTGGGTGCCCTCGCTTGGCTTGCTCATATCCCACAACCACGGCGGCACGCCCCCCTGCATCACTACCGACATGGCACAAGGCCAGAGCGCCTGGTGCATAGCCCTCACGGCCAGCGTGGAGTGCCTGCGCCAACAGGCATGGCAGGATGGCTGCACCTATCTCTCCAAGGTACTCGATGGGGTGCCACAGATCCAGCGGTACTTGACGCTCACCGCCATTGAGGCGCCCTGCTACAAACGCGGCTTCCTTGAATTTATAGTGCTCACCTGACAGATCGGTCAGCCGATAGGCAACGTCTTTGAGCGCCAAGCCTGACGCCCTCAGCGCATGCTGCACCGCTGCCGTCATGCCTGCGGCTTTGAACGGCAGCTGGCTGTCGATGGTGGCCGTCTCTTGCGCCCAACCAAAGCCTAAGATGACAAGCCCATCGCGGTCGGTTTGACCAGCTTCGCCCAGCAACACAGCGGCGCCTGCTTCGCCGGGGAAGAAGCCATTGCTGTTGCTCGGCGTCATGATGCGGCGGCGCGAGGTGTAGGCATCAAGCACGCCTTGTCCCAGAAAGCTATCCACCCCTGCCACGATCACCCGATTCGCCCGCTTTTTCTCGATCACCGCATGGGCATGCGCCAGAGCCAGTGCGCCACCCATCTGATCGGACGCAAAAATGCACGAATCCGGATGCAACCGCACCGCCAGTCGGGCGGCCAAATGCGCCAGCAAGGTCTCGTCCAAACCCACCATGCGGCACGGACGTTGGGGCGCCGCCACCCCAATCGCGATAGGGATCAAATCTGGGGCCATGGGTTGCGCCAATTGCAGACACTCCCATACAGCAGGTGCCAACAGGTCAGCGAGCTTGGTGATGTCCTCACTCCACTGAGGCAAAGGGGCCTTGGCACCCTGAATAGGTTTACCCGATTCAAAATCGAACCAAGGTGTCTCCTGCACCCCACTGATGCCCGCCCTCAAGGCGGCCAAACTGGCGGCCGCGTTGTAGCCCAATGCGCTCACCATGCCACTGCCCAGAACGACCAACTTGGTCATGGTCGGCCCCGTCCTCGTGGGTTCGCACGCACGGCGTCAGCCAGACTGGGGTAGTAGGTTTTATGCGGGAAGCGCCTTGCGCGATGCCATGCGTGCGACATCTCACCGAGCACCATTTCCTTCACATCAAAGAGGCTGCTACCCAAGGGCAAGACAACACGCCAAGTCAATGTGAAACGATCCGCATCAGGCTCCAGCACAAGGGTGTCAATCACCCCGTGACGTTGGGCATCGCTGCCTTTGTGCGGGATGAAGGTCACGGGCATGGTGCGCGCTGGCAAGCGAAATGCACGTAAACCATCTGGCGTCAGATTGCGCAAAATGACCTCTTCACCCCCTTGGGGATAGGCCATTTGCTGATCTTCTGGTGCGCACTGGAAATAACGCTGATCAAAGTCAGCAGGCCACAAAGGCGCCGTGTTTTCAATCCAGTGCTGGTCATAGGTGCCCGCTAACTGGCGGCGCGGCAACCAGTTGCGGCCCACAGGTGAAAACGACATGGGCTGGTACACGCCTTGGTGGTCACTCACAGCCTCACCTATTTGCTCCGTATAAGGCAGCAGCTGACCATCAATGTGATCCGTATGACGCCAATAGCCCTTGCCCACGGGGTTGCGCTCATAGGTATCTGTTTGGCCCGTCTTCTCGTGTGTGCGGTCCGTACCGCCAAAGGCCACGTCGTAGCTGATGGGCAATTGATGAAATGGTTGCGCCTCACTGGCAGACACACCCCAGACCTGCTTGCGCCAGACACGGGGGCCATTGACATTGAACTGCTTGGTCAAACCACCCACGCGCATGCCTACTTGCAGTTGCGTCACGGAGGTGCCTTGTGGTGCATGAGCACTGCCAATCAACACCACATCACACCGCGGTTTGCCATGCGCAAAATCAGTTTCGCGCAACGGGGCAGACAAACCCGGCTCCCCCGTGAATTGATCCGCCTCAACCAAAGGCTGTTGATCGCTCAAAAGCTCAGGCTGCTCGCCGTGCCGAGGGATGCTGTAGCTTGCCTTGACCATCACGATCAGCATCTCACGCCCATCGCGCTGGAACCCCATGGTCCATGTCGCAGGCAAACCGGTCACATTGGTCAGCCTCACAGCACCTGCCTCCATGCTTGCACGTCAGCACGCGCCTGGACATTGAATAGACGTGTACCCGGAACCAAGCGTGCCATCTCAAAAGCGGCACCGGCTCGCTGGCGCTGAAAGCCATCTTTCAAAACCATCTCAGTCCCTGCCGCACTGAGTGCGTGGCCGCCCACATAGCGGTGCCCTGACGTGAAGCGCGCTTGAGCCAGTTGCCACCACAATTGGATGGCCTGCGAATCAGGCCACGGCAGGTCCCCATCTTGTGGATGGGCATCAGGCGCGTCATCAGGCGGGTCGCGGTCCAGATCGAGGTAGATCAAATCAGCCCCGCTGAGCATGGCCAGCGCCTCTCCTGCCACACGAGCCAAGACAGGGTCGTCCAACAGAGAAAGCAACCACGGCACCGTTGCAGGATCACCAAACTCACCACAGGCAACAACGGCCAATCGCCTTTGCTCAGGCAAGGATGCCAGTGTCCGGATCATGTCCCTGGCCAACGCATCATCGCCGCAGCGCATCACCACACGGATGGCAGCGCGAGCCAAATCAGGTGAACGACAGACGATATCCCACGCCACACGCCCGCCCTGAGCTTGCCCCTGAAATACAGCCGCCGACGCTGCCCAAAGTCGACAAGCATCATCCGGGTCATCTCGATAGGCGGTCCAATCCAAGGCATACCCTGCCGAGGCTCGCAAGGCGGCCCCTCGCACCAAGGGATCAGCATCACGCAAATGGACGGCCAAATCTTGTGGCCCTGCCTCGTGATTGGATGCGAGAGCGGTTATACCCACGCAGCGGTGACTGGCAACAGGTGAGGCCATCAGCTTGCGTGCCAAGAGCACCCTTTGCGCAGGAGCAGCCCACGCCATGGCATCACACACCGCATGGGCTAAATCACCGTGGCCTTGTGCCAGCTGTAAAACGTGCGCCATCGTGGCGTGCTTGTCATGGCAAACGGCCAAGTAGCTCAACACAAATACCGAAGCGGGGTCACCCTCTTCAAGGCCCTGCTGCGCCACTTTGATCCCAAAATCGCCAGCCACAAGCAAGCCCGCCAAGTGCGCCATCACACGCGCATCTAGTTTGGCGAGGTGCTTCAACTTGAAGTGTGGCGACATACTGGCCCGCGTCCGTTGCAACCACAAGAAGGCAGCCTCGCTGGCATGGATTTCAACGACGCGGCGGTTCAGCAAACCAGATAGCTCATCCGGCTTGAAACCAAAAATGGCCTGTGGGGCACTCGACATCGTGGACGCCATCTTCGCTTGTCGTCAATTGAGCTGAATCGACCCGCCTCGAACACGGTTGACACCCGCAGCCTGAGTCAGAACGGAATCCCCCTTGAGCTCGATCCGACCGTCACTGCGCAGCGTCAAGCTGGCCTTGCCGCAGCGCAAAACCAGCTGCTCTTTGGCCGACACGATCATGCGTTCGCCATCGGCGTCAACCTCGACTGTCGCGGGCTGATCTTGAAGCGGCCAGCCGGTCTGACCACGTACCACACCCATCACGATAGGCCGACTCACATCGCCCTGATCGAACATCAGCACAACGTCCTGCCCCATGTGGGGGGCATGCAGATCAACCACGCTGCGGGCGCGCAAGGCCGCATGTCCGGGCTGCCCTACAAAGCTGACCAAGGCCGTCTGCCCGTTGTCCGTCAAGGCGAGTAATTTACCCACAACTACCCCATGCACAGGCGATTGAGGCAATGGAACCGGGGGCGTCAAGGCGTCACGGGGCAGGTCGTTCAGTTTCATGGCGATCAGTGTCCTCAATCAGTTCTGCGAAATCTTGGCGCCTTTCATCACGATGTCGCTGCTGGCCTTGGCGTTGATCTTGCCGCTGCCTTCGATCGTGATGTCTTTGCCCTTGATGACGATGGTGCCGTCCTTCTTCATCGTGATGCTGGCGCTGCCCGTTTTGAGCGAGATCGAATCGGCCGCCTCGATGACCCAGTTCTTGCCCACCTTCAAGGCATCGTCTTCGGCCACGCTGGTGCTGCGGCCCTTGCCCACACTGTTGGTCTGCGCCCCACTCACGGTGATGCCTTGATCCGCGCCCACGCTGAGCGTCTGGCCAGCACCCACACTGATGGACTGGCTGGCACCCACATTGGTTGACTGCGTGGCCCCTACGTTGATGGACTGCGCCGCGCCGATGACCACCTCTTGCGCCGCGCCAATGGCGATGGTTTCGTTGATGCCGACGGTGTGCGTACGCTGCAGGGCCACGGTAGCGGTCTCGCTGGCACCCACGGTGATGCTGCGGTTGGCTCCAACTGTGATCGATTCATTGGCCCCGACCGATTCGGTCCGGTTGGCTCCGATGGTGATGGCCTCATTGGCGCCCACATCCTCGGTGCGGTTCACGCCAATTGATATCTTCTCGTTGCTACCGACCTTTTCTGTGCGATCAACACCAATGGTGATGGTCTCGTTGTTGTCGACCGTCTCAGTGCGGTCGTGCTTGACATGCACCTTCTCATCGTGGTCGATGGTTTTGGTGCGGTCATGCCCCACCCAGTGGGTCTCGTCGTTCTCGACCTCGATGTCTTGGTTCTTCTCGGCGTGGATCCAAACTTGCTCGGCACCCTTTTTATCCTCAAAGCGGATGGCGTTGGCGTTGCCATAGGCACCGCCCTTGCTTGACCGTGTCAGGATGCCAGACTGGGTTGCGTTGGCGGGCAGATCCCACGGGGGCATTTGCTGCGCGTTGTAGACGCGGCCTGTGATCAGGGGTTGATCAGGGTCGCCCTCCAAAAAGTCGACCACCACCTCTTGCCCGATACGCGGTATGTGGATGGCGCCAAAGTTCTGTCCCGCCCATGGGTGGGACACCCTCACCCAGCATGAGCTGTGCTCATTCTTCTTGCCGTAGCGATCCCAGTGGAACTGCACTTTGACGCGGCCATATTTGTCGGTGTAGATTTCCTCGCCGCTGGGGCCCACCACCACAGCCGTTTGTGGCCCTTGGACAAAGGGCTTGGGCGTACTGCGCGGCGGGCGGAACTGTTGCGTCGCGGGGATCGCATCAAATGCCACTTGGAACTGACTGCCGCTTTGGCCAGCATCAAACACGGCCACCTGCGCCTTGATCTCGACCGAGGTCAACAGGTACTTGGCATTTTGATCATCGCGTGGGTGTTTGCTGAGCTCAAAGCAGCGCCCAGCCTCAAGCCCCATGGCGTTGCCCTCGCCTTGAAGGCGGTGGTGGCCCGATTGCAGCCCGTCCAACTCGTCTTCGGCAAACTGTTTGCCATCACTGGATTGGGTGTAATCGCCTTGAAAGTCAAAACGCTCTAGCTTGTCCTGATCGTGCTGACGTGACAAGTTGGCATCGACCAAAAGAGAAGTAGATGGCCGCTCAAAGTCGTAGCTTGTCAGCGCGACTTTGCCGGTACGAACCCCTTGGCTGAAGGTCCACTTTGAGACGTATTGCTGATCTGGCGGCGCGTTGCTGGGGTCTTCGATGTAGCGCAGCGATGCCTCCCCGGTGAGCGGATCATGCGCGCTGAGCGAGTCCATCAGCACCAACTCATGCTTGCCGTCGGTGTGCTCAAAGTACCAATAGATGCCCTCACGCTCCAGCAAACGCGTGACGAACTGGAAGTCGCTCTCGCGGTATTGGACGCAGTACACCCACGGGCGGTAGCTGCGGAACAACTTGAGCTTGACCTGAGCCAAGCTGGCATGGTCATCAAACACCTGCTTGACGATGTCCGGCACCGACAAGTCTTGAAAGATACGGCAATCACTGGTGCGGGTGAGGAACCACAACCACGGCCGCACCTCGGCTTGATAGGAAAAGTAACGGCCACGCGGTGTACCCAAGCCAAAGCGGGTGACGTAGCCATGGAAGTAGCGCTTGGCATCATCGGCCATGTGCATGGTGATGGTCACAGGCTTGCCCAGCAAATCACCGGGCGACAGGGTGTTTTTCTGGCTCAACAAGTTGAGCTGCATCCCGCCGAGCTGGCTCAGCCCCTCGGACACGTTCATCGATTCGAGGAACAGGTCTTCAGCGGGCAGGGGTGAGCTGAGCGTGATCGGTGCAGTGGTCGCCATCGTGGGAGTGGACCCCAGATGTGCGTTTGGGCAAAGCGACCAAAGTCATGCCGCGACCAACTGGCCCAACTCAGCCCATCTTGCGGGCGGCGATCAAATGACCGCTCACGGGCTTGCCACCTTCTTCACGCAAGACGACGGCCTCACTCTCCAGCAGGCTCAAGCCAGCGCAGCTGAGGGCTGTGACGATGTGGGCCGCGCTGTGGGCATACCGGCCATGCGGCTGGATTTGATGCAGATCAGCCGCATCCTCGGGCAGCGACTCCACGGTGAAGATCAGCGTACCACCCGGCTTGAGCGCATCGGCTGAGGCGGCAACCACCTTGGTGAGGTCACCAAAGTAGCACAGCGTGTCGGCTGACAGCACCACATCCCACTGATGGGGTGAGAGCTGCAAGAATTCGGTCAACTCGGCTTTGTACAGGTCGCCGTACACGCCCTTGGTCTGCGCTCGGTCGAGCATGCGACGCGACAAGTCCACGCCAGCCAGTGCTTTGGCCCACGGGGCCATCATCGGGCCACACAAGCCTGTGCCGCACCCAGCGTCAAGCATGACAAATTGCTGTTGAGGTGGCGGCAGGTGCCTTGCCAGCATGTCGGCGCACAGTTGCGGGGCCTGATAGGCCAAGCGCTCATTCAACACCGACTCGAAGCTGTCTGCGAAGGTGTCAAAGGCATGTTCGATATAGTCGTCTGGTGCACGATCGGGCACATTTTGCTGCGTACATGCGGCGTACATGTGGCGCGCTGTGGGGTGCGTAGGCTCGTTCTCCATCCACTGGCGGTACACCTCGGCTGCATCTTGGATGCGGCCCATGGCGTAATAAGTTGATCCCAGCAGGCGGCGCGCGGACGAGTCACCGGGCATCAACTCCAGCGCTTTGACGTAATAGCTGATGGCGCCAGGTCGGTCGCCCAAGGCGGCATACAACAGGCCCATGTTGTTGTGGGCGTTGATGTGGCGGGCATCAAGCGCAATGGCCCGTGCGTAAGCGGCACGGGCTTCTTCGAATCGCTTTTGGGCCTTGTAGAGGGCGCCCACGTTGTTGTGCAGGTCCGCGTTGGACTCATCCAGCGCAACGGCCTGCTGGTAGACGGCCAAGGCGGTGTCAATCTCGCCCCGACTCATGTGGATGTTGCCCAAATTGTTGCGGTAGCCCACGTAGTCAGGCTGCGCCGCAATGGCCTGCTCAATCAGGGTCACACCCTCATCAGATCGGCCCATTTGGTGGCGCGCCATGCCCAGCAGATGCAGGGCATCCGGGTGTCCGGGGACGGCTTGCAGCAAGCGGCTGTACAGCGCTACCGCGCCGTCGAGCTGGTTGTTGCGATGCAGGTCGATGGCCATTTGCAAGGCCTCATCGAAGCTCACTTCTTTTTGCGCGCCCGGTATGGACTCGCTGTCAGTGGCAGAGGTCATGGGCACCCTTCACACGTGCTATGGACGGCGGTCAGGCCTGTACGCCCAATGTTGCCAATGCCGAGGCGATGCCCTCGATGGTCGAGAACACATCGCGGGTCAACATGGCGTTGGGAAACTCAAGGTCAAACCGACCCTCTAGGGTCATCATGACATTGACGCTGGCGTGTGATGTCATGCCGCCTTCGTAGAGATTGGCTCGGACGTCGATGGCGTAGGGGTCAACAACCAAGCGACCATGATCACGCAAAGCGTCACGAACAGCGGATTCAATGGCGGGGTGATGCGTACTCATGGTCGAGCTTGTCTCAGGTCAGCGGAAAGTAGGGATTCTAACGAAGGGGGTGCAAAAGGCAGCCTCAGCGTCACGGTTTATGAAGCGCCAAACGAATGCCCCATGTCGTGCACGATGAACCGATCTCCTGACCGCGTCTATTGCGCCTATGGGCACCCCTACCCCCTTGAAAAGAGGGAAAAGTACCGCCTACCAGCATATGGCAACATTCATAATACTGGAAAACACTCATTATTAAGGAGTGTTAAACGACACCCCATAAAAACCACCCACATTGTGCCCCGAAACCCATTTGATTTTTTTAACAATCCCTTGGGGCAGATCACGGTGATCGCTCAAGGTATTGCAGCGGTGCATGTGCTGGGGGGGGTGTGATGGCCTTGCCGCAAGCGACGTGGTTCGGCTCGCAGAACGCCCCTTTACTTGGGCACTTGCACACGCCTGAACGCGGCCTGTTGCACGGTTTGCCTGTGGTGCTTTGCGCCACCCATGGGCAAGAGTACATGTCAGCGCATCAAACCATGCACGCGTTGGCAGCGCAATTGGCAAGCGGCGGTCACCCATGTCTGCGCTTTGACCACGCCGGCTGCGGGGACTCGATGGATCCACCCGAATCAGCTGTGCTCAAGGGCATCGCCGCCTGGCCCCAAGGCATTGGCGAAGCGATTGACCACGTCAAAGCCCTCACCGGCGCCAGTGCCGTGGTGTTGATCGGTTTCCGCTTGGGTGCCACGATGGCTGCGCTGGCAGCACAAGGTCGCACCGACGTCGCGGCACTGGTGGCTTGGGCCGCCCCACTCAAGGGCAGGGTCTTTGCGCGTGAATGGAGTTTGTGGGGTCTGTCCACATTGGCCCGAACTGGGCTGCCAGCGCCCGTCGGGTCTGATGACCTAGAGGCAGGCGGGTTCGTTTTAACAGCCAACGACGCGCAGTTCCTCAAAACCGTTGATTTGCTGGCCTTGAGCGAGCCCGCGGCGCCTCGCGTGCTGCTGGTTGATCCAGATCAGGCCCCCGCCGACGCGGCGTGGCACAACCGTTTGGTGAGCCTAGGCGCACAAGTCGATCGCATCCAGCCACAGGGGCTGGGCGCCATGCTGAGGGTGCCTCACTTCTCAGTGGTGCCACAACCCGCACTGAATCAAATCGCCAAATGGGTTGGTCAACTGCCTCAGCCCTGGGGCTCGCCCAAGGCCTTGAGCCTGAGCGGACCAGCTGTCGTGAGCGTGCCGACCCAAGGCCTTCACGAGACGGCGTTCTGGTTGGACTCGGCTTCGCCGCTGTCGGCAGTGCTAACCCAGCCACTGCGCGGTTTGATCGACAAGGCGAACCTGCCTCAAGTAGGCGTCTTGATGATCAACACAGGTGGTGAGCATCGCATTGGCACCAACCGCATGTACACCCGCTGGGCACGCACTTGGGCAGCACAAGGCTGGATCAGTTTGCGCATCGACCTGCCCGGTCTAGGCAACAGCCCGGCCAAGGACGGCGAGCCCGCTTGCGAGATTCACCAGAGGCAAGCCACGCAAGACATCTTGGCAGCGGTCACGCACATGCAAACAGGGCATGGCCTGCAGCAGGTCCACCTGATTGGGCTTTGCTCTGGTGCTTTCCATGCCTTGAGCGCCGCGTTTGAAGGCGTACCTATCCGTTCGGTGACTGCGATCAACCAGATGGTTTATTTCTGGCAGGACAACATGCCTCTAGCTGGAGAAGGCAGCGCCGCCGTCGTCGTGGCCATCACACAGAACGTAGGGCGCAATCTGTCTGATCCACAACGCTGGCTCAAGCTGCTGCGCGGCGAGGTCCATGTCAGGGTGATTTTGCGCGCCTTGGCACGCCGCCAGAAACAGCGATTCGAATTGGCTTTTCGGTCATTGGCCCGTTATGTGCGCTGGCCACTAAAGCATGACCTACACACTTCCCTACTCCAAGCCGCGGCCAGTGGCAAACACGTTCACCTGATCTTCTCGGAAGGCGAGTCGGGCCTGACCATGGTGCAGGAGCAGGCAGGACAAGCCGTGACCCGCCTCATCAAACACCAACAAATGACCGTCACAGTGATGCCCCAAACCGATCACACATTCACGCAGCAACACGCGCAACAAGCTTTGTTCGACGTGGTCGATCAGGGCATTCGGCATACCGTCGGCGTGTCACACAGCCTCCCATCGCGTACACACAAGAACTTGGGTGCCCTTCAGGGACAACGCACTTGACCATGGGCTCATTACATGACATTTGCAGTTACCCACATTTGGCCCTGATGGGCATCCGTGGGCTGCCTGCCGCTCACGGCGGCTTTGAGGCGTTTGCCGAACGCTTGGCGCCGTTTTTGGCTGCACAGGGTTGGAAAGTCACCGTGTATTGCCAAGAAGATGGAGAAGGCGCCATCACCGAAAGCATGTGGGGCAAGGTCCACCGGGTGCACATCCCGTCAGGCCGCGACACGCCTGTGGACAGCATGCGCTTTGACTGGTCCTGCATCACACACGCCAAGCGCATTCGCCCGGATGTCACCCTCATCCTTGGCTACAACACGGCGTCGTTTGCCGCTCGTTTGCGGCTGGCCGGACTGCGCACAGTGATCAACATGGATGGGATTGAGTGGAGCCGCGCCAAGTGGGGGCCCATGGCGAAGGCATGGCTGTATCTGAATGAGCGCATGGGTTGCTGGCTGGGCAACCACTTAGTGGCCGACCACCCGGAGATTGCCAAGCACTTGGCCAGCCGAGTCTCGTCACACAAGATCACCACCATCCCTTACGGGGCGGTCGAGGTGAGCGAGGCCAACGTCAGCTTGCTCAATCACCTCAACTTGTCGCCGAGGCAGTATGTGACGCTGATCGCGCGGCCAGAGCCCGAGAACTCCATCCTTGAAGTGGTGCAGGCTTTCTCTGCTCGCAAGCGGGGCGTCAAGCTCGTCGTCTTGGGCAAGTACATGCCCCAGACATGTGCGTTCCATGCAGAGGTGATCCGTGCTGCCAGCGACGAAGTGGTCTTTGCTGGCGCCATTTACGACAGTGCAGTGGTCGAGGCTTTGCGCCTGAATTGCCTCTTTTACATCCACGGACACCGCGTGGGTGGCACCAACCCGTCGCTGTTGGAGGCAATGGGGGCAGGTAACGCTGTTCTGGCGCATGACAACCCATTCAACCGGTGGGTGGTCGACAAGGGAGCAATGTACTTCCGCGACCGAGCCACGTGTCTAGTGGCCATTGAGCAGATGCTCTCGGATCACGTGGACCTCGCAGCCATGCGAGAAACCAGCCTTCGGCGTGCGCGCGAGATGTTTGATTGGGCGCCTGTGTTGGACGCTTACACCAACGTGTTGCAAAGTGTGGCCCACTCCTCTCAAACAGCACAAGCCAGTCGGCGTACCGATTCCATTTGGACCCAACATTCCTCATGAGCTTTTTTTCGACCCCTGTCTCCTCCTGCGTTGCCGCTGTCACCCTGACTTTGTTGGGTGGGTGCGCCAGTGAACCTGCGCGTCCCAAACCCGGCCCCATCACGGTGATTCAGCCTGCGCCAACCACCGAAGTGGCCACCTACACCTTGATGATCGGAGACGAGGTCGACATCAAGGTACCCGATGCACCGCAATACGATCAAACAGCTCGCGTGCGCCCAGACGGCAAGGTCAGCCTCAATGTGGTGGGCACCTTGCATGCCTTGGGCCGCACGCCCGATGATGTGCAAATCGAAGTGCGCGAGCGCTACCAGGCTGCTGCTGGCGGCAGCATTCAGCGTGAATACCTGCTTCACACCAACGACGAAATCGACATCAAGTTCCCTTACCTGCCCAACCTCAATGAGTTGGTGCGCGTCCGCCCGGACGGTAAGGTGCAGTTGCAGCTGGTAGGCACGGTCCAAGCCGAAGGCCTCTCGCCAGAGGCGCTCCAAGCTGAACTCAAACGCCGCTATGGCCGGGTGATCCGTGTGCCTGAGCTGTCGGTGCTGGTGCGAACCGCTACGTCGCAGTCGGTGCGGACCGATCGCGGTGTGGGTCGTGCGGGCCTTGCGGGCCTAGAGCCCACGGTGCTGGTGCGCAGCTTTCAAGCCCCCCAGGTGTTTGTCACGGGTGAGCTGGCCAAGCCCGGCATGCTCAGCTTTTTGCCAGGCATGACCTTGATGCAGGCTTTGGCACAGGCGGGCGGGCAGTTGCCCACCGGCGACATTGAACGCCTTGTGGTACTCCGCCGCACCGCTGCTGGCGCAGCGGAAGTACTGGAGCCGCACCTCTCTGCCCAATACCTGTATGCCCCCGACAAAGACGTGGCACTGCAACCGTTTGACGTGGTGCTTTTGCCACCCACGCGCGTGGCGGTGCTGGGTCAGAGCCTAGACCAGTACGTGTTCAAGCTCCTGCCGCCACTGCGCAACAGCTCTTTTGGCTTTGTCTATGACCTCAGAAAGACGAACAACTGAGCCATGAGTTACGCCGACATCCCACTCTTTCCTCCCTCTGCAGCCACAACCGGTGCGGGGTTCACAGGCCGTGACCTTTGGCGCCAATGGTTCAAGTACTGGGGCACCATCGTGGGCGCCTTTGTCATGGTCAGCGCACTCGCTTTCGCTGCCGCGGCACTGCAACCGCGAAGCTATACGTCGTCTGCCAAGATATGGATCAAGACAGACCAACAAGGCTCACCCTCTTTTCTGTCCGGCGTAGCAGCCTATCGAGAAGGGCAGATGCCGGACCCTGTCAACCGAAAGATCGAAACGGAAATGCAGCTTTTGCTGGCGCGCTCGAACGTGGAGACGGTGGTCAAAAGGCTCCACATCCAGCCCGCGCAATTGAGTGGCTCGCCCTTGCTGACGCTACTGGGCAATCTCTATGAAAAGCCCCGCACGCCTGAGCAATTGCTCAATGATTCGGTGGATGGCTTTCTCAAGGCCGTCAAGGTAGAGGCGGT
The DNA here is from genome assembly GCA_030654395.1 of Aquabacterium sp. Taxonomy (GTDB): domain Bacteria; phylum Pseudomonadota; class Gammaproteobacteria; order Burkholderiales; family Burkholderiaceae_C; genus Aquabacterium. The sequence goes on from JAURXM010000026.1 coordinate 121,537, forward strand.
GCGGTCCAAAACAGCAGACACGTCTTCCAACGTGCTAGAGATCAAACTCGAAGCCAGCGACCCCGCACTGGTGGCGACTGCCCTTAACGCGCTCGTGGAGCAATACCAGCAGTACGGCGCCGAACAGACGCGCGATCAAGGTCGTGCCACCTATGACTTGATCGCGGACAAGATGAAGCAGGCCCGCACAGAGCTGCAAACGATCGATGAGCAAATGCTGAACCTCAACATCGCCCAAGGCAAATCTAAGGACGTTGACCAGTCTGTGGTGAGTGATGCGGCCGGTGGCATCACCACGGTGGCCATGGACGAAGGCCTGCGCATGGACACCATGCTCGGCAGCGGCCGTATGGGGGGGAGCTCTGCCATCGGCATGATGAAGTCACAAGCCGTGACCCTTGAAGCCAAGGTGGACGAGTTACGGCAGGTCTACACCGACGACGCCGAAGTGGTGCGCAATGCCCGCCGACAGCTCTCGCAAGCAGAACAACGACTCAAGCGTACAGTCACTGCCAGCGCTCGGCTCGACGCCGAACTCAAAAAGCTGGAGCGAACGCGCTCGCTGTCTGAGGCCCGCTACACCGAACTGCGCCGCAAGCTCGATCAGATTGAGCTGTACCTTAGCAGCGAGCAGGGCGACGCCTCGACACGTGTGTTCACCGAACGAGCGCAAGCACCTGAGAAGCCAGAGCGCAAGAAGAAACTCTTGCTGGCCGCGCTGGGCCCGCTGGCTGGCTTGGCGCTGGGCCTGTTGCTGGCAGGCATCCGCGAGTACTTTGACCACCGACTGCAATCGACCCAAGATGTCCAACGCTACCTTGGCATGGAAACCTTAGGCGTTGTGCACGATCTTCGCAAGGCCCAAGCATGAACGACGATGCATTTTTCCGCCTTGGCCTGAGGTTGCTGAGCAAATTACCCGCAGAGCAGACGGGACGCGTCATGGTGGTGACCAGCGCACGCGATGGTGAGGGCAAGACCTTCGTCGCCGGTGCACTGGCGCAAGCCATGGCCGCGCAGTGCATGGGTCCCGTGGCGCTGTTGAGCTGCTCGCCCGATCGGCGCGATGCGCAAGGCACCGGTTGGTTCGATCTTGTCCACACCGGGCAATGGCGCGATGACATGGCGCGAGCCACCAGCACCGACAACCTGAGCGAGATCTCGCCGGGCACGCAAACCCGCGTGGAGACACTGTTTAAGCCCGAAGCTGTGCGGACCGCTCTACACACGCTGCGTCAGCATTTCAGTCTCGTGATCATTGATGGCCCATCGCTACCGCAATGCGGCGCGCTGCCACGCCATGCCGATGGCGCTTTGCTGGTGATCAACGCCAAGTCGACGCGGCGCGAGGTGGTACAGGGTGCTCTGGCGGCCAACCCCATTCCAGTCGAGCGCTTGTTGGGCACGGTGCTCAACCAACGGCCTGACTACGTACCCGAGTGGTTGTATCGCTGGGTCCTCTAAGGCGCCCGCTGCTGTTAACCATGACACACACGAACGAAAACCTGCTACACCAACTCGGCCACCTGCTGTTCAGCGGCGTGCTAGGCACGGTGGTGGGCGGGCTCTTTCTGGTGCTCGGGGCTGACTCGCTGGCACTGCCGGCTGGCATTGTGGTGGCCCTGCTGGGCTTGGCCAGCATGGTGTGGTTCAAGGGTTCGCTGCGTCGCTACTTTTTAATCCTGCTGTTCTTGGTTGCCCCGTTTGATCTGAGCAAAGCCGTCGTGCCTCCGCTTGACGAGTTCTACTCTCCAGGGCTTTACCTCAGCATTGGCCACGTGGTTTTGTTGGGGCTGTTGGTGAGCTGGGGCATTGAGCGGCTGTTGGTGCAACGTGTGCGCCTACAAGTCACTCGATTGGACGCGCTGGCCTTCATTTTTTTGGGCTGGATCTGGGTCTCAGCATTGATGGCACCAGGCAACAAAATCACGCTGGCCGCCACCGCCGTGGCCTACAGCTTGAGCGTGCTGGCCTTTTACGCCGTGTCTCACGCGGTGCAAAGTATGCAAGAGGTCGTGAGCATCCTCAAAGTGGTCGTCATCGGTTTGATCTTGCAGACGCTGCATGTGGTCGGCCAGATGCTCACCCACAACTACCTGCCCTTACCAGGGTCCAAGGGCTCGCAAAGCAGCTTGAGCACGCTCACCTATGGCAGTTTGGGCGAATCGGCGTTCCGACCTGTGGGCGCTTTTGATCACCCCAACTCGCTGGCCGACTACCTGACACTGCTGTTGATCCCCGCGCTGGCGTTGGCCTTATTGGGGCCATCGCGCTTGTCGCGCAAAGCCTGGTTGACGGCCATGGGCACGTCGTGCGTCACAGGGCTGTTGCTTTTGTTGACCTTGTCCCGTGGCGCCTGGGCGGCCGCCGTGCTGGGTATCCTTGCGCTTTGTGTGGTGTATTGGCGCTTGCGCCTGATTGGCCGCACCCATCTGCTGGGTGCCGTGCTTGCGGGCTCTATCGCTTTGGGCGCACTGGTGTCGGCCTACCCACAAATCATCTATCGCCTGACAGAACCCGACGACCGCTCGACCGAATCGAGGCTGGTACTCAACGACCAGGCCTTCGCCATCATCAAGGCCAATCCCATCACGGGCGTCGGCTTTGGCAGCTACAACCGGGCCGCGCACGAGATTCGCGGACCCAGCTGGGGCGGCATCTCCAAAGATTACCAAGACATGATCATCCAGCTGGTCGTACACAACCATTACCTGCTGGTGGCTGCGCAAATGGGCATTCCCGCCCTGCTGTTTTGGTGCTACTTGCTTTACCGCATGGCGGCGCAAGCTTGGCCTGTGTCGCGATGGCGTGACACAGGTGCCATGGCACTGGGCATCGGCTTGGGCTGTGCCCTGATCAGCCAGATGTTGTTCCTGGCTTCTGACAACTACGACGTCGACATCCGCGTGTTCTTACTCTGGCTCACGGCCGGTCTGCTGCAAGCCTTGACGCGCCTTCGCCCATTAGCAGCAGCACCAGTCAAAACCGCTCCAACGCGCTTGGGCGTGCTGACATGAATTTGCCTCGCTTATTGGGCAAGCTGATGTCTGTCACGGCGCTGCGGGTGGGCGTGGCTGGCTTGGGCTTTTCGCTGTTCTGGCTGATCTCACACTACTTCTCGGCAAGCGAGCTAGGTGGGTTTTCTCTGCTAATGAGCGTATTCCTGTTCCTGCAGATGCTGCCCTTGCTCGGGCTCAATGTCCACGTCATCCGTGAAATGGCGGCACACCCAGAAAACCAAGCTGATGAGATCAGTGTAGCCGCGGTGTTTGCCAGCGTCGTCGGTACATTGATGGCCTTGTCGCTGGTGGCCTGGGCTTGGCTGGCGCCAGGTGTGACCTTGCACATGCCGCTGACTTTACTGGGTCTGGCCATGCTGCCATCGGCGTGGATTCTGGTAGCTGAGGCCACCTTGGTCGGCCTAGAAAAGCTGTCCGTATTGACCACTGTCAACTTGTTCGAAAACGCGTGGCGCTTGCTGGGCGCGGCCATCAGCATTTGGCAAGGTTGGGGTCTAACGGGGGTATTTGCCTTCTTTCTGGTGGGGCGCGTTTTGGCGGCAGCTGGCTACGCTTGGTTTGGCGGCCTGCCCTCGCCCAACCTAGCTCGCGTCTCAACGGAGGGCCTTCGCCGTTACTTGAGCCTCACGCCCACTTACTTGGTCATTGGCGTGGTGGCGGCGGCCTGCAGCCGAATCGATGTGATGCTGCTGTCTCAGCTGCGTGGACTGGAAGAAGTGGCTGTCTATGCAGCCGCTGCCAAGCTTTATGAGGCATCGCTGATGGTGTCGACCATGGCCTTGATGATCGTGTACCCGGTTCTCTCGCGCTTGTTTGTCAGTGACGCAGCCTTGTTCGCAAGCACCTTGGCCCGCTCCCTGCGCTGGTTCTTCTTGGCAGCGCCCATTGTGATGGTGGGCATGGCCTTAGCGTCACCCTTGGTTCATCTGTTATACGCGCCCGCACTTTGGTCCAGCGTGCCCGTGCTGCAAGCCTTATTGCTGGGCTCGTGGCTCATGGCCATCGACCAACTCTTATCGGGCACCATGTTGGCAGCCCACGCGCAACGCCACGACCTGCGCGCCATGCTGGTGGGCCTCATCACCTTGGCAAGCGGCTTGGCCCTGCTCACGCCTTGGCTTGGGCCCGTTGGCGCAGCCTGGGCTGTGGTCGCTGGTCTGGCCCTGAGGGTATTGTGGCGAGTTCGGTGGGCCGAGCGTCAATTGCGTCTCGACGGTGTGCTGAGCCAGGCTTTGCGCGCCTACCTGAGCACAGCCATCAGCGTGGGCTGTTTCCTGTATGGCAACCACGCAGGCTTGCAGGTGTTTGTCTCTCTCGTGGCGGCTTGCGCAGTTCATGCTGTAGTGACTCAGCTCACCGGTGCTTTTGACGCAACGCACCGCAGCGACTGGAATCAATGGCGGCACAAGACGTCGCAAAACCAAAAGGCCACAACATGAGGATCCTTCACCTCGACCCAGATGACATGGACAACCCGCTCTCAGGTGGCGGGCCCGTGCGCACCTTCGAGATCTACAGGCGACTGGCACGTCGCCATGAGGTGACGGTGCTGACCCCCACCTTCTTGGATTCAACCCCAACCAAAGAGCGCGAAGGTATACAGTACGTCCGCCTGGGTCGCAAGATCCGCAACCACGGCTCATCGCACCACATCACGTTCCTGTCCAGCTTGCCCAAGGCCGTGCGCCAAATTGAGTATGACTTGCTGGTCGAAGACTTCATGCCACCTTTTTCGGCCACGTGGACACCTTGGTTCAGGCGCCGCGACAAGCCCCACATCGCCTCGGTGCAATGGTTCTTTGCTCACGAGTACACACGCCGGCTCAAGCTGCCCTTCCATTGGGGGCAGAACTTGGGCGTGCGCTGGTATGAGCAATTCGTGGTGCTGACCGAAGACATGAAACGCACCATCGAGAGGCTCAACCCCAAGGCCAATTGCCGAGTGCTGCCCAATGGGGTGTCTGACGAGTTCTATGCCATCGAACCTAGGGTGGGTGATTTCATGCTGTTCTTGGGACGCATTGAGGTACACGCCAAGGGACTCGACTTGCTACTTAAGGCCATGGCCCTCTTGCCCGAAGCCAAGCGCCCACGCCTGGTCTTGGCTGGCGTTGGATTCCAAGAGGCCGAACTATCGCAGTGGTTGAACGACACCGGCATGCGACCCTGGGTGGAGCTGGTCGGCCACGTGCAAGCCGAGCGCCGCACCCAGTTGCTGCGCGATTGTCGGTTCATGGTGATGCCCTCGCGTGTCGAGACCTTCGGCATGACGCTGGCAGAAGCCAATGCTGCAGGCAAGTGCACCGTGATCTTCGATGCCGCGCCCATGAACGAAGTGGCCGCTCCGAACAGCCCGCGCGCCAAAGCCTTTGATGCAGCCTCACTGGCAAGCGTGATCGACCAAACCCACCAGCTCCCCGACGCTGTGCTGGCCGAGATGGGCATGGCCGCAAGACAATGGGCACGTCGCTACAACTGGGACGTGGTTGCTGCCCAGCAAGAAGCCTTCTACCTTCAAGCCTGCGAGTCCTGAATGAAGAAGTCTCTTGAGGCCTTATCCGACAACGACCCTCACACGTTCAGGCAGGCGATGGCGTTTTTCAGTGCCGACTTCTCTAGGTTGGTGTCTTGGCTACACGGCGGCGCAGCACATCACAGGGTGTACTGGTTCTTGCTGCCCACCGTACAGGTCTTGTTTTGGTTCCGCTTGGCCCGGTGGCTTTACCTGATCGGCTGGCGCAATGCCGCGCGTGTGCTGTGCCTGTTCAACCAATACATCACTGGCATTGAGATCCCACCCACCTCGTCCATTGGCCCTGGCTGCGTGATCTCGCACGCCGAAGGCATCGTGATTTGCGGGCGCGTCGGTGCGCGCTGCACCTTGTCGGGCAGCGGCGGCATCGGTGGCGGAGCCAGGGCAGGTGATGTCGGCGGTGGCCCAGGCCTGCCTTGGGTGGGCGACGACGTTCTGTTCGGCCAAGGCGCTGGGGTGTTCGGCGCGGTGCGCATTGGCTCGAATGTGCTCCTAGGGGTCAACAGCCTGACACTAGACAACGTACCCGATGGCGCCACCGTGATCGCCCCTGTGGCGAATGAAGATCGCGGGCCGTCACCCAACCCAGACGCTGTGCATCCCACCGCATCTCACACGCCCGGAGAAGGATTGACCACGATGTACGACACCCCCTTGAGCTTCGCACGCACGCGCACCCTCATCGCGTCCGATGCCCGCCGGCTTTTTCAAGCCAACGGTGGTGGTGGGCTTGGCCAGCGCATTTTCTGGACGCTGTTACCCAGTTTCCAAGCCTTATTTTGGTACCGACTCTCGCGATACTGCTTTTTACGCGGGTGGCGCACCACGGCACGGGTGATCTTTTTGTTCAGCCTGTACCGCACCCGCGTCGAGATCCCGCCAACCACCTACATTGGTGAGGCGTGCCTCATTGCGCACGCATCAGGCATCGTGTTGTACGGCGCGATCGGTGACCGCGCCACCATGTACGGCGACGCCAAGATCGGTGGAGGCATCGACAACAGCGTCAACATCGGTGCCGGACCGGGCTACCCCATTCTTGGTGACGACGTCGTGATGGGCTACCGCGCTTCAGTACTGGGCCCCTACCGCATTGGCAATGGCGCGCGCATGGGCCCCTACGCCCTGGCGCTGTTTGATGTGCCGCCAGGCGCCAAGATGACGACACGCAAGTCCGTGGTCATGCAATCCAGCCCCCCTGCAACGCCCCCCCCCGAGGCAAGCCACGCCATCAAGTCATGAGCATCAACAACCACCCTTTCAAGCGCTGGCTGCCCCATGCCGCCGCATGCTTACTGGCCGCGGCAATGGCCGCCTGTGGCTCAGGCAGCAGCAGTGATGCGAGCGCCACGCCTGCAGAGATCCTTCCGCTGATCCGTCAGACCATGGGACTAGCCAACCCGGTATCGGTGTCGATCGATCTGCAAGCCACAGGCCGACCCGTTAACCGCCGGGTATTGGGCCAGAACATGCAATGGGTGGACCGAGGTGATGGCATGTTCGACACCCAAGGTCAGATCAGACCTGCGATGTTGGCCCTGGTGCAACAGATGGCCCCCACAATGCTGCGCTACCCCGGCGGCTTGCAATCAGACACCTACCACTGGGAACGGGGCATGGGGCCCATCGCCACCCGTGGAAGCAACCAGCACGCCAACGCGGTCGTTGATCAGCCCACCATCGTGGGCACCCAAGAGTTCCTAGAGCTGTGCGAAGCCACCGGGGCACAACCGCTCATCACCGTCAACATGATCACCGGCACCGCGCAAGAAGCGGCAGCGTGGGTCAAGCGGATCAATGTCGATGGGCTAACGTCCAGCCGCACGGGCAAGCCTTTGCCCAAGGTCACGCAATGGGAGTTGGGCAACGAGCCCTATCTCAAGCCCAATGAACAGCCCAGCTTGTGGGTCAGTCCCACTGAGTTTGGCAAGCGCGCGGCCGCGTTCACCTCCGCCATGCGCGCGGTGGACCCCAGCATTGAGGTGAGCCTGCCCTTGGCCAATGACCTGCGCAATGGCATCACGGCCAACGCCTTCCCTGGCTTCACGCGTGAGGTGCTTAAAACGCCGATGCCTGGCTTGAACCATGTCAGTCTGCACAACAGCTACGTGCCGCTGGCCTTCGATCCCTCGGACTTGAGCCGCGGCTTCTCGAACGACCAGCTCTACTGGGCGGCCATGGCTGGCACCCGAACCATCGAGGCCGATTTTCAGACCATGCGCACGCAACTGGCTACCTTGCTGCCCGGTCAAAAGGTCGATTTTGCGGTAACCGAGTACAACAGCCTGTTCACCTTAGGCAAGGGCGCCAGTGACCAGCTACCCCAATCACCCGCTGGCGCCTTGGTCATGGCCGACATCCTGCGCCTGCTGGCCAGCACACCCGATGTGGCCATGGCCAACTACTGGTCGCTTTCAGGCAATGGTTTTTTTGGAGCCATCCAGTCACAACCCCGGGCGCGGCCCGTTTTCGAAGTTTTTAAGCTCTACAAAGAGGCACTCCAAGGCCAATGGTTGCCTGTGACAGTGACCGCTCCTAGTGTAGACACCCCGAGCATCGGCCTGACCGCAGCAGTCAAGGGCCTGCCGGTGGCCGAGGCGCTGGTCACCCGCAGCGGCAACACATTACGGGTGTTGATCATCCACAAGGATCCTTCCAACCCTGCACGTGTCGCATTGCGTCTAGGCCAAACCTTTGCCAGTGCCGTGACAGCGCAAAGCCTAGTTGTACTGACGTCCAGCGATGTGTTTGACACCAGCGACCGTGCAGGCCTCATGCAACGTGAAGAAAGCACCTTGGCTATCAGCGACACGGTGGAGTTGCCCCCACACAGCCTGGCCTTGGTGACCCTCACCCTCAAATGAAGCCGATCCTAAAGACCGATGCTGGCCTTGATGGCCGTTCTGAAAGTGATGGCCATGGCGTTCGCGAGCGCTGATTGATCCGCAGACCCTGCGCCCGTGGCCTTCTCGCCCTTTTTCTTGCCGGTGGCGAACACAAAGTCAGCTGGGCCATTTTGGTCGTATTCGTAGAGCTTGGTGCCCGACACACGGATATGGAAGTCGCCGCCACGACGGTGCCAGTCTCCGGGGCCCGTTTTGCTGACCCCATGAATCGTGATGTGGGGGTTTTTGACACCCGCAACCGCGTAAACAAGACCGCTGTCGTCTAGATCGCAAGAGCTCAAATCGTAGGTGTCTGCGTCAATCACGACGGTGGCAGGCCAACCCTTGATGCTGTAATCAAATGGCATGTTCTTATCCTTGGTTTGAATATATTGAACTTCAGTCGAAGTGGTACGAAAAATCGTTGGCTTGGACATCCACACGCACGCCCGTGATGGGGTGACCAGAGAGCATGCGGTTGAGGAACTCGCGCGAAACATCAGGCAGCATCGTGTTGGTCAAGATCGCGTCAATCATCCGGCCACCCGATTCGCTTTCAGTGCAGCGCGATACGACCAACTTAACCAAATCGTCACTGTAGGCAAACGGGATCTTGTAGCGGGCCTCCACGCGCTTCTTGATGCGGTTAAGTTGCAGCCTGACGATCTTGCCTAGCATCTCGTCGGACAAGGGGTAGTAGGGGATGGTGACCAAACGTCCCAACAACGCAGGCGGGAAGATCTTGAGCAGCGGCGTGCGCAAGGCCTTGGCCATGCCCTCGTGGTCGGGCATCAAATCGGGGTCACTGCACAGCGCGGCGATGGTGTCGGTGCCCACATTCGTGGTCAGCAGGATCAGGGTGTTCTTGAAGTCGATGACGCGCCCCTCTCCGTCTTCCATCCAGCCCTTGTCAAAGACTTGAAAGAATATTTCGTGCACGTCCGGGTGGGCCTTTTCGACTTCATCGAGCAGCACGACGCTGTAAGGCTTGCGGCGCACCGCTTCGGTCAGCACACCGCCTTCGCCATACCCGACATAGCCCGGAGGCGCGCCCTTGAGCGTGGACACGGTGTGCGCCTCCTGGTACTCGCTCATGTTGATGGTGATGAGGTTGTGCTCGCCGCCATACAGCGCTTCGGCCAGTGCCAGTGCTGTTTCGGTCTTGCCCACGCCCGATGTGCCTGCCAGCATGAACACGCCGATGGGCTTGTTGGGGTTGTCCAAGCCCGCGCGCGATGTTTGAATGCGCTTGGCGATCATCTCCATTGCATGGTCTTGACCGATCACGCGCTGCGCCATCAGCTTGGGCAGGTTGAGCACGGTCTCAACTTCGTTGGCAGCCATGCGGCCCACGGGGATGCCTGTCCAGTCGCCGACCACACTGGCCACGGCTTGATAATCAACAGTGGGCAGAATCAGTGGTGTCTCGCCTTGCAGCGTGGTCAACTCGGCTTGCACGGCCTTGAGTTCAACCATGGCGTCTGCACGTTCTGCCTCAGGGACGCTTTCAGCCGCCTCCATGGCGCCGCGCAACTTGGCACGCAGACTCAGCAATCGGTCAACCAAACCCTTTTCAGCTTCCCAACGGATATCCAATGCAGCAAGGCGTGTGTGCTCTGACGTCAGCTGCTCCGTAACGAGCGATTGGCGGGCAACAGTGTCCACACCAATAGCGGCTTCGCGGCCGATGATCGCTTGCTCGGTATCCAGCGCCTCGATGCGTCTGCGGCAGTCGTCCACTTCAGCCGGTGTGGCGTGCAGGCTCACGGCAACGCGGGCGCAAGCGGTGTCGATCAGGCTCACAGATTTATCTGGCAATTGACGCGCAGGGATGTAGCGGTGAGACAGCTTGACTGCGGCCTCTAAAGCCTCATCCAATATCTGCACCTTGTGGTGTTTTTCCATGGTCGATGCCACGCCGCGCATCATCAACAAGGCCTTGGCCTCATCGGGCTCATCCACCGTGATGCTTTGAAAACGACGTGTCAATGCCGGGTCTTTTTCGATGTGCTTTTTGTACTCTGCAAAGGTGGTCGCGCCAATCGTGCGCAACTGGCCTCGTGCTAAGGCAGGCTTGAGCAAATTGGCGGCATCGCCCGTACCGGCTGCGCCGCCTGCACCGACCAGCGTGTGCGTCTCATCAATGAATAAGATGATGGGCTTGGGGCTGGCTTGCACCTCGTCGATGACAGAGCGCAAGCGTTGCTCGAACTCGCCCTTCATGCTGGCACCGGCTTGCAGCAAGCCCACATCCAGCGTCAACAGGGTGACGTCTTGGAGTGAAGGTGGGACATCACCGCGCGCGATGCGCTGGGCAAAGCCCTCCACCACGGCCGTCTTGCCGACACCGGCCTCACCAATGAGGATGGGGTTGTTTTGACGGCGGCGCATGAGGATATCCACCACTTGGCGGATCTCGTCATCGCGGCCCACGATCGGGTCCATCTTGCCGCTGCGGGCTTGTTCAGTCAGATCAGTCGTGAAGCGCTTAAGGGCCTCTTGTTTGCCCATGGCCGCAGGCGCCATGGCATCGCTGGCTTCACCCGGTGCGGCACCAGATTCGGTCGCGCCTTGGCTGGCTTCAGGCGATGCAGCCAGCAGCTCCGGGAGTCTGTCCATCAGGTCATCAAGCTTGATGCGATCGAACTGCTTGGATATGGACAACAAAGCGCTGCGCAGCGTCGGCGTCTTGAGCATGCCGATGATCAGGTAGCCTGTTCGCACCTGGCGATCACCGTACATCAGAGAGCCGTATACCCAAGCGCGCTCTACGGCATTTTCAACAAAGGTCGACAAGTCGCTGATGGACGAGGCGCCGCGCGGCAGGCGGTCCATCGAGGCTGTCAAATCGCTCGCCAGCGCAGACGTGTCCAGCTCGTACTGGCGGATGATGCGGTGCAGGTCAGAGTCCTGGTTGTTCAGGATTTGCGCGAACCAATGCTGCAGCTCGACATACGGGTTGCCGCGCATTTTGCACAGCACCGTGGCGCCTTCAATGGCTTTGTAGGCCAGCGGGTTGAGTTTGCCAAACAAGGCGGTGCGACTGATTTCTGCCATGACGTAGTTCCTCGTGTTTATTGGGTGTGTGCTTGGGGATTCAAGTGCAAACGCAAACGCATGTCCGCGCGGTCTGGATGCGCTGTTTTTCGGCCAAGCCACGCGTTCAGCCCGAGTTGGCCTGCGCTGTCTTTCAGGCCGAGCCTCAGCCGTGGCACCTCGCTGCCTTGCAGCACCAAACGTGTCTCACAACACAGGCTCATGCCGAGGTACTGACGCAACCAATCTCGCAAAGCTTTTTGAGCTGGTTGGCCGGGCAAAAAACGCTGGTATTGCTTGTAAGTTAAAGGGCCGATACGCAGGCGGAAATGCGATTGCCTGTCCCACACGCGTTTGCCAAGCACAGCCTGCAGGCCCAAGGCTGTGTTGCGGCCCGGTGCCGTACTGGGCAGCAGTCGGCTGCGGTCTTCGTCTTGCAACGCCAGCCAATGGCCCACACTGGGTTCGATGCTGACCTGCACACCAAAATACTGTGTGAGGATTTTGATCAGGCCTTCAGCATGGCGAGGGCCCCGCGCCAAGGCGGCGGCATGCAAACGCTTGGCGTCGTCAGGGATGGCATCGCGCTGTGTAAAGGACTTGGGCGATTGCCCGAACAAGGCACTGACCCAACGTGCGAAATCGTCATCCCACGGTCGGTCACGGTGGACCACGGGGCGGGACTGTGCCCACGCCCGAAAGAACAAAAGCAGCGCACGGTGGTGAAAGACATCGGCAAAGCGCAACATGGTCGGGTCACCATGGCTGCGATCGCGCTCACGCACGTACTCGGTCAGGTGCAGCGGCATCGGGCCCATCGGGCCAAACAGGCCAAAGGCGCGCTGACCGATGCGCGGCGCAGCGCTGTGCGCCATGGTGAAGGAGTGCAGATTGGCAGCAGCAAAGTCCAACTCGGGGTCTTGCCCCAAACGAACGGCCTCGTCGCGGGGGCGCAAGGCCTCGCCCAGCCTGGGTAAGGTCGGGCTCAAGGCCTGGATGCGCCGCAGCACCTGGAACAGGTCATGCGCTTGAGGTGCTTGCGCCAGTTGCGCCCACAACTGCTGCAAAGCAGCTTGGTCTCGCGCCAGCGGCATGCGAGGCGAGCGCGAAGGCATCATCACTGACGGTGGAGACAGATCGTCCATGATGGCGGCTTAAATCACCGCGGCCTGCCCCATGCGGGGAGACCATTGCATGACCAGACCACGCGAGGCGGTGCGCAAGCGCGTTTGCGTGAAACTGTTGATGGCCGCATGGCGCGCGAAAAAATGCTCCAGCACACTGCCTAATAAAACGGCGCTGCTGCCTTGCAAGCCCATGTCATCGAGCTCCAAATCAATCTGCACGCCAGAGCCAAAGGCCAAACGCCCAGGCCCCGGTAAGCGCCGCGCCACTTGACTGGCGGTCACAGAGCGGATGCCATCAACCTGCTTGCGCCAACTGGCGTCGCCCTCAGGCCCGTACAGGCTCAAGAGGCTGCGCAAGGCAGCAGCGGCCTTTTGGGGGTCTTCACCAGCGATCGACAGGTAGTTCAAAGTCAACTGGCTGATCAAAGACCAGCCCATGTCACCGCGCACCAAACGCTGCACGGCAGGGGTGGGGCCGCGCAGGCACTGCACCCCTTTGACCGGCCCCGTCGCGTCGAGCGCCCACGCTGGCGAGCCTGTTGCCGCATCACGCTGACCAGCGCCTGGCAACAACATCGGCAGATCGCGGTTGCTCACCATGGCCGTGACGGCCAGTTGCCGCAGCTCTTGAGCATAAGGCGCGTTGCTCGGGTCGACCAAAGACACGAACAGCTCGCTGCCGATGTAGGACGATCGTGCGCCCTGCTCCCGCTGGCGTTGCGACATCATGCGTGGCTCGCGGCGCACGGTGTAATAGGCGGGATGCTCACTGCCTTCGGTGTGAAAGGCCGCGTACATCGGGTGAAAGACTTGCTCGGCTACGTTGCCTGTGCCATAACCTGTGATCGACTCGATGTTGTAGACCTCAAAGTCCATCGGTCGTGTGCGATCTGGCACCACATGCTGTTCAGGCAGAGAGGCCGCCAAGGCGATGCGGTCAAGTCGCTTAGGGAAGAGGTTGATTGCCGGTGTGCAATACAGAGACAAGCTACCCTCATCGACCAGCGATTCAAGCGCCGGATCGCCGCGCGACAGCAAGATCACCACTTCAAATTCGTTGCCCTTGATGCGTGCCATGCGATGGCGCAGCTGACTCAGCTCCACAAACATCAGGCGCTGCGGCATGGCCGCGAACTCCTGCAACACGCGGTAGCCTGAGAACCCACGCAGCGTTTCAGGCAACAAGGCTTGGTCGTCATCAAAGCCTTGCTGCTTCAGGCTGTCAGCGTGTGCCCACTGGGCCCGCGCTTGCTCGGCATCCACGGGCAACCAAGTGCCCAGCGTGGCCGTCGTCAGCAACTCGTGCAAGCGCAAAGCGGTTTCATCAGGTGCGCTGATGTAGAAAGACAGCGCATCCACAGGCAACTGCGCCGCCGTCAAACCGCCTTGCACGCGCAGCCTGATGCGCAGCCCGCCACGCACTTGGCGTGCGACAGGCAGTTGCGCCAAAGGCAGATCGGGCGCATGGCTGAAGTACTGCACCCCCACCAACTCAAGGGGCCACATGGTGACCTCGTGCGCAGTGCGAAACTCGCAGCGCGTGTTCTGACCGCGTGTAACTTGACTGGTTAAGCTCGATTGGCGCGGCAGCTTGAAGCCCTTGGCCAAAGCCGGGTCAGCCAGATCAGGTTGCAGCCGCGCGACCATCATCGATGGCACAGGCGACAAAAAGTTAGGGTAGACCGTTTCCAGCAGGTGCTGGATAAAACGGGGGTACTCAGCGTCCAGCTTGAGCTGGGTGCGCGCAGCCATGAAGGCGAAACCTTCAAGCAGGCGCTCAACGTAAGGATCGGCGACTTCGAGGCCGTCCATGGTCAAGCGCGAGGCGATCTTCGGGAACTCGCGCGCGAACTCACTGCCGACCTCGCGCAAATGGGCCAGCTCCTGGTTGTATAGCTTGAGCAGTCCGGGGTCCATCAGCGCCGGCCTCCGTCAATGGGGCTGGGGTTGCCATCGACCAATTTCACTTGACCGGCCTCCAGATCAAGCTGCGTGCGAAGCAACAGCTCCAGTGGGATGGGCTGGGCCCACAAAAAACCGCGTATTTCGAATTCAATGACGTTGTGTGCGTCGAGCATGGCGCCACCATCAATGGCTTTGACCGACAAAGCGTGCTCAAGGATGCGCGGCTCAAAACGCAAGATGGCTTCGCGGATGGATTGCTCCACGCTGGGCACATCGACCTTCGATGCCAATTGACCCGACAGCGGCGGCAAGCCGAAGTTCAGTACGGACTCGGCGGCGTAAGGTGCATCGACAGCTTGTTTACCCAGTGGCTGCACAGCGTTGAGCAACCAGCCCAAGTCACGCAAAACAGCCTGTCGCAATTGGCTTTTATTGAGCGCGCGACGGTCATCGGCGTCGTGTTGGACGTCAGGGCTGTCGTCAGTCAAGCGATCAAGCAAGGCCGGCTGTAAGCGGTCGCGCAGATCAGCTGTGGCCATGATCAGGCAACCGCCTGGCCTACATCGGCAACGACGTTCAGCGTCAACTCACGCACATCGAGCAAGCCCAACTCGGTTTGATCGGTGGTCAACAGGCGTTGCCCCAAGCCGCTGTACTGCCCCGGCGAGGTCTCCAGCCAGTCCGTGCGACGCGACAACTTCAACAGATTGTTGGCATCGTCCGGCAAAGCGGCGTAGCGTGTGGGCACCAAAGCCACTGCGCCACCACCATTGGCAAAGGTCAGGCTGGCAGGCAACCAAACCATGTCGCGCAGGTCAGCTGGGGCCTCAAAGACGATCTTGGATACCGATGCAAAGGGCAACCAACCATAGCGTCCATTGATGATCACCTCCAGCACGGGGCCCAAGCGCGCATCGGCATCTGCCACCCACTCAAACGCTTGGCCATTGAGCTGCCCACTGGTGGCGGGCGCAGCCACCAACGCCTGTTCACGCAGGTGCTGGGCCAAAGCGTGGTCGCCCCGTGCATCAGCCTGTAAGGCCTCCACCAGATTGGCCACCCATGCTTGGGGCTGACCAAAGACGATGGGCGTGGTCTGGCCCCTGAACACAGCCTCACGGATGACCTCGCACTGCAAGGCCTCACGGTAGGTGCTGACCATGGCCAAGGCGCCCGCATCCAGTTCGCCGCACACATTAAGCTGCGTCAAGGCGCGCGTCCACTGCATGTCCACAGCCAACAGCTGAAACAGAAAAATACGCAGTTTGGGGTCAGCCGGTTGCGCGCGCACACCAGCCTGTAAATAGTCCATCGCCAAGTCAATATCGGCCATGGCAAGGGCACGCTCTGCTGCTTCAACCGTCAGGCTTTTCATGGTGAGCTGTCCTCAGGTGATCACGCTGGGGTGATTTCGGTCTCGAACGTGGTGGCCCCGCCGCTGCCACCGCTGCTGGTCTGGGGTTGGTACTGCACGTTGACTTTGAAAAAGGCGATGCGCAACTCTTCTTGCAGTTCGCACGAACCATCGCTTACCGAGCCTACGGAGTGAGACATCAGCCGCGCTTTCTCGATGGTGATTTTGAGATAGTCCACCGCAGACTCACCACCGGCTTTGCGCACGCTGAGCGTGATTTTTTTTAGCGGCTCATTGGCCCGCAAGGCCGACATCAGTGCTGTCGATGCACGGTCAACGCGTTTACGCACCACCAGCTCTTGCAAAGTGGTGCGGGCCTGGGCGCCGCCAAACGACGCCGCAGAGACGTCCATGCCCCAGTTCCACCCAAGCACCTCGATTTCGTCGACGTGGCTGAGATCGGTCGATTCGCCCTTGATCGGCCCCTGACGGGTGCCTTCGATCTTGAGGAACATATCGGCAAGGGCCATGGCGGATCAACCCTGTGCTTTGTTGGCTGGGATGTCCCACGCGGCGGTGCTGGTCGCGCCTGCGCCGCCGGTATCAGCCTGGACCGTGTACTCGACTTTGAACTTGGCGAAATTAAGCACCACGTTTTCCGTCAAGCGGTCTTCTCCACCTGAACCACCGGTTTGCACCGACGATACGAGCACTTCATTGAGCGTGATCTTGATGTACTCAAGGGGTGTCTCACCGGCCTTGCGAACAGTCAGCTTGACTTCCTTGATGTGTGTGCCCTTGCAGGCCGCCACCATCAGTGCGGTCGACGATGAGTCAACCCACTTGGTCAAAGACAGATCTTGCACATTGACCTTGCCAGCGCCACCGCCACCGCCCGTGTGGGTCGTGCCGGATTGGCTCAAGCCCCAGCTCCACGCCAGCACGTCGATCTCTTGCTTGTGCTTGTCGTCTTTTGATTCGCCCTTGATATCACCAATCTTGATGAACATGTCTACGGCCATGATATTGCTCCAGTTCTAGAACCCACGAGGTATTGAGTGCCGGTAAAACACGGCGAGATGGTGGGGTCAACACCCTCTCGCCGCCGACGTGATGAAAAAACGGATGCCTGATCAGGCCGTCTTTTGCGATGGCAACTTGGAGACCAAACGCAACGAGACAGTCAGGCCTTCGAGTTGGTAGTGCGGGCGCAAGAAGAACTTCGAGGTGTAGTACCCCGGATTGCCTTCCACGTCCTCCACAATCACTTCAGCGGCTGCCAATGGGCGGCGCGCCTTGGTGTCTTCTGACGAATGGGCAGGATCCCCATCGACGTAGTTCATGATCCAGTCTTGCAACCAACGCTGGACTTCATCGCGCTCTTTGAACGAGCCGATCTTGTCCCGCACGATGCACTTGAGGTAATGCGCAAAGCGGCATGTCGCGAACAGGTAGGGCAAGCGCGCTGCCAAGTTGGCGTTAGACGTCGCATCAGGGTCGTCGTACTCAGCGGGCTTTTGCAGGGACTGCGCCCCAATGAACGCGGCAAAGTCAGAGTTCTTTTTGTGCACCAAAGGCATGAAGCCATTTCTGGCCAGCTCTGCCTCACGGCGGTCGCTGATGGCGATCTCTGTTGGGCACTTCATGTCGACGCCGCCATCATCGGTCGGGAAGGTGTGCGTTGGCAAACCCTCGACAGCACCACCGGACTCGATGCCTCGGATGCGCGAGCACCAGCCGTACTCTTTGAAAGAGCGGTTGATGTTGACCGCCATGGCATAGGCAGAGTTGGCCCACGCGTATTTGTCGTGCTGAGCACCGGCTGTGTCTTCTTCAAAATCGAAGGCTTCGACCGGGTTGGTGCGGGCGCCATAGGGTTGCCGCGCCAAGAAGCGAGGCATGGCCAAACCGATGTAACGGGCGTCGTCGGACTCGCGCAGTGAGCGCCACGCAGCGTACTCAGGTGTGGTGAAGATTTTGGTCAGGTCACGCGGGTTGGCCAGCTCTTGCCACGACTCAAACTGCATCAAGCCAGGGTTGGCAGCAGACAAAAACGGCGTGTGTGCAGCGGCGCTGACTTTGGCCATCTCACCCAACCACTCCACGTCAGGAGGCGTATGGTCGAAGTAGTAATCGCCCACCAAACAGCCGAAGGGCTCGCCGCCGAATTGGCCATACTCTTCTTCGTAGATCTTCTTGAACAGCGGGCTTTGATCCCACGCCGTGCCCTTGAATTTCTTGAGCGTTTTGCCCACTTCAACCTTGGAGATATTGAAGACACGGATCTTCAGCATCTCGTCGGTTTCGGTGTTGTTGACCAAGTAGCTCAAGCCGCGCCATGCGCTCTCAAGTTGCTGGAACTCGGCGTGGTGCAGCACCTTGTTGACTTGTTCAGACAGCTTCTCGTCGAGTGCGGCGATCATGGCTTCGATCGAAGCCACCACATCGCTGCCGATCAGTGTGGTTTGGGACAAGGCCTGCTGGGCCAAGGTCAAGACTGCTTGCTCGACGGCAGACTTGGCGCCGTCGTTTTGAGGCTTGAACTCTTTATTGAGCAGGGAGGCAAAATCGCCGCCTTGGTACTGAACGCCTTCTAACGCGGCGCTGTGTGCTTGAGCTTGTGCTTCAGACATGGGTTCTCCGTCCTTATTGGCTGTCGGCTGGCTTCTTGGAAGCCACCAGCGAGTTGAGCAAAGCCGGGTCTTGCAAGACCTTGGCCAACAACTCCTCTGCACCTGTCTTGCCATCCATGTACGTGATCAGGTTGGACAGTTGCTGACGCGCTTCGAGCAACTTGCTCAAGCCATCGACCTTGGCCGCGATGGCCGCAGGAGAGAAGTCATCCATGCTCTCGAACGTCAGGTCGATCGCCAAATTGCCTTCACCCGTGAGGGTGTTGGGCACCTGAAAGGCCACGCGCGGCTTCATCGACTTCATGCGGGCATCGAAGTTATCGACGTCGAAGTCAAGGAATTTGCGGTCGGCAACCGCGGCCAATGGCTCTGCTGGCTTACCAGACAGATCGGACAACACGCCCATCACGAAGGGCAGTTGCACTTTCTTCTCGGCGCCATAGAGCTCGACGTCGTACTCAATTTGCACACGGGGTGCGCGGTTACGGGCAATGAATTTTTGACTGCTGGTGGCCATAGGTCGCTCCTGGGTCGTTGGGTTTTACTGATCGGCTGGCACACCGGCCAGCTTCGCAATTTGATCGATGCCGTCCGGAACAAGGTCGCGGATGATGTCGAGAAAGTTTTTACTCATCAAGCGTTGCCCGCGCCGAATCAAGAGCGGTGCGGGGTTCGATGGTTCGTTGAGTTCAAGCCATTGGCAGACCTTGTCGATCGCCGCGATCGCGTCTTCTCGGCTGCGGATCGCGCCTGCAGGAGCCGATACACCCACCACAGCCGAAGCAGTACCGTGAGGCGCGTCATCAGCCACAGCGTGGCTGGCTCCGCCATCTGCAACCTGACTGGCCGCATCCACAATGGTTTGCAGCAGCATGCGCAGAGGGCGAAACTCAGGGCCCGATGTGCTGGCACGGTCGGTGATGATTTTGTCGATGGCATTAACCGTGTCAACCAAGCTGAGCAAACTGACCGCCAAACCTGCTTGCTGCGCCTCGGCGTCGCGCATGGCTTGGGCGATACCGGCCATCGGGATGACCGCCTCACCCCCATGCGGCACCACCTTGCCCGATGCCAACTCACATTCACGACCTGTGATCCCACCACGCCCAGCCAACAACGGCGCCTTGCGGACATCGGCCAAGAAGGCTGCGCCATCCACCAAAGGAGCCAGCGCATTGAGGCGCATGGTCGGGTCATTGTGGTCATCGGCATCCAGTAGCGGGTGGACGTGATCCCAGTGCTGACTCAGCAGCCCTTCAATCAGACGCAAACCTTCTGCAGCCGCAGCCAAGCCTTGCAAGCGTGTGGACGCACGCAACAGGTGCACAGCGACACGCAGGTCGCGTGTGCGCATGGCCAGCGCTTGCGACAAAGACTGCACCTTGCGCCAGTCGGGCTCTTCGGCGGCAATGATGGTGTCGCCAAACTGCTGCTCAGCCTTGCCGCGCGCAGCTTCTTCCAACGCCAAAAAGGCGCTGTCATATTCCAGGTCAGGCCCGCACGGGTCACCTTGTGCAAGTGGCGCGAGGAGGGCGTCGACATCAATCACGGCCATGTTATTTCCAGAATGCTCTGTGCTTTGTCTAGGACTGACGTGCACTGTAGGGATGACCGCAGGCCGTCACACCTGCCAAAAGTCATGTCCTCTTAGAACGCCGCGCAACTGCTGTCAGCACGCACGCCGGAGCAATTGCTCAACTGCGCGCCACGGCGCACCTTGAGCCACTCTTGCGATATCGGCTCGACATTGGTCTCCAGCCCCTGGCCACCGCCTGCCGTGTTGGCTGCGGTACAGACCTGTAGCCGCGACAGCAAGCCGTGCACGTAGACGTCGGTGCGCAACTCACTCAGCGCATCGGGGCCCTCAAATGGCCGGGGTGGCCGATTGGGTTCGGGCGGAAGCGTGTCGGGTCGTTGGATGCTCTCGCCCACCATCACGATGCTCAAGGCCTGAAAGCCCCCCCCTTCCGCGCTGTCATAAGCCACGATGCCATCGACAGACTGCGTTGTAGCCGCCGTTTGAGCTGCCACAGGTGCACTGGCCAAGCCGCTGAAGCTCAGACTCTTGATCCGGTTGGCCGCGTTGTTGAGCTGAACCAAAGCAGGTTCTGTGGCGATGATGTTCAACTTATCCACGTTGATGGCACCGCTTTGGGTGACCTTGCCTGAGGTCAACAAACTGAGGCTGCGGATCTGGCTCGTTTGCTCGCCCAGCTCAATGCCTGCTGCGTTGTCGCCCTGATTTTGCAAGGTGATCGCACCAGCGCCATTGAGCGCACCATCGGCCACGCTGATCAAACCGGTTTGCTCACTAGAGCCAATCACCACGCCCATCGCCGTTGAGATGCTGGGGTTGACGGCCGCGTTAAACCACCCAGGGTTGACGATGAAGTTGGTGAGCAAACCACCCGCATCGGCCCCGACACGGGTGATGGTATCGCGGTGGTTGACCATTTGGCCGTCCTCGCCAACACCCATTGGCCTGATGTTCAGGCGCCCACTGGTGTGCCACTTCGGCAAGCTCGTACCCAATCCCAAGTCCAAGGCCTGCACGGCTAGGGCATCGGCGCTGGCGCCCACCACCACGTCGGCAACCGAGGCCAAACTGGGGCCTGCTTCGTCATGCAAGGCGATGCCTGGTGTACCCGCCGTGACCTGCAGCCCCGGCGCGGTCGACTCCACAGACTGGCCCACCAGCGTCAGCAGTGGTGTTTGCACATCCACACCAGTCCCACCGCCCGAGGTCGTGACGGTCAAGCCGTTGATGCGCAAACCTACGGCATCGGCCAAAAGTCCACCGCGTGCACGGCCCAAGATCGTGGCCCGCCCTTGCCCCATATTGATGGTCACGGCAGGACCAATATCAACCCCCACAGCTTGGCCTACAGCCCCGCCAACACCCGCCACACCGGTGATCGCGACCGTACCGGTGTCGGTATGGATGGCTGTGTTGCTCACGCGGACACCCGTGGCCGTGCTGCTGTTGCCCAATATGCTGATGTTGCGACCCGTGATGTCCGCTTGGTCAATGGTGACGCCATTTTGTGTGGCACCGCCCGCACCTTTGATCACAATGTCCCCACGGGAGGCAGCATCCCGTGTATCAAGCACAACCCCTGTCAGGTGGACACCAGCTTGCTGGTTCGCGGGTGCAGCGCCGAAATCAGGCCCCGTCGTTTGGGCCCCGGCCAACAGCAAATCACCACCATGGGTTTGAATGGTGACCGGCGCATCGCTGGCTGCGGTCACGGCTTGCGCCTGCAAGCGCAAATTTGTCAAAGGCAAAATGGCAGGCACGTTGAGCAAGCGTTGCCCAGCCACGATCAAACTACCCTGACCATTGCCATCCGCATCAGCCACCACGGTCACGTTGAGCTTGCTTTGGGTCGAAGCGATGGTCGTGCCCGCACCCACGACGACATCCCCCTGAGACTGCAACACCAACTGGTTGCCGCCTGCACCTTGGGTTTGGATGATTTGTGTGCCTGCTTCAACGATCAGGTTGCGGCCAACTACAGCGGCATCACTGTTGTAGGTCGTCAAGCCGACCGATGCACCACTGTTGAGTACGCCCACCACGTCTTGCTCATTGACATAGCTACCCGGCGCGTCTGGGGTGTAAGAGCCCTCACCGGCGACACCTTGCTGTATGGCCTTACCCACGGTGATGTCAGGCGAGTAGAGTGACCAAGACCCTCCCTCACCGCCAAGGGCGCGTGCGTTGACCTGGATGCTACCCAGCAAAGTTTTGAACAGGCCACCCTCCACGCCGGGCACGTTCAAACGGGTGATCACCGCAGGGGCCAGCGTCTCCACCGTGCCACCGTTGCCGCCTTTGACACCACCGCGTGCTTGCGCCACGCCATAGAACTCAAGCACGCCAAAACCTGTTCGTGCTTGGGCTTCGCTGTTGTTGGCAGATTGATCAAACAAGGTCGCCATCACAATTTTGCCGCCGTTGCCGGTCTCAGTAGCGTCTGCGGACAGGGTGCTATTTTCTGACCCATAGATCCAGTGCGGCTGTATGGATTCGCCCTCTTTCGGCTCACCGTCGTGCAGAGCCGTGTTGCCATTGAGCTCGATCAGGCCGCCGCCAGATGGACCGTCCGCGCGCAAGACAGAGGGCGATTCAGCATCGCCCAACAGCAAGATGTTTTCTGCTGACAGGCGGATGTGGCCAGCCTGGGTCGATGAGCTAAGTGCACTCACATCGACCAGGCCATGGTTCATCACATAGCTGCCCACGCCCTGGGCCAGCAGGCGCGCGCTGCCAGAATGTGCTTTGATGACACCGTTGTTGATGACGCCACTGGATTGATTCAAATTCACGTTGGACGAGGGTGACGACACGCCCTCAAAAAAGCGATTGCTGCCTGATTGATCACCCGCCGCTACCAAATTGACCGTGCCATTGGGTGCGTCGATCACCCCCTCATGAAGCACCACACGTGTAGTTGGGTTGGCGCCCTGGTCATAAGCAGACAAGGTGATGAAGCCGCTGTCACCAATGTCCACTGTGGCCGACCCCACTGCGGCCAAACTGATCTGACCGCCGTTGCTCAGCTTGAGTGCGCCTGCGTTGCGGACGTTATCGCCAATCAACAAAATACTGCCACCATCGGTCGCCGTGAGTGTGGCACCTTGGTCAATCTCCACGATCGATTCGCCATAACCACCATAGCCGACCCCCACATCGAACACGACGTGCTGCCCATCCATGAAGGCTTGGTAATTGTTGTCTATCAAAGATGACTTCAAATCCAAAGCCGACAAGACCACGCTGGCCCCTGTGATGACAGCAGAGCTGCCCACATAGATGCCAAACGGGTTAACCAAAATGAAGTTGTTATTGGCCGTCAAGTGGCCATTGAGCACACTGCTGTTGCCAAAACCACCTTGACTGCTCACCACACGCACCAAGGTCGTGCTGCCCTTGAGCCCGTTATTGATGAAGGACGACAGCGTGCCGATGCTGAAGTTGTTGGCCTCCCAAACTGCGCGCGCACTGGTTTGCGTGGCCGTCATGGTGGTGCCCACGGTAGCGAGTTCAGCCGCACCGTTTTTCAGCACCATGCCCGTAGGCAGTGTGGTATCGGCAATGATGGGCGCACCCGCCAAAGCGCCAGAGACACAGCCAGCGCTGATCAAGGCCAGCATCAAGGGGCGCAACAGACCATGCGCACAGGGTGGAATCATCATCACGAGCCTCTTGGATCAGAAGGTATGCAGGGCCTGGACGTACAGGCGCGGCTTGTCGTTGCTGGGTTCGGACTCAGCGCGGCGTTGACCACGCCATGCCAGGGTGGCTTTGACGGTGACCCAGTCCGGATAGGTGGCCACCAGCCCCACACCTGCGCCATGCAGCTGGATGTGGTTGTCAGACAGGTCGGCAGGATTGCCGTCGCGCTTGAGTTGGCCTTTGGCCCAGTCGTAGAGCGCAAAGACGGTCAAGTTGCGGTTAACCCAATAGCGCAATTCACTGGTCAGCAAGGTGGCCTCATCTGAGGCACCCTCTGCGGTTGGGTAGGCACGCACGCCGCGCGGCCCACCCAAAGAAATCTTCTCAGCCGGATCCAAGTTGCGTGTGGCCAGTTGCTGGCTCACATTGGCGTACAAAGACAGCGCACGCCCGACCGATTGCAAACGTGAGTACTGCAGCTCCACCTTGCCAAAACGCCCGGCCGTGCCGTAGTCACCCAAGCTGGCATCGTAGACTTGATCGGCCTCGCTGCGGATGCGCAAATGCCCCCAGTGAAATTGCACCGATGCGCCATTGAAACCACCGCCCATCGCGTTGTCGCGGGACTCGTAGTTCAAACCAGCAACGACCCCCAAAATGCGCTTGTCAGAGCGGCTTTCAAACGCATCCAACTTGTCAACCAAACCTTTGCTTTCAGCGCCCACGCGTGCCATCAAGGTTCGGGTACGCGAGCGGATCAAGGGGTAGCTGAGATTGGACTCCAGCACGCGGGCTGTGCCATGCGCCTCCAAATCAGCAAAGTCGCCAGCCAAGCTATAGCCCACTTTGGCGTACGCCACAGACAAACGAGCTGGCGTATAGCCCACGGGCAACTCGTAGGCCAAACGGCCTACTTTCACGCCAGCCGAATTGCTCAGCAGCCCCTGAAAATCGAGGTTATCGCCGATACCCAAAGGGTTGTTGAGCCGCGCCAAGGCTGTCGTGCGCCAGCGCCCGGCGTACACGACGCCTTGGTTGTCTTCAGCCAAAGAGGCATCCCACGCGCGGCGTGCTTGCAAGGCGATGGACAAGTTGTAGACACCCTCGTCACCGGCGGGAGTCAGCGCGGCCTTGGCTTGCACGCCCGGGGTGTCGTTGAGCGCAAACATCACACGCTCTAGTGCCGACGTATTAAGCAAGCCGCCTGCCTTCACGTCAAAGAAGGACAGCAAGCCTTGTACGCGGTCGCTTGTGATGGGTGCGCCCTCGCCTTGTGGCAAGGTGATGCGTGCCAGCGTGGGCTCAACCACATCCAGCGTCAACAGACCCTTGCTGACATCCTGCGTCGGGAAGCCGACCTTGACCAGCATCAAACCGATGCTGTCATAGCGCTGGCGCAGGGCGGCCACCAAGGCGCCCAAATCCTGATCGCTCAATGTTTTGCCAATGAAGGGCTCGGCTGTCTGTGCGATGCGCTGCGGCGTCAAGGCCGTCGCACCTCGCACCTGCACTTGCTTGAGCACGAAGCTGGGCTCAGGCGCGGCCTGCGTAGCAGCGAGCGGGGTAAGTGGGGCCAGCGGTGCCAAGGCAGGCAAAGCGGGCATGTCTGTCTGGGGCGGCAAATCACGCAGCATTTGAGCCGCGCCGGGCACCTGCCCCGCTTGCGTGGCCGAAGCCAGCTGCGCTTGCACCGAACACAAGGGGGCCAGCGACGCAATCAGCACCAGCGGGACAAGGGTTAAGCCACGTGACATCTTCAGCTTCCTAGTTTCATGCGGCCATTGCCGATCACATTGAACGGCGCCCAAAAGAAGGGATGGGCAAAGCGGCGCTTCTTCTGTACGTCGATTTGGGCCGTGCGCATGGCCTCCATCAGGTCCGCCCCTTCGGTCATCGACCCGTACATGCGTGTCATCAGGGCTTCGGTTGAGTCATCGGCCACAGGCCACAGCGAAGCCACCATGCTGCTGGCTCCGGCGGACAAAAACGAGCGCGTAAAGCCCACGATTTCATCGCCCTTGTCGATCTTGCCCAAGCCGCTTTCACAAGCCGACAGGGTGACCAAGCTGACGCTGCGCATGTCCAGACCATAGACTTCTCTGGCCTCTAACAGGCCCCGATCTTGTCCGTCGTTGGCCAGCAAAATGCGAGAGAACAAAGGATCAACCTCATCGACTTCAGCATGCGCCGCCACGTGCAACACAGCCGATTGGTTCGCGTGCTGTTTGAAGGTCAACTTGGTCGCGTCATGCTGGACAAATATCTGCTTTTGCTTGAAGAGTTCAGCCACTTGGTTGACCTCGCGCTCGGCGCCGGGCAAAGGCACGTTCTCAGCGGTCGCAGGGTTACCAAAAGCCAGCAAAGCGTTGATCGGCTGATTGGGGCGCGACCACAGTTGACCGCCCACGGAGGCCGAAGGCCACACCGATATCGCCGTGCTGGCGATCAAATAGCCCTTGCCATCATGCAAGGCCTGAAACGGCAAATAGTGCAAGGGGCCGTGAGGCACGATAAAGAGCCGACGCGCTGGCACAGGCCACCCGTCTAAGCCCAAAGGTGCGATCAATTTGGCATAGAGCGCCTGCCCTAGAACGTCCACATCGCGCTTGCGCTCAATGATGGCGCGGCGGAAATCATCGACCTCTTTGGCCAGCGCAGTTTGCGGCACAGCCAATGCCTGCCCTTGGAAGCCATTCTTGCGGATCACCCAAACAAGGAGCTGATCGCCCACGGCGTGGTATTGCAAAACCCCTTCATCGGGCGACAAACGGGCCTGCAACTCAGTCAAGGTCAAGCGGCCACCCAGCGCGTCATCAGCGCGTCCTCGCACAGCATCGAGCAATTGGCGCGACCGCGAGTCTTCAGACAGATTCCATGCGGTGACAAAGTCCTTTTGCTCAGCAGCCAAACGCAAGGCTTGCTCAAACACCGCTTGCAAATCGCCAAACAGGCCCGTGCGGACCTCTTCGCTGTGGAACTTGGCACGCAGCCCATTGGCCAGCGTGGTGGCCTGTATAAACGCAGCCAATGCAGGCACGCGCTCGTTGCGGCTCAGGTGCACCCGGCCCACACCAACCAAAGCCCACAGGCGCTGGTAGTCAGAATCTGGGGTGCGGTCACCGTTGGCGATCTGGTCGTAGACAGCCAGCGCAGCTTCAGGCTGGCCATCGGCCAACAAAGCATTCGCACGGCTGCGCAAATAAAAGCTACCCAGTTCAGCACGGGCCTCAGGGTCGAGCGCATCGAGCTGCGCCAAGGCGGGCTTGGGTTGCCCTGATGCATTCAGTGCATTGGCCAAAGACACCCAAACCTGAGAGCGAAAGCGCTCGCTGGCCGTTTTCAGGCTTTCTTGGTACTCGGCGATGGCGCCTGCGGGATTGGCGCGGCGTGCCTGCACATCACCCAACAACTTGTGCGCCGGTGCCAGCACCTGCTCTGGGCTGGCACCCGGGAACAGCAGTGCGCTGCGGGCGTATTGTTCAGCCTCATCAAGCTTGCCTGCGTACAAGTAGGCCACCGCCAAATCCCGGTGTGCCAGCGCCTGCAAGTCAGGCTTGTTGTCACGCTCACCCAAGAAGAGCGCTTTGCTGGCGGCACGGATGCTTTGGCGGAAGTCCCCGCTTTCAGCCAAGCTCATGGCTTGTCCACAGTAGGCATAGCCATCTAGCTTGACCACGTCGCGGCCCAGCAAAGCCTGCCCCTCGGTTGCGTGGGTTTGCACTTGGGCTGATGTGCGTTGGCGTGTCAGGGCTTGCGTGGTTGGCCTGTTGTCCGCATCCACGGGAGCATCAGCATGAGCTGGGGCTGGCGCGCCCAACAGCATCACCATGGACAAGTTCAAGGTCAATATGGCCAGCAGGCCCGCAGATCGCGTAGTTTGATCAACTTGTGTTCGCCGCAGCATCCCGAATCCCTTGTGTAGGCAAACGTAAACGCGCAGGCTATGAAATGCAGCCCCCACTCACAAGTGACTTAGGTGACCAACCCCCATGTATTAGGGGTCAAAGTGGGGGCTAAGCGTGGCTTGAGAGCTGCCTCAACATCGAAAAAAGCTCCTTCGGCAGCACAGGCTTGAACAGCACGCGGTGCCCACTGTCATGCACGCGCTTGACTTGCTCTGGCGAGGTGTCACCCGTCACCAGTACCGACGGTATCGGGTAGCCCAACACCTGACGCACGGCCTCTATCGCCTGCAAACCATCCTCGCCATTGCGCAAGCGCAGATCAGACAGCAGTGCATGGATCGGCTCTGGGTGGTGCGCCGCCAGCGCACAGGCCTCTTGGATCGAGCCCGCCACCAGCACCTCATAGTCCCACTCGCTCAAGAGCAGGCTCATGCTGTCACGGATGCTTTCTTCGTCATCGATGAACAACAAGGTGCGGGCATTGCCGATCGGTGAGGGCACTGTTTCAGCCCCCAGATCCATGCCGTGCAGCGCGTTGAGATCGGTCTGCAACACGCTCAGGCGCATCATGGTGCCGCGGCCAACCGTGGAGGACACGGTCAACGGGCTGTCGAGCAGCAAGGCCAGCCGCTTGACGATGGCCAAGCCCATGCCCAGCCCTCGGTTGCGGTCGCGCTCCGGGTTGTGCAGCTGATAAAACTCATCGAACACCAGCGGCAACTCTGCAGCCGGGATGCCGATACCTGTATCCCACACCTCGATGTTCACGTTGAGCCCTTGGGTGCGGGCCACGACAACGATGCCGCCATCGCGGGTGTATTTGATGGCGTTTTGGATCAGGTTGCTGAGAATGCGCTCAAGCAGTTGCGGGTCGCTGGTGATGTGTTTGCCGCCCGGCTTGAAGCGCAAGTGCAAACCGGCGCCCTCGGCCTGCCCAGAGAAATGCATGTGCAGGCGGCGAAACACGTCCCTGATGGGGAAGGACTGTAACTGCGGCTCAACCACGCCTGCATCCAGCTTGGAGATGTCGAGCATGGCGTTGAAGGAGCGGTCCAGCGCCTCAATACAGCGGTTCAAGTTGCCCACCAACGGCTGCTCGGACGTCCCGGCGAGGCGCTTTTCAAGGGCACTGGCAAACAAACCCAGCGCGTGCATGGGCTGGCGCAGATCGTGGCTGGCCGAGGCCACAAAGCGGCTCTTCTCGCGGTCAGCCTGTTCAGCCAGCGTCATTTGATGCCGCAATTGGGTGACCAGATCGGCGTTGTCAAACTGGGCCTTGATGGCCTTGGCCAGCAACTCGTTTTGGCCAAAGGCAAACACCAAATTCACAATCAAGTAAGCCACGGTGAAGATGGCCAAAGCGATGTGCAAAGGCCCTGGGTACCACAGCAAGAGCACAGGCAAGGGCAGCAACAAGGGACACAACCACATCAGCACAGCAGGCCGGTACGCCACGATGGCGCCGACGCCCCCCGAGCCCATGCCCAGCAACACCAGCATCACCAAGCAGACCATGGCCAGATCCTGCGTTGGCAACAGGAGCCAAGGTGCCGACCCCCACACCGCCGCAGAGGCAAACAAACCCAACATGAAGCGCCGACGCCAGACCAACATGCGCTGCCAAGCTCGGGCGTCACGGTGGTAGGCCCACTCGTTGAGCAGCCGCCCGATCTGGGTGGCATGCACCACGCCTGCCCAAATCAGCACGTACCGATCCCCCGTGTAGATCAGGTAAGCCAACCAGAAGGTCAGCGCCGCCACGATCGCACCCAGTGAGGTGAACCAACTGGTGTTGTAGAGCGCATGCACTTGTGCCAGCAACAAGCTGTCACGCTGACGCAGGGCCTCGTTGTCTGCTAGAGCAGGGTCGGACAAGCCCTCGTCTCGGGCGATGCGGTAAGCCACGCTGTCAGCCGACGCTCAGGCTCAACGGAACAAGCTGATCAGGTGCGATCTGGATTTGACATCCAGCGCCAGCAAAATCGTTGAGACGTAATTTTTGACGGTACCCAATGACAGCTTGGTGGCGTTGCTGATTTCTTGGTTAGAGCAACCCGATAGCACCAACTCCAGGATCTCAAGGTGCCGAGGGCCTAATTCTGCGACGCGGTCATAGCTGGACGCAGAAGGCGCCCTCGGGAAGCGCGTGGCCGAGGCGCCGCTGGGCACGGCCACCGCCGCAGCGTAAGAGAACTCGGTCAGCAAACCCACAATGTTCGAGCGCGTCAGGGAGGGCGAATACGACTTGGGCAAATAACCCACGGCCCCCAAACCCTTGGCCTGGCCGATGACAAACTCATCCTGCGTGCCACTCATGACCGCCACACGGGCCAAAGGATAGGCCTCTACAAACTGACGCAGACCCTGCAAGCCTTTGCAATCGGCCATGTTCAAGTCCAACAAAACCAAGGCCACATCAGGCTCGGCGCCAAATAAGCGCATGGCGTCGTGCAGGTTGTCGGCCTCCAGCCAGTGGATTTTCATCTCCTCAACCTCGTTGAGGACGGTGCGCAGACCTACACGCACCAAGTCGTGGTCATCGACAAGCAACACTTTGAACGTACCCAGAGGCGGTGGCTGTACTGATCCCATGGTCTCTCTGCGCAGTCTATTCATGTAAAAAATAGATTTTCCGACCAACGAAAAAAGTCCGCAATCCCTAACTTCGCACTGCCGATGCACCCCAAGGCCGTGTAACAGGGCCAAGCACAAAAACACGACTCGTCACACTTGAATGAGCACACGCCACCCAAATCCCTACCATTCACTTATTCGGGGTTACCCCCTAGTTTGATGGAGTTCAATGTGATGTCCGAATTGAAGACTTATCGCGCACGCGCGCTCTGGATGAGCATCGCTTCCCTCTTAACGAGCACAGCGATCGCTCAGACACAGCCCTTTTCGATGATGCCCGGTGCTTGGTCGTCCAACTTCCAAGTGTCCATCAACGGCAAAGACTCAACCGTGCTCCTGCAAAAGGTCAAAGCTGAACTGGCGCTCTCCTTGCCCGTAGGCATGAAGGAGCAAGCCTTGGCGACACTGAACACAGCCATGACACGCGGCAATGCGACCACCTGCATCAGCGCGCAGACGGCCGCTGCGAACAGCACCCCCACGGCGCTGTTTAACAGCTTGTCAAAGATGAACCCGCGGTGCACCTTCCAGCCAACCCAACTGACATCAACCACGCAGTATTTTTCAGGCCGCTGTGATGACCCGGCCAATTTCACGGGTTACATCACAGGCAAGGTCTATTTGGTGAGCCCATCTGCGTGGCGAGGTAGCTACACAGGACAAGGCCGTGTGCCTGACATCGCACTGCAAGCACTGGCGCTGCCATCAGGGACCGTGGTGCAAATGCAATCTACCTCACAGTCCAAGTGGATTGCGCCGACTTGCCCTGCCCCAGTCTCAACTACCGTGGCGATCAAGTGATTTCACTGCTCAACAACTGACGATATATTTTTGTAAATTCTGAAACGGCCGCCGGGCACCTTCTGCGGGTTCGGCGCCGATCATCATCGATACAATGCGGCAGGACCTCGCGGCATTTGCCACGACCGTAGCAAGCCTCCAAGCTGATCCATGCTGGCCGCATTCAAAATCTATGTCATGCCCTACCTGGTCTACGCCATCGTGCTGTGGGCCTGCGGCATTGGCATGACCAAACGAGCGGCAATACCGCTCTTTGTCTACATCGTTTTGGTCATTTTCCCGCAGTTTTGGTATCCCATCCAAGACCTCCCTTTGGGTTCGTACGCCCTGAGCATGCTCGCCTTGACCGCCATCATCGGCGGTCACTGGCAGCGCCCCAAAGGCGACCCAACAGCACCTAACAGGGGGCTGGTGATCGTTTTTTTGCTGGCCAGCTACGTGGCGCTTTGGAACTCGTCGCTGCGCTTCGGTCTGTCACTCCCCGTCACGTCCAACAACGAGCTGTTCCCACAGTGGCGGAACTACGCCATCATGGTTGCACTGTACTTTGGCGCCTACTCGAGCATGCGCAACGAGACCTTGATCCGTCGCGCCACCTTGCTGTTCTTCTGGGTGATCATCGTGCTGGCCTGGCGAGAACTGGCCGGTTTTGCCTCTGGTGACACCTTCTCGTACAACCGGCGCTGCAGCGGCCCATTCTGGATGGTGGGGCTCAACGCAAACCACTTCGCGGCCTTCATTGCACACTACTCTGTGGTGGCCATCGGCTTGCTGGCCATGGACGATGACAAAAAGCGCAAGCGCTTGTACTTGGCTGCGTTCGTCGTTTCGCTATACCCCCTGTTTTTCTCGTACTCACGCGGCGCTTACGTTGCTGTGCTGTTTGCCGTCTTGGTCGTGGCCATCCTGCGTTACAGGGCCATCCTGCCCTTGCTTGGGATCTTCATGATTTTCTGGGATTCGCTGTTGCCCAGTTCCGTGGTTGACCGCATCCAAATGACCGAAAGCCCGGATGGGCAAATTGAAGAGTCGGCCGCGCTGCGTTTGGTCGTATGGGCTCTGGCTAAGCAGCTGTTCTCCGAGAATCCGATTTTCGGCATTGGTTACCAAGGTTTTTACTTCGCCAGCGCCGGATTGCCTCTGCGCAACGTGCACAACTTTTTTTTACAAATCGCAGCAGAACAAGGGATCGCGGGCGCTTTATTGCTGGCCGTCTTCCTTGGTCGCGCCATGTGGAGCGGCTGGCGTCTGTACCACGACGGGACGTCTGTTTTCCTGCGTGGCATGGGTCTGGGTTTTATCGCCTGCATCAGCGCCATGCTGATCACCAATATCTTTGGCGACCGTTTTTCACAAATTTCGGTGGGTAGCTACTTCTGGATCCTGTTCGGGCTTGTGGATCGCGCCCGCGTACTCAGCAAAACCCCGCCTGACACCAGTACGCTACCCAAACCAATGCGCCAAGCTGGGGCCATTGGCCGACGGCCCAAAACACCATGAAGCCTGCTTGCACCGTTTTGATGTACCACGCCACGCATCGCGATGCGTCTGAGCTCGGCGTGGCCGACCCGCATTACGCGGTCACATTGGACAGCTATGAGGCACACCTGAACTGCTTGGCGCAAGAAGGCCTAACGGCCCGTACGTTAGAGCAGGTGATCCCATGCCACCATCAAGGCGAGCAGGTTGTAGGCATGACCTTCGACGATGGTCATGCCAGCAACCTGTATGCCGCCCAAGCGCTGGCCCGGCGCGGTTGGTCCGGCACCTTTTTCGTCAATCCCAGCACGGTGGGCACAGCTCACTTCCTCAGCTGGGACGCGTTGCGCACCATGGCTGAGCTAGGTATGTCCATCCAATCACACGCACAGCACCACCACTACCAAGACGAGCTCACACTCGACGAGCAGTTTCAGCAGCTGAGTCAATCCAAGTTGGACATCGAAACCCACTTGGGTGTGGCTTGCACCGTCTTTGCACCGCCAGGTGGACGCACCACCCCCGATACTGTCCGACTGGCACGACAGGCAGGCTACGCCATGGTCAGCACCTCGCGCGTAGGGCTATGGGATCTGCGCAAGGCAGACCCATGGCGCATCCCCCGATTTGCGGTGCTGGCGGGCACCCCACTGAGTCAACTGCGCGCTTGGGTCCGACAATCACCGATGGAGGTCGCCAAGCAAGTGCTTCGCTACCAAGCACTGAGCGCAGTCAAACAAGCCTTAGGCAATGGTGGATATGAACGTTTGCGCGCCACACTGCTGCCCGCGCCGAAGGACAACTGATGGTCACTGTCACTGCTGTTGTCACTGCTTTTTTTTGGGCGGCCATCGCCTTGATTGTTTACACCTATGCAGGCTACCCCCTGTGGCTGCTGGTGATGGCTCGGCTGCGGCCGCAGCCCATTAAAAAGGGCGCAGCCACACCCGAGGTTGTGGTTGTCGTTGTAGGGCACAACGAGGCCCACCGCATCGAGGCCAAGATACGCACCTGCTTGGCCCAGGACTACCCTGCCGACAAGCTGCGCGTGCTGGTCGTGTCCGATGGCTCGACCGATGTGACAGCCGACATCGTGGGCGCCTACCCCGACGCACGCGTGGGCCTGCTAGCGTGCCCCACGCGCCGAGGTAAGGCCGCCTGCCTGAACGACAGCGTGGCTCACACGCAGGCACCTATCATCGTTTTCACCGATGCACGCCAGCGCCTGCACCCCCAAGCGATCTCGCGCCTCGTGGCCAACTTCGCCGACCCCGCCATCGGCGCAGTCAGCGGCGAGCTTGTATTTGAAGATGATGACGGCACGTCTTTTGCGGACGGCATCGGTGCCTACTGGCTTTACGAAAAATTCATCCGCACCCGCGAAGCCGCCACAGGCTCGGTTGTCGGCGTCACCGGTGCGCTCTATGCCATCCGTCGGGTGTGCTTCAATCCGATCCCAACCCCAACCATCCTAGACGACGTGGCCATCCCCATGTTGGCGGCCATGCAAGGCTGGCGCATCTCATTCGAGAGCGGCGCCATCGCCTACGACAAGCCCTCATCAGACGCCTCACAGGAAAAGATACGCAAGGTTCGCACCCTTGCTGGCAACTTCCAGCTGATCAGCCTCTTTGACGGCCTGCTGTTACCGTGGCGCAATCCGCTTTGGTGGCGTTTCGTGTCGCACAAGATGCTGCGCTTGGTCTGCCCCTTGGCCCTGTTGGTGGCGCTGCTAGCCAACGCCGTGCTGGCGCTGAACAGCGGCTTCTACGCCGCACTGTGGGCACTTCAGGTGTTGGGCTATGTCACGGTAGCCGCTGCCATACGATGGCCCGTGCTGCAACGGGGCAAGGTGCTGCGCCTGGGCGTGACTTTCATGCACCTCAATGTCTTTGTGGTGCAAGGTTGGCGCATGCACCTATCCCAACAACAGGCCCATTTGTGGAGCAGCTCAGCCAACGTGGATGACTTGAAAAAATCAGCTCGACCAGAGAAAAAACCATGAAGTTCACGATCATCATCGACCGCGTTGGGACCGACACCGGCGGCACGGAAGGCCAGATCATCAAGCTGATACATGGCTTGGGCGCTTCGCACAACGTCGAATTAATCGTCTTTCAACCCACCCCGTGGCTGGAAGCCGCCGGCGCCACACTGCCGTGCCGTGTCACCTCGATCCCTCTGGGCGGCATCACAAAACCACGCTTTTACCTTGGCCTATTCAAACTCTGGCGCCACCTGCGTCAGCAACGACCCGACACCGTTCACACCTTTTTCCCGGTCGCCAACGTGGTGGGGGTGCTGATGGCCCGCTTGGCCGGTGTGCGCCAAGTGCTGTCCAGCCGACGGGACTACGGATACTGGATCACCCCTGGCTACCTCAAAGCCACGCGCTTTGCCAACCGCTTTGTCGATGGCATCGTGACCAATGCGCCGCAAGTACGCAAGTTCACCATCGAGACCGAAGGCGTCCCCCCTGAGCGTGTCATGGTGATCTACAACGGCGTTGACATAGATGCCTTACAGCGACCTCACCCAGACTGGGCGCTCAAGGCACAACTGGGTATACCCGCACACCACAAGGTGATCGCACTGGTGGCCAACTACAGGCCCATCAAACGGCACGATACGCTCATCAAGGCGGCCCACATCCTCATGCAGCACCACCCCAACATCAGCCTGCTTTGCGTGGGGGTCAACAACTCGCCGGACTCCTATTGGCAAGACATGCTGACGCTGGCGCGCGAATGCGGTCTAGCCGATCGCATCCACTGTAGCGAAGCCGTGGGCAACATCGCCGACTACCTGTCCATCATAGACATTGGCGTGAACTGCTCCGACAGCGAAGGGCTGTCCAACGCGGTGATCGAGTACATGGCCGCCCACATCCCAAGCATCGTCTCCGATGGCGGAGGCAACCCTGACCTAGTCACGAACGGCATCAATGGTCTGATCTACCCAGTGGGTGATGCCCAAATCCTCGCACAGCACCTGCGGTATCTGCTAGACAACCCTGAGATAGCCAAAACCTACGCTGAAACAGCCTTCCAGCGGGTGCACGCAGAAATGCGTTTGGAGGCCATGCTGACTCGCTTTGAGTCCACATACAGCGCAAAGAACACAAGGTAAAACATGGGATTTTTAGCCAATACAGCCTACCGCTTGCTCGCCTCGGAGCCCGCACTGGCCTTGCAGCGCATGCGCCTGCCCGCTGGTGCTGTGACCGTCTACATGTACCACGACATCGGTGACGACCGTGATGACGTGGATGCATGGCAAGTGGTGCGCCGCAGTGACTTCCTGCGTCAAATTGAGGCTGTGCGTCGCCACCATGACATCGTGAGCATGGACGACGCCATGGCCAGCTTATCGGCGCCACCCAGCCCTCGGCCCAAAGCGGTGCTGACTTTCGACGACGGGAACCGCGGCAACATCGAGCACTTGCAACCTTTGGTGGTATCTGAGGCTATCCCCGTGACCCTCTACATGGCCACGGGCCACATCGACTCAGGGCAGTCCTACTGGTTTGATCGTGTCGTCAATCACCTGCAATCGGACCGCCCTTTGCACTTAGACCTGCAAGCCTTCGGGCTGGGCAAGCACACGTTCAACGAAACACATGGTGCCGCCAACTGGGCTCGGATACAAGCCGTGCTGGCAGCCATCAAAAGTCAACCAGCAGCCCAATGCGATGCCCTTGCTCAGCATATCGCCGAGCAGATACCGCTGAGCCAGCCACCGGTGTTGTGCCCACTCAAACCCCATGAGGTTCTTGAATTGGCCCAAACGCCAGGGATCACGCTGGGCGCACACACCGAAGGGCATGAAGTACTGACCTTGCTGGACTTGGATGCAGCACGCGAGAGCATTGCCACCTCCGTGTCCCAAATCCAAACTTGGACGGGCATCACACCCCGGCACTTCGCCTATCCAGCTGGCTACCACAACCCGATGCTGATGCGAATGGTGGAGGAGATGGGCTTTGTCTCGGCGACCACCACCATTCACGGGCACTGGAACCACAGCAGCAGCCCGTTCGCCATCCCCAGAGTATCGGTTGGGCGATATGACTCGCTGCCCAAATTCAAAGCCATAGGCGTGAGGCGCTGACTTACCTGATGGCGCTGAACCAGCCTGTAGGCAGCGTGATGCGGATCGCGTCCCCACGGCCATCAACGAAGCCCCAGTTGCCCGTTGTCCAGATGTTGTCACCAACGAAGTCCAGCGCACCAGAGCCTTCGCTGCGGTAGTCATACT
>JAURXM010000028.1 GCA_030654395.1 Aquabacterium sp.
AACCTTGGGCCGCAACACTTGCACTAAATCATCCAAACCAAGTTCGGCACTGGCAGTCGGTGCGCCGCTGATTCCGGCCAGATGGAAGATGCCCTTCAATGGAGGCAACTGAACTCGTAGCGACTCATAGGCCAACAACAATGCCTCACGCTCGGCCACATCCACACTCAGAATCTGCACATTGACTTGCTGCGCGGCCCAACGCACCAGCGCTGCCTTGGCTTCCTCGCTACGGGCGCCACCACGGCTCACCAGCAACAGATGACGCGCGCCTTGTGCCACCAGCCAATCGGTGACCACCAGGCCCAGGCCGCCAAAAGCGCCGGTAACCAGATAACTGGCATCGGCACTGAAGGCAGGCACAGTGGTATCCGCCATTGCCGCCGTGCTCACACCGGCATCAGGGGTCCACGGTTGCAGGCGCGGCACATAACAGCCATCGCCACGAACCGCCACCTGATCGGAATCGCTCAGATGTGCGATCTTCGCTTCGGCTTGCGCCGCGTGCCACTCGCTCAGAGCGGTATCGGTGGCGCATTCCAGCCCAGGCCTAAACAATGGCAGATCGAGCACCGCCTTGAATTGTTCCGGCAATTCCGCCGCCAGCGCGTTGCACACCCCCCAGACACAGGCCTGCGCGCCGGAAAATTCGTGATCGCTCTCCTGACACATCACGGCGCCCCGGGTAATGACCCACAGCTCGGACCGCGCGCTGCCGAGGCTCAAACTGCGCAGCAACGTATGCGCCAACAACGCCGGGTTGTCGGCGTTGCGACAAAAGATCACCCGCTCAA
Organism: Aquabacterium sp.; assembly: GCA_030654395.1. Classification (GTDB taxonomy): domain Bacteria; phylum Pseudomonadota; class Gammaproteobacteria; order Burkholderiales; family Burkholderiaceae_C; genus Aquabacterium. The sequence goes on from JAURXM010000028.1 coordinate 795, forward strand.
CCTCCACTGCACCACGATGAGCCGGCAAGGCATCCCACTCAGCAGGCAACAGCAGTGTCACCTCTGCCCCGGCGGCGGTTAGCGCAGCGCGCAAGTGCCGCACCTCTTGCTCGTCATCGGCCAGCAGCAAGATGCGACCTGACAGAACGCCCCCCGCCAACGGCTGCAACGCTTCCCAGTGCAGCCGCGCACCCACCCGCGTCAGAAGCGGACCGTTGCCTTGGGCCGACAACGCCTGCAACTGCTTCAGCACATCGTCCAACACGCGGCGAGACTCGGCCGACAACGATTGCGTCGACAGTTGCGCCTCCAGCGGCGCCAGATCGCCGCCACGCAGCGAAGACAGCCACGCCGTTTCAATCGCTGTTTGCCCGGCACGTGCGCCTGTCATCGGGGCTGCAAATGGGTAGGCATACCAATAAGCCTTGTACTGGAACGGATAAGTGGGAATAAGTACCCTATGGCGGGCATGCGGCACAAAGGGCGCATCAAAGGCTTTCCAATCTACCGCCGCAGCGCGCCGATAAAGCTGGGCCAAGCTCTGCAGCATGATCACATCCTCCGCTAGCCCACGGCGCAACGAGGTCAGCCAGCCGAAGGGGGTGAGGTCGTCGTCGCGCGCTTCCAACACTCTCCGGCCCATGCCCAGCAGGGTGCTGCCCGGCCCCACTTCCACCAGCGTCTGAATGCCTTGTTCTGCCAGCGCCTCAAAGCCCTGGGCAAATTTCACCGGAGCGCTGATATGCGCAATCCAGTATGAAGCCTGGGCCAGCGCGTCGGTCTCGTCTTGCCCGGTCAGGTTGGAGATCACGCACAAGCGCGGCCGGTGGTAGGTGATGCTGTTGGCCACCTGGGCAAAAGCGTCCAGCATTGGCGCCATCATCGGCGAATGAAAGGCGTGCGAAACGCTCAATGCCTGATGGCCGATTGCAGCTTGATCCAGCTCGGCGATGAACGCCGCCAGCGCATCCGACTCGCCGGACACCACGGTGTTTTTCGGACCATTGACGGCGCCTACCGACAAGCGCCCGGCATAAGCTGCCAGCAAGGGGGTAACTATGTCCACAGGTGCAAACACCACGGTCATCGAGCCTCGTTGGCAACACTCAGTCATCAGTCGCCCACGAGCGGCAATCAGTTTCAGGCCGTCCGCCAGACTGAATACCCCGGCGAAGCAGGCTGCCGCATATTCGCCCACACTGTGGCCCAGCACCGCAGCGGGCACAATGCCCCAGCTTTCCCAGAGCCGCGCCAACGCCAGTTCCAGCGCAAACAAGGCAGGTTGGGTGTATTGCGTTTCGTTCAGCAGGCTCTGATCCTCACCCCACAGCACTTCAGTCAACGGCTGTGCCAGATGCTCGCACAACAAACTACCGGATTCGTCGATGACGGCGCGAAATACCGGTTGGCTGGCGTACAGTTCTCGCCCCATGCCCGCATACTGCGATCCCTGGCCGGCAAACAAAAATGCCAAGTTACCACCCTGCGCACCGGCCCCACTCGCCGTCGCAATCTTTTCCAAAGCCAGCAGCATCCCGGCGCGATCCGCCGCAACGGCAGCATCACGGAACAGGAAATCGGAGCGGCAGGTATTGACCGTATACGCAAAGTCGGCCAGCTTCATCCCGCCATCAAGCGCTAGCGCGGCTGCATAACGGCGCGCCAGATCGGCCAGCGCGCGCGGCGTTTTGGCCGAAAGTTTCAGGATGTGGGCGCTACGTTCAGCCGGAGCGGAGCCGCCATTCAGTTCCATATCAGCTGAATTGGTTTTTTTACCCGCCGCCGGGGCTGAAGCCACGATGATGTGGCCATTGGTACCGCCGAAACCGAAGGCACTCAATCCCGCTATTTTTAAGCCCTTATTCTCCGGCGCTGCCTCGTGCCAGACTTGATGGGTAGCGGCCACCGCAATATTCAAATTCGCCCATGGAATCAGCGGGCTGGGGGTGGTGAAATTCAGGTGCCGGGGAATCTCGCCATGCTCCAGGGACAACACCAGTTTGATCAAACCCGCCATCCCGGCCGACGCTTCACAATGGCCGATATTGGTCTTGACCGAACCCACTAGCAGCGGCTTTTCCGGCGGACGGGTCCGGCCATATACCACACCCAGGGCACCGATTTCGATCGGATCGCCAAGCGAAGTGCCGGTGCCGTGCGCCTCCACATAATCGACCTCATTCGGATTTATCCGGGCGTTTTTCAGTGCCTGTTTAATGACCGCCTGCTGCGCCACACCATTGGGCACGGTCAGACCGGCGCTCGGCCCGTCCTGATTGATGGCCGAGCCAAGGATCACCGCGCGAACCGGGTCACCATCACGCACGGCATCCGCCAAACGCTTCAGATACACCGCCGCCACCGCCTCGCCGCGCACATAACCATCGGCTGCCGCGTCGAAGGTTTTACAACGGCCATCAGGAGCCAGCATGTGCGCCTTGGAGAAGGTAATGCTGATATCCGGTGTCAGCATTAAATTGGAACTGGCTACGATAGCGCTGTCGCTCTCTCCACTGCGCAAGCTGTTACAGGCTGCGTGCAATGCCACTAAAGAGGATGAGCAGGCGGTATCCACCGAAAAACTGGGGCCATGACAACCCAGGGTATACGACAGTCTGCCACAAGCGGCAGCGTGGGCATTACCGGCGCCGAAATAGGCGGAAATTTCATCCTCACCCGCATATTTCGCCTGCGCCAGCATGTAGTCTGATCCACTCATCGCAACAAACACACCGGTATTGGCGCCATACAGGCTGGCAGGCACGACATTGGCATTTTCCAGCGCTTCCCAGGTTACTTCCAGCAGCAGCCGTTGCTGCGGGTCGAGAGAAGCGGCTTCGCGCGGCGAAATCTCAAAAAAACCGGCATCGAATTGATCCACCCCCGTTAAAAAACCGCCAAAGCGGCTGCTGATCTTACCGGGCGCATCGGGATTGTCATCGAAGTACTGGTTGATGTCCCAACGCCCGGCCGGCACCTCGCTCACCGCATTGTCGCCATTGGCCAACAGTTCCCAGAACTGCTCCGGAGTATGCGCACCACCGGGGAAACGACAGCCGATACCGAGAATGGCAATCGGCTCACTCTTGGCATCGATCTCTTTCTTAAGTCGGCCTTCCAACCGATCAATGGCGGTGATCGCCTTCTTCAGGCGCTGCGTCAATTGCTCAGTCACAATGGCGCTCTTCTGTTCTGCATTCATGGTCTGGATCGTCGCGGTTTATGCTTCATCAAGGAATAAGTCGAGCTTGTCCAGTTTATCGCCCAGCAACGCATCCAGTTCCTCGGCGCTCATGTCATCCAGGTCCTGCCCAGGGTTCGACGCGCTTAACATATCCGCCAGCGACACAGCAGATGTTTCGATCGACTCTGCCGAAGCCGCATCCATCGAACCCAGTATCTCGCTACGCAGGTAATGGGTCAGGGCCTCGAAGGTCGGGTAATCAAAAATCAGCGTAGTACTCAACTTGGTGTTGAGCGACTTTTCCAGACGCGACTTGATCTCCACCGCCAGCAACGAATCGAGCCCCAGATCGAAGAACTTGTCGCGCTCCTTGACCTTCTTCGGATCACTGAAACCCAACACGGCAGCCAGGGTTAGCCGCACATGTTCGTCCAGCGCCTTGCCGCGCTCTGTCACCGGCAGCGCCATCAGTTGCCGGTAAAAGTCTTGCGCGCCCTCGGCCTTGGCCACTGGCCCCGCCTCTGCCATATTCAGTCCGGCATACAGACCGGGTTGCGTGCCGCCGGAGAATTGCGCCAGAAACAGCGGCCACTGGATATTGGCTACCATAATCTGGGCCGGACCACCGGCCTTCAGCAATTGTCCCAAAGCGCCCATGCCTTGGTCCTGGGTCAGCGCAATCAGGCCGCTTTCTTTCAGCAGGCGCTGATGGCGCTCATCCAGTTGCATCGACATGCCGCCATCGGCCCACAACCCCCAGTTGATGGAAAGACCCGGCGCACCCTGAGCTCGGCGCATCGCCATCAAACCATCCATGAACGCATTGGCCGCAGCGTAATTGGCCTGCCCCTTGGAACCGAGTACCGACGTAATTGAGGAGAAGACGACAAAATGATCCAGTGGCAAGCCCTGGCTCAACTGGTGCAAATTCCAGGCCCCCAGCACCTTGGGCGCTGTCACCTTGGCGAAACGCGCCTGATCCATTTGTTCGATAAAGCCGTCATCCAGCACCCCGGCGACGTGAAAAATACCGCCCAATTCAGGGCATTCAGCCTTAATGCGGTCAAATACCATCTGCAAATCCGCGGCGCTGCTAACATCGGCCGCCATACATAACACCTGTGCCTGACTCGTCAATTCATCGATCAACGCCTGCGCCGCCACCTTCGGCGCGGAGCGACCGAGCAGCGCCAGATGACGCGCGCCCTGATCCACCAGCCGCCGGGCAAGCTGCAAACCAATACCGCCCAGACCTCCCGTGATCAGATAGGTCTTGTCGGGGCTGATGGCGTCCACCGTGGCCGAGATGGCAACCGTGTTCGACAAAGCAGGGCTCGCCACCAGCCGCGGCACCAGCAGCGCATCGCCTTGCACCAGCCATTGGTTGTCCGGATTGGCGCCTGGCTTGCCGGAAGTAGCGCGCAGCAAGGCGGGGAGCGCCTGGCTGCTGCTGTCAAACAGGTCGATCAGGCTGATGCGCTGATCCGGCCATTCCACCTGCGCACTGCGCACCATCCCCCACAACAGACTTTGCAACGGCTGCACACCTGTGTTGAGATCCAGCGCCTGCGCGCCCTGCGTGACCACATGCAGGCCCTTGATACTGCCGGCGCCGGCATCGACGCCACCCTGATGCGCAATCGCCTGCATCACCTGCAACAGGTCAGACCACGCACCTTGTTCCGTCTGGTGCAAATGCTCTGCCGACATCTCCGCGTCAATACGCGCTTCCAGTCCCCAGCAATACAAAATGTTCCACGGCTGGGCCTGACGACGTTTCAAGGCTGCAAACAGTTGCGCTACTTGCGCCGTATCCGCCGGGTTGACAACTATGCTATGCGCCCCGTCCTCGAAAGCCGTTCCTTTTTTGATGACACAGCTCGCAACACCGGCAGCCTGCAATTGCTCCAGCACAGTATCGGCCACCCCAAGGGTATCGGCAAACAGCGCCACCGGGCCCAATGCCGACATCTCGGCGGCAACATCTCCCGACCCATCGGCCGGTTGCCAGAGCACCTGATAGTTGAGTCCACTTTCCATCTGCGCCTGCGCCGGGCGCAAGGCATTCAATGCCTGCTTCAAGGCGCTTCGGGTGGAACGCCGACCCTCGAATCCCTTGATCTTGGCCAACAGCTCATTGGCCTCGTTCACCAGCCAAAGATCGCCCAGAATCTTGCTGCGATCTCCCTCATGGCTGTCGGTAGTCAGGTAAGCAAAACAATACAGGGCTTCGCCGATGTGAGGGGCGCGGATCATCTCCAGACGCTGGATGCCTGCCGGGATGAAAATGGCGTCCTGCTCATCCATCGGGTTGACACTATTGCGACTGCAATCGATAACCTGGAAACAGGCATCGAGCAGACCGGGGTAAAACAGATAATCTTCCGCGAGTTCGCTGCGGCCCTGGGTCTGCAACTTGCGCACTGCCTTACGCTCGGTCTTCCAGCCATCGCCCAGCCAGCGGAACTTGTCTCCAACGGTGTAACCTTTGTCCCAGAAGCGTTGATAGAAATCCGCTGCAGGTTCATCCTGCACCCACAACATCTTGGCCAAATGGATGTCTTTGGGCCGTTCCAGATTTCCGGGCCCATGCCCGGTGCAAATGCTTGCCACCACATGCACACGCCAGGCGGACTGGTTCTCCGGATTGCCCCCCGCAGTCAGGCTCATCAACTGCGCCATCACCGCATTATCCGCGCCATGGCTGCCGTCGATCTGCGGCGTCAACATCACCTGTACCGTGATCGACTCCTGTTCCGGCAACACCAACGGCTGCATGAAGACGATCCGGCTCAATTGCAGTGCAGAGGTATTGAAGTAGCGTCGCGCCGCTTCCAGAAACATGGCGATGTGCGAAGCTCCGGCTACCACCGGCAGGCCAAACAGCCGATGCTGCTCCATGTAATCGGGCCGGATCACACTGAGCGCATTCTGGAAATACACCTCGCGCGAGAAAGCGACACCCAAACGCTCACCCAGCAGCGAATGCCCGGCCAACCCGGATGAAATAGCCGGAGCACCGGCGATCTGTGTGCTGCCGCCCAGCACTGGCTGCTGTATCCAGTAGCGTTCGCGCTGAAACGGATAGGTGGGTGCCGATATCAGGTGATGCGCATTGTGCGCATCGAATGCCTTCCAGTCCACCACGGCGCCGCGCCCATAAAGCTGGACCAGACTCTTCAGCATCACACCTTCATCCCCGTGTCCACGGCGTAGCGAAGTCAGCCAGCCATACCGAGTCTGATCATCGTCGCGTGCTTCCAGCACACGCCGCCCCATGCCCAGCAAGGTGCTGCCCGGCCCCACTTCCACCAGGGTATGGATACCTTGCTCTGCGAGCGCCTCAAAGCCCTGGGAAAATTTCACCGGGGCGCTGATGTGATTGATCCAGTACGACGCCTGCGCCAGACTGTCGGTCTCGCCCTGGCCGCTCAGGGTGGAGACTATGCCCAAGCGCGGACGGTGATAAATGATGTCACCGGCCAATGCAGCAAACGCCTCCAGCATCGGCGCCATCATCGGTGAATGGAAGGCGTGCGAAACGCTCAGGTCCTGATGGCCAATTGACTGGAGATCCAGCACGGCGATGAAGGCCGCCAGCGCCTCCGATTCGCCGGAAACCACGGTGTTTTGCGGGCCATTGATGGCGGCAATCGACAGCCGTCCGGCATAATCTGCCAGCAAGGGGGCGATCATGTCTATCGGGGCATACACCACGGACATGGCGCCACGTTGACAATGCTCAACCATCAAGCGCCCGCGTGCAGCGATCAATTTCAGGCCATCGCTCAAACTGAATACCCCGGCAAAGCAAGCGGCCGCGTATTCACCAACGCTATGCCCCAGCAGTACGGCGGGAACAATGCCCCAGCTTTCCCACAGCCGCGCCAACGCCAGTTCCAGCGCAAACAGCGCCGGTTGAGTGTATTGGGTCTGGTTGAGCAAGGTTTCGTGCTCACCCCACAACACCTCGCGCAAAGGGTGCGCCATTTGCTCGCGCAACAAGCCTTCACACTCGTCAATCACGGCGCGAAACACCGGCTGACTGTCATACAGTTCGCGCCCCATGCCGACATACTGCGAACCCTGGCCCGCAAACAAAAAGGCCAATTCCAGGCCTTGGCCCGATACCGGTTCGGGAATTGACTCCGCAATGGCGCTCTCCAGCTCTAACTTCAGTTCAGCGACCGAAGCGGAAATGAATGCCTTGCGATAGCCGAAGTGATTGCGGCCGGTATTGACGGAATAACATAAAGAGGCCAAATCGACCTCAGGATTGGCCTCTGCAAAATCAACAAACCGGGCAAGCTGCGCCTTGAATGCCTTGTCAGTTTTCGCTGATAAAGTCAACACATGCGCGCCGCGCTGCGCGTTGGCTGGTTTTGGATCTTGTTCCGGCGCTTCTTCCAGAATGATGTGGGCGTTGGAACCGCCAAAACCGAAAGCGCTGACCCCGGCATAGCGGCGCTTGCCATTGCGCAGCCACGGCGTGGTCTGGCATGGAATCTTGACATTCATTGAATCCCAGGGCACCATCGGACTGGGTTCATTAAAGTTGAGGTGGGGCGGAATGGCTCCGTGTTGCAACGAAGCCACTACCTTTAATACCCCAGCCAGACCGGCCGCTGCCTCGGTATGACCGATATTGGTCTTGACCGAGCCCACATACAGCGGGCGGCTGCGCTCGGACTTACCGAACACGGCGGCGATGGCGCTCATTTCGATCGGGTCCCCAAGCGAGGTACCGGTGCCGTGGGCCTCAATATAGTCTATATCATCCGGGCCAAGTTGCGCCGAGTTCAACGCATCCTGCATGACCTGCGCCTGCGCCTTTTCATTGGGAGCTGTCAGCCCCTGGCTATGGCCATCCTGATTCAGGGCCGAACCCCGGATCACCGCCAGTATACGATCACCGTCGGCGCGGGCATCACTCAGGCGCTTGAGCAGCGCCACGCCACAGCCCTCACCGCGCACATAACCGTTGGCGGCAGCGTCGAAGGTCTTACAACGCCCATCAGGCGCCAGCATATTGGCTTTGGAAAAAATCACCGAAGTCACCGGATCAAGGATCAGGTTGACGCCGCCCACCAGCGCCAGATTGCATTCGTCGTTGCGCAGGCTTTGCGCCGCCACATGCAGCGCCACCAGCGACGAGGAACAGGCGGTATCCACCGAGAAACACGGCCCTTTCAGACCCAGGGTATACGAAATGCGCCCGGCGGCGACACTGAAGGTGGTGCCGGTGCCATCGTAGGCAGTAATGGTATCGAAGCCCTCCGTATTGGCCAAGGCGATGCGCAGATTGGCATAGTCGGCATTGCAGATGCCAAGGAACACGCCGGTTTTGGAGCCGACCAGATCCTTGGGGGCGTGGCCTGCATTCTCCAGCGCCTGCCAACTGGTTTCCAGCAACAGCCTTTGTTGCGGGTCCATACGTTCGGCTTCGCGCGGGGCAATACCGAAAAATTCCGCATCAAAGGTATCCACTTCATCCAACAGGCCCATGCGTTTCGCGTACATCTTGCCGGGCGTGGCGGGGTCCGGATCGTAAAAACGCGCCATATCCCAACGCTCCTGCCCTACCTCGCGCACTCCCTCGCGCCCCTGCGACAACAGATCCCAATAACTGTCGAGGTCGTTCACGCCACCGGGCAGGCGGCAGGCAGCGCCAATTATAGCAATGGGTTCACGTTGTTTTTCGGTGAGCGCTACCAATTGTTTCTGCTGCTGAACAGTGAGCAGCAGAACCTGTTTGGCGGAAAGGTTTTTAATCCTGTCAATAAAATCGTTCATAAATTACCCATGGCTAAACACACTTACGAACGGAATAACCCGCAAAATTTTCTCGAAAACACGATAGTGGGCAGATATTTTCTGGCACTGTGATATTCATTTCCATTCATCTTGGTTTTTCTTTTCCAGGCGAAACAGGCGCCTTCTGAAGTATCCGGGTGCTTAAATCATTACAATGCCTCCAGCATGGCATCGATCTCCCTGTCCGAAAGCCCTTCGAGCGCATCCAGATTCAACACAGCATCAGCAGGCTTTTTCTGTTCCTCCCGGGGGTCGTCGAAGTCGATAAATTCCTCCAGGATAAAATCCGTCAGGTCCTTGGCCGTCGGGTACTTATACAGTATCGCCGCCGGCAGCGGAGCGCCGAGCATACGCCCCAGCCCGTTGCGTATATCCACCGCCATCAAGGAATCCATGCCAAGCTCCTGCAGCGGGCGCTCGATATCGAAGCTGCCGCTGGTATCCACTGCCATAAATCGCTCGATCTCCTTGAGCACGGCGTCCAGCGCCACCTTGTACTTGGCGGTCTCGGGCAGCCCCGCCATCTGGGTAAGAAAGGCCGCTTCCGTTGTTTTATCCGACGGTGCATCAATGATAGGCGCCAGCGCGGATAAATAAGCAGGTGTCTTGCCGAAGTAATGGTTGCGCACGTAATCCTGCCAACGGGCGGGAATGACGCTGATTGCCACCGGGCCGGCGACGATAATCTCGGCCAGCGCCTCCAGACCTTCGGAAACGTCGATCGGCAACAGACCGGTGTGGGACAGCCGTTGCACCAGGGCGTCATCTCCGCCCATGCCTTTACCGGCCCAGATACTCCAAGCGATGCTGGTGACCGGCAACCCTTGAGCGCGGGTGACCACCGCCAACCGATCCAGAAATGCGTTGGCGCTGGCATAATTGACCTGACCGGCCGAGCCCAGCGTGGCCGATGCCGATGAGAACAAAAGCACGAATTCAAGCGCCTCGCGCCGCGTCAACTCGCGCAATACCCGCATCAGATGCCAGGCGCCGATCGCCTTCGGCATCAACACTTCATTAAAGCTGTCACAGTTCTGTTGGCTCAGGGCCTGATCGTGCATGCGCCCGGCAAGGTGAAATACGCCGACCACCGGGAGTTCCAGGTCGCGCAGAGTTGCCGCCAGGATGTCCGCGCCGGCGGCAGTGGCGATATCGACGGTGAGCACCGTCACCTGAACGCCCAGCGCATCGAGCCTGGCCGATTCTTGCGGCTTAATCGCACGATGCACTGGCAACACCAGATGCCGCGCCCCGTGTGCCACCAACCAGGGCAACAGCGATTGTCCCAGACCACCCAGGGCGCCGGTAATCAGATAGGCGCTGTCGCCATGTATGCGTAGCGGCGTCGTGTGCCCGGTTTCCAGATTGATCGGATGCAAACGGGCGACGCTGCGCGCGCCCTGTTCCAGACGCACTCGCAACTCGGCATCGGGCGTAACCAGCTCCCGCCACAACGCATCCAGATCACCCGCGCCAACCGCCTCCTGACCACTCATCAGATCGACATTCACGCAATGCAGGTCCGGGCGCTCCAGGCGCAGCGCATTGCCAAAGCCCCACAAAGCGCCGCCCACCACCGATGCCGACGGCGTCGCGGCAGACTCGGCCTGCGCATTGCGCGTCACCAGCGTGACTCTGGCCGATTGTCCATCACCGTTCAAGGACAGCGCATCCAGCACCTGCAACCAATGCATGAGACCGGAGCAGATATTGAGCAAATCCGCTTCGATATCGGTGCTGCCGTTGGACAACAAGGGCCACAGGTACACGCTGTGATCGACGGCGACGATGCGACCATCGCAATCGTCCCTGATCGCCAGCGCCAGCGCCAGAAAATCACTTTTGTTCATCGGCGCAACAGCATACCCGCCGTCATGCCGCATGAAGGACTCGCCGTGCGTTACCACTACACAACGCATTCCTTTCTGTCGAATCCGGCGACACATATCCAGCGCCACCGAACCCTGATCGGAAAACACCACCCAGGTCTCGCCAACCGGCATCGGATCGCGCACCACCAGCTCTTTGTACTCCCAGTTGATGCCACAGAAATCACGCGGCTTGTTGATCCCGAGTGAGGCGCGCATCGCAACATTGCGAATCTTTTTGAATTCAAAACCCTTGATGCCGGCGATAAGATCAGACTCGCCTTGCCACAACATCAGATCGCCACGCAGGCTGTTCGCTCCGGCATCGGCCTCGCGCAGCTTGACGTGACACCACAACGACTCATCCAGCGTCGGCGCATGATTAAAGTTCAGTTCGTTGACGCTAAACGGCACATAAGTCTCTTGACTGTTATCAATGCGACGGTTCATCAGACTACCCAGCAACTGGAAGCAGGCATCGAGCATGCCGGGATAAATTTCGTAGCGCCCCACTTCCGGGTCGCGCCCGGCAATCTCCCCGGCGGGCTTAATTTCACATAATGCCTCGTCGTCACCCAGCCAAGCCGCGCTCATGCGCCTGAACAAATCGCCAAACGCAAACCCGGTACCGACAGTCCGGTAAAACTCCTCGCCCGAGGTGGCGTTAAAAAAGCGCTTTTGTACCGATGCCTTGATTGCCGACGCATTGAAGTCGGATTCTTCTTCGACCGCCGCAGCCAACCGGGCCACCACATGCAGTACCGCGTGCTCGGCGCTCGGATCCTCCGGCAGGAAACTCACCAATTCGGCGGACGCACTTTTCTCGACACCGTCCTTGATGATCACCTGCACATTCAACGACGTGTTTTCATGCAACATCATCGGCTTCATGAACACCACATCGACCAGACGGCTACCGGCGCAGTTGCCGTGCTCATTGGCACAAGTCAACAGCGCCGACAGATGCGAAGCGGCAGCAACCAACACACTGCCGAAGAGGCGATGGTCGGCCATATAAGGCGGATGGTTGCTGCTGATGGTCTGTTGAAACCGAGCCACCTTGGTTAATGGCAATGATAGCCGGACACCCACCAGCGGATGCCCGTGGACAGCGGGCAACATCAGCGGCGCAGATTTTTTATAATGGCTGACGGTCGGCCCCCTCATCCAGAACGACTTGTGCTCGAACGGATAACTCGGCAACTGCACCCGTGGGCGCAGGAAGTCGCCCTCCAGCGTTTTGAAATCCAAGTCCAGGCCACCGGCAAAGGCCAGCCCGGCACTGCTCAATAAAGTTTCCCATTCACTTTTACCGAAACGCAGACTGGGCAACGATACCGACTGCTCATCAATCGACTCGCGCGCCATCCCCAGCAGCACCGGTTTCGGGCCGATCTCGATATAATGCGTGCAACCGGCTTCCCGCGCCTGCTCGATGCCTTGATGAAACAACACGCAGGCGCTGACGTGCGACACCCAATATTCGGCGTTAGCCAGAGCATCGCCGGCAATAGCGCCGGTGACATTGGAAATCACATCCATGACGGGGCTGGCGTACCGGACCTGCCGCGCCACAGCGCGAAAATCGGCTAGCATGGGCTGCATCAAATTCGAATGAAACGCATGCGATACATCGAGCGGAGTCACCCTGCGGCCTTCGTGCGCCAGCCGTTCGCCAACAGCATCCACGGCCGCACCATCACCCGATATCACCACCTGCTGCGACGAATTGACCGCCGCCACCGACACCCGCCCGAGATAAGCCGCCAAATGCGGTTTCAATTCATCGACGGTAACTTGTACCACCGTCATCTTGCCACCGGCAGGCAGCGCATCCATCAGGCGGGCACGGGCGCAAATCAGCTTAACCGCGTCTTCCAGAGAGAACACCCCGGCGATAAAAGCGGCGGCGAATTCGCCCACGCTATGCCCCAGCAGAACTGCAGGACGGATACCCCAAGACAGCCACAAACGGGCCAGCGCCACTTCCAGCGCGAACAGCGCAGGCTGGGTATACAGGGTTTGATTCAGCAGTTGCGCACTGTTCGCTTCATCCCCGACCGCGGGCCAGATCACCGATTTTAACTGCCCGCCCATCTGCATATCGATCAGCGCCACACAAGCGTCAAAAGCCTCGCGAAACACCGCAGAGCTGGCATACAGCTCGCGTCCCATGCCGACATATTGCGATCCCTGCCCGGTAAACAGGAAGGCAATCTTTTTACGCGTCGTCTTATATGACTGCGCAACAAAATCATCGCCGGCAATAAACGCTAAGCGCGCCTTGGCCGTGACCGCATCATTGGCCACCAACGCAGCACGATAACGGTATTTGGAACGGGTCGTATTGGCGCTATAACACAGGCCGGCCAAATTGACCGCACCACTATCGAACATGTGCTGGTAACGCCGGGCCAGATCGTATAGCGACTGCGGTGACTTGGCCGACAACAACAACAGATGGTGATCACGCTCGATCAAATCGTGATCCTTCAGGCTGGCCGGCGACTTAACAAGCGGCGCCGGCGGCGCACTCTCCAGAATCATATGCACATTAGTACCGCTCATGCCAAACGCACTGATACCGGCACGGCGTGCATCCTCCCCCGACTGCCAGGCCCGGGCCTCGGTGCTGACTTTGATCGGCAGCCGATTCCACGGGATATGCGGATTGGGGGTATCAAAATTCACATGCGGCGGGATGGTTGCATGGCGTAAGGCCAGCGCCGTCTTGATCAACGCCGCGACGCCCGCACCGGCTTCCAGATGGCCAATATTGGCCTTAACCGAACCCACGTACAGCGGATTTTCCGGATTGTGCCCGGCGCCATAGACACGACCCAGCGACAACACCTCGATCGGGTCGCCCAAAGGCGTTCCGGTGCCGTGGGCTTCCACATAATGCACCTGGCCCGCGTCCACTGCCGCATTTTCCAACGCCGCCTTGATCACCTTTTCCTGCGCCGTACCATTGGGCGCGGTCATGCCGTTACTCTTGCCATCATGATTCGCGGCCGAACCGCGAATGACGGCGATAATATTGTCGCCTGCGGCCTTGGCATCAGAAATACGCTTCAGAACCACCACACCGCAACCCTCGCCGCGCACATAGCCATCGGCTTTTTCATCAAAGGTGCGGCACAGGCCTGTCGGTGACAAAGCATGCAGTTTGGAGAAACTGATGCTTAACTCCGGAGTCAGCATCAGGTTGACGCCCCCGGCCAGCGCCAGATCCGCCTCGCCATTACGCAAAATCTGGCAGGCCAGATGCACCGCCAGCAACGACGACGAGCATGAGGTATCCAATTGCAAAACCGGCCCCTGCAGGCCCAGCGCATACGCGACACGCCCAACGCCAATACTGCGCGCCGAACCGAGCGCGGTGTAGGCATCAATAGTGGTGGTGTCGGCGGACGCGGTCGAGAAGCGGGAATAGTCATCCGAGCCCAACCCCATGATCACGGCGGTCTTCGATTCGCACAGGTTTTCCACATCAATACCCGCATCTTCCAGACTTTCGTAACACACTTCCAGCAACATCCGGTGCTGCGGATCCATAGCCTGCGCTTCACGCGGCGAGATGCCGAAAAATTCGGCATCAAATTGGTCGCAATCGGCAACAAACGCCCCGGCAGCGCTGTACATACGGCCGGGCGCCTCGGCATCCTTGTCGAGAAAATGTTCAACGTTCCAGCGCTCGGCAGGCACCTCGCCGATCGCGCAACGCCCATTCACCAACAGATTCCAGAACGCCTCCGCCCCATTCGCCCCGCCCGGGAAGCGACAGCCAATTCCTACCAGCGCAATCGGCTCGATGCTCTGCTGTTGGGTCTCAGCCAACTCGCGTTTTAACTCGCGGATTTTCTTTACCGCATTTTCCAACAATACACGTGTATCTTGCGTAGGCGCTTGTGCAGACATGTCATTCTCCAATCGTGAATATTCCGGCAGACCGGCGGTCCAATTAGTCCATCTCCCCCGCGAGGGCCTTTTCCAGATCATCATCGGATAGAGCCGACAAATCGTCGGTAGTCGATACCTGATTCGATGCCGCCGCCGCGGGTGCAGCGGGCATCCTGGCATCCTTTTCCTGCGCCAGGAAGCGTGACAACACGCCGATGCTCGGATATTGCCATACCACTGTAGAATCCACCTCAAAGTCGAGCCAGGTCTGCAGGGCAAAAGAAAGTTCCACCGCACTTACCGAATCGAGGCCAATATCAACAAAAGTGGTGCGGGCATCGATCTCGTCATTCCCAATCCGCCGTTGCTTGCTCAGCCAATCCAGCATCCAAAGCTCCACCTCTTCCTGGGCATTGGCGGCGTTAGTGGAGAGTGCGACAACAGCCTCCTCCACCTCCCCATGGATAGCCGGTTTTTCCTCAAACGGAGCCAACAAAGTGTCGCCCTCGGCATAATCACGCGCCAACATTACATCCAGCTCGCGCTCCATACCGGCTGCGTGTTGCTGCACATCACCGATGTCGAATACCAGTGCATTGGCCGCATTGATCAATTGTAGCGGGCTATTCCATACCGGCTGCACGCCGAACGCCGCTTTGACCTCGGCCGCTTTGATCTCGATGCGCCTGCACAGCCATTCCTGCGCCTGTTGCAACGGCATGCTGGGAGCAACGTTGGCCTGACGGCAGACAAACGCCTTAACCACATGCAGCGTCGTCAGCTCCCCGATAAAGGATTGCGCCCATTGATTGATCTGCCCTACCCCCAGTCCAAGACGTTGCCCGCTGTCGTCAGCCAACCGGAGTATCTCGCCGGACATGGCGACCATTGCGCGCACCTCGTTGGGGGACTGCAGCGTGGTTTCCACAAACGACATAAAGCCCTTGCTGTCGTTGACCACACGTGAGCCTAAAAATTGATTAAGCGCCTCGGTCGGACCTTCAAAAATACGGAACAGACGCAAGTCACGCATCATTTGCGGAACTGCATTGTTTTCGGTATACCCGCGCCCGCCCAGCATCTGCATCAACTGATCGACGCCCTGCCACAAAAACTCCGGCGCAGAAGTCTTGCACACGGCATACACTTCGACCGGAATCTCGATCCGGTTATCGATGCATTCCCCCATAATACGCACCATGGCCTGCACCGCCGCAATGGCAGCGTGCAAC
The DNA here is from genome assembly GCA_030654395.1 of Aquabacterium sp. Taxonomy (GTDB): domain Bacteria; phylum Pseudomonadota; class Gammaproteobacteria; order Burkholderiales; family Burkholderiaceae_C; genus Aquabacterium. Next base: position 16,796 of record JAURXM010000028.1, read on the forward strand.
TCGGCAAGACGCTGAATAGTGACCGGATTTTCCACAAGTTTTCCGGTCGCCACTTCGCGGCGCTGGGCATAACGCGTCATCAACTGCGCCGCGCGCTTGAGTCCGCCCAGGCTCATCGCGGCAATCGCCAGACGGCCGTGCATCATCGCGTCTTGCGCAACTTCCATGCCTTGCCCGACCCGACCCAGCATGTCGTCTTCGGTCACATGCACGTTTTTGTAGTACACACGGTTTTGCACCATGCCGCGCATACCCATGGTAGCCGCTTCTTCTCCGATACGCATACCGGCGCGCCCCTGCTCAATCGCAAACGCCGTCATCCCTTTGGGGTTACCGGCCGCATCCACCACTTGCACAAAGGTATTGATCACCCCGGCCCAGGCGCCATTCCCAATCCAGCACTTTTCACCGTTGATCAACCAGCCACCCTCAGTTGCCGGGCATGCGGTTGCCAAAATAGCATGCGGATTGGAACCCGCACCGGGCTCGGTAATGGCCAGCGCACTCAGAATCCGCCCTTCGGCGATCTGCGACAGAAAACGATCTTTGAGTGCCTGCGAACCATAATTCATGATCGGCCTTGTTCCCAGCACATGGTGCACCGCGACCATCGCGGCCAAATTGGCATCGATGGCAGCCAATTGCTCAATCACGCGCAGCGAATCGCCCACCGTCAGTGCGCGTCCGGCATACTTCTCCGGCACACCCATGCCAAGCAGACCGTGACTGCCAAAATCCATCACAATATACGGTGGCACACTACGCCGCTCGTCAATCAGGGCAGAGTTGATGCGAGTTTCGCTATAGCTGCGCAACCAGTGAATCATTGCATTCGCCTTGGCCTCGCTGTCAGGTGCTGCGCTTTGCTGCGGCACTGCAACAACAACCTTGGCGCCGCCTTCAACTTCGCTCCTCAGGTTATCGGAGACGTACCAAGAAGCGACTTCGGCCAGATCATATTCATAAAACCGTTTGCGGGTCTCGCGGCGCTGCACCTTACCGCTGGATGTCTGCGGCAGCATCATCGGCTTGATCAACACAATTGCCGCCACCGAAATCTGGAATTCCTGCGCCACCGTTTGCCTAATAGTGGCGAACACCTCGTGCGCATCGAGTTTCTTGATCTGTGTCCGCTCCACTTCCTGCACCACGACAATCTGCTCATTGCTGTCCAGTTCGATGCCGAACACAGCGCCGTAGCCTAAGCGCAACGCATTGTGATTTTCCTGCACCGCCAGCTCAATATCCTGGGGATAGAAGTTGGCCCCGTTAACAATCACCATATCCTTCAAACGACCGGTAATAAACAGGCGGCCTTGATCGATAAAACCCAAATCACCGGTACGCAGATACGGCCCGTCGCCATCATCGGCAATACGGGCATTGAACGTCTCTTCGGTTTGTTCGGGCTTACGCCAATAGCCCTTGGCGACACTTCCGCCCTTGATCCAGATCTCACCCACTTCGTTGGAAGCGCAACGTTTAAAGTTATCCGGATTGACGATCACCGTCTGTTGCACGGTATTAGTCAAGCCGGAACTCACCAGGCGCTGCGTGCCTTCCTGAGCGTCGCTATAAATAACACGATGGTTCTGCAATTCTTGAGAGTCTACGCACACGATGTACGGTTCCTCGTAACGCCCCGTTCCCGATACGAACAAGGTCGCCTCGGCCAAGCCATAAGCCGGGTAATGCGCAGACCACTTAAAACCACTGGGGGCGAAAAACTCCGCAAAGCGCTCCAGCGTATTGGCGCGCACCGGCTCAGCGCCATTCAGGGCCAAACTCCAGTGACTCAGGTCCAGTTTGTCGCGCTGCTCCTCGGTAATGCGGCGCAGACACAATTCATAAGCGAAATTGGGCGCAAAACAGGTACTGGCCTTGTAATCGGATACCGCCTGCAACCAGCGCAAAGGCTGCTGCAAAAAAGCGACGGGAGTCATTAAATAACATTGCCCACCCAGATAGAGTGTATGCAACACATTGCCGATCAAGCCCATATCATGGAACAGAGGCAACCAGGAAACGCAAACCGTATCCTCCGTGTGTTGATACGCCTTGCGCATCATCTCTTCGTTATGCAGCAAATTCCCATGAGTAACAACTACCCCCTTGGGCATGCCGGTGGAACCGGAGGTGTACTGTAAAAAGGCGATATCATCCCGCGTTATACCGGGATCGAACCACTGCGCCGCCAACTCATCGGAAACGGTATCGGTTTCCACACAGGACAGACCACGCAGAAACGCATCTTCATCCAGGGACTCGCGAATAAATTTCCCGTGCTCGGCAATGGTCAGCACAACGGCTACATCCGCGTCCCTCGCAATCGCCGCGGTCTTGATCCAGTCCTTATCTTTACGCCCGGGCAAAGGCGTCGGCACTGCAGCAACCCCCGCGTACAGACAGCCCATAAAAGCAATAACAAACTCTAGCCCGGATGGGAACAACAGCAATGCATGACGGCCCGACACGCCCAAGGACTGCAACTTGGAAGCCAAGGTTCGGGCACGCAGATCCAGCTGCTCATAGGTTATCTGATCATCCAGTTCCGCTCCGTACTTAAGCATGAAATAGACTATCTTGCTTTTTTGATGAACGGCACGATACCGGCCCAAGGCCACCAAACTATCGAACTCTTGAAAGCTGTCCGGAATTACAGTTTCCTGCTCCACTATCCTTCTCTTATTCATTAGATTGCCTGATTAATTGATTAACTTAACATCAAAGTATGCTGGTAAAAATGAGCCTATTCTGCAGGCGATTCATCGTACGTAATAAGGTATCGGCTTGACTTTTGATAAGATTCACATACCAAAACTGGACTATCTAAACTTGGCTCACCACTGGGTTAGCTCCCGATTGGAGCATGGCCGCCTTTCCCGATACTGGTAATGATACCTGTGAGTACATTGACGCCCGACCGGAAAACCGTCATATCCGGATCTGAGTAACTTAGTGGGAACAACCTAGGTATTTTATCAATGGTTAGCTTGATCATGTTAAGGGCTGATTGACCCCGAACACAGCGAACAAATTTATGACGCCAACATATTGCAACTAAACTGGTTTTTATAAAAACTCCGGCATTCATACCAAAATCGCCAACAACGAATGCGGTACTAAAGTGCGGTTACACTAATTAGCTAAAGCAAGCGGGCTTTTGTTCATTAGCGGCTGCTCCAAACTTGGACTTATTTACGTAGTAAAATATAAAAACTCTACTAACTGGTTAAAAATTATATAAGTTCTATATTTCAATAGCGTTACGGTTGTGTGAACATTGTTTGACACCATAGCCTTGCCGGAGATCAAACAGACAGGCTCTGTTTCTCTAATTTGTAACTGCTCACTCCCCCTCATCATTGAAAAATAAAAAAATAATTGCTTGACAGATTTTTTCGCCAAAAAAATATTTTTTCTTAACGCTGTGTAAAATTTATCTACACAGCTCATTACAAAGACGCCAACGGGTTTAATCCTTAGCTCACCTTTCGGATACCAAAAAACCATTTCGGGGAGTCACTATTTTTGCGAAAGCTTTTATGAGCATCCCTGCTCAACAAGCGGCAAAAACTACGCGACCGCTAATGCCTGCGGCGGCCCCAGCCGTCCTGGACACTCGATCGCTACCCAACAAGGGGTAGCTCACATGCTCTCCAATGACTCGACGCGATTTCGTAAAGCCTGCATTTTCACTTCGCAAGCTGCGTGAAAAACACATGCACTATCGCTTCTGGGGACTACTCGACTCCTGTCTCGCAGCG
>JAURXM010000031.1 GCA_030654395.1 Aquabacterium sp.
AGTATGACTACCGCAGCGAAGGCTCTGGTGCGCTGGACTTCGTTGGTGACAACATCTGGACAACGGGCAACTGGGGCTTCGTTGATGGCCGTGGGGACGCGATCCGCATCACGCTGCCTACAGGCTGGTTCAGCGCCATCAAGTAAGTCCGCGGCAATCATGAATCGACCGTGACCCATGTGATCTTGTCACCCTTGGGCTTGGGCTTGCTGCTGCTGGCTGCCCAATGGGGATGCCAGCGCGGTGGGTATCGACGCTGCCAGTGGCTCTTGCGTCTGGCCTGTGCAGGCTGCCTGCTGATGCTCACGCCGCTGGGTGCCAATTCATTGGTTCGACTCATCGAGGGGCCTCAGCACGCGGTATCTGCGTGCGCCCATGAGGCAGATCGCCCCCTGGTCTTGCTGACAGGTGGCTTGGACTACCCAGCTCGCACAGCTGACGACTTCGCCTCATTAACGGCCAGCAGCAGCCACCGGCTGTATGCCCTGATGGCGACCGGTCTGTTGACTGAGCCGCACACCTTGCTGATCACAGGCGGCAGCCCAGATCAAGCCATCCCCGAAAGCCGCGTAGTCGGGCAACTGGCCTTGCGCTTGGGCGTGCCGGCCGAGCGCATCCAGCTGGAAGAGCATGCCCGCTCCACACGTGACAACGCCCGCTTGAGCGCTGCCATGCTCTTGCCCACCTCACCCAAAATCACACTCGTCACCTCTGCCTTGCACATGCAACGCGCCCAATGGGCGTTCACGCAGCAAGGGTTTGACGTCTGCCCGCAGCCCGTCGATTGGGCTTATGTGCCGCCCACAGGGTTGGGTTATCTGTTGCCACAAAGCTCGGCCTTACTCAAGTCAGAGCAAGCCATCCATGAGCTGATCGGCCTGATCGCCTACCGATGGCGCTGAGGTTGAGCGCCACGCGAGTTGGGTGCTGATGACAAAATGAGTGCATCGAGCACAGCCACCAGACGCTGACGAGCGTCGCTCTGGGTGAAGATGTGATCTGCTTGACTCAAGCGGGTGATGGTAAGTTGGCCTCGCTTAAGCAAGCTCGACACGGTGCGCCCCCCGCCACGAAACAACATGGCTTCGCCCGGATCGGAATCAGAAAACACAAAGTGCATGGGCACGCCTTTGGCCGCGACGGCTTTCAATTCAGCAGCCAGATCATCCGGTACAGCCTGACCAAGTCCTTGCAGCATCGCCCGAACGAGCTGAACAGCCCACAACTGTCCGCGATCCCATACTGCGCGAAACAGCTTACGCCAAGCAATTTGCCCCTTCGTGAGCTTGCGCCAAGCACTGCGATCGAACAACGAACCGTGATACGTATCTGCATCGATCTCGAGGGACATGCCTTTTTTCCAGAAAAAAGTCAGCGGATTGATGATCACGACTCGATCAATCGGCAACCCAGCCACCGCAGCCTTGAAGCCGTGGTACCCCCCCGAACACAGACCCACGACCGAGCTGTGAGCACCCACTTGGCCATTCAAATAGGCCAATGCTGCGGCCACATCCTGTATCGCTTGATCGGGATAGGGCGTGTTTTCCTCATCATCCGTCGATGTAGCGTCGCCTACGCCAGACACATCCAGCCGCAGCACCGTGTACCCTTGCGCGGCCCAACGGCGTGCCAAATCCACATACAAGCGGCTGGGCCCAATACGCCGAATGCTGCCCGCATTGAGGAGCAAGAGCCCCGCGCCATGGGCAACCTGACCCGTCGCAGGCACAGGGGTGGTCAACACACCAACCAAAGTCGTACCCGCCACGTGGATCGCCTGTTCACGAACACCCAGATCCGCGATATCGACCGAAGATCGGCCAACTGGCCGTGCCGTGAGCACCTGGTCTACCGGGGCTGCTGGCGCCTCGCGAATGCGCTCAGCCCACTGAGACAAGCGCGTGAGCAAGGTGTTGATCATCGCTTGGGGCACCACGGTGGCATCCGGGTTGGCCACCATGCCGACGTAACCGGACAAGGGCTCCGTGCTGACCGCCACGCCTTGCGCTTGCAGCGCCATCGGCCACTTCTTATCGGCAGGGAAATCATCCCGAGGCAAAATGAGCACGTCACATGGCAAGGGCTGAGCAAGCTTACTCAAGTTGACTGCAGAGAGCGCGACCTGCGTCTCGCGGTTCAAGACAAAACCACCTGACTCCAGCGCCCCATCGGATGGGGTTTCACTCGCAGATTGAGCCGTCACAGCCGCCGTGGCGGTTTGCAACATTTGCAATTCGCGCAGATAAGATCGCCCGGCAACCACCGGCGCCACGGCCACCAGAGCATGTACATCTTGGCGATTGAGCGTGGCCAAGGCCGCCACCAAGGCGCCTAGGCGCACCCCCAGCAGCACCACTTGGCGCACGCCACTGTCGGCACGCAACTGGTCAATGGCGTGGTGCACGCTGCGAACCCATGCAGCCAGCTGATCACCATGTGCATCATGCCCTGCAGCGTCCCCGGTACCCGCATAGTCAAATCGCAAGGTTGGCACGCCCGCCTGACTGGCCGCCTGCGCAACATGCCGCAAGGTGCGATGCAAGGCCAGGTCTTCCAAACCGAATGAGGAGCACAGCACCAAACCCAATTGCGGCGTTTGCGGCAAGGCAGATGGATGGCGCCATCCCCAGCAAGTCTCGCCCTCAGGCCCAAAATACAGGGCATGGGCCTGACATGCCAAGTCAGCAGGGGCTACCGCCTCACTCATCAGCTGGTCCACCAACCCATAAGCCGGTTCGCGAAGCCGCACACCGTGCTATCGCGGTACTGGATAAATGCCATCAAAATCTCCCTTTGAGCGCATTTTAGCGGGCCGCAAGAGGCTGGCTTGCTTGTAAAGAGGCCATTCAACCCGGTTTCATCCCAATCTGATACACCAGCCAGCGCCTTGCCCGCGCCAGCTAGGCTGTCACAAATCAGCTAGCATGTCGGGTTCGCCCGGAGTCTTTTGTGTCTATATCCCCGTCGTCACCCCCTTTGTCACCCTCGTCGACCACCTTCGGGCCTGAAACCCGCCGCCGTCGCACGTTCGCGATCATTTCTCACCCCGACGCAGGTAAAACCACGTTGACCGAGAAACTGCTACTGTTCTCGGGCGCGATCCACATCGCCGGGTCGGTCAAGGCACGCAAGGCCTCGCGCCACGCCACCTCGGACTGGATGGAGATTGAGAAGCAGCGCGGCATCTCGGTCGCCTCCTCGGTGATGCAGATGCTCTACCGCGACCACGTGGTGAACTTGCTGGACACACCGGGCCACAAAGACTTCTCTGAAGACACCTACCGTGTGTTAACCGCCGTGGACTCGGCCTTGATGGTGATCGACGCGGCCAACGGCGTTGAAACCCAGACCAAGCGCTTGATCGAGGTTTGCCGCCAGCGCGACACACCCATCATCACCTTCGTCAACAAAATGGACCGCGAAGGCCGCGATCCGGTCACCTTGCTTGATGAAATCGAGGCCGAACTGGGCATGCCCTGCGTCCCCATGACCTGGCCAGTCGGTCAAGGCAAACAGTTTGGCGGCATCGTCAACCTGCGCACGCAAAGCATGCGTTTGTTCGATGCGGGCGCCGACAAACGCGGCGGCGAAGATGAAACCGTACCACTCAGTGACCGCGACAAGCTGCATGCCCGCTTTGGCCACGAATGGGAACTCGCGGAGCAAAACATGGAGCTGATGGCCGGTGCTGCGCCTGCTTTTGACTTGGATTTGTTCTTGGCAGCCAAGCAAACGCCCGTGTTTTTTGGCTCGGCCGTGAACAACTTCGGTGTGCAGGAAATCTTGGACGCCTTGGTGGACTTGGCCCCCTCGCCTCGCCCACGTCTGTCAACCGAGAAAGACGGCTCACACAAAGAGATCCTGCCCGATATGGACAACTTCTCGGGGGTGGTCTTCAAGGTGCAAGCCAATATGGACCCCTCGCACCGCGACCGCATCGCCTTTGTGCGCGTGTGCTCAGGCAAATATGTGCCCGGCATGAAGCTCAAGGTGCAGCGCAACAGCAAGGAGCTGCGGCCCACCTCGGTGGTGACCTTCCTGTCGCAACGCCGTGAAGCGGTGGACGAGGCTTTTGCCGGCGACATCATCGGCTTCACCACCCACGGCGGCGTGCAACTGGGCGACACCATCACCGATGGTGTGACCTTGCAGTACACCGGCCTGCCCTTCTTCGCGCCCGAGCTGTTCCAAGCCGTCGAACTGGCAAACCCGATGAAAAGCAAGCAGTTGCAAGCAGGTTTGATGCAATTGGGCGAAGAAGGCGCCATTCAGGTCTTCAGACCCGAGGTGGGCGGCTTGATGCTGCTAGGCGCCGTGGGCCAATTGCAGTTTGAAGTCGTGCAACACCGCCTGAAGGCCGAGTACAGCGTGGACATCCGCCTGATGCCTTGCCGCTTTGTGGGCGCCCGCTGGATCACGGCAGACACGCCCGAAGCCCTGAAGAAGTTCACGGATGAAAACGCAGGCAAGCTGGCCTTGGATGCGGCCAATACACTGGCCTACATGATGACCTCAGCCTATGACCTGCGCCTGACGCAGGACCGCCATCCCTTGGTGCACTTCCACCCGCTGCGCGAACACGCTGGCCTGAGCTTGTCGACACAGTAAAACCATGCTGCCCTCGCGCACGCCCAGCGTTGACCGCCGTTTTTTCACGGCGACAGTGCAGGCGTTCGCGCGACTGGGTTTTGATGTTGCATTGGCCTGTGAGGCGCATGGGCTGCCCAACCCGCTGGATGGCGACGAAGAACGCGTGCCGCTCGCTGCCGTGTCGCGTGTGTATGACTTGGCCACCCACGAGTTGGGTGAGCCGGCCTTGGCCTACAAACTGGTGGCCGCATCGTCCCACGACGCATCGAGCGTGCTGTTCGACCTGATCAAGTGTTGCCCGACACCCATGCACGCGGTTCGCATGCTGTGCCGGTTTGCCTCGATCGCGTCCGATGCCACGCGTTTTGACATCGCAGACCAAGCGCAAGGTGCCACCGTGGTGTTGAGCCAAGCACATGGTGTCTATGTCTCGCCGTGTCAGATCGAAATGGCCGTCTGGTTCCTCATGCTGGGGCTGCGCTATCTGCTGGCGACCACTGGGAGCAAGATCGATTGCCAAGTGGCTTTTGCACACCCTGCGTTGTTCGACCCACAAGCGTACGCAGAGCTCTATGGCCACGCCGTGTCTTTTGGTGCCGAACAAACCACAGTGACCTTGTCTGGGGAGAAGCTGCACCAACCCATCCCCGGTCACGATGAGCGGGTGCTGAGTTACCACCTCACCCATGCTGAGCACTACGAAGCCAACACGCTGATGCAAGGTGATTTTGTACAGCAAGTCACCTTGTTGTTCGCCCAAAGAATGCCCTTTGGCGCACCGGATGCAAGCGAGATCGCCAACTTGCTGAACATCAGCAGACGCACCCTGCAACGCAAGCTGCAAGAGGCAGGCACCTGCTGGGCACAAGTGAGCAGCGATGCACGCGAGCATGTCGCCCGACTCGAACTGCGCAAGCCCGATCGCTCGATTCAAGAGGTGGCGATGCTGACCGGCTACATCGACACGCGGGCATTTTTGCGGGCATTTCGCCGCTGGACAGGGCAAACACCCTCTGAATTCAGGATGTCGACGGGTTAACCCGGGTTATGTTTGGCGCGTTCTGCCACTGCACGCGCTAGCCCCTCTGTGCGTCAATGACACCTATTGCACACAGAAGGATGTTCATGTCTCTTATCAACAAACTGGTCGTGGGCCTGTTCGGGCTTGTCAGCACCGCCGTCATGGCCGACCAAGCACCCAAGAATCCGTGGCTGGTCGATTCCCCATGGGCCATCAACCACCACGACTCGTACGCCTCAGATACCAGCCCTTCGCCCGGCCCCACAGCCGCCAACGAGTTGGGCGTGCCTCAGTTTGTCGGCACCGGCCCCATCAACATCTCCTTGCCCATGTCATCGCTGTATCCGGATGGCCGACGCGTGTGGTGGGGCAACGATGTCTTGAGCGTCTACAAACTCGCTTTGGTGAATGGCAAGCTGACCAAAGTGGCCAGCATGAAGAAGACAGGCAGCCCCTTGGTGGCCCTGCGCACCCCAACATCGGGCGCCTACACCTTGGTCGACCGCGACAACACCTATTTCACGGTCAGTGGCGTCTCCATGCTGTCCTACCGTGACACCCAGCCAGGCGTGGTGACATCGGCCATCAAGCAGCAAGCGGCGTTCACCCTGCCCACATCCGTGACGAGCAGCGATGACGCCATCGTTGGCTTGAACATACTGTGGGACGGCAACTTGGCCTTCGTCACTCGCAATGCGGTCGTGGGCGTCGTGTCACGCGACTTCAAAACCATTCAAAGCGTGAAACTGGGCACCGGTGAGGACGACGTGTCCAACTCGATCGCCACAGACGAAAACGGCGGCATCTATGTCGTCAGCTCCAAAGCGATGTACCGCGTGCAATGGACGGGCAAACAACTGTCAACCGACCCGTCGACAGGTGCGTGGCGCGCCGAGTACAACACCGGCTCAGCTGGCGGCAGCGCAGGCCGCTTGGGCGCGGGATCCGGCTCAACCCCCACGCTGATGGGCACCACTGGCCAACGCTTTGTGGTGATCACCGATGGTGCCGATGTGGGCAACATGGTGCTGTTCTGGCGCGATCAAATCCCCGCTGACTGGCGCGCCATTGCGCCCGGCAAGGACAGCCGCATCGCCGCTGAAATGCCCATCAACTTTGGTGATGTGAACCGCAAGGTGACCAAGGATGAGCAGTCTGTCGTCGTCAGTGGCTATGGCGCCCTTGCCGTGAGCAATGACTACAGCAATGTGGGCGCGATCAGCCAACTCGGCAGCAGCAGCCCGATTGCCGGCTCGCTCACAAATGGGCTGATCCAGCTCTTGAGCGCCAGCCCGAAGGTGCAACCTTGGGGTGTGCAGAAGTTCGAATGGGATCAAGCTTCACGCACTTTGCGTTCAGTTTGGGCCACCTTGAAGGTCAGCTGCCCCAATGCCATCCCGACCATGAGCTCGGCCAGCAACCGCTTTTACTGCGTTGGTGCCCACAACGGCTGGTGGACCATCGAGTCGCTGGACTGGACAACAGGCCAAGGCCACTTCCGCAAGTACGTGGGCATGCTGCCGCGCTACAACAGCTTTTACTCACAAACTCAGTTGAATGATGACGGCAGCATGATCTACGGCTCGTTCGATGGCGTGGTGTACCTGCCTGCGGTCAAAAAGCCCCCCATGGCGGCGATCACGACCCCAGTGGCCACCATCACGCAAGGCGTTCTGGGCTTTTTTAGACGTTGATGACAACGTCATGGGCGCCTCACACCGCGCTCAGCAAGCCAAATCTTGTCTCGGTGCGCCAACCGGTGCCCAACCGCGTTACACGCGCTCCATAAAATGGGAGGATGAGCGCATTCGATATCGTCATCTTTGGGGCAACCAGTTTCGTCGGCAAACTGGTTGTGAAGCATTTTCTAGACGTCCACGGCGTGGGTGGCAAGGTGTCATGGGCCATCGCCGGGCGGTCCAAATCCAAGATGACCGCTTTGCGCCAAAGCTATGGCCCAGCCGCAGAGAAAGTGCCCATCTTGATCGCTGATGCGAACAGCTTGACGGCACTCAAGGCCATGTGCCTGCAGACCAAGGTGGTCATCACGATGGCGGGGCCTTATGTGCTTTACGGAGAAAACCTGCTCCGGGCCTGCGCCGAAACGGGTACAGACTACTGCGACATCACAGGCGAAGTCCCCTGGGTGGCCGAGATGATGAAACGCTACGAAGAAGTGGCTCAGCAGACAGGCGCCCGCATCGTCAACTTCTGTGGGTTTGACTCGATCCCATCAGATATGGGCGTGCACTACCTTCAGCGCGAAGCACAACGCCGCTTCGGCAGGCCGTGCACCAAGGTACGCCTGCGCGTCTTCCACGCCCGGGGCAACCCACCGGGCGGCACCTACGCAACCGCCATGGACGCCATTGGTGAGGCCTCGCGCAGCAAGGCCTACCGCGCGGCACTGGCAGATCCCTATTTGCTGTGTCCGCCCAACCATGGGTTTAAGGTCAAGCAAAACGAGGCCTACTTCCCTGCCTATGACCCCGACTTCAAACAATGGTCGGCGGCGTTTGTGATGGCCGGCATCAACACCCGCGTCGTTCACCGCAGCCATGCTTTGTTGGGCAAGCCGTATGGCGACTCGTTTCGGTACGAAGAAGCCATCTTGGTCGGGCCCAGTTTGATTGGGCGCATCGCCGCTTACACCGTCACGGGTTTGATGGTGGGCTTCGTTGGGCTGGCTGCCATGGCACCCACACGCAGCCTGCTTAAACGATTCGTGCTGCCCAAACCGGGAGAGGGCTCCAAGCTGCGATCATTGGCGCAATGCAGTTTTGACGTCCGCCTCACGGGCGAAACCGACCACAACCAGCAGATCCAGATCAGGCTCAAAGGGCAAGGCGACCCGGCCTGCTTCGCGACCTCACGCATGATCGCGGAGTCCGGCATGTGCCTCGCCCGGGATGTGGCCAAAGCCGACAAGCCGGGCGGGTTTTGGACGACCTCAAGCCTGTTTGGCGACAAGCTGATCAACCGACTGCACATGCACGGTCAGATGAAGTTTGAAGTGCTCGACCATCATTGAATCGGGATTGAGCGCGTGCTGCTGCCCTCGCGCTTGGGCAGCGTGACGTTCAAAATACCGTTGTCCAGCTTGGCTACGACCCCCTTGGGGTCAACATCTTGCGTCAAAGAAAACCCTCTGGATATGCTGCCGTAGTAGGTCTCCTTGAGCAGCATGCGCCCGCCGGAGCGTTCCTCATTCTCCTGCTTCACCTCAGCTGAAATGGAGACGAAGTTGCCATCCACGGTGACATGGATGTCGTCCTTTTTCGCACCAGGGATCTCGGCTCGAACTTGGAAGTTTTTGTCATTCTCGACCACATCGATTCGAATCTCTTCGGGTGCCTCTGGCGCCAACCAAAGTGGCCTCGCAATGCGCCGGATCATCTCCGGAAACAGGTTGTCCATGCGGTCAATACGAGTGAGTGCATTCATGGCTGAATCTCCGTTAAAGGTGATGCGGGTTATCACCATACAACCCGACACGGTTCAGTCTAAATAGCTCACTGCCAGAGGATTTGCGTTTCATCAAGTCAGAACACGGTGGCTGACTGACCTACACTTTTCGAACCTTCACGCGCTGTCCATCTTTGACCGCTGACGATGGATAGACGATCACCGTGTCTCCGGCGGCAAGGCCATTTTTAACCCACACTTCCACGCCATTGCGCCCGCCAAGCTGTACCGAGGTGAGCACGGCTCTGCCTTCTTTGAGTGCGAACACGGCCATGCCACCAGCGGCTGGTGCGCCCCCACCACTAGGCAGTGGAAACACCGCGCTCACGGGCACCTTGAGCGCTTGATCAACGGCCAAGGTCACAATGCGCACGCCGACGCGAAAGCCTTCTCCCAGCGCTTGCCATTGCTCAAATGAACTGGTGAGTGTGATCAGCACTTTGACCCGCTGCTCCTCCACACCGAGTGCCGACACTTTGGTGAACGCTGCGGGCTCTATCAAACGAACGCGGCCTTGCAAATAACCAGCGCCACCCCAGCGCTCAATCACGACCGCGCTGCCCGGCTTGGTTTGCAGTGCATCGGCCGTCAGCAACTCAGCCACCACCTCCAGGTCATGCGTATTGCCCAGCTCCAACAAGGGCGTGCCGATGGTCACAGCGGCTTCACTGGCTTGCAGCACCCTCAACACGCGGCCAGCGACAGGTGAATGCAGTACAAAACTGCGCTGACCTAGGCGCTCTGGGCGGCTCACGGCCATCAGCGCGGCACGTGCTTGCTCAAGCTCGTGGCCCGCAATATGGCGCTCTTCATGGCTCGCATCGAGCGCCTTCTTTGCGGCCAGCACAGCCAACCGATCCGCATCGAGCTTGGTCTGTGAAACGAATGATTGCTTGGCCAGCAGCTCGCTGCGCTGCACTTCATTCTGGGCCTGCTGCAAGGCCACCTTCGCGCCTTCAATGCGTGCCTCGACCCGCTGTACCTGCGCCTGGGCAATTTGTACACGCATTTGTTGATCGCGCAGCGTCCGCTCATCCAGCATGGGTGACAGCACAGGTGTCAGGGTCGCCACCGTGGCGTTGGCATCCACCACATCGCCTTCTCGCAACGTGATGCGTGTCAACAAGCCCGTTAATGGGGCGGACACCACATAGCGCTCACGCAGACGCGTCTTGCCATCCTCATCAATGGTCGACTCGAAATGGCCTTTCGTGACGGTCGCCACCTCCACATCGACTGGCCGGGGTGCAAAGGCCCACGCCAACATGGCCACCGCAGCCACCAGCCCACCCGAGGTATATATCCATGATTTCTTTGTCATCTCAATCTCTCGTCTTCAAAGCCGACACCATGTCGAGGCGATCAATGTGCCGACGCACGACCAGGGCACTGGCTGCACCTGCTGCCAGGACGCAGAGCGCAGCCCATGCATAGGTACGCGCCCTGATGACCACCGGGAAATAGAACTGATCTGATTTCAATAAGTTGGCCACCCAATGCGTGAGCCCATAACCCAGCGCCATACCCAACGGTAGCGCGATCACAATGATGATGGCCAGCTCGCCCAGCAACAGCGACGAGACCTCGGTGCGGGTGAAGCCCAGCACACGCAGGCTGGCCAGCTCCCATGCGCGTTCAGCCAGCGCGATGCGGGCATTGTTGTAGACCACGCCCACCGCGATGACGCTGGCAAACACGGTGAGGATCGTGCTCATGATCCTGACATTGCGGGCGCTGATCTCCTCCATATTGCGCAACATGGTGGCTTTGCTCCACGCACCAGCAACACGGGGCAGCCCCTTGCTGGCATTGAGCACCAGCGCCTCGCTCCCGCGCTCAATGGCCAGCACGTAGCCCGTGGACACATCGCCATCACCCAATGCACGGTTGAGGGCACCCCGATCCATGAACGCGTTCAGGCCCATCATGTCGCGCACGGTTGTTTTGATCTGCATCGGGATGGTGCGCGCACGCCCCTCCAACACCTCAACGAGCACGGTGTCGCCCACGCCCAGCCCTAACTTAGCGGCCAAGCGGTCACTCAGTACCAAGCCTTGTCCCTCTAACAAGGTTTCGTGTTGCTCGATGTCAATCACGCGGTACAGCTGCGCGCGCGGCGCATAACCACGGATCATGCTGCGTTCGCGGTGGTGCCCATTGATGAAGGTGACTGGCACAAAGCGTATCGCCTCGACACTCGTCACGCCGGGCAATCGTGCCACTTCGTAGCGCACGCTGTCGTCCACCGGTTCTGCGGTCCAAAGCGTCACGTCTGCGCGCAGGCTCAGGTTGAACTGTGTGTCAACGACCACCTCAATGGCGTCGCGAAAGAAATTCCCCATCACCACAATGGCCACCGCCGCCGATACACCCAAGATCGACAAGCCGGTGCGCAAGGGGCGCCGCTCCATATTGCGCACGATCATGCGCATGGCAGGGCCCATGCGCTGGATACCCAAGGCCTCCAACAAGGTGCGTCGGTAATGGCCAGGCGCGGGCGGGCGCATCGCCTCAGCGGGGGGCAAGCGAACCGTCGCCACAATCGCGTTCAAGGTGCCCAGCACGGCCGTCACAAACGTGATGCCCCCGCTGACCACCCATATCCATGGCGCGATGCGGTGATCAAAGTGAGGAAAGCGAAACAGCTCAGCGTACAGCCCCGTGAGCATCGAGCCCAGTACGTCGCCGACACACACGCCCAACGCGAACCCGATCGATACGATCAGCAGGACCAGCTTGAGGTAGTGCGCGCCGATGAGCTGGTTGGGATAGCCCAATGCCTTCAGCGCGGCGATCTGCTCACGTTGCGTCGCCACCAAGCGAGAAACCACCACGTTGAGCAAAAAGGCGGCCACACCCAAAAAAATGACAGGCAGCACCGTGCCCAATACACGCTGCTCTTTGATCTCGTTATCGAGCATGGCATGCGAGCCCTGCTCCGTGCGGCCATGCGCATCACGCCCACCATAGGCTGACAGCAGCCTCGACACACCGTCTATGGCCACTTGTTCTGAGGCGCCCGGGGCCAGCTTCAGCGCGACGCGGTTGAAGGCACCTTGCATGTTGTAGGCCGCAGCCAAGGCCTCTCGGTCAACCCAGAAGATGCCGTAGCCGCGCGTGTCCGGCATGCCCCACAAACCCGCAAAGATGAACTCAGGCGACAAGGCCGTGCCCACCACAACCAGTGTGCGCTGCTTGCCATTGATGAGTGCGTTGAGCTGAGACCCCAGCTTGAGTTGATGCGACTGCGCAAACCCTTCTGAGACCAGCGCCTCAATGCGACCATCGGCGCGAACCCCACTCGCACCATCGAGCTGGCGACCACTGCTCACGGTCACCCGGTTCATGCGGGGCAGATTGCGCCTATCCAACCCAATCAAGTGTCCAATGATCGGGGCAGGTAGGCCGGCCAGCTCGATGCGCACGACCTCTTCAAGCGTGGCTTGCACATCGGTGACACCGGGCACCTCTCGCAGCGTATTGAGCAGCGCATTGGGAGCACGCTTGACACTGGCAAACACATCGGCAAAGCGGCCATCGGCATAGAACTGATCGCGCGCCAAAGCAAGCGAATCCACCGCAGACAAACTGGTGATGAACCCGCCAATGCCACTGGCTACGACGAGTGCGATCGTCAGGGCCTGACTCCACATTCGGCGCAAATCACGCAGCAGCTTGCGGTCGAGTGCCTTCATGGCTGCACCGTCACCATGCCAACTCCGATGGCTTGAGCTTGCTCGCGTTGACCACGATGCGCTGAATACGCCCATCACCCAGATAGACCACGCGGTCGGCCATGCCCGCGATGGCCGCATTGTGTGTGATCACAATGGCCGTGGTGCCCAGCTCCTCGTTGATGTGCGCAATGACCTCCAGCACCAGCTTGCCGGTTTGATAGTCCAGCGCACCCGTCGGCTCGTCGCAGAGCAGCACATCAGGCCGTTTGACAATGGCGCGGGCGATGGCCACACGCTGCTGTTCCCCGCCGGAGAGCTGCGCAGGGAAATGATCCCGCCGAGAAGACAGTCCGACGCGGTCAATGGCCTCATCAACAGGCATGGGCGCCTGCGCGATGTCCGTGACCAAGGCCACGTTCTCGCGCACAGTGAGGCTGGGGATGAGGTTGTAGAACTGGAAGACGAAGCCAACATGGCGCCGCCTGTACGCGGTCAACTCGGCCTCACTTGCTGTGCTCAGATCGTGGGTACCAAACATGACGCGCCCACCACTTGGCACATCCAGCCCACCGAGGATGTTCAGCAGCGTTGACTTGCCGCTACCCGATGGGCCGAGCAACACGATGAACTCGCCCCGCTTGATCTCCAAATCAACATCACGCAAAGCATGGATATCCACCTCGCCAGTGCGGTAAGTTTTGATCAGCCCTTGCGCGCAAAAAACCGTGTCGACGGCGCCCATGAAACCCCGCCTCCTTGCCACCCGCCACGTGGGATCGTCGTGTTGATCCTAGGCCGTTCGCCGTCGATCAAATTGACGTGGCTCAAGAAATTCACCGAATAGCAGGAGGCAGTGAGCTCGGACAAAAGCCGTTCGACGTGCTTACTTGAACAAGCTGCCCAGCATCCCGATGGCCGATTGCATGGCATCACCCTGTGGCACGGTGCCGCCTGGGGTGAGCTTGTCCACCACCTGGGGCAACAACTGCGACAGGTGGCTTGAGATGTCTTGAGTAGACAGACCCAGCTTTTGGGCGATCGCCTGGACTTGCTCGTTGCCCAGAACAGACTGCAACTGATCGGCCGAGATCGGCAGGTTTTGGCCCGTTCCGACCCATGAGGCCACCACGCTACCCAAGCCTTTTTGCTCAAAGGCGGTGATCAGCCCTGACAGACCGCCGATTTGCGGGTTGTTGATCAAGCCGGACACGGCCTCTAACAAACCGCCGTGTTGTGCGCCGTTACCGGCCCCACTGCTCAGTGCGCCGACGACTTGGCCAGCGATGGCATCAAATAGCCCCATGGTATTCCCCTTGCAAGATATATGACGAGGCCTGCAGTAGGCCACTCTTGCGGCTCACCACGCAAGGTATCCCCATCCACTTGAGGGAGTTTGCCCGGCCCTTTTATTTGGGCCCTAGCTCAATGGCTGAGTCAACCAGAGGTCATCCAAGTGCTTGAACCCCCACGTCGCGGGCGATTCACGTGACACGATTTGATCGGTGACGTGCTTGGCGCCCAGGTTCAACAATTCAGGCGCAATGGGCTCATTGGCTTTGGTTGAGAAGAACACGCGCACGACCGGTTCGACCAGCGATTTTTTGCCCTGCTCGACCACCACCGCCAATTTGCCAGACTTGAGTTTAACCAGCGCACCAATCGGATAGATGCCCACGCTGCGCACAAAAGCTTGGAAGATGCGTTCGTCAAAATGGCCCGCCTTGGTCCAAGTTGACATCTTTTGAATCGAGTCAGCCGGATCCCAGCCTACTTTGTAGGGTCGGTTGGAGGTGATGGCGTCATACACATCACAGACGGCGCCCATGCGGGCAAACAAGCCGATGGCCTCGCCTTCGAGCCCGTGCGGATAGCCCTTGCCATTGAATTTTTCATGGTGATGCAAGCAGACATCCAGTGCGGCCTCACCCACGCCCTGGCCTTCGACCAACATGCGGTGCCCGGCCTCGGGGTGGCCCTTCATGATGGCAAATTCCGCCGGTGTCAGCGCGCCGGGCTTGTTCAGCACGTCCTGCGGCATCAGGGCTTTACCAATGTCGTGCAGCAAGCCGGCCATGCCCGCCTCGCGGGTGTCCTCCGGACTCAGCTCAAGCTGTTTGGCCAAGGACACCATCAAGGCACACACCGCCACGGAGTGCATGTAGGTGTAGTCATCACTGGTCTTGAGACGCGCCAAGCTGACGATCGTGCCTGGGTTGCGAAACACCGACTGGGTGATGTCGTCCACCAAAGGCAGGCAGTGCTCGATGTCCATGGCCTTGCCCATGCGAACGTCTTGGAACATCGTTTGCATGACGGTGCGCGACTGCGCCACGATGCGCTGGGCCCGCACCAGCTCTTTTTGAAAGCTGGCGCGACCGGCCTTGGGTGCGTTGTTGCTTGCTAGGCCCAAATTCTGCGCTTCTGGTGCAGCGGCAATCTCGGCATCATCGATGCACACCACATCCGGCTCGGGTGAATCAATGTCCAAACCCTTGTCGGTGTCAATGATCAGCTCTTTGACCACCGCGAGTTGCGCCATCTGCCGCGCATCGGTGACCTTGAAGGAGGCACGCCAAAAGGGGTGCTCGATCCACGAGCCGCACACCTCGTGAACGAACATGCCTACGCGCAATTGTTGGATCGGGATTTTCCTGAGCATGACCTTATCGTAGTCAGCTCAAGCCCTCGCGATCCTCCAATAAGAACGCTTTACAGCGCTGGTTTCAGGCCAGCCGCATCACGCAAGATGGCAGCCTTGTCGGTGCGCTCCCACGTGAACTCGGGCTCTTCGCGACCAAAGTGGCCGTAGGCGGCGGTCTTGGTGTAGATCGGGCGCAGCAGGTCCAGCATCTGGATGATGCCCTTGGGGCGCAGATCGAAGTGCGCGTTAACCAAATCGGCGATCTTCTCGTCAGAGATGACGCCCGTGCCTTCTGTGTAGATGGTCACGTTCATGGGCTTGGCCACGCCAATGGCGTAAGCCACTTGCACCTGACACTGCTTGGCCAAACCAGCGGCCACGACGTTTTTGGCGACGTAGCGGGCGGCGTAGGCAGCAGAGCGGTCCACCTTGGTGGGGTCCTTGCCAGAGAAAGCACCACCGCCGTGAGGACAAGCGCCGCCGTAGGTGTCAACGATGATTTTGCGCCCCGTCAAACCACAATCACCTTGTGGGCCGCCGATCACAAAACGACCTGTCGGATTGACCAAGTAGCGTGTGTTTTGCAACCACTCTTTGGGCAAGACGGGCTTGATCAGCTCTTCGATGATGGCTTCGTTGAACGAGTCCTTCATCTTCGTCATGGACTCGCTTTGATCCGGGCTGTGCTGTGTAGACAGCACCACGGTGTCGATGCTGTGTGGCTTGCCGTTCACGTAGCGCATCGTCACTTGGCTCTTGGCATCAGGGCGCAAAAAAGGCAGGCGGCCGTCCTTGCGCAACTGGGCCTGGCGCTCAACCAAACGGTGTGCGTAGTAGATGGGGGCGGGCATCAGCACGGGTGTTTCGTCCGTGGCATAGCCAAACATCAGGCCTTGGTCACCGGCACCGATGTTGAGGTAGTCGTCGCTGGCGCGGTCTACGCCTTGGGCGATGTCGTTCGACTGCTTGTCATACGCCACCAAAACCGCGCAACCTTTGTAGTCGATGCCGTATTCGGTGTTGTCGTAGCCGATGCGCTTGAGCGTATCGCGTGCCACTTGGATGTAGTCCACATTGGCTTGCGTGGTGATCTCGCCAGCCAACACCACCAAGCCGGTGTTGCACAAAGTCTCTGCTGCAACACGTGACAGCGGATCTTGCGTGAAGATCGCGTCCAAGATGGAGTCAGAGATCTGATCGGCTACCTTGTCGGGGTGGCCTTCAGAGACAGATTCGGAAGTAAAAAGAAAATCGTTCGCCACAATGTGTGCTCCAGTTGAAATGACATTGAACCCGGCGTCGCCAAGGCTGTGAGTCATCACTCTGTGCAGCGGCGAACGCTTTAGCGGCTTTTATGAATCGCCCCGCAAGTTGTCCTGTTAACTCGGCGATGCGCGCAGTGTAGCCAATGTTGCGCAAAATTAAACTACTGGTATCTGCGAAGATCACGTGTTTTACAACGGCAAATCATTGCCTCACTGCTTTTCATGGCCCGATTGTTTTTCATGCTGTCCCGCTGGCCCTTGGCCGTGCTGCACCCTATGGGCAGTGTGTTGGGCTGGCTTGCCTATGGCTTGTCACCGTCTTATCGGCGGCGTCTTAAAGCCCACACCTTGCAGGCAGGTATGGGTATGCGGCAACGCTGGCAAGCCGTGGCACACGCTGGCAAAATGGTGGGCGAGTTGCCACGTCTGTGGGGGCGCCCACGTGAGCAAGCCTTGGGGGACGCCGTCAAATGGACCCAAGCTGAAGCGATCAGTCAGGCCTTGACTGAAAACAAAGGCATTTTGCTTTTGACGCCCCACTTGGGCTGCTTTGAAATCGTGGCGCAAGCGTATGCCGAACGTTTTGGGGCAAGCAAGCCAATCACCGCGCTGTACCGCCCCGCCAAACAGGCTTGGTTGGCGGACTTGATGCTGCATGCACGCAATCGACCCGGCATGCTGACCAGCCCGGCCACACTCGGGGGCGTCCGCCAGATGTTGCGCGCCCTCAAAAAGGGCGAGACCGTGGGGTTGCTGCCCGATCAGGTCCCACCTGAAGGCATGGGTGTGTGGGCGCCTTTTTTTGGCCGCAGTGCCTACACCATGACCATGGCGGCCAAACTGGTGGTTCAAACCGGTTGTGCTGTGATCTTGCTGCGAGGCGAGCGTCTGGGGCCCCTCGCACGTTGGCGCCAAGGCTGCGACTACGTTGTGCACGCCAGCCGTGTCGCCCCTGATATTGAACAAATCCTCGCCTCAGGCGATGCGGCACAATCCGCAGCCGCCGTGAACCGGCTGATGGAAGACATGATCATGCAAGCGCCAGAGCAGTACCTGTGGGGCTACAACCGCTACAAAGCCCCTCGTGCAGAGATGTTGACCTCTGCGGCAAGCAACCCCAGCACAGCCCACGAGGCAAAACCATGAAGGCCGTGGCCACAGAGGCTGGCATACGCTTGGCAATTGGCATGTTGTGGTTGTTGCACTGGTTGCCCCTGCCTTGGCTGGCAGCGCTGGGCCATGGTGTGGGCAAGCTGCTGTATAGATTGGCCGGATCCCGCAGACGCGTGGGGCTGCGCAACTTGGCCCTGTGCTTCCCGGAGATGCCAGAGGCGGAGCGCCGGGCCTTGCTGCGCGCCCATTTTGGTTGGTTGACGCAAAGCCTGCTGGACCGCGCCGTGCTGTGGTGGGCATCACCCGCGCGCATCAAGCGCCTGATCCAGATCGAGGGCGATATCCACTTGGCTGAGCGCGAAATGCAAACAACGGGCCGACCCACGATGTGGCTTTGCCCTCATTTCGTCGGCTTGGATGTGGGCGGCGTGGCCATCTTACTGGGCCAAAAGCAGCCTGCTGCATCCATTTACCAAACCCAAAGCCACCCTTTGATGGACAAATTGATGAAGCGCGGCCGCCTGCGCTTTGGCAACGCAGAGATCTTCCCGCGCAGCGACTCGGTCAAGCCCTTGTTGCGCGCCATCAAAGAAGGCCGGGGGTTTTTCAATCTGCCAGACATGGACTTTGGCCGCAAGGATGCCGTCTTCGTGCCATTTTTTGGTATACCCGCTGCCACATTGATGGCCCCCTCACGCTTGGCCCGCATGCTGAACATGGTCGTGCAGCCGGTGATCACAGAGTTACTGCCCAAAGGCCAAGGCTGGCGCGTGCGTTTCTTGCCGCCGCTGGCTGACTTCCCGACCCAAGATGTGACATCTGACACGGCCAGGCTAAATCGCTTCATCGAGGGTGAAATCCTCAAGCAACCGGCCCAATATTTGTGGGTGCATAAGCGCTTTAAAACCCGCCCTGAAGGTGCGCCTGGGCTGTACTAGGCGACACAAAAACCCTGACAAGCCCTTCAGCTTGGTGTGTCAAAGCCGATATCAACGCACTGGTTGTAAAAGGGCCGCTCCGTGCCCTGGCTGGTGCAGGAGTGCCGTTCGATGGCCTGGATGACATTGCTCAGGGGATTTTCTATTCGCTCACGCCTGCTCGCCTGCATGGCCTTGGTGGTGGGGATAGGCATGTTGGTGGGCGGCGGCATGAGCTGGCAATTGCTCGCACTCAAAGGTGATTTTGATGGGTTCACACGCGGTGAATTTGCCGCCACGCAGCGCATGGTCACCCTGTCCTTGCGCCTGAACGACATGCGCGGGCATGAGAAAACCGCCATCATTACCGCAGGCGATGATGGCGCCTCCTCCGAACAAGTCCAAGCATGGCAAGCCTCTCTAACCCAAGCACGTCAAGCCGCCACAGCGCTGACGGCAGCCGCACCCAATGCAGAGGTCAAACAACAAACAGAGAGCCTGCTCCACAAGCTCGACAGCTACGGCCAAGCGCTGGCCCCCACGCTGAACCTGATCACCACGTCAGGCATCGTCTCGCCTTCCAAAGCCTACAACGCCAGCAAAGCAGCACGCGCCCAGGCCGATGCCATTGAAGTCAGCGCGGCCCAACTCAATCAACATATCGCCCAACTGGCCGAAACACGCCGCAAGCATGCCGCCAGTGAAGTCAACCAAACGATCGCATCACTTTGGGCATTGCTGCTGACCCCGGGGCTGGTTTTTTTGCCCTTGATGGGCATGACGATTTACTCGATCACGGCCCCGCTTCGACGGGCTGAGGCACTGACCCAAGCGATCTCTCAAGGTGACTTGACGCAGCACATCGAGACGGATGGCAAAGATGAATTGGCGCTGCTGTTCACCTCCATGTCGAGCATGCAAAACGGCTTGCGCGATATGGTCACATCGGTGCGCGAATCCTCAGAGAGCATGTTGACGGCCAGCACCGAAATCGCCGCAGGCAACCAAGACTTGTCGACACGCACCGAGCAAACGGCGTCCAACCTTCAGGACACGGCCTCGTCCATGGCCGAGCTGAGCAAGACGGTGGAGCAGTCTGCCGATACGGCCAACGTGGCCAATATTTTGGCCGACACTGCCAGCCAGCGTGCCGCGCAAGGCGGCTTGGTGGTCGAGAGCGTGGTCACGCAGATGCAAGACATCAGCCAAGCTTCGCAGGAGATATCCGACATCATTGGAGTGATCGACGGCATCGCATTCCAGACCAATATTTTGGCGCTCAACGCTGCGGTCGAAGCGGCGCGGGCAGGTGAGCAAGGCAAGGGCTTCGCGGTCGTCGCCAGTGAGGTGCGGTCACTGGCCAAACGCAGCGCCGAAGCGGCTCGCAAAATCAAGTCCTTGATCGGCGTTTCAGCCGAGCGCGTTGAGCAGGGCTCAAAGAAGGTGCGTGAAGCGGGCGCCGTGATGACTGAAATTGTCGATTCGATCCGCAGCGTGACCCAAGCCATGAGCGAAATCGCCGATGCCACCCAAGCCCAATCCAGAGGGATCGGCCAAGTATGCCAATCAGTGACCCAGCTCGATAACATGACGCAGCAAAACGCCGCCTTGGTCGAGCAATCTGCGGCCGCCGCCGATAGTTTGCGTCAACAGGCCATGGACCTGTCGCAAACGGTGCAGCGGTTTCAGGTCAGGGCTTAAAGCGCAAGGCGATTTTCTCGACGCCGTGCCATGACAAGACCGCCATCGCCAAGGTGATCAAGAAGGACACGGCCATACCCGTCCCGAAAGACCACCCAGCGTTCATGACGCCGAACTGGGTGATGGCTTGCTGGATCGGGAAGCCATAGATATAGAGGCCGTACGAGAAATCACCAAAGCGGCCGAAGCGACGCAAATAGGGTAGGCCGTGCACACCCAAGCCCATGGTCGCTAACGGAATAGCCAACACCAACAAACCAGGGGCCAAGTGGCCTGCCACGGTCGCCATCCACAACACGGCCCCAGCACAAGCCATGGGCAAGGCCTTATCGAGCCAAAGGTGGCGAAACTGGCCCAGTACGGCGCCAGCCAAAAAGAACTGTCCCAAAACCAGCGTCTCTTGGCCTGCGTGTGGCGGCAAGAAGCCTTGGACGTATACCGTCAGCAGCCCCAACAAAATGGGCAAAGTTGCAGCACGATTGAGCAAGCCCGCCAAACCCAGCACAGCCAAAATCACATACCAACGAACCTCGATGGGCAAGGTCCATAACGATGCATTGACGACGCCGTTGTGCGGCATGCCCTCAAACACACCCGGCAAGCTGCCCCCTAGGGACACCACTTTCATGGCTCTGGCGTAGGCCCACGTTTGAGGATCGGCCACGTAATCCCGCCAAGGCAGCGTGGTCACGATCGGCCCCAGCACCCACATCGTCAACAGCACCATCGCGATCAAACCGGGCCAAATGCGCAAGACACGTCGAACCAAAAAACGCCACAGGTTCGGGTCGCGCTGCCAACTGGCCGCAATCAAATACCCGCTGAGCGTGAAAAAGACGTGCACCCCACTGACGCCTAGGTCGAGCGAGCCTAAGCCGTTGAAAGCCAATCCGCTGCTCGCGTATTGATGGCTGACCAAGACAGCTGTCGCAGCGGCGAGTCGAATGAAATCGAAATTATTGTCGTGGCGGGGCATCAAACAGGTCGCTGAAACGAAACGGGAAAGGGCGAATTTTACGGCGCAGCGCTTTACCCGCCAGCCGTTTGCCCTTTAGTCTGAAACGAGTGCCGCAGCAGGCGGATAATCAGCCGCCATGAAGCTGCACTTTACAAAAATGCACGGCGCAGGCAACGACTTCGTCGTGCTGGACGCCACACACGGGCCGCTGCCACTGAGCACGGCCCAATACCGCTTTCTGGCCGACCGGCGCTTTGGCGTTGGCGCCGACCAGATCCTGATCGTTGAGCCGGGCAACCCAGCCCTCGGCACCGACTTCACCTACCGGATCATGAACGCCGATGGCGGTGAGGTCGAGCAATGCGGCAACGGCTCGCGCTGCTTTGCCCGCTTCGTGTATGACACGGGCCTGACCAGCAAAAAAATCATCCGTGTCCAGACCATGAAGGCCATCATTGAGCCGCGTCTATTGGATGACGGCCGCGTGACCGTGGACATGGGCGCGCCGGTCTTGACGCCCACTGACATCCCCTTTGATGACACCGGCCTGACGCCCAAGATGCTCAACGGCTGTGAGCTGTGGCCGCTGGCCTTGGCCAACCACCCGGTAGAGGTCGCGGTTGTGTCGATGGGCAACCCGCATGCCGTGATGCGTGTGGACAGCGTGGAGCACGCCCCCGTTGACGAGTTGGGCCCCCAAATCGAAAGCCATGTGCGCTTTGCGCGCCGTGTCAACGCG
Source organism: Aquabacterium sp. (assembly GCA_030654395.1). Classification (GTDB taxonomy): domain Bacteria; phylum Pseudomonadota; class Gammaproteobacteria; order Burkholderiales; family Burkholderiaceae_C; genus Aquabacterium. Next base: position 22,091 of record JAURXM010000031.1, read on the forward strand.
GGCTTCATGGAAGTCGTCAGCCCCACGCACATCCGCTTGCGTGTGTTTGAGCGCGGCTCCGGCGAGACGCTGGCCTGTGGCTCTGGCGCCTGTGCCGCCGTGGTCGCGGGCATCCGCCTGGGCTGGCTGGACAGCACCCTGCCCGTCCAAGTGGACATGAGCGGGGGCACGCTGAACATCGCTTGGGGCGGCCCCGGCCAATCCGTATTCATGACCGGCCCTGCTGTCAAAGTATTTGACGGCGAGATCGACGTTCCCGAACTGTGAGCACACCTGATATGACCTTACAAGGCATCACCGAAGACGAGATCGCCAACTACTTGGTGCACACCCCGGGCTTTTTTGAGCGCAACGCCCAGTTACTGGCGTCCATTCAGCTCACCAGCCCGCATGGCCTGCGCGCCGTCTCGCTGCAAGAGCGCCAGATGGAGATGTTGCGCGACAAGATCAAAGGCCTAGAGCGCCGGATCATGGACATGATCCGCCACAGCCAAGAAAACGAGGCCATCGCCGATCGCCTGCACCGCTGGGTGCGTGCCGTTTTACTGAGCCACGACAACGCCACACTGGCCGACACGGTGCTGGACTGCCTGCGCCACGAGTTCCTGATCCCGCAGGCTGCGGTACGGGTGTGGGCCACGCCTAAGCAAGCACTGTGCGAGGGGATCAGTGAGCTGGCGGTGGCCCAAACCGTCAGCGACGATGCCAAGAGCTTCACATCCAGCTTGAGCCAGCCCTACTGCGGCGTCAACGCCGGTTTTGAGGCTGGCCACTGGCTGGACGAGACCGCAGGCGTGACCTCTTTGGCGCTGATCCCACTGCGTCATCAAGGCGAGACGTTTGGTCTGCTGGTGCTGGGCTCGCCCGACCCGACCCGCTACAGCGCCGACATGGGCGTCGACTTTTTGCAGCAGGTCGGCGACATCACCAGTGCAGCCCTGGCGCGGTTGCTGGTGTGACCCGCACCTGATTCTGTGGATTTATTTGATCGCCACATCGACTACCTGCGTGTACAGCGCAGGCTGGCCGAGCGCACCTTGGCCCTGTACGGCCACGCCTTCACGAGCCTGCAAAGCCTGTGTGACAAAGACAGCCTCTCGCTCACTGCCGTGCTGCCCCACCATGTGCGAGGCTGGACGGCGCGCCTGCATGCGCAAGGCCAAGGGCCCAGCAGCATCGCCATCACCTTGGCTGCTTGGCGTGGGCTGTACAAGTGGATGGGGCGCGAGCGACTGATCTCGCTCAACCCGGTGGATGGCATCAAGCCGCCACGGGGGCCCAAACCGCTGCCCAAAGCCTTGTCGGTTGACCATGCCGTGGCGCTGGCGGCGCACCAAGTGGTCGATGACAGCGATGCTGGCTCGGTGGCGGCCAGCACACGGCGCGAGGCCGAAGCACCTTGGCTCCACGCGCGTGACCACGCCATGGTCGAGTTGCTCTACAGCAGCGGGCTGCGCAGCGCCGAACTGCTGGGGCTGGATCTGGTCGCCAGCCATGAGGCGCCCGGTTGGGTCGACCTGCAAGCCGGTGAGGCCCACGTACTGGGCAAAGGCAGCAAACGCCGCATCGTGCCGGTAGGGCAAGCCGCCCAGCAGGCGCTAGGACACTGGCTGGCCGTGCGCAGCAGCGTGGTCGCCCCGCAAAGCCCCGCTTTGTTCCTCAGTCGATTGGGCACACGCTTGACGGCGGCGCAGTTGCGCAACCGGCTCAAGCAACTGGCGCAGCAAGCCGGTTTGCCCACCCATGTGCATCCGCACATGCTGCGGCACAGTTTTGCCAGCCATTTGCTGCAGTCCAGCGGTGACCTGCGGGCCGTGCAAGAGCTGCTGGGCCATGCCCACATCAGCACCACGCAGGTCTATACCAAGCTCGATTTCCAGCATCTGGCCAAGGTGTATGACGCCTCCCACCCTAGAGCACGTAGAAAGTAGCCAGCACCATGAAGATCATCACCCTGCGCGAAGGCAAAGAACGCTCACTGCTGCGTCGACATCCTTGGGTCTTTCAAGGCAGCGTGGCCAAAGGTGGCGCGGACAGCGGCGAGACGGTGCGCGTGCAAGCCTATGACGGGCGGTTTCTGGCTTGGGCCGCCTTCAGCCCCAGCTCACAGATCCGCGTGCGGGCTTGGAGCTTTGACGAGGCCGAGCGCATTGATGCCGCTTTTTTTGAGCGCCAGATCCGCCAAGCGGTGGCCCTGCGCGCGCGCTTGGCGATCGACTCGGACGGCATCCGCCTGATCCATGGTGAAGCCGATGGCCTGCCCGGCCTGATCGTTGACCAATATGGTGACCTGCTGAGTGCCCAATTTTTAAGCACCGGAACGGAGCGCTGGAAGGCCACCATCGCCGACGCACTGCTGGCGGCCACGGGTTGCGCCTATTTGTATGAGCGCTCAGACGCCAATGTGCGCAAGCTCGAAGGGCTGGAGTCGGTGACCGGCTGGTTGCGCCACCCAGACACCGCCGACGGCACGCGCCGGTCAACGGACGTCACCATCCACGAAAACGGCTGGAAGCTGACGCTGGACGTGGCCACGGGCCACAAGACGGGCTACTACCTTGACCAGAGGGACAACCGCAGCCTGTTCGCCAAACTGGTCCGCCAACTGGATTGCAAAACCGTACTCAACTGCTACAGCTACACCGGGGGCTTCAGCGTGGCCGCGTTCGAGGGCGGCGCCACCGAGGTGACCAGTGTGGACTCGTCTGGCCCGGCCTTGGCACGCGCCCATGACCACGTGACGCTGAACGGGCACGAAGCGAGCGCTCACTTCACGCTGGATGCGGACGTGAATGACTGCCTGCGCCAGTTCCTCAAGGACGGCCGCCGCTTTGATGCCATCGTGCTGGACCCACCCAAATTCGCGCCCTCCGCGGCCCATGCCGACCGGGCCTCGCGTGCCTATAAAGACATCAATCGGCTGGCCTTCATGCTGCTCAACCCGGGTGGTTTGTTGCTGACGTTTTCATGCTCAGGCGGGATCGACGCCGATCTGTTCCACAAAATCGTAGCCGGCGCGGGCATGGATGCGGGCGTGGATGGCTACCTGATCAAGCGGCTGGAGGCCACCGCCGACCACCCCACCACCATCAACTTCCCAGAAGGCGAGTACCTGAAAGGGCTAGCGATCGTCCGAAAATAAGGGGATTAAGTCCCTATTTCGGGGGAACTGGGGACCAACACCCTGATACATCTGTAACAGAAACGGACATAATGCCTTGTCACATCATCAAGGCACCGTCTCCATCATGACCGCAAAGGCATTAGTCAAATCTGTCTGGGACTTCCCCAGAAGCATGGTCACGGCCCGTGTGCTGACCCAGCTTGGGTACGACCATGGCCTGACCATCGACAACATGCTGAACCACACGGGCATCACCCGCGAGGTGCTGAATGAGCCCGCCGCTGAGATCCAAGCCCATCAAGAAGTCCAACTGATCCGCAACCTGATCAACGCTTTGCCTCACATCCCGACCCTCGGCGTGGAAGCAGGCTTGCGTTACCACATCAACACCTACGGGATGTGGAGTTACGCCGTGCTCAGCAGCCCGACGCTGGGCAGCGGCATCAGCATGGCCTCGCGCATGCTCAATATGACGTTCTCGCTGACCATCAACGAGGTGACGCAACTGGGCGACCAGGTGATCTCCAGCATCCACAGCGACCATCTGCCCCCTGACGTTCTTCAGTTCATCCTCGATCGTGACCGTGCTGCGGTGATCACCTTGCAGCGTGAAATTTTGGGCCAGCCCTTGCCCTACCGTGTCGTCCAGATGCGCAGGCCAGAACCGGCAGCCCACATCGTCGAGGCCTACACCCAGCTGTTTGGCATCCGCCCACAATTTAACCAGCTTCAAGACGGCACCTTGTTCGACTCTGCCTTGATGCACACCCCCTTGCCAGCTGCCCAAGCCCAAACCGTTGACCTGTGCATTCGGATGTGCCGCGAGCTGGTTGAGTCGCGCCAAAGCCGCACGGGCGTGGCCGCCACCGTGCGCGAACGCATCTTGAGTACGCCTGGGCGCATCCCTGACATGGAGACCATCGCTGGGGAGATGAACATCACCTCACGCACGCTGCGCCGCCACCTCACCCACGAGGGCGTCACCTTCCGCACACTGCTGGAAGAGGTGCTATCCACCTTGGCCCAATCCATGATGGCCGCAGCCAGCTTGACGCACGGTGAGATCGCCGAACGTCTGGGTTATGCCGACGTCACCACATTCATTGAAGCCTTCCGGCGTTGGACTGGCGTGGCGCCCAGCACCTACCGCCGCAACCTCGTCGGCACGTCGCAGCGCACCCGCCCCGTGAGGCGGCGATTTATTCCCCGATAAGCTGTGACAAGCAAGGGATTGCCTAGGCTTATCCGTGCTCTTTGGACTTTCCTCGCCGCGCACAACGCTCTAGACTGGTGGCGCATCCTTTGAGAGGCCGCCATGAGCATCGCACCCCAACTTCGCAATCTCAATATTGATCTACCAGCCTGCCCGAGCACGCTGGTCAAGCTGTCCCTGCTGATGGCAGAGGAGACCAGCTCGACCGACGATCTAGCGGCCCTGATCGAGACCGACATGGCCTTGTCGTCCGCCGTGGTGCGAACCGTCAATTCGGCCCTATTTGGTCTGCTCAAACGTGTTGAGACCGTGCACGAAGGCATCCGCTATTTGGGCATGGCCCAGGTCGCGGGTCTGACCTACGAGATCGGTCTGCGTGGCGCTTTCCCGCCCAGTCCACTGCTGCAAGCCATTTGGGATCGAGCCGGTATCCGCGGTTTGGCCATGGGCCGCATTGCCCGCCAGCTGGATGTCGACCCGTGGGTGGCCCACACATCAGGCTTGTTCGCCGAAACAGGGCGTGCCGTGCTGTACGCCTACGACCGCCAACGTTACGCGCTGCTAGAAGCTGAAAGCAGCGACGAAGCCCAGTTGTGCGCTGCTGAAATCGAAGCATTTGGTGTCAGCCACGCCGCGTTGGGTGCCGCGCTGTGTCAATCATGGGGGCTGTCGCGGGACATCTCCGACAGCGTGCGTGCCCGCTCGCATCCGCCTGCACAATGGGCGCAAGAACGCCCTGCCGTTCAAAACCTGCTGTTGATTTGCACCGCCGTTGACAAACTGCTGCTCGACAAGGCCCAAGCCAGCGACCCCGATCTCGTCTGGCAAGACTTGGAGCCCGCAGCCCAAACCGCAGGCATGCACTTCCAGACCTTCCAGCTCGCGACCACGCGGGTGTGTGAGCGACTCAACATCCCTCAAAACGAAGGCTGACCCGTCTCTTGGCTCACACACGTGTGTCGCTCATGCTGCATGACCTGAACGGACCCTCATCTGATGACCCCGCGCTGACCCGGCTGATCCATGCCGAGCGCATGCGCATGTTGCTGGCCCCGACCATTCACTCGGCCATCGTCAGCGCCATCGCGGCCATCGCCCTGAGTGTGTTGATCTCAGCAGAGGTGGGGCGCTGGCCAGCAGGCTTGTGGGCTGGCCTGTGCACCCTGGCCTCAGCCATGCGCGTGCTGCATCTGCGCAGCTACCTCAGCTCAAACAACCGCGGTGACCCAGTGTGGCTGAATAGCCTCACATGGGTGTGTGCACTGCATGGCTGCGCATGGGGCTTAGCCGGGCTGCTCATGCCCGTACAAAACATGGTCATCACCTCCGTGGTTGTGGCCACACTCGTGGGCGCTTGCGCGGTGTGCACTTTCACGCTGCAAGCCCATCTCAAGCCCAATTTGGCCCTCAACGTGCCGATGATGCTGCCCGCTATCGTGATGATGTTCACACGGCAAGATGGCTATGGCTTGTTTGGTGGCGCAGGCCTGCTGTCGCTGGTGGTGCTGCTGATGTTTGAGAGCCGCCGATCGGCACGGCGCATCACCGAACTCTTGTGGCTACGCTTCACCACAGACCGCATTGCCAGCGAACGCGCCGAGGCCCTCAAAATGTCGCTGCGCCACAGCGCAGTCAAAGACCAGTTTTTGGCCACCATGAGCCACGAGATGCGCACGCCACTGCATGGCATCTTGGGGCTGGCACAGTTGGTGCGCACCCGCATACCTTCAGGCCCCGGTGCCTTACGCGAAGCACGTCACCAAGTCGAGCTGATCGAGCGCACAGGCGAGCACCTACTGGGCATCATCAACGATGTGCTGGATTTCTCGCGCATCGAAGCAGGCAAACTCCAAGTCGCCATGTCGCCCTTTGACCTTCAAAGCACAGTCGAAGACGTGTTGTCACTGCTCAACGTCACCGCGACCGACAAGGGCTTGGAGCTGATCACGCGAGTGAGCTTACCTGCGCCCTGTTGGGTCAAAGGCGATGCAGCCCGACTGCGCCAGATATTGCACAATTTGGTGGGCAACGCCATCAAGTTCACAGACACGGGCGAAGTGCGGGTGCACATCCAGCGATCCAGCGAAGACCCAGATCGCGTGGTCTTCCAAGTCGAGGACACAGGGCCCGGCATACCAGCGCACCAGCATATGCTGATCTTTGAGGCATTTCACCAAGCCGATGGCAGCTTCGGGCGTCGCCACAGCGGCACGGGTTTAGGGCTGACTATTTCTCGCGAACTGGCACGGGCCATGGGTGGGGACATCGTCTGCACCAGTGTCATAGACCAAGGCTCATGCTTCACGCTGACCACGCCCTTGCCTGCTGCACCCGTCGAGCAAGTGGACGTGCAGCTGACGACACCAGACACAGCCGATAGCACACCCGACACCTCTCATGACCACAGCGTGCATGTGCTGCTGGCCGAGGACAACCCAGTCAACGCCTTGGTCGCGCAAGCCACACTGGCCAACTTGGGTGTCACCGTCACACACGTAGAAGATGGCCAGCAAGCACTGGCTGAACTTCAAAGGCCAGATCACCCATATGCCTTGGTCCTGATGGACTGCCAGATGCCGGGCTTGGACGGCATCGAGGCCACGCGCAGGCTGCGCGCTTGGGAGCATCACCGAGGTCGTCCGGCCATCCCGGTTATCGCGCTGACCGCCAACGCCATGCAAAGCGACCGTGACCGCTGCATGGCCGCTGGCATGAACGCCCATCTGGCCAAGCCCTTCAGGCTAGACGAATTGCGCGACATGCTCAGGCTACATCTGCCCACCAAGATCATCGGCGAGAAAGACAAAGCCGAGGCTTGATCGTGCCCGACTCGGCCAACTTACGGCTGCTTAACCGCCTCAACTTGGATCACCAGCTTGATGGTATCGGGGATGAAGGGCAGGCCGTAGTTCATGCCAAACTCACTGCGCTGGATGCTGGTATCAAAATCGCCACCACACACCTCTGCCTTGAGCATAGGGTTTTGATAACACCCATACCGATGTGCCTTGAGCGTCACAGTTTGGCCCTTGCCAAGCAGTGTCAAAGTCCCCACCACAGCGCTGACCTTGTCCCCCTCGAAGATCACCTTGTCGCTCACAAATGTGGCTTTGGGGAAGGCCTCCACGTTGAAGAAGTCTTTGCCCTTCAAGTGCCCATTGAAGGGGGCTGTGCCGGTGCTGATTGAATCCATATCGATGCTGATGTCCACCTTACCGGTCTTGTTGGCCATGTCGATCATGACCGTGCCGCTTTTTTTGTCAAAGCGCCCGCGGTTGGTTGAGGTGCCGAAGTGCGTGGCCTCGAAGGTCACAAAGGTGTGCGTCGGCTCGATGGCGTAGGTGACGGGGGCGGCTTGCGCCACGCCTGTCAAGAGCGTGGCCGTGGTGAGCAGGGATGTGGTGATAAAGCGGTTCATAGGTGACTCCTGTGAGATAAGAAAAAAGAAACAACCATCCAAAAACTACAGCGCTGGCACGCCTTGCAACACCAGCTTGAAGGTGACTTGAACGTCATTGGCCACGATGGCCGTGTCAGCCCAGTCGCCATCGCCCACCTTGAAGTCAAGGCGCTTGATGAGCAAACTGCCTGTGGCGGTGCTCAACCCTGCGGCTTGGGTCAACTGCACTGGCACGATCAGGTCACGGACGTGGCCTTTGATGGTGAGTTTGCCAGCAACCTCAAAGCGACCACCACCCAAAGCCTTCATCGCCACAGACTGGAAGGTGGCCTTGGGGAATTGCCTCGTATGGAACCAATCGGGCTTGCTCAATTCGGCGTCGGCATCTGCATTGACAGCCACACTGCCCAGATCAACCTGAAAAGCAATTTGGCTGGCCTGCGGGGCACGTGGATTGAACGCGGTTTGGGCCGTGAACACCTTGAAGCGGCCACTCACGGGCACGCCCATTTGCTTGAGCACAAAAGTGACCTCGCTTCGCGCGGGCACCAGCGCTTGATCGGCCGCCAAAGCCGGCTGCATAGCGGCACACAGAACCAGTGCACCAAGCGCACGAAACACACCGAGCTGTCTCATCATCATCCCCTTAAAACCATGAAAAACATCAACGCCCTGGCCGCATGCGTGCCAGCAGGCCATCACGGTCAATGAAGTGGTGTTTGAGTGCAGCACCCACGTGCACCACCACCAAGCCGATCAAGGTGAACGCAGCCAAGCCGTGCAAAGGCTCAATGGTTTCAGCCAGCTCTTTGTTGGCAGGCAACAAGTCAGGCAAGGGCCACACGCCAAACCACACAATGGGGTAACCCTTGGCCGAGCTGTAAGCCCAACCCAACAAGGGCACGACAAAGAACAACAGGTACATCAAGTAATGGGTGCCATGGTGGGCGATGCGCTGCCACGCGGGCATCGCTTGGGTGATGGCCCCTGGCAAAGCTGGCGGGCGGTGGGTGAGGCGCCACAGCAGCCTCAAACCCGACAAGAACAAAATGCTCACACCGGCCCACTTATGCCAATTGAGCAGCATGATTTTGCGCGGGCTCAGAGGCATGTCCTCGACAATCAGGCCCACAGCAAAGGCCGTGATGATGGACAAGCCCAGCACCCAATGCAAAACTATAGCCGTGGTGCTGTAGCGTTGTATTGGGGGGTTTTGTGAGGTCTTCATCAGGCATTCCTTCTGCGTCATTGCGCAATAGTCAACAGATTAGCCAACCGTACCAGCAACAGGGTGAAACTGGCTCAACGTTAGCTTCAAAATATTTGAACAGCGCTTTTTATTGATGTACGCCAACTTCATTACCCGCCTCAACGACGCGTTTTTGGGCACCGACCGCAAGCAGCGGCTGCGCATCACGCGCTCGCTGATGGCCGCCAATGTGTTCGTGGCCTGCAGCTTCTTGGCAGGCTATGCCTGCTTTACCGGCTTCATGGCGGCCAGTGACCTGACCTACCTCACCAGCACCATCGCGGTCAACATCGTGGGCTGGTATCTGTTTCTGCGCACCGGGCTCAACCAGCGTTTTGAAGACCCCGCCATGACCTTGCCACAGATCATGTCGGCATTGACCATCATCGCTGGGGCCTATGCGGTGACCGGGCCGGTTCACGGCTCCACCTTGATGCTGCTGGCCTTGGTACTGGTCTTTGGCATTTTCAACATGAAGCCCAAAGGGGCCAAAATCGCTGGCGGCTACACCGTGGTGCTGATGGGCATCACCATCGCCATCAAAACCCAGACCGACCCGCTCAACTACCCCCTCAAGCTGGAGATCGCTCACTTCGTACTGACGGCGGCCATCGTGCCCACCATCTCCTCTCTGGCGGCCCAACTCAGCAGTCTGCGCATGAAGCTGCAAGCACAAAAAGACGAGCTGGCCAATGCCTTGGTGCGCATCCAAATCTTGGCCACACGGGATGAGCTGACCGGCCTGCTCAACCGCCGCCACATGCTCGAAGTCATGAAGCAACACAGCAAACGGCTGGAACGATCAGGACACCATCCGTTTTGTTTGGCCTTGCTGGACATTGACCATTTCAAGCGCGTCAACGACACCCACGGGCATGGCGTAGGCGATGAGGTACTGCGCAACTTTGCCCGGATCGTTCAAAGCGGCCTGCGCGACACCGACGTGCTGGCGCGCTGGGGTGGCGAGGAATTTTTGGTGCTGCTCAATGACACCGCACCCGAATTGGCCAACCTCGGTCTGGAGCGTGCACGCCAACTGCTGGACGAAGCCACCTTGGTGCCGGCTTTGCCCACCCTCAAGCCCACGTTCTCGGCTGGGCTGACGGCCTACAACGACTTGGAAGCCTTGGACGTCGCCATTGAGCGAGCCGACCGGGCCCTGTACAAAGCCAAAGACGGAGGACGCAATTGCACCGTGATTCACCCAAAACAAGTCAGCTAAGCGGCCTTTGCGACTTGGTGCTGGGTCAAGATCCCAAGCTGCGCGCCCGGGTCAGCATGACCTTGATCGCCGTGTATGGCTACGCGGTGTGCTCAGGCCTGCTGGTCTACCTGTTGAGCACCGACTTGGTGGCCTCAAGCCTTGGCGCCATCTGGCTGCTGGCCTATATGTGGACAGGCGTGCCCATTTTTTACCTGCTTGTGCGCACGGGCCTGTCCTCCAAACTAGGCAGCCCGGGTTTGGACTTGGCGCAGTGCCTGTTTGCCATGTCGGCCATCGTTGCGTCGTACTACATCTTGGGGTCGGTGCGCAACGGCGTGTTGTTGCTCATCGCTTTGGTGATCATGTTCAGCATGATCACGCTCACACCACGCCAGGTGCGCATCATGAGTGCGCTGACGATTGTCAGCCTAGGCGGTGTCATGGTGCTGCTGGCCTTGACCTCGGCCCGTGAAGTGGATGCACACGAAGAACTCATCAAGTTCGTGCTGGCAGCCTGCACATTGCCCGCCTTGTCGGCCGTGGCCTCACATGTGGCCAAGCTGCGCACCAAACTGGTCGAGCAAAAAAGTGAACTGCGCACCGCACTGGCTTTGCTGCAAGAGATCGCCACGCATGACGAGTTGACCGGCCTGTACAACCGCAGGCACATGCTCCAATTGATGACGCAACAGATCAATCGGCAGCTGCGCAACGGCGAAGGCTTTTGTCTGGCCTTGATTGATCTGGATAACTTCAAACAGGTCAATGACCGCCATGGCCACCAGATGGGCGACCTGGTTCTCAAGTTATTTGCCGACACCATCAAAACCGAGTTGCGCCAAACGGACGTGCTGGCACGATGGGGTGGTGAAGAGTTTTTACTCATGCTGACGGCGCCAGACCCCGGTCTGCTCGGGGCTCAGGCTTCCATGGCACGCTTTCAAGCTGCCTTGGCCAACACCGAGGTCGGGCCAGGCATCCGCGTCACTTTCTCAGCAGGTTTGACCGAGCACCTGCTGGGCGAGTTGCTACACGAAACGCTAGAGCGTGCTGACCGGGGCCTGTACGCCGCCAAAGCGCAAGGGCGCGACCGCATGGTGCTGGTCTGGGCCGAGCCACCCCCACTGGCCCCCGAATCCAAGATGTGAGACAGTCAAGGCATTGCACCGGATCAAACCACCACCCGATCTGTCCCATGCCAAGCTCCTCATCCACCCAAGATCGTGATGGCCATTACCGTGCCATCTTCGAGGCCACCAGCGTCGGCATCGCACGTGTGGCCCTTGATGGCCGGTTCATTGAAGTCAACCCGTCTTTTGCCGACATCACGGGCCGCACCCAGCAGGCCTTGGTTGGCCTGCACTACAAAGACATCACCCACGCCGATGACTGGGCTGCCGATGAGGCCCAAAGACAGGCCGCATTGGCTGGCCAACAAGACCGCTACATCCTTGAAAAACGCTACCTGCGGCCCAACGGACAAGCTGTTCAAGCGATGCTCAATGTGGTGTTGCTGCGTGATGAACAAGGTCAAGCCGTGCAGTTTGTGGCCTTAATAGAGGACATCAGTGAGCGCCAGCGCATGCAAGAAGCCTTGGGCTCAGCGCGCACAGCCGAGCGAGCCAGCAAGGCCAAGACCGAGTTCCTCTCGCGCATGAGCCATGAGCTGCGCACGCCCCTTAACGCCATGCTGGGCTTTGCGCAGCTCTTGCGGGTGGACCCCCGCTACCCGCTCAACGACAGTCAAAAGCAAAAAGTAGCGCACATCGAGCGTGCCGGCGCCCACTTGCTGGCCATGATGAGCGACGTGCTCGATCTGTCCCGCATTGAGGCGGGCAGCCTGCCCATGAGCATGCTCGATTTGCCTGTATCACACGCCATCGATGAGGCGGTTGCCATGGTCAGCAACCAAGCGACATCGGCCCAAGTGAGCCTGACCACGCCCCCTGTAGACGATACCCTCATGGTGCGGGCCGATCACGTGCGCTTGCGCCAAGTGCTGGTCAACTTGCTGTCCAACGCCATCAAGTACAACTTGGCTGGTGGGCGGGTGATGATTGAAGCCATGGCGCTGAACAACATGGTGCTGATCACCGTGTCCGATACGGGCAAGGGCATGTCGCCCGAGCAAATACCTCACCTGTTTGAGCCCTTCAACCGCCTTGGTGCAGAGCGCACAGCCATCGAGGGCACGGGCATAGGCTTGGTCATCGTCAAACGGTTGGTCGATCTGATGGATGGCCGCATTGAGGTCAGCAGCACCTTGGATTTGGGCAGCAGTTTTCGGGTGTGGCTACCGCAAGCGTTGACACAAGAGGCGCCCGATGACTTGGCAGACGCCACTGTGCGATCCCATTTTGGCGGACTTGACCAGATCGCCGATGATCACTTCACGGTGCTCTATGCCGAAGACAATGTGATCAACGTGGAATTGCTGCGTCAAATCATGTGCCTGCGCCCGCAGTGGCGTTTGGAGGTGGCCTACAGTGGACAGCAGGCCATTGCCATGGCCCAAAGCAGCCCGCCCGACTTGTTGCTGCTGGACATGCATCTGGGGGACATGAGCGGCTTGGATGTATCGGACGCCTTGACGACCTCGCCCGCCACGGCATCGATCCCGCGCATGGCCTTGTCGGCCGACGCCATGCCCGACCAAATCAAAGAAGCCAATGAGCGGGGGTTCACCGAGTACCTCACCAAGCCGCTGGACGTGGCGCGCTTCTTGAGAGCGCTGGACAGCTGCGTTAAATCGGCAAATCGGTGAAGAACCGCCCACCGTGATACACCAGCGGTGCAGCGCCCACACGGCGACTGCAATGCTGAACTTGGCCCACAAAGATCACGTGGTCACCGGCGTCATGCTGGCCATGGTGCACACACTCAAACACAGCCACAGCGCCATCTATCACGGGCGCACCCGTCAGGCCTGCGCGCCAGTGCACGCCCTCAAAACGGTCAATGCCCTTGCTCGCAAAACGCTCAGCCAAAGGACGCTGGTCAGCGGCCAAGACATTGATAGCGTAGTGTTGGGCCGACAAAAAACCAGGCATGGACAAGGAATACCGAGCCAAGCTCCACAGCACCAAAGGCGGCGACAGGGACACCGAGTTAAACGAATTGGCAGTCAACCCGATGAGCTGCCCCTGCGCATCCCGAGCGGTCACGATGGTGACCCCCGTGGTGAATTGACCCAGCGCAGCACGGAAGTCATCACCGGAAAGCGGTCGCTGATCAGTTTTGTTGGGCATCGATGCGGGCATGAACCATCCTAGTAACTTGCCAGTGTAGACGCAGTCAGAAAGTACCCCCCCTCCACTGTGCTATTTGCGACTTAAGTTGACCTATTTCTTGCCGAAAATGCAGCATGAATCACACCTGCCATCTTGCAAAGTAAACGTGTGAGCGGAGCCGTTGTATGTTCAAGTCCTTAACTTGGAAGCTCGCGGCCATGATGCTGCCGGCTGCCTTGTCCGCCGTTTTACTCATGGTGATGGCTTTGCACAACCTGTCTCGGCAAGCTGATGCGGCAAATGCGACCTTTGTCGCCAAAGACGTGGTCGCCGACATCTTGCCGCCCCCGCTGTACCTCATCGAGATGCGGCTGATCCTGTCACAGGCCCTAGAACAAACCATCAGCCCCGTTGAAGCGGACAAAGCCTACCAAAGGCTGAAAGGTGAATACGACGCACGCGTCAGCTACTGGCAGGCCAACCCGCCTCACGGGCTAGAGCGTGATCTGCTGGGCTCGCAGCACACCGCCGCGTTGACGTTCATGACCGAAGCACGTCGCCAAATCATCCAGCCCCTGCTGGCAGGGCAGCTTGACGTCGCTCGCGCGGCACTGCCCCAGGTCCATGCCCTGTACCTCTCCCACAGACAAGGTGTGGACGTCTCGGTTGTGTCAGGCACCAATATGGCCAACGACGCCATCGCCACCATGGCCGACATCTCCAAGCAAAGCCCCTTTGTCATGCTCAGCCTGACCGCGGTGCTGCTGACCATGGCCGGTGGCTTGTTCTGGACGGTGTCACGCAAGGTAATCTCACAAGTCAAACAAGCAGCTGATTTGGCCGATCAGGTCGCTGACGGCAACTTGATGGTGAGCGTACAAGCCGAGACACGCGACGAGGTAGGCCAGTTGCTCGAAGCCCTCAACCGCATGGCCATCGGCCTGTCAACCATGGTCAATGAGGTCCGCAGCAGTGCCCATGCCATTGATGATGCCGCCAATGGCATCGCCCAAGACAGCCGCACACTGTCGTCCCGCAGTGAAGGGCAAGGCCACGAGTTGTCTCGCGCCGTGGAGTCAATGACCCAAATGAGCAGCATGGTCAAGCACAGCACCAACACAGCAGATCAAGCCAAAGAGACCGCCTCACGCGCCTCCACGGTGGCCAGCCAAGGCGGCGAGGCTGTGCACAATATGGTCAAGACCATGAACGAGATCCAAGGCTCCAGCCAGCGCATCTCAGAGATCATTGGGGTAATTGATGGCATCGCGTTTCAGACCAATATTTTGGCCCTGAATGCAGCCGTTGAGGCCGCACGTGCAGGCGAACAAGGCCGAGGGTTTGCCGTGGTCGCCAGCGAGGTGCGCTCTTTGGCGCAACGATCGGCCACCGCAGCGCGCGAAATCAAAGGCTTGATTACATCCAGCGTCGACAAGGTGCAAGAAGGCCACAACGTCGTGAGCCAGGCGGGCAGCACCATGGCCTCTGTCGTGGACCACGTCCAGCAGGTCCACAACCTGATCGCACAAATCAGCGACGCCAGCCAAGATCAACTCAACCACATTGGACAGGTTCACCAAGCCATCCACACACTGAACGCCAGCAACCATGACAATGAGTCGCTGGTGGCCTGTTTGTCTGCCTCAGCCGATGCCTTGGGCGCACAGGGCACGCAGATGATGGCGGCGGTGGGCAGCTTTCAAACCAAGTCGTGAGCCTGATCGCTTAAGCGGTACACCCACAAAGGGCGCCCGCCGGCCACGTTCAAGGTGGCGTACGCTGGCCAAGGCTGGCCGTGCTCATCACGGGCTTCAAAATCCAAGGTCACCAGCCACG
Source organism: Aquabacterium sp. (assembly GCA_030654395.1). Lineage (GTDB taxonomy): Bacteria > Pseudomonadota > Gammaproteobacteria > Burkholderiales > Burkholderiaceae_C > Aquabacterium. The sequence continues at coordinate 37,347 of JAURXM010000031.1, forward strand.
CGTCACGCGCCAGCTCCGTACGGGCTTTGCGCATGGCGCGCGGCATGGATTCGGGGCGCTGGAACAGGTAGACCAAGTCATACCCCGACCAATCAGCGGCCCACATGTCACCACGACGCACCGCTGCCCATGGGCAGCGCAAACGCGACACCGCCCACCACAACCAGCTCCACTCAATGCCGTCGATTTGGGCATGGGGGTAGGCCGCGTGCAGCGCCTTCAGGCCATCGCCCATGCCACAACCGGCGTCCAGCATGCGCGGGGCATGGTGCGCAGGCCAGGTCATGTGCTGAGGCAAATCCTGCAAAGCCCCACGCGGGGTCGGGAACACGGGCGCATCACGCCAAGCGTGCAAGGGATAAGCCAGCAGCAGCAAGGCCAAGGGTGCCAGCCACAGCCACGCGGGGATGCCTGCGCCCTGCCCTGCCGCCATCACACTCAAGGGGAAGCCCGCCGCCACAAAGACGCGCCGCCATGGGGTCGCCGCCACAGCGGGCAGCAGTGTCAAGCAAGCCCCCATCGCGGTGGGCAAGGCCAAGGTGGCCCATACAGGCGCCTGAGCTGAGCGCAAAGCCCAAACCAAGCCCCAGGCCCCAGCCCAGGTCAGCAAAGCTGGCAGAGGCCACGCCAGCACCCTTGAGGCCGTTGACATCAGCTTTCGGTCGCGCCACGGCCCAGCTTGTCGATCAGCCCATTGAGCTCATCCAAGCTGCCGAACTGGATGATGATCTCGCCCTGCTCGCCGCGTTTGGTTTTGCGCTTGACGTTGATCTCCACCTGCGCCGTCAACAAATCCGACAGTTGCTCTTCAAGGCGGACCACGTCACGCGGTTTCTCGGCCTTCACACTCAGCAGCGGCGTCTGGCGGCCAGCGCCCTGTACCTTGGCCACCAGCTTCTCGGCCTCGCGCACATTGAGCTTGCGGGCTACCACCTCGTGCGCCGTGGTGATCTGCACCGCCTTGTCCAAGGGCAGCAAAGCACGGGCGTGGCCCATGTCGATGTCACCGGCCATCAGCATCGACTGCACTGGCTCAGCCAAATTGAGCAAACGCAGCAGGTTCGATGCAGCACTGCGTGAGCGCCCAACGGCTTGAGCCGCTTGCTCATGCGTCAAACCGAACTCCACCGTCAAGCGCTGCAAGCCCTGCGCCTCTTCAAGCGGGTTGAGGTCTTCGCGCTGGATGTTCTCGATCAAGGCCATCGCCGCAGCGGCTTCGTCGGGCACATCCTTGACCAGCACGGGTACCTCATGCAGGCCCGCCAGCTTGGCTGCGCGTGAACGGCGCTCGCCGGCGATGATTTCGTAGCGGCCCTCCCCCACTGGGCGCACCAAAATCGGCTGCATGATGCCTTGCGCACGGATGCTTTCAGCCAGCTCGTACAAGGAGCCCTCGTCCATGCGTGTACGTGGCTGGTATTTGCCGGTCTGCAGCATGTCCAGACGCAGGCTCGTGGGCGCGCCGTCCGGAGTGGTGGAGGGTTTGTCGTTGACTTTAGGGCCGAGCAAGGCCTCTAGGCCCATGCCGAGGCCTTTGGATTTTTTGGTGACCATAGCTGCCAATTGTCCCCTGTTTCTACAATGCTGCCAGCATCTGCTTTGCAGCGGCACCACTTCAGTCAAGGAATCAATGCAATGGCCCGCTTTTTGATGTGCTGGGAGTTCGGCGGCGGGCTGGGCCATGCTGGGCGTTTCAAACCCTTGGCGCAGGCGCTGATGGCCCGTGGGCACCATGTTGACATGATGTTGCGCGAGATCGTGCACACCCGTGCCCTGCTGGCTGAACTGAGCGAGATGGGTGTGCGCATCATGCAAGCGCCTTACTGGATGCACAAAACTGTAGGCGTGCCCACGCCGCAAGTCAGCCTGACCGAGATCATGATGGGCAATGGCTACTTGCAAGCCAGCTCGCTCACCGGTTTGGTCGCGGGGTGGCAAGGTGTGATGACCTTGGCCAAACCCGATGTCATCGTCGCCGACTACGCCCCTACGGCCACCATCGCCGCACGCATTCTGGGCATCCCGGTTGCCACCGTGGGCATTGGCTTTTACCTCCCGCCTGACGCCGCCCCCCTGCCACCCTTTCGCACTTGGGAGCCCATTCAAGCAGGCCGTGTGGCCCATTACGACGCGCACATACTGCAAACCGTCAACACGGTGCTGACGCAGCAAGGCGCACAAGCCGTGGGCAAACTGGCCGACATCTTCAGGGGCGACAAGCCCTTGTTGTGCACCTGGCCTGAGCTGGACCACTACGCCCGAGGGGCCCTGCCTGATGGACAGCTGTACCACGGCCCCACGTTCCTGCCCTCTGGCGGCCAGCCCCCTCAGTGGCCCGAGGGTGATGGCCCCAAGGTGTTTGCCTACCTGCGCAGCAGCCACCCAGACCATGTCGCCGTATTGCAGGCGCTGCACGAACAAGGCTGCCGCACGCTGTGCTACATGCCCGAAGTCACAGCAGGGCAACCTGTGCCACTGGCGTCTGCCCACATCCACTATGCCCAAGGGCCTGTGCATCTGGGGCAGACGCTGACTCAGTGTCAACTGGTCATCTGCCATGCGGGCGAGGCCACACTGGCCCAAGCCATTTTGGCCGGTGTGCCGCTGCTGTTGATGCCTACACAGGCTGAGCAGTTCCTCATGGCCATGCGGGTTGAGCAGACCGGGGCGGGCATCAATGTGGCAGCGCGCCCCCGCCCCACAGCGTTCAAGGCCTTGATCAACGATCTGCTGACCTTGCCCTGCTACAAGCACGCTGCCCAAGCCATGGCCGAGCGCCATAAAGACTTCACCCACGAGGGCCAGACGCAGGCGCTCGTGGGTGAGTTTGAATCACTGTGCCCCCGTGTGGGCACAACAGATCAGGCGGGCTGACGACGGCGCTTGCTCACGGCAGCGACCACGGCCAAACCACCCAACACCAAAGCGACACTCTCTGGCTCAGGCACGGCCGTGGTGGTGATGCTGAACGATGCAGGGCCAGGCTTGAGTAAATTGTTCGTCTGGTTGTCGTAGTAGTCGGCTGGGCGGCCGCTCAAATCGATGTCAAAGGGGTCCCCTGAGTTGGCGTGCGAACCGCTGGCCTCACCAAATGAGGTGTAAGCGGGGGTGTCCACCACATGCGCAGGGATCACCTCTGTGCTGGCTGGTACCGTCACGGTTTCATAGTGTCCAGAGCCGCCGCACTCACCACCACCGTCACCGAAGGCAATAGTGGGTACCTCGCAACCGTAGCCGCCATATCCTCCATAGCCGCCGTAACCACCATCGGACACCCATGTGTCATAGCTGTACTCGGGGTGGAAGATGGTCTGCTCAGGCACCTCAATGTGTTGCGCAGCCACGGTGTAATCACCGGTGCTGTGTGCATAACCCTTGGCAAAGGTACTCAAGTCGTATTGCAAGGTGATGGACTCACCTGCGTTGATCACACCCAGATCCACCGAATAATTGCCACCGCCAATGTTGTAGCTGCGTGGGCCGCTGGCACTGAAAATATTCGTACCGGTTTGGTTGTATTGCGTACCCGTGTTGTCGGTGCGCAAAGTAGCCGCACTGCCCCACACGGAGCTGCCATTGCGTTTGATGTCGAATTTGATGCCCGCATCCACAAAATAACCGCTGGCGCTCAAATCAGAGCGCACATCGTTTTGCAGCAAACCTGGCGTGATGTAGAAGTTGAAGGTCGCGCGCTGGGCTGTTGCCGTGGCATTCGTGATCGATTGGCTTAAGCTGAAAAGCCCTGTCACATCGTAATGACCGGCGCCGGATGAGCGGCTGCCAAAGTTGCCATCGGGGCCACCGTAGGTGTGGATGCCCGACGAACTGCCTGCGTTATAGCTGAAATTCAACACATCCACATACGATGTTGAGGTGCCGCTCAAGGGCTCGGCCAGCACCGTGGTCGCACCACCATTCAAGCTGTAAGAGGCCTTTGCGCTGACCTGCGTGGCAGCATGGGCTGAGCCGATCAACAACAAGCCCACAGCGATAGAGGCAGAAAGCGGCTTGATGGCCAGTCGGCAAAGTGTCGTCGGCATGCTTGTATCCCTTGAGAAGTGTGAACTATTGACGTTCTGCCACGTTAACAAGATCAGCAGACAAGCACCACCCCGCATCAAAGGGGGTGGCTAACACCAACTCAGGTTTTGCCTGTTTTCAAAGGCAGCGACACGCGCTTAACCAGCTCATGAGCAAAAGCCATGAAGGCCACGGCTCCTTTGCTTGCTGGGTCAAACACCACACCGGGTACGCCATAGCTGGGCGCCTCAGCCAGGCGCACATTGCGGGGGATCACCGCATCAAACACCTTGTCGCCAAAGTGTGACTTGAGCTGCTCGCTCACCTGCTGTTGCAAGGTGATGCGCGGATCAAACATGACGCGCAACAAGCCGATCAGCTGCAACTCGCGGTTCAAGTTGGCATGCACCTGCTTGACTGTGTTGACCAGATCCGTGAGACCCTCCAGCGCGAAGTACTCGCACTGCATCGGCACAATCACGCCATGGGCACAAGTCAGTCCGTTGAGCGTCAGCAGACTCAACGATGGCGGGCAATCAATCAGCACGAAATCGTAGTCTGCCGCGGCGGCTTCAATGGCCGTTTTCAAACGGCGGTCGCGCCGCTCAAGTGCGACCAATTCGATCTCGGCACCCGCCAAGTCGCGATTGGCCCCCAGTACGTCATACCCACCTTTGGGGCTGCGCGAACGGGCTTCCGCGATGGTGGCATCTTCAAGCAAGACGTCGTAGACAGTGCACGCCAGCGTGCGCTTGTCCACGCCGGAGCCCATGGTGGCGTTACCCTGAGGGTCCAGGTCCACGATAAGGACGCGTTGCCCTATTTTGGCCAAGCCTGCGGCCAGGTTGACTGTCGTGGTGGTTTTACCCACCCCACCCTTTTGATTCGCGATGCAGAAAATGTGCGGCATAAGCACATTATCCCTGTTGTGCTTGACGATACCGGGCCCGCTGGCAGGCGCGCAACATCATGCTGGCGCATGCGCCCGTTTGGCTGCTTTAGCTGGCTTGGCTGCGTGCTTGTGGTGAGCCGCCAAGCTGGCCTTGCGATCCCCACTCGCCTTGCTTGGATGCTTGCTTTTGCTCTTCTTCACGGCTTGACTGGTGTTTGCTTGCGCCTGCTTCTTGTGGCCGACAGTGCGGTCCTTGTGAGGCGTCTTTTTCACTTTTTTGTGTGCGCTGCGCGGCTTGTGCTTGCCCGCCACCTTGCGTGGTTTCTCGGTCAATTTCTTATGCTTCGCTTTGACCACCTCAGCATGGTGGTCTGCAGAAGGTGTGTTGGCCGTTGCAGCCAACAAGGGCTCATTCGGATTGGTCGGCGGCGCAACGCGCTTGGCAGTGGACACAGGCAAGGCCACGGCGGCAGGGGCAGGCACAACGGGTGCCGTTGGTTGGCGCACCACCGCGCGAACAGGGTCGTTGCTGATGCGCCCAGACACTGGCGCAGGGCGAGACGGCTCAACATGCCGCTGTTGCGCGGGCTCAGCACCCCCACCTTGCACGCCACTCATACCAACGGGTTGAGACTGTGCCGAAGATCCAGCGGCCATCAAAGCAGCCACTAAAGCGATTTTTTCCCATGCGCGTGATGTCATTGGCTCTCCCGGTGATATCGAATACTGAAACGATTATCAACGCTAAGGCTGTCAGACTGAACGCATCCAAATCAAACAACGTTGCGCGCCAAGGCCCGGCACCTGCAGTTGTTCCACGTGAAACACAGCCACATTTTCAGGCAAGGCGGCCAACTCGTCATCGGGTTGCCTCCCCTTCATCGCCATCCAGACCACCCCCTCAGCGAGTAAATTCTGTGTCAGCGTCACAAAATCAACAAGCGAAGCAAAGGCACGCGAGGTGATCACATCGTATCGTCCAGAGAGTTGCTCAACCCGCGCGTGCTCCGCTTTGAGGTTGGGCAGCTTCAACTCAGCGGCAACCTGACGGATGAATGCAGCCTTCTTGCCGACGGTATCAACGCAAGTCACCTTCACGCCAGGCATGCAAATGGCCAGCACAACCCCAGGCAAGCCACCCCCACTACCCACATCCAGCACGCTCGGCACAGCGTGATCACCGACAGCCAATGCGGCATCCCGCTGAGCCAAGTGCCGGGCCAACGGCTGCAACACGGTCAAGCAATCGACCAAATGGTGGCTGAGCATGTCTTGCGGATCACGCAGGGCGGTGAGGTTGTAGGTGCTGTTCCAGTGGGCCAACAACACCATGTAGTCCGCCAACAGGCCTTGCTGATCAGCACTCACAGACAAGCCGACAGACGCCACCGCAGCAGGCAAGGCAGCCAACCACTGCGCACGCGCCCATGGCTCGACGCGCCGAACAGGCACCTTCCTAGCGGGGGCAGATGGACGCACTTGGGCAGGCCTACCCGCCCCACTCTTTTGATGAAATGCCATGCTTACTCCAAGACCACCGCAACCGCGTCATCACGGCCGAATCCTTTGACCCGCCCTTTTTTCAAATGAATCAGCAGCAAAGATATGGCCGCCGGCGTGATGCCTGAAATACGCGAGGCCTGCCCCAAAGTCTCCGGACGGTGCTTGGTGAGCTTCTGGCGTGCCTCATAACTGAGCGCCGACACCGCCATGTAATCCAAATCAAGTGGCAACTTCATGCCCTCAAAATGGACCGCACGCTCTACTTCATCGTTTTGTTTGTCGATGTAACCGGCATATTTGATGCTGACCTCCACCTGCTCCAGAACAGCGTCTGCCAAAGCATCACCCAACTCAGCCCGCCAAGTTTCGCGGTTGATGGCGGCAGCCTTCACCCCTTCCACGCGCAACAACCTTTGCTGCGCCACCGCAATTTGATCAACCTCGGCGACTTGGTCATAGCCCACGCCGGGCCGACGCAAGAGATCCGCCAGCTTGTATTCATGCTCCAAGGCCTTACCCAACAACCGTTGGGCGTCTACTGCAGGCAAGGTGGCTGGGCGGACCCAACTGTTGTTCAAGCGCGTTGTTTCACGTGAAACAGCATCGCGCTTGCGATTGAAGGCACCCCAACGGTTGTCATCGACCAGCCCCAATTCGCGCCCCACTTCGGTCAATCGCATATCGGCGTTGTCTTCTCGAAGTTGCAAACGGAATTCAGCCCTGCTGGTGAACATGCGGTAAGGCTCGGATACGCCTTTGGTGATCAGGTCATCGACCAACACACCCAGATACGCCTGATCACGACGGGGCAACCAAGGCGCGCGGCCTTGAACCTGAAGCGCCGCATTCAAACCCGCGAACAAACCTTGGGCGGCGGCTTCTTCATACCCCGTCGTCCCGTTGATCTGGCCGGCGAAAAACAAACCCTGGATCGCTTTGGTCTCGAAGCTTGAGGTCAGCTCGCAAGGGTCAAAATAGTCGTATTCGATCGCATAGCCGGGTCGCAAGATGAACGCATCGCTCAACCCCGGCATGGTGCGCAGCGCCGCCAACTGAATGTCAAAGGGCAGCGAGGTGCTGATGCCGTTGGGGTAAAACTCGTTGGTGGTGAGCCCTTCAGGCTCCAAGAATATCTGGTGTGAATCTTTGTCCGCGAACCGGTTGATCTTGTCTTCAATGCTCGGGCAGTAGCGCGGCCCCACACCCTCAATCACACCCGTGAACATCGGACTGCGATCAAACCCCGACCGGATGATGTCGTGTGTTTGCTGATTGGTGTGTGTGATCCAACACGGCATTTGTGCCGGGTGCTGCTCAGCTCGCCCCAAGAAGCTGAACACAGGGATGGGGGATTGCCCATCCATCCCGTCGCCGGGCTGCTCCGTCAACTTGCTGAAATCGATACTGCGCCCGTCTATCCTGGGTGGGGTGCCTGTCTTGAGTCGACCCTGAGGGAGCTTCAATTCCTTGAGCCGCGCGGACAGGGATACCGCGGGTGGATCCCCTGCTCTGCCTGCCGGGTAGTTCTGCAAGCCCACATGGATCTTCCCGTCCAAGAAGGTGCCCGCAGTCAAGACCACCGTCCTCGCCTTGAAACGAATGCCCACCTGCGTCACCGCGCCAACGACCCGATTACCCTCAACCATCAAGTCGTCGACCGCTTGCTGGAACAGCCACAGATTAGCTTGGTTCTCCAGCCGCTGGCGAATCGCCGCCTTGTACAGCACCCGATCAGCTTGTGCTCGGGTGGCTCTCACCGCCGGGCCTTTGCTGCTATTGAGGATGCGGAACTGGATGCCACTCTCGTCGGTGGCCGCAGCCATGGCGCCCCCGAGTGCATCGAGCTCCTTCACCAAGTGCCCCTTGCCAATGCCCCCGATAGATGGGTTGCAACTCATCTGCCCAAGGGTCTCTATGTTGTGCGTCAACAAAAGGGTGGCGCACCCCATCCGGGCGGCAGCCAATGCGGCCTCGGTGCCTGCATGGCCACCACCAACCACGATCACGTCAAATTCTTTGGGATATAGCATGAGCTGCGCCTAGGCTGCCTCTTTTTTGAGCAACCTAGGATTGTACTGACATCAAGCCATCGTGTGGGGCTCTGCGGTGACAATACCCCCACTCACTTGGAGCCTCATGGACTGCAGACCCGGCTGCGCAGCATGCTGCACGGCGCCCTCTATCTCCTCACCGATGCCCGGCTTGCCAAACGGCAAGCCAGCGGGCGTGCCCTGCCCCCATCTGGATGCGGCCTTGCGCTGCCTGCTTTTTGGACAAGCGAGCCGGCCGCCCGTGTGCGGCTCGCTTCAACCGAGTGCCGACATGTGTGGCCACACCCGCGAGCAAGCAATGGTCTGGCTCACCGAACTGGAGCAGGCGACCCGCTAGCCACCGGCGGCGCACCAGTCGGCGTGCCATGGAGGGCTTGCATCTGCTCACGCAGCGCCTCGGTAGTCTGCCCCTGCCCGTTTGGTGCCCAGCCTGGTGGCGCAAACAGGTAGCCCAGCACGTCGCGCAAACTGCGTGCGCGCCACACGTCGCGGGCGATGTTGGCCCATTCAAACAAGCAAATTTGAATGGCACTGTAGGTCGTCACCGTTTTAACAAGGCCATAACGAATAGGTACGCCCGCCTTCTCAGGCACATAAGTGCCGAACAGCCGGTCGAAGAGCATGATCGTGCCGCCGTAGTTACAGTCAAGGTATTCGACATTGGCAGCGTGGTGCACCCGGTGCGCCGATGGTGTGTTGAACACGCCCTCCATCCAACCCAGCTTGGACACCATATCGGTGTGTATCCAGAACTGATAGACCAAGTTCACACCGTAAGACATCAGCACAGCATCAGGCGAAAAACCAAATAAGCACTGCGGTGCAAAAAACACAAAACCACCCGTTATCTTGCCTGTGATCGACTGGCGGAAAGCAGCAGCCAAGTTGTACTGGTTACCGGTATGGTGGATCGCATGTGAGGCCCAGTACCAGCGGATGCGGTGGCCCGAGCGGTGCAACCAGTAGTAGAAAAACTCGGTGCAAAAGAACATGGCCACCCAACCCCACCACGTGTCCATCGGCACAGTCCAGAGGCGGTGCGAGTAGACCCATGCACCAAAGGGCAAGGCCACCCCCATCACAGCCCCCATCGGCAAGGACTCCACAAGCAGCCGCCACAGATTGATGCGCACGGTGGTCCAAAAGGCACGCCAGTCATAGGGCACCTGATTGGATCGGCGCCCAATCAAGGCGCCTTCAAGCGCCGTGATCACCACGGCGGACAAACCCATGATGCCCATCATGATCTGAACGGGGCCTAAGTTGTCTAGCATATTGTGTCGTGTTGAATGTATTTCATACAAGGTCAACGATAGGGCCTGACCCACCTTTTGTCTCTCGGGGAAGCCCCTCCGTTCGAGCTCAAACCCCGCACTCAAGGGGGCCGATGCGAGTCAGGACGCCGTCTGCGTCAGATCAATCCTGCGCACGGAGGTAATACCAATGGCGCCCTTCTCGGACAAAGACACTGATCTCATGCAGTCGATGGGCACGTCCGCCCAACTTGCTGCGTGCCACAAACTCGACAATGCCTCTGTCGTCGCCTTGCATCTCGGTCCGCTTGACTTCAAGACCAAGCCACGTGAGGCCTGGCTCCGGCGCATCCAAATCGGCAGGTCGCTCGCTGACATGCCACGTAGCAAGCAAGTAAGCCCTCACATCCAAAACAAAGGCGCTGTAACGCGACCGCATCAGGGCTTGAGGGTCAGGCGCCAGCAGGGCTAGCGGCCCAGCGTGATAGCGCCCACAACAGTCCGCATAAACGGCTGGCAAGCCACAGGGGCAGGCGCCTGCGACAGGCGGTGAAGGGGAGAGTGTCCTCATAAGGGGCACAATCATGCCATGCACACCACCATGGCCCTGCCCCACATGCACCCCTTCAGGCTGGATGGCCAAGTGGCGCTGGTCACCGGTGGCGGCCGTGGTTTGGGTTTGGAAATCGCCATGGCACTGGCCTCAGCTGGCGCCCAAGTCTGGCTCAATGGCCGGGATCACGCCGCCTTGCAGGCCGCGGTGGATGGGATCGCCCAACAAGTGGGGCGCACGGACTTGGCGCATGCCCTGCCTTTTGACATCACCGACGACCTCGCACGCACCACAGCGCTGGCACATTTGCAGGCACGTGCTGGTCGGCTCGACATTTTGGTCAACAACGTCGGGCAACGTGACCGCCGCCCACTGGATGATTTCACGCTGGACGATATCCGCCGCTTGTTGGACATCAACTTGCTTGCCCCGATCGCCCTTGCCCGTGAAGCGGCCTTGTTGATGTGCACCGCGGCCAGTGCGCGGCCCCCCGAGCCCACGGGACGTGGCCGCATCATCAACATGACGTCCATTGCCGGGCCTATCTCCCGCGCCGGAGACCTGGCCTACACAGTGGCCAAAGGCGGCTTGGACGCTGCCAACCGGGCGCTGGCAGCAGAGCTGGGCCCGCGCGGTATCACGGTCAACGCGGTAGCGCCGGGTTACTTTGCAACACAAGCCAACGCCGAGATGGTCAGCGACCCACAGATCGCTGAATGGCTGCATCGCCGCACGTCCTTAGGCCGCTGGGGTCGCCCCCAAGAGATCGCAGGGGCTGTGGTCTTTCTGGCCAGCGCATCAGCAAGCTACATCACTGGTCAGACCTTGGCTGTGGACGGGGGCTACCTCGCCCACTTTTAGCCTTCAAGCCTCGTCGTCCGAAGCCTTCAAGGCCAAATACACCTCACACACGCCGCGCAGGTACACCAGCGTAGGCAAAACCAGCGCCACGGCAAAGACCACCCCGCCGCCTACCGTGGCCGCCGAGATATAAGGCAAGGCCTCTTTGGGGATGCCTTGCGCGTTGATGCTGTGCAAACCATAGCCAAACAGCCCTGCCATCAGCACCTCGGGGTTGACGTCCACACCCAACACCAACACAGAGGCCTCGGCCATCACGCGCCCGCCAATCAGCACAATCACGCTGGCTGCTGCCCCCGTCAAACCGGTGACCAAGCTCAGGCCCGCAACCAGCACCGCAGCCTGCAACAAGCGCTCGCGGATCAGATGAAACAGCATGCGCACACTGTCGATACTGGATGCGCCGTCCCACACGCTGGGCCCGGTCAGTGGCGCCACCACAGCAGCCCCCGCCACCAACACCAAGCCAATTACCAGCACCGTGGCCGGGACCACCAAAACAAACAACCAGTGCCCAATCTTGGGCAAACTGCTCAACCAATACAGGCCCAACAACCCCCCAGCCACCGCCGCTGCGGCCAAACCCATGACAAACAAGGTGGCGAGCACGCGGTGACCAACGCCCAAGGCGTCTTCAACAGCCTGGATGACATCGCGACCAGGGCGACCCTGAGCCCGATCCATCATGATCAAGCCCGCCGCGTTGGAGCCATAGAACACCACAAACAAGGCTGCGGCGCCTTGGCCTGTCGCCCAAATCAAACTCCCCCGCCCAAATGAAGCCTGCGCCGAGGCCAGAGCAAGGCCTGCCAGCGAAAAGGCAGACAGCAAGATATACATCGCGCGGCCATCCCGCACGGCCTCGATGCTGGACAGTACCCTCACCAAGGCAGGCCACCAGTCAAAACGCGGCGCAACACCGGCCACAGGCAAGCCAATAGGAGAGGATGAGGGGGGGATCAAGGTGTTTTCGGACATAGCAGGGTCAACGGTCCCGTGAATCATAGGGGCTAGCCCCAGTGAAAATCTGCGTGGCCCACGCAACACCGCAAGCAGATGATTGACATAAGCGCACACTTAAGGGTTGAAAATGCTGGAAGAATGTGCTGGCATAACCCATAATGTCCTAGTCTGTGTCTGGTAGCGGCACCGTCGTTGGAATGGGTCCTGATGGGTTGAAGCTCCACATGGTTATTTCTAGTTGAAAGGGGCTCTCTCGTGGGCAACAAACTTTACGTGGGCAATCTGGCCTACAGCGTGCGCGATCAGGATCTGCAAGATGCTTTCTCGCAATACGGAGCCGTTGGCTCTGCCAAGGTCATGATGGACCGCGATACCGGCCGTTCAAAGGGCTTTGGTTTCGTCGAAATGAGCAATGACGCTGAAGCGCAAGCTGCTGTCAATGGTCTGAATGGTCAACCTTTGGCTGGCCGCGCAATTGTTGTGAACGAGGCTCGCCCCCGCGAAGAGCGTCCAGCTGGTTTCCGTAGCCCCTATGGCGGCGGCGGTTCTGGCGGTGGCGCCGGTGGTGGCGGCTACGGCGGCGGTGGTGGTGGTGGTGGCCGCAGTGGCGGCGGCTACGGCGGCGGCGGCGGTGGTGGCGGCTACGGTGGTGGCGGCGGTGGCCGTGGCGAAGGCGGCGGTCGCAGTGGCGGCGGCGGCTACGGTGGTGGTGGCGGTGGCCGTGGTGGCGACAGCGGCGGTCGTGGTAACGGCGGCGGCTACGGCGGCGGCTACTAATTTGGCAGCGGGCTGAATCGGCCTGCTACAAATACAAAAAGGCGATCCCTCTAAGGTATCGCCTTTTTTAATGGGTCAAACTAACCCAAACTTTTTTCCGGACACTGATATGTCATCACACACACGCCATTTGAACTCGTTTGGCCGCATCACACTTGCGGCTCTGACGGCTTGCGCCTTATCGAGCCAAGCAGCCCAAGCCGCATCACCCCAAGTCGGCGTCAGCGTCAGCATCGCCCAGCCTGGCTTTTATGGCCGAGTGGACATCGGGGATCAGCGACCTGCGGTGATATACCCGCAACCCATCATCATTCAACAAGCACCTGTCTCTGTGCATCAGCGCCCGATCTACCTGCGCGTACCACCGGGCCACGCCAAAAACTGGTCACGCTATTGCAACCACTATCGCGCATGTGGTCAACCGGTGTATTTCATCCAAGATGCACCCCGTTATGACGACGAACGTGAGCATGAACACGAGCGAGAGCATGGGCGTGGGCGCGGACATGAACATGGCCAAGGCAAGCACAACCGCGATTGAGCATCTTGGTCGACGTCTTCAGGTGCGGCGGCGCTTTTTTCGGTGCTTTTGAGAGCCCAACAGCACATCGAACAAACCACGGGGCATCCAACGCATCAAACCTGCCAGCACCCCCATTTGCCAAGGGATGACACGCCACGCTTCACGGCGCTCAATGGCCTTGAACGCTTTGTCAGCAAAAACACCCGCTTGCATCAAAAAGGGCATGGGGTAGTCGTTCTCGCTGGTCAGTGGCGTCGCAATGTAGCCAGGCACCAGCGTCACGACCCGCAGCCCAAACGGGCGCAGCTCACCCCGCAGCGTCTCGCAGATTTGCACCACGGCGGCCTTGGCGCCGCAATAGCCCGCATGACCAGGCAAGCCGCGCATGGCCGCCACACTGGCCACACCGACCAAGGTGCCGTGACCTCGCAGCTTCATCGGCTCGATAAAGGGCTGAAAGGTCGCGGCCAGACCGATCACATTGGTGTCCATCAAATCACGCAGCACGGACAGGTCTTCGGCCAGACTCAAGTCCACGCCGATGCTGATACCGGCATTGGCCACCACCACATCAGGCAAGCCCTGTGTTGACAAACAGGCCTGCGCAGCCGCTTGAACCTCGGCTTCGCTGCGCACATCGGCTGCATAGACCGCCCACTGCTGTTCGGGCCACCCTTGTGCTTGCGCCCATTTCGCCATCTCCTCGGCACGGCGCGCAAGCAGCGCCACCCGCCAGCCCGCCTGCAAATAGCGCGTCGCCAGCGCCTGCCCAATGCCGCTAGAGGCACCTGTGATGAAAACCAACCGCGCTGTCATGGCGACACGTAATGCCCATGTACACGCCCGCCCAGCTCCGCAACGCCTGTGCGGTCGTTGTAGGTGATGGACTGGCCCTCAATCTGGCTGTGATTCTGCGTCAAGCGCACAGGCTCTGTGGATGACACCACCCGTGTGCGCATGTCGATGCGCAGACCTTCACCGGCAAAACGCACAGGCCCGCCTCGCAGCCCCACGCCCTGATCGCTTGCAGCAGGTAAAGCGATCACACGGGCGCCACCCCGCAAAGTCAGCACCTCGGCGTTGCGATTGGCCTCACCTTCATTGGCCACGGCGTGCAAGCCTTGCCCCTTTTCGTCACGGGCAGACAAGACCAACTGATCGATCTGCAGCCTATCGGTGTCGGTGTAGTGGCGCATGGCTTGGCCATCCAGCACAGCAGACAGCCTGCCTTGCGCATCCACCCGTGCCACCCGTGCCTTGCGCAGTTCGTAATCTGGCGCCGACGAGGCTACAGCCGCCCGGCTAGGGCCACCGTCATGGGGGGATGACTCCACCAGCCACCACGTAAAACCAGCCAGCCCCGCCGCCGCGATCAAAGGCAACAAGGCTTGACCACGCTCCAGCAGCAGCCACCACCGTTGGCTTCTCATGGCAGGGGCCTCGCAGCTGTCGTATCCAGCGTCTGCAAGTGCCCTTGCAGCAAGGCCTCATAGCGGCCTGTGGCCCAAAGCAGCAAATCACAACATTCGCGCGCCGCACCTTGGCCACCACACAAAGCGCTGACATGGTGTGCCACGGCCTTGACCTCAAGGTGTGCATTGGCCGGCGCCACGGCCAAACCGGCACGCACCAGCAAAGGCAGGTCAGGCCAGTCGTCACCCATCACAGCGACCTGCTCCCAGCTGACCCCCAACGAAGCCAACAAGGGCTCGGCCACCGCCAACTTGTCGTGCGCACCAAAAACCGCATGGCTCACACCCAGATCCTTTAAACGGCGACGCACAGCCGGAGAGTCCCGACCGGTGATCACGATGGGGGTGATGCCCCCCTGGGCCAACAATTTCAGGCCATGGCCATCCAGCGCATGAAAGGCCTTGAGCGTCTCGCCAGCCTCACTGATGTAGAGCGTGCCGTCTGTCAGCACACCGTCCACATCAAAAATCGCCGCGCGGATGCCCTGTGCTTGCACGCGCAAGGGCTGTGGGAAGTTTTGGGTTGCAACAAGTGCCCGCATCAGATCACCTTCGCACGCATCAGGTCATTGGTATTGACCGCGCCCACCAGCACGCCAGCCGTGTCGACCACCAACAAGGTGGTGATGCGGTGCGCCTCCATGAGCGAGACCGCTTCGGCAGCCAGCACGTCATCACGGATGGTGCGTGGACCGGGCGTCATGAGTTGCGCGGCATGGGCGCTGCGCAGATCCGCGCCCGCTTCGATCTTGCGGCGTAAGTCTCCGTCGGTGAACATGCCCAGCACACGGCCAGCCTCGTCCACCACGGCCGCGCAACCCAAGCCCTTGGCGCTCATCTCGCGCATCAGGTCACTGAACCCGGTAGAGGCTTGGACCCGCGGCACCGCCTCGCCCGCCCGCATCACGTCACGCAGATGGGTCAGCAGTTTGCGGCCCAAAGCGCCACCGGGGTGCGATCGCGCAAAGTCTTCGGCCTTGAAGCCACGCACCTCCAGCAAAGCCACCGCAAGCGCATCACCCAAAGCCATCTGGGCGGTGGTGCTGGCGGTAGGGGCGAGATTCAAAGGGCAAGCCTCTTGGGCAACCGCGCAATCGAGCACGATGTCAGCGTGCCGTGCGAGCGACGAAGTTGACCGACCCGTCATGGCCATCAACACCACCCCCAGCCGTTTGATCACGGGCAGCAAGGCCGTCAACTCTTCGCTCTCGCCAGAGTTCGATATCGCCAGCACCACATCACCGGGCTGGACCATGCCCAAATCGCCGTGGTGCGCCTCGGCGGGGTGCACAAACATGGCAGGCGTGCCCGTCGATGCCAGCGTGGCCGTGATCTTGCGCCCCACATGGCCGCTCTTGCCCATGCCCATCACCACCACGCGGCCTTGGCAGGCCAACACAGCAGACACGGCACGCGCAAAAGCCTCGCCGGGCTCGCCCAGCAGGCGGTCTTTGAGGTCCAACAAGGCACGGGCTTCGATGTCCAGCGCTTGGCGGGCCAGCTCGACAACGGCATTTTGATCAGGTGAGGCAGCAGGCATGAGCATGTAGGTATGAAAACGGGCGCTTGCCCGGGTAGGATCGGGTGATTCTAGGTACTCTATGGCCACCACGCTCGACCTGACACTGCTTTACCTGTTTGCCGCCGTGATTGGGGTGGTTTTATGCCGCCTGATGAAGCTGCCGCCCATGCTCGGGTACTTGGCCGTGGGCGTGGTGATTGGGCCCAATGCACTGGCGCTGGCCAAAGACTCGGCCAGCGTGCAGTACTTGGCCGAGTTCGGCGTGGTCTTTCTGATGTTTGTGATCGGGTTGGAATTCAACCTGCCCAAGCTCAAAAGCATGCGCTCGCTGGTATTCGGGTTAGGGCTCAGCCAAGTCAGCCTGACCATCCTGGCCACACTGATAGGCCATGTCGCTTTGGGCGCTCTGCTGGCGTGGTTGGGCCACCACGGTGGCCTGTTGGGCTGGGGCCTCAACTGGCAAAGTGCTTTGGCGCTGGGCGGCGCCTTGGCCATGAGCAGCACCGCCATCGTCGTCAAAATGATGGCCGACCGGGTTGAGTTAGAGAGCGAACATGGCCGACGCGTGATCGGCATTTTGCTGTTCCAGGACTTGGCGGTGGTGCCGCTGCTGGTGCTGATCCCCGCGCTGGGCGACAGCGCCTCTGAGTTGACCCACACCTTGGGCATGGCCGCACTCAAGGCCTCCGGCTTGCTGATTTTGCTGCTGGCCGGCGGGCAAAAACTGATGCACTGGTGGCTCAACATGGTCGCACGTCGCCAAAGCGATGAGCTCTTCATGCTCAACTTGTTGCTGGTCACACTGGGCTTGGCTTGGCTGACCGAGCACGCAGGCTTGTCCCTGGCCTTGGGCGCCTTCATCGCCGGCATGCTGATTGCCGAGACCGAATACAAGCACCAAGTGGAGACTGACATCCGCCCCTTCCACGATGTGCTGCTGGGCCTGTTTTTCATCACCATCGGCATGAAGCTCGACTGGTACAGCCTGGTCAACCAATGGGGCTTGGTGATGCTGCTGGCCACACTCCCTGTGCTGTTCAAGCTGGGCTTGGTCACCTCGCTGGCCAAACTGTTTGGCGCGCCCACTGGTGTGGCCTTGCGTACCGGCTTGTACCTAGCCCAAGCCGGGGAATTTGGATTCGTCTTGGTCTCACTCGCCGCAGACAACGCCCTGATCGCACCCCACGTCGAGAGCCCACTGCTGGCCGCGATGGTGCTGTCCATGCTGTTCACCCCCTTCATCATCCAATGGAGCAACCGCATCGTGATGCGGGTGTCGTCCACGGACTGGTTGATGCAGTCGCTGGCCATGACCAAAATCGCGACCACAGCCATTCATGCCGAGCACCATGTGCTGATCTGCGGCTACGGCCGAAGCGGTCAAAATCTGGCCCGCTTGTTAGAGCAAGAAGGCATTCCCTACATGGCGCTGGACCTCGACCCCGACCGCGTGCGCCAAGCTGCTGCAGCCGGTCACAACGTGGTCTATGGCGACGCCAGCCGACAACAAAGCTTGGTGGCCGCTGGCCTGTCGCGGGCCGCAGCGGTGGTCATCACCTACCCCAATACACAATCGGCCAAAAAAATCCTGCACCAGGTACAAGCCCATGCACCGCAAGTGCCCGTGGCTGTGCGCACCATTGACGACACCGACTTGGACGAACTCCAAGCTGCCGGGGCAACCGTCGTCGTGCCAGAGACGATTGAAGGCTCGCTGATGTTGGCCTCACAGGCGCTGGCCTTGGCGGGCGTGCCCATCCGGCGGGTGATCCGTTTGGTGCAAGACCAACGTATGGCGCGCTACGGCCTGATGCGTGGCTACTTCCACGGCGCAGATGACGACACGGTCGACGAGATGGCGCTGCAGCGACTGCAATCGGTCACCCTGCCCCCGGACGCCGCGTGCATAGGCAAGACGATCCCCGCTTGTTTGGATCAACGTGCTTTAAGCGTGGTGGTGGTGTCGATGCGACGCCCCAACGGTGGCACCTTCAGCCCCCTAGCCGACGTGACGCTGAGCGCCGGAGACACCCTGGTGCTGTCAGGGCGTCCTGCGGATTTAGCTCGGGCAGAAAGCCTGCTGCTCAAACACTGACTTTTATCGGGCACAACACATGAGCCACCCTGAGCACATCAACACAGCCGACGGTCTGGCACGCTGCATGGGCAACAGGGCGCTGTATCAACGCTTGCTGCACAATTTTGCGAAAACCCAACATGACTTCGCGCTGCAAATGCAAGCCGCACCAGACCGCGAATCAGCCCTGCTGATCATCCATACCTTCAAGAGTCTGGCAGGCACCATCGGGGCCACCCAACTGAGTCAGGCCGCAGCCAAACTAGAAGCGGCGATGTTGGCCACGCTGGATGAACTTCAACATGTACTGATCGATATTGAGCAGTTCAATGGGCCTGCGGTGGCCCCTGTTGCACCAACCCAAACCCATCTCGATGACAGCGCCCTGCCCTCGCAATGGAGCAAGCTGTCTGCCCTGATAGCCCACAGCGATGCCCACGCCAAAGACCTGCTCAGCGAGGTACTGCGCAACTGGCCAGACCTGCTTCAACAAACCCATGTCAGCGCATTGCATGCCGCACTGGATCGCTACGACTTTACGGCTGCCGCACAGGCCCTGAAACACATCCAAGCTTGATCAGCCCGCATGGTCGAAGACCTGTGCGCTCTCTTCCGCGTACAAAGTCATCACGCGCAATATCTCAAACTGTTGCAGGAAGAAGCAATCGAGCAAGGTCGGATCGAACGCGCCGCCTCGCTCCTCGGCCATCACAGCCAAGGCCTGAGAGGGGCTCATGGCATCCTTGTACGGCCTGCGGTTCATCAAGGCATCGAACACATCCGCAATCGCCACAATGCGACCAAACAGCGGGATTTGCTCACCCTGCAAACCCTGAGGGTAGCCGCCGCCATCCCAGCGTTCATGGTGTGTCAACGCAATCATCCGCGCCGTTGACAACAACTCATTGTCATGGCGACCGATGATGTTGGCGCCAATTTGAGGATGCTGTCGCACCACCTCTAGCTCCTCGGGCGACAAAGGCCCCGGCTTCAACAAAATATCATCGGGCACGCCAATTTTGCCCACATCGTGCATGGCAGCAGTCTGAAACAAAAGCTGCACGGCCTGCGGCCCCAAACCAGCTTGCTGCGCGACCAAACGGGCAATGTGGCTCAAGCGCACCACGTGGTTGCCCGTCTTGTTGTTCTTGAACTCAGCCGCCCGCCCCAGCTGCCTGATCAGATGCTGTCGCGACGCCACCAACTCACTCGTGCGTTGCGCCACCATGCGCTCTAACTCGCGCGACTGATCAAACAAGGCCAAATGCGTGCGCACACGGGCCTGCACCAGCGGGGGGCTGATCGGCTTGGTGATGTAGTCGACAGCGCCCAAGCTCAGCCCCAAGCTCTCATCCTCAACCGTGCTCATGGCGGTCACAAAAATGATGGGGATACGGCGGCGATCAGGGTTGGTTTGGATGCGACGGCAGACCTCGTGCCCACTCAGATCGGGCATCAAGATGTCCAGCAAAATCAAGTCAGGAGGATCGTCTGAATAGGCAATTTTCAAAGCCAGCTCGCCTGACGTGGCCACCCGGATACGGTAGTCCTCGCCCAGCACCTTGGACAACAACTCGATGTTCGCAGGCGAATCATCGGCCACCAAAATCGTGGGCCGACGCAACTCCAGACTCGCTGACATGCCTTACTTCCCCAGTGATTGGTTACTGAACTGAGCCATGGTCTCGCCGCCCGGCAGCGCCCTTCAGGCCGAAGGGATCTGCCGCGTCATGTTCGCCCGCATGCGCTGCGCCATGACCGCGCCCGCCGCCCTCACGACTTCAACCGCCACAGAGGGCACTCGGGCAGCGAGCTCCTCAAACCGTGGCAAGCGCAAAGCGTAGATGACACAAGGCGTCATGGCCTCGACATTGGCCATGCGCGGACCATCGGCAAACAAACCTGGCTCTCCGCAAATACAACCGGGTCGCAAAATCGCAATGCGCGAGGCACCAGGCGCCGCGCCAGTGACAAACACCTGCAAAGAGCCTTGACCTAGAAAATAAACTGTGCGGTCGTGGTCACCTTGTTTGGCCAACAAATCACCCGAGCGCAACTCATGTCGCGTCAGATACTGGCAAAACGTGCGCCATTGCTGCGGGTCCAAGCGCGGACGGAACGCATCCTCCGTGTTCAGCGTCTGTATCGCCTGAATCAGTTCCGTAGAGTCCATCGTTGCCTCAAGTTCGATCGCCATGTTGGCGCTCCGCCGCGCAGCACCTGAATTTAATCCATCACGGCCCACCGTGTGCAAGTTTCGACAGCGTCGAACTGCATTTGTTCTCCGTGATACCACGGCGCAGCATCACTGAACAGCCGAACCCTATTTGCCGATGCAAAAACGCGTGAATATTTCACCTAAAAGGTCATCCGCTGAGAACGCCCCGGTGATCGTGCCCAACGCGTTATGGGCCAACCTCAGCTCTTCGGCCAGCAAATCCAAAGCGCCATCACTCAATGCGGCATGGGCCTGTGCGCCTTGCAGATGCCCCCGGGCCATGCGCAAGGCTTGCACGTGTCGCTGCCTGGCGATGAATACCCCCTCAGGCGCTGCTTGCCACCCCGCGATCTCCAACAAGGCTTGGCGCAAGGCCTGCAAACCATCTCCGGTTCGCGCAGACAAAACCAAGGCATCGCCACGAGACTCGCCGCCTGGCGCCGCATCGGCCTTGTTGAATACATGAACAACCGGCACACCTTGTGGCAAGCGTGCCGCGATGGCCGCATCCGCCTGAGCGTAGACGGCGTCATCCACACGCGTCAAATCATGCAAAAACAGCACCGCATCGGCCCCGCCAATGGCCTCCCAGCTGCGGGCCATGCCGATACGCTCGACTTCATCTGAGGCTTCATCATCAGCCCGCAAACCTGCCGTGTCGACCACATGCAGCGGCACGCCCTCGATTTGGATCGTCTCACTGACCTTGTCGCGTGTGGTGCCCGCAATCGGCGTGACGATGGCCAGCTCCGCCCCCGCCAAGGCATTGAGCAAGGAGCTTTTGCCAGCATTAGGCTGCCCCGCAATCACCACCTGCAACCCTTCGCGCAGCAAGGCACCCTGACGGGCTTGGGCCAACACACCGTCCAAGGTGAGCGCCAAGGTGTCAAGCCGCCCGCGGGCATTGGCCTTTTCCAAGAAGTCGATTTCTTCTTCAGGGAAGTCCAATGTCGCCTCGACCAGCATGCGCAGATTGATCAATTGATCGCGCAAAGCCTCAATCTGCTTCGAAAACACACCGGCCAACGACCGGCTGGCAGAGCGCGCGGCCGCCTCCGTACTGGCATCGATCAAGTCAGCAATGGCCTCGGCCTGGGCCAAGTCAATCTTGTCATTCAAAAAGGCCCGCTGCGTGAACTCACCGGGCTCAGCCAAGCGCAAACCGGGCAAGCACTCACGCTCGCTTGTCGGGTCGACCTCGATGGCGGCCTCTAGACACCGGGCCAGCAACAACTGCATCACCACCGGCCCGCCATGGCCTTGTAGCTCCAGCACATCTTCGCCGGTATAGCTGTGCGGCCCCGGAAAGTACAAAGCCAAGCCGTGGTCAAGGGCCTCACCATGCGCATCTTTAAAGGGGCCGTACGTCGCCATGCGGGGGGTCAGCTCACGCCCACACAAAGCCTTCACCAAAGGCATCAAACCCCGACCGGAGACCCGGACGATACCCACGGCACCACGGCCGGAGGCGGTGGCCACCGCCACGATGGGGACATTGTGCTCACGCCACGACATTGCCTGACACCCTCCACGCGTTCGCGCTACATACTCAGATCAACAAAGCGACATTGTCCCCTGTGGACACCCTCACCTGCGGGTTCTTGCGCACAAACCCCGATGACTTCGCCTGCGCGAGCGCATAACCTCGCTCGCATAACAAGGCCCATTCATGTTGCAACGCATATCCAGTTGGTTATTCCTGTTCGGCGCGATCGCAGTCGGTATCTATACGGTGCTGCATTTCAACTTCGACCCGGCGCCCATTGCCACCCACTTCCTGTTCCCGTATTACGCCATCTGCGTGGTGATGCAGTACATCTGGCCAGAGCAACCCAATAAATTCGAGCGCGGTGAGCTGCTCAACGACCTGATCCACAACGCCGCCTTGGTCGGCATCACCAGTTTTCAGACCTTTTTTGTACACAGTTTGGTCGCGATGACAGGTGCCGGCTTGTTGTTCAAATACGGTGCACTGCCCGATGCCTACGCGGCCCACAACCTGCCCATGTGGGGACAGGTGGTGATTGCCTACCTGACGTTTGACTTCATGTTCTACGTCACGCACCGCATGGCCCACGACATCGACGCGCTGTGGCGCCTGCACAGCGTGCACCACTGTGCGCACCGCCTGAGTGTGCTCAACGCCAGCCGTGCCCACCCTGTTGATTTGATTTGGCGCCGTCTGCTGCCGATCTTTGTCACCTTTCAGACGGGCGTCAGTCCCGAGGCCTTCGTCATGAGCGGCATGATCGGCAGCGTTTTGGCCACCATCACGCACATGAACGTGGCCTTCAGTTTTGGTCCGCTCAACTACATCATCGGCACCAACGAGATCCACCGCTGGCACCACTCGGACAAGCTCGAAGAGGCCAAAAACTTCAGCATCTTCATGCTCTGGGACAGGCTGTTTGGCACCTACGTCTACCCTGCTGATCGGCCACGTCCGGATCGCTTGGGTCTGTTCAATGAAAACCACTACCCGCTGCACAACTATCTGGGCCAGTTGCTCGTCCCGCTGAAGTGGAAGCAAATCAAAGCCCGACAAGCCCAAGTGGCGCAACCGGCCACAACCCGCGCTGCACACTGAACGGATCGTTACATGGCGGTACTTGCTCTTTGATATTGATTGGCGTTAAACGACACATCGATAGCGCGCCTTGGGAATACACCGCACCACCACCATCCCTGAGCCCAGCACGTGGGCCATGATGAGCTTGGGCTTGGTCGCACTGGTTTGGCGCACACGCAGCTGCTGATGGGTGTGAGCCCTTTGATGTGAGGCGGATTCACGCCAGCGTCACCAAGGGGCACGACCATGGCACCAATGTTGCAATGGTCAATTGACCTATCGTGACAACTTGGAGGCCTCATGCTCGACCTGCTCAACAGTTATCTCAAATTTGGCATCTCATCGAACGGAGATCAATCCGGTTGGCCACTCGGCATCGCCATGGTCTTGATCACGGTCATGATCTTGAAACGCCGGGCCAGAAACTGAAAACCCGCACCCACAAAAAAGCCGCCTAGCAATGCATGCTGGCGGCTTTTTTATCTGACCGGTCAAGCCGGTCAAACACACGGCTTAGTTGGTCACACCCATACGCTTGTTGATCATCCACTGCTGGGCAATCGACAACACGTTATTGGTCAACCAATACAACACCAAGCCTGCGGGGAAGAAGAAGAACATCACCGAGAACAACATCGGCATGATCCACATCATCTTGGCTTGGATCGGATCCGGCGGCGTCGGGTTCAACCAGGTTTGCAGCAAGGTCGACGCGGTCATCAAGGCGGGCAGCACAAAGAACGGATCTTTGACTGACAAGTCAACGATCCAGCCAATCCAAGGTGCGTTGCGGATCTCAACCGAGGATGACAACACCGAGTACAGCGCAATGAACACCGGGATCTGGATCACGATAGGCAAGCAGCCGCCAATCGGATTGACCTTCTCCTCGCGGTAGATCTTGAGCATTTCCTGTTGCATCTTTTGCGGCTCATCCTTGAGCTGCTCGCGCATGACTTGGATACGCGGATTCAGCGCCTTCATCTTGGCCATCGAGCGGTAAGCACTGGCATTGAGCCAATAAAAAGCCGCCTTGAGCAAGACCACCAAAGCCACGATCGCCCAGCCCCAGTTGTTCAGCAAACCGTGCAGGTGATGGAGCAACCAGAACAAAGGCTTGGCCATGATGGTGGTCCAGCCATAGTCCTTGACCAACTCCAAACCCGGGGCCAACTCGCTGAGCTTGATCTCTTCTTGAGGGCCAACGAACAGCTTGGTATTCAGGGACTTGGTCTGACCAGCAGCCACGTCACCCAAAGGGAACAACATGCCCGTCGCATACAAATTGGTGTTGACCTTTTGCGTAAAGAATTCGCGCGGCAACTTGTCGTTTTGCAACCAAGCTGAAGCGAAGTGATGCTGCACCATCGCTACCCAGCCGTTGTCGTCGTGCTTCTCGAACTCCACCTTGCCAGTTTCGATGTTTGTGAACTCGGCCTTTTGGTACTTGCCCTTTTCCGAGTAAATCGCCATGCCGGTGTAAGCCTGTGGGCCACCCATGAAAGCTGGGCCCTCAGCGGCTTTAGGCGCCGTGCCGTCACGCTCAATCTGCACGTACAACTGGGGCTTGATGGTCGCCGTCGACTCATTGACCACATCCTGCTTCACGTCGATGGCGTAGTCGCCACGCTTAAAGACATACGTTTTAACCAGCTTGACGTCACCGACCGCCTCGGACACCAGCTTGACTGACAACTCGGCTGAGCCATGACCCAAGGTCCGTTCGCTGCTGACGACTTTGAATAAAGTTTTGTGGGTAGGCAAGGCTTGATCGCCCGCTGCCGAGCCGACCAAACCAGACTGCGCCACATAGATGTGCGTGGGTGACTGATCCAACAGCACCATGCTGCGGCTGTGGTCATCCTGATCTTTGTGCTTGAGCAACTCAACCTTGACCAAACTGCCACCCAATGTATCAATCGTGGCCTTGACCACGTCGCTGCTGACCGTGATCAACTCGCTTTGAGCTGGCACAGCCGAGCTTGCATCAGATGCAGCACCCGCAGCGGCCGGTGCCCCTGACGGCGCCACAGCTGTCAATTGAGCGCTGGGTTTAGGCAAGATCGTTTCGCCTCCAGACACTGCGGCTGACGACCCAGCAGACACTGGCGCCACTGCAGCGGGCGCGAACAAGGACGGTTGGCCGGTGTGAAGCAGCCAGCCATCCCACAACATCAGCAGTGAGGCAGCAAACACCGACCACAACAAGGCGCGACGCAGATCATTCATGAGCGAGGTCAATCCGACGAGGGTTTACAAAAACGGGAGAAAAGACCCTGCACCTGATCAGGCACAGGATCATGGCCACCCGGACAAGCCGGATGACAACGTAGCAGACGCTTGGCTGTCAGGTAAGAACCTGAAGCCGGGCCATGACGCGCCAGCGCCTGCAAAGCATATTGGGAACACGTAGGCGTGAACCGGCAAGCCGAGCCCAGCCAAGGGCTCAGAAAAAACCGATAGCCCCGAACCAAGCCAATCAGCACCCAGTTCACGGCACCTGACACAGCACGCATCATGCCGCACCTCGGGCGGGGTCTGTTGGCTTTGAGGGAGATTTAGGCGCCAGACGGGACCAGAGTTCGTCCATTTCTTGTCGCACGAACGCCTGCAACGCCGCCGAAGCTGCGCTGGGGAACTGTTTGCGATCAAATGGCGCTCTCAGGCGCACGACCCAGCCATCCACCTCGTCACCAAACCGCCCCTGTGAACGAATAACGGGTGCATGTCGAAGCAAGGCTTCGCGCACCTGATGGCGAATCAAAGAACGGGTCACCGCACGTTTAGCCTGCTTTTTAGGCAGGACCAAACCCAACCGCCAAACGCGGTCGATCGGACTGGTCAACAAAGTGACGAGTTCACACACAACGCCTGCTTCTGCTGCATCCGCACTTGTTGACAACACCAAAGGCAAATGGGTTGCCGTGGTGTCGTCCGCAAGCGGGCTTTGCCCCACACGAGGCAAAATATGCAACACAAAATGGGCGGTGCGCGCGACCGGGCGCGAGCCCAAAGCCCTCTGAAAATCAGCAGCTTTCAGGCTAGGTGCACGCACGGTATAAAGGTGGTCAGGCCATGATAGCCAGCGACCAAGCCGTCAAATACGGGCTTACAGAGCCAAGAGCTTGCGGCCCTTAGCACGACGGGAGTTAATGACCTTGCGGCCCCCCTTGGTCTTCATGCGAACGAGAAAGCCGTGTGTACGGGCGCGGCGGGTCTTGGAAGGTTGATAGGTGCGTTTCATGTTGGTCCTTCGTGAGGCCACGCAGTTTTAAGGCTACGCAGTGTCTCAAGCTTGTCAATCTTGTGTTTGTCATCCCGTCGATGCTATTGCCGACAGGGGTACATCCGGCCATGTGAACCGGACGAACCCGCGATTACAGCAGGTTTTCAGTGCTGGGTCAATGCCTTAGGCAGAAAATGCCGCGCCTACACCAAATGAGTCAGGGTAGAAATCTGTGGATAACCTGTCAATTTCCTGTTCAGCAGCGCTTAGAATTCGCCTCCCAAGAAGGACTTGTCCACAACATGAGCGCCGCCGAATTGCCCACCACCCGCAACGACCCTGCCAGCCTGTGGCAGCGCGCCTGCGAGCGCTTGGCAATGGAGCTCCCGGAGCAGCAATTCAACACGTGGATACGCCCCTTGCCGGTTGCTGAAGTCAGCCAAGCTGAAGGCCAAACCATGGTCAGCGTGCGCGTACCCAACCGCTTCATGCTTGACTGGATCCGCACCCAATACAGCACACGCCTAGAGGCCTTGTTGGGTGAACTGCAAAGCGGCGAGGTTCGCATGGACATCACGCTGGCCAGCCGAACGGCTCAAGCCAATACAGGTGAACGATCTGTTTTGCCCATGCCAGGCCGTGCCCTGCCTGCCAACGCACAAACACCCCTTGAAGCTTCACAGAACAACGCCTATCAAGGTCCCGCTGGCTCTGCTTATACACAGCCTTATGCCCAGGCCAACGAAGCGCAACAAAAGTCAAAACGCAGCTTACCGGCGATGGGGCTCAACCCAGCACTGACTTTTGACAACTTGGTTCCTGGCCGTGCCAATCAAATGGCCCGTACAGCTGCCTTGTACGTGGCGGGTGCCTCTGGACAGATGTACAACCCTTTGTTCATCTATGGCGGCGTAGGTTTGGGTAAAACGCACTTGATGAATGCCGTGGGCAATGCCTTGCTGGCAGACAAGCCTGATGCGCGCATCTTGTACCTGCACGCTGAGCAGTTCATCAGTGACGTCGTCAAAAACTACCAACGCAAAACCTTTGACGAACTCAAAGCGAAGTACCACTCCCTCGATTTGCTGTTGATCGATGACGTCCAGTTTTTCGCTGGCAAAGACCGCACACAAGAAGAGTTCTTCAACGCTTTCGAAGCACTGTTGGCAAAAAAAGCCCACATCATCATGACCAGCGATACCTATCCAAAAGGTCTCGCCAACATCGATGAACGCCTGAAATCACGCTTTGATGCAGGTTTGACGGTCGCCATTGAGCCGCCAGAACTCGAAATGCGCGTAGCCATTTTGATCAAAAAGGCCATTTTGGAAGGCATCGCTATGCCAGAGGACGTCGCGTTTTTTGTCGCTAAAAATGTGCGCGCCAACGTGCGAGAGCTAGAAGGCGCTTTGCGCAAGGTACTCGCCTTCTCTAAGTTTAGCCACAAAGAGATCACGATCACTTTGGCTCGTGAAGCACTGAAAGACTTGCTGTCGATTCAAAACCGCCAAATCAGTGTCGAGAACATCCAAAAAACGGTTGCTGATTTCTACAAGATCAAAGTGGCCGACATGTACAGCAAAAAACGCCCTGCCAGCATCGCCAAGCCGCGTCAAATTGCCATGTACTTAGCTAAAGAATTGACGCAAAAAAGTCTGCCTGAAATTGGTGAACTGTTCGGTGGCCGAGACCATACAACGGTATTGCACGCTGTCCGCAAAGTGCGTGCAGAACGAGGCAAAGACACCGAGCTGAACCAACAACTCCACGTGCTGGAGCAGACTCTCAAAGGGTAAGCAAAGCCATCGCCTATTTTTGTAACGCTGTCAAGTGACAACTCTGTGGACAAAAACGGAACAAGCAAGCACTTATCCACAGGGCGAACAGCATCTGCAAAGTTGTTGTCAGTTAACACCTCTGTGATGCCGTATAGCATCCACAGACTTGTCCTGCCACTAAATGCTTGATAAATCAGGACAAAATAGCGTTGTTCACAGAAAAAGTCGCCCTCTACTACAACGACTAATTTGAAAGACTAAGATGATTGTATTGAAAGCAGCCCAAGAAAAAGTCCTTGCCGCACTGCAATCAGTGGCCGGCATTGTGGAGAGACGCCACACTTTGCCTATCTTGGCCAACGTCTTGCTGCGCAAAAGTGGTGGTAAGCTCGAGTTGATCACCAGCGATCTTGAAATCCAGATTAGGACCTCGGCTGAACTTGACGGTGATGCTGGCGACTACGCCGTCACCGTAGGGGCCAAGAAGCTGGGTGATATCCTCAAAAGCCTGCCATCGGATCAACTGGTCTCTCTCACGGCCAATCAAAACAAGCTGACACTGCAAGGCGGGAAAAGCCGCTTCACGCTGCAAACTTTGCCTGCTGAAGACTTCCCCTTGGTGCAAGAAGCCGCTGACTTTGGTCCTGCTTTCAGCGTGCCGCAAAAGACGCTCAAGCAGCTGATCAACCAAGTGCATTTTTCGATGGCTGTGCACGACATCCGTTATTACCTCAACGGCATTTTGTTTGTCGCTGAAGGCAAAAACCTGATCTTGGTAGCCACCGATGGACACCGTTTGGCGCTGTCACAAGCCACGCTGGACGTCGAAATGCCCAGGCAAGAGGTCATCCTGCCCCGTAAGACCGTTTTAGAGCTCCAGCGCCTTTTAAAGGACGATGGCAAGTCAAAAGACGGCGCAGAGGGTGAGCAGCAAATTGAAATGCGGTTTGCCAGCAACCAAGCCAAATTCAGTTTTGAAGGTTTGGAATTTGTGACCAAGCTGGTTGAAGGCAAGTTTCCAGACTACAACCGTGTGATCCCTAAAAATCACAAAAACCACATCACTTTGGGCCGTACAACCTTGCTGGCCAGCATGCAACGTGCAGCCATTTTGACCAGTGAGAAGTTCAAAGGCGTGCGCATGAACGTGGCGCCAGGCATGTTGTCTATTGCTTCAAGTAACGCAGAACAAGAAGAAGCCAAAGAAGAAGTCGAAGTTGACTACGGCGGTGACAGCTTTGAAATTGGCTTTAACGTGGGTTATTTGATCGATGTACTGGCCAACATGAGCCAAGAGATGGTGACCTTGTCACTACAAGATT
Organism: Aquabacterium sp.; assembly: GCA_030654395.1. GTDB lineage: Bacteria > Pseudomonadota > Gammaproteobacteria > Burkholderiales > Burkholderiaceae_C > Aquabacterium. Next base: position 66,927 of record JAURXM010000031.1, read on the forward strand.
CGAACAGTTCAGCGCTGATCACCAATCCGGAATTTCCTGGCTTCAAGTACGTTGTGATGCCAATGCGGATTTGATTTGGCGCCATAGCGTCATAAATGTTCTAGCGGCTTTGCTACTCGGTTTTCACTGGGGAATGAAGCTAAAATATCAGAGCTCTGAAGACCGCTTCGGGGCTCTTTTCTTTTCCAGGGCAGCCAATGAGCGACGTCACTCCAAATACCGACCAGCAATCTGACCAGCAGCCAGAGCAAGCCGTAGTGCCGCAAACCGAGGCCCAAATCTCGGAAGGCTACGGTGAGGGCAGTATCCAGATCTTGGAAGGCTTGGAAGCAGTTCGCAAACGCCCCGGGATGTACATCGGCGATACGTCAGATGGCACAGGCTTGCATCACCTTGTTTTTGAAGTGGTCGACAACTCGATTGACGAGGCATTGGCAGGCCATTGCGATGACATCGTGGTCACCATCCACAGCGACAATTCGATCTCGGTGACAGACAACGGTCGGGGCATCCCCACTGGCGTCAAAATGGACGACAAGCACGAGCCCAAGCGCTCAGCTGCTGAAATCGCTTTGACCGAGCTGCATGCTGGCGGCAAGTTCAATCAAAACAGCTACAAGGTTTCAGGTGGCTTGCACGGCGTGGGTGTGTCTTGCGTCAATGCACTGAGCAAGTGGTTGCGCCTAACTGTGCGCCGTGATGGCAAAACCCATTTGATCGAGTTCAAACAAGGCTTTCCGCAAGACCGCGTTTTGGAGATGCGTGATGGCGTTGAAATCAGCCCCATGCGCATCACCGGTGACACTGAAAAACGTGGCACCGAAGTGCACTTTTTGCCCGATGACGCGATCTTTAACAACATCGACTTTCACTACGAGATATTGGCCAAGCGCTTGCGCGAACTCTCCTTTTTGAACAATGGCGTGAAGATCCGCTTGGTTGATGAGCGCAACAACAAAGAAGACAATTTTGCCTATGCAGGCGGCGTCAAAGGTTTTGTTGAGTTCATCAACAAAGGCAAGGCGACGCTGAACCCCAACATCTTCCATGCCCAAGGCGACAAGATGTCAGAGTTCAACACCAATGTGGGTGTTGAAGTGGCCATGCAGTGGAATGAGAGCTACAACGAGCATGTGCTCTGCTTCACCAACAACATCCCACAGCGCGACGGCGGTACCCACCTGACGGGTTTGCGTGCAGCAATGACACGCGTCATCAACAAGTACATCGACGACAACGACTTGGCCAAAAAGGCCAAGGTTGAAATCGCAGGCGACGACATGCGTGAAGGCTTGGCCTGCGTGATCAGCGTCAAAGTGCCAGAGCCCAAGTTCAGCAGTCAGACCAAAGACAAGTTAGTGTCATCTGAGGTGCGTGGTCCGGTTGAAGACATCGTTGGCCGTCTGCTGACTGACTTTTTGCTTGAAAACCCAATCGACGCCAAGATCATTTGCGGCAAGATTGTGGAGGCGGCCCGGGCCCGTGAAGCCGCACGCAAAGCGCGCGATTTGACCCGCCGTAAAGGCGTGCTGGATGGCTTAGGTTTGCCCGGTAAGTTGGCCGATTGCCAAGAAAAAGACCCTGCGATGTGTGAAATCTACATCGTCGAGGGTGACTCCGCCGGAGGCTCCGCCAAACAAGGGCGTGACCGCAAGTTCCAAGCTATTTTGCCCCTGCGCGGCAAAATCTTGAACGTTGAAAAAGCACGCTATGAAAAGCTGCTGACCAGCAATGAAATTCTGACGCTGATCACCGCGTTGGGTACAGGCATTGGTCGTGGCGCTGGGGGTGATGACTTCAACCCAGACAAGCTGCGCTACCACCGCATCATCATCATGACTGACGCCGACGTTGACGGCGCCCACATCCGTACGTTGCTGTTGACCTTCTTGTTCAGGCAGATGCCAGAGCTGGTTGAGCGTGGCCACATCTACATTGCGCAACCACCGCTTTACAAGGTCAAGCACGGCAAGCAAGAGCAATACCTGAAGGACCAGCCTGCACTGGATCAGTACCTGTTGAAAGTGGCCTTGGACGGGGCGTCGATCTCGCCAGGAGAGGGCAAAGCCGCCATTGATGGTGAGGCCCTGACCGAGTTGGCCAAAGCTTATGTGACCGCCAACCGCGTGGTTGAACGCCTGCGAAATTGGATGGACATCGAAGCCTTGCGCGCCATGGCCAATGGCCTAACTTTGAATTTGGATACCTTAGAAGGTGCTGAAGCGGCTGCCACCGCGCTCAAGGGTGCGGTTGTGAATGCCGAAGTGACCGCAGAGTTTGATGCACGCACTGATAAGCACATTTTGCGCATCAGCCGCGTCTTCCACGGCAACGTCAAGAGCAGCATCATCAGCGCGGATTTTGTGCACGGTGCTGATTACGAAGCCTTGTCCAAGGCAGGGGTCACCTTTAAAGGCCTGCTGGGTGAAGACGCCATGGTGCGCCGTGGCGAGGGTGAGAAAGCCAAGGAAAGCAAGGTCAATGACTTCCGCGCTGCGATGGCTTGGTTGCTGGCCCAAGCAGAAAACACCGTGGGCCGTCAGCGCTATAAAGGCTTGGGCGAGATGAACCCCGAGCAGCTGTGGGAAACCACCATGGACCCCAATGTGCGCCGCTTGCTGCGTGTGCAGATTGAGGACGCCATTGAGGCCGACAAGGTGTTCACGATGCTGATGGGCGATGAGGTTGAACCACGCCGAGAGTTCATTGAGTCCAATGCGCTGCGTGCGGCGAATATTGACGCTTGATTTTTGTCGGATGACACAGATGATGAAAACGCCCGGGGAACCGGGCGTTTTGCTTTCGTGTAGATGACTTCGAACGGCCAGTTACGAGGGATCACCCGCATGGGCGGAACTATTGGTAACACTATCATTCAAATTGTTACGACCTACAGATGTCAGTCGACTCGCTACAGCAAGGGTGCTTGATACGGTGTTGCGCGATGACGGCGTGGGCCGTAAAGAGGTCTGGAGTGAGAGCGCCCAAAATGGCGCAAAAACCGACACAATGACCCATCAAAGCGACATAGTCGTTTTGAAAATGGGATTTATAGAACGGCCCTTAACGCTCAACAAGAGGATGAACAATGAACCGAACTCAAAAAAACAAAATTGTCCCTATCGTTCCGACCGTCAAGTCGAGCGTGGTGGCTTGTCACATGGCCTGTGCCGTGATGGGCGCCGTCTTTGTTGCAGCACAAGCACAAGCGGGTGAAGTGACCTTGGACAACGGGGCCACTGTTGAATGGAAAATGGGGGCCTCTTTAGGTAGCAGCGTTCGGATGGCAGGGCCAGACCGTGAGCTGATCGGTGTCGGCAACGGTGGCACGGGCATCAATGGCATGGATGACGGCAACCTGAACTTCAAAAAGGGCTCTGTGTTTTCAACCCTCGCCAAGTTTGACGCCGAGATGACAGTCAAACAGGACGGGATGGGCTTGGTGCTGGGTGGCAGGGCTTGGTTTGACCATCGCCTGAAAAACAGAGGCGTGAACCATGGCAGCAATGCCAATGGTTATGTTCAAGGCAGTAGATTGGACGACTCACAATATGATTCGGGCTCAAAATTCACCAACACGGAGTTGGGTAACGCCTATGCGTTTGGCAGCTTTGACATCACGCCATCGACCAACTTGTCGGTGAAGGCGGGTAACCAGGTAGTGAACTGGGGGCAAAGCTTGTTCATCCCGGGGGTGAATAACTTTGGCGCATTCAACGCCACAGAGGCTAACCGTGCTGGGGCCCAAGTTAAAGATATTTTATTGCCCATTCCGCAAATTTCGGCCAATCTTGGTTTGGGGGGAGGGCTGAGTATCGAGGCTTTCTATCAGCTGGCCTGGAAGAAGTCTGTTTTGGATGGTTGCGGTACTTATTGGTCCTTGGCTGATTCTTTGAATTGCTCAAATAGGGCGGTTGTTTCGGGTGATGTGACGATGAACATCGCTAACGCAGCTCTGGGTCTAGGAAACCCTGCATTGTCAAGCGATTATTATTTGCATAGTGTTTTGACGCCTGCTATGGGGGGGCCATTCGCAAGTGCCGCGAATACGACTTTCCTAGCTACTGTGGGATCCGAATTAAAACCCAAGGATGATGGGCAGTTTGGTTTGTCAGCTACGTATAATGCAGAGAGTATTGATACCGAATTTGGTGTTTATTATGCAAACTACCATGCGCGCACGCCCATTATTAGTTATTTGAATACGCCTTCCGTTGGCCCATCTTTTTGGTTTAATCGTCTTCCATCTCAGATTTTTTGGGATTATTCGGCTCAAAATATCCACGTTCTGGCAGGGAGTGCTTCCACGGTGGTGGGTGGTTGGTCGTTAATGGGTGAGGCTAGTTTTACAAAAGATATTCCAGTTCAGATTAATCCTGTGGATCTGATCGTCGCTAGAACAGGCGCTGGGAATGCTGATTTGATAGCCCGTGTTGCTGCAACACCTTTGGGTGGCGTATTCCATGCGTATGATTTGAAAAATAAGACACAACTGCAAGTCTCAACGGTCAAAATTTTCCCATCCTTTGTCAATGCTGACTCATTGACACTGATCGGCGAACTTGGGGTCCAGCACTGGTCCGGTATTGGTGACCCCTATACCAGCACACGTTATGGTCGTGGGTTCGGTTTTGGGTATGCAGACTCTTCCGCACGCAGCTGTGCTCAGGCTGCAAGCAGTTCGCAGAACACGGGCACCAACAAACATTGCGAAAACAAAGGCTTTGTCACCAGCAACGCTTGGGGCTATCGCATTTTGGCTGAACTCAGTTACCCCGATTTGTTCTTGGGCGTGAACTTCAAGCCCCGCATGTTCATCTCGCATGACGTGAAGGGATACTCGGCTGACAGCACCTTCATTGAAGACCGCGTCAAGCTGAGCTTGGGTGCCAAGTTTGAGTACAACAAACAGTACTACGCCGACTTCAGCTTTACCGGCTATAACAGAGGCGCCACTTATGACCAGATGCATGACCGCAGTTACTTTGCGGCCACCGTTGGCATGAGTTTCTAAAACAGCACACAAGGAGTTCAAACATGCGCATCAAAATGCAACTCAAACCGCTGTTCGCCATGGGTGTCTTCGCCCTGATGACCGCCTCTGCAGCCAGTAGTTGGGCCGCCAGCGCGGCCGACGTGGCTCGCTTGGGTAAAGATCTGACGCCCACTGGCGCTGAAAAAGCCGGTAACAAAGATGGCAGCATTCCCGCTTGGGGCGGCGGCTTGGCCACACGACCTGCAGGTCTGGACGCCAGCAACCCTTACGCTGATCCCTTTGCCAGCGAAAAGCCGCTCTACACCGTCACCGCAGCCAATATGGCTCAGTACAAGGACAAGCTGACCCCAGGTCAAATGGCCTTGCTCAAGAGCTTTCCCACTTACAAGATGAACGTGTACGCCAGCCAACGCACGGCGGCCATGCCACAGCAACAGTACGACAACATCAAGGCTGAAGCCGGTGCGGCTGCCTTGGTGAGTGGCGGCAACGGCATCGCCAATGTGAGCAAGTCCAGCACACCCTTCCCCATCCCGCAAAGCGGGGTTGAGGTGATCTGGAACCACGTGACGCGCTACCGTGGCGGCAACATCATTCGCAACAGCAATGTGTTCCCGGTGCAAACCAATGGTGCTTTCACGGCCGTTTCTCGCACGGAAACCGCCTCGTGGGCATCCAGCATGGACAAGCCTGACCCCAACCGCCTGTTCTATTACTTCGCATACGACTCGGCACCGGCCAGCTTGGCAGGGTCGTCCCTGATGGTGATCGAACCTATGAACCAAGCGGATGAGTCACGCCAAGTGTGGACTTACAACCCCGGTTCACGTCGGGTGATGCGCGCGCCTGAAGTGGCTTATGACTCGCCCTCGAATGGCGCCGATGGCTTGGCAACCGTCGACGACTACGACGGCTTCAATGGCTCGCCTGACCGGTATGACTGGAAGTTGGTCGGCAAGAAAGAAATGCTGATCTCTTACAACAACTATCGGATGCTGGCGCCATCGGTCAAGCCGACTGACTTGGTCAAGCCCGGCCACATGAACCAAGACTTGGTGCGCTACGAGCCGCACCGTGTTTGGGTTGTCGAGGCCACCTTGAAGGCTGGCAAGCGCCACGTGTACGCTAAACGTGTCTTTTACATCGACGAAGACAGCTGGCAAATTGCGCACGCTGACTCCTACGATGGCCGCGGCGAACTCTGGCGTGCCCATGAGTTGAACTCAGTGCAGTTCTATAATGCGCCCGCGACGTGGTTGGCTTGTGAGGTGCAGTACGACTTGCAAGCGCGTCGTTACTTGGTGACCGGTTTGGTCAATGCGACCAAACCCATCAAGTTTGGTGCCAAAATTGACCGCAATACATTCACCACCGACGCCATGAAGCGCGCCAGTAACTAAGTCAGCACCGCTGGAAGCACCCACGTTGGTGCCGTGCAATTGAGAATGGCCACACGCTTCATGCCGTGGCCATTTTTTTTTCAGATCGATGCCATGAAAGAAACGCGGATGAACCACCGACACAATAAGTTGCGAAAGCAAGCGGGATGGATGATGGCCTGCGTATTGCTAATGGCTGCGCCTGCTGCTTACGCGGCCAAAGATTTGTTAGAGCTTCCCGCATTGACCTCTGCCAAGGCGGCCAAAGCAATGCTATTGGGTGTGGTTCAGACGGGTGGGCGCTATATTGCGGTGGGTGAGTATGGTCTGATTGTGTATTCAGACGACCAAGGTAAAACCTGGCAGCAAGCGCAAGTGCCCGTTTCGGTGACCTTGACGGCGGTGTACTTTCAAACCCCCAGTAAAGGCTGGGCGGTGGGCCACGATGGCGTGATTTTGAACACGGTGGATGGTGGCAAAAAATGGGTCAAACAGTTTGACGGCAATAAGGCCAATGCCATCGTGATCGATGCCGCCGCCAAGCGTTTAAAAGACTTCAAGTCGACTCTGAGCGAGCCACTCAGTGAGCTAGCTGCTGCCGATTTAAGTAAACTTGAAAATTCTTTTGAAGACGCCAAGGCTGGCGGGCGATTTGGCCCTTCTCGTCCTTTGTTTGATGTGCGCTTCAAAAATGAGTCCGAGGGCATGGTGGTCGGCTCCTTTGGACAAGTCTTTCGCACCGTTGATGGTGGCTTGAACTGGGGCTTGTTGGCCACGCCGATCGATAACCCAGATGGCTTTCATTACAACGCCTTGTCCGTGATGCCATCGGGTGCCTTGGTGATCTCCTGCGAGGCAGGCAAACTGTTCCGATCTCAAGATGGCGGGCTGACTTGGACCTTGATAGACACGGGCTATGCCGGGCAGCTCTACGGGGTGTTGGGGCTGGCAGATGTCTCCGGCAAAGATGTGCTCTTGGCATATGGCTTTGGCGGGCATGTCTTTCGGTCGGCGGATGACGGTGTCAGTTGGCGAAAAGCGGACACAGGGACAAAAAAATCGGTGGTGGCTGGTCTTGTGCTGGCCGATGCCAGCGTGTTGATGGTGACCCAAAACGGCCACCTGTTGCGCAGTGCTGACCAAGGGCTCACATTCCAGCACGACAACACCCCCTTGGCTACGTCTGTCGTGGCGATGAGTCGCAGCACAGCGACAGGTGATGTGATGATTGCTGGGGCCAAAGGCGTCATGATGGTATCGACCAAAAAAGCGAAGGCAAAATAACCATGAGCACCGAGCGCCCCGCAAAAGAGTCGCACAAAATGATAGCGGCGATAGCCAAGTTTTGTGAAAGTGTACTTTTCAAAAATCGAATCCCATTCCTGTTATTTTTCCTTATAACGTCTTTGTATTTGGGTTATCAGGCTGCGCAGCTCAAACCTGATGCCAGTTTCCAAAAAATGGTGCCTGCATCGCACCCTTATATTGCCAATTACCTCAAGTACGAAAATGAGCTACGCCCTCTGGGTAATGTGGTTCGCATTGTGGTTGAAAACCCCAAGGGTGATATCTATAGTAAAGAGTATCTTGATACCCTGAAAAAGATCACCGATGAGGTATTTTATATATCCGGAGTGGACCGAGGCAACCTGAAATCACTGTGGACGCCCAACGTCATGTGGTACGAGGTGACCGAAGAGGGCATGGTAGCTGGACACATTGTTCCAGAAGGCTTTGATGGTTCGCCTGAAAAGTTGGACGAAGTGCGCACCAATATCGTTCGGTCAGGCCGAATTGGCAGTTTGGTGGCCAATGACCATAAATCAACAATCATTTTGGCGCCCTTGCTCGAGACTGATCCGAAAACAGGCCAGAAACTGGACTACGGTCAGTTTTCAGATAATTTGGAAGTCAAAATTCGTCAAAAATACGAGAGCGAACATATCAAAATCCACATCACGGGTTTTGCTAAAATTGTGGGCGATTTGATCCATGGCTCTAAAGCCATCGCGGTGTTTTTCGCCATCACTTTTGTATTGGCTCTGGTGGTCTTGTTTGTCTATTCACGCTGCTGGCGCAGCACGCTGGCGACCATTCTTTGTTGTAGTTTGGCGGTGATTTGGCAAATGGGCTTGGTGAGATTATTGGGTTATGGGCTCAACCCCTATTCCATCTTGGTGCCCTTCTTGACGTTTGCCATTGGCGTCAGCCATGCGGTGCAAAACATCAACACCATGGCGTTTGAGAGATATTCGGGTAAGTCCAACATGGAGGCCGCGCGCACAACCTTCAGCTTGCTCTTTATCCCTGGCACGATCGCCTTGTTGTGCGATGCGGTCGGGTTTTCAACACTGCTGGTGATCGACATTGGCGTGATCCGCGAGTTGGCAATTGGGTCCAGCGTGGGTGTCTTGGTCATTATTTTGACGAAGATGTTTTTGTTGCCTTTGATGATGTCCTACGTTGGTGTCACTGATGCCTGTCTGAAGCATCAAGCCAAACGCGCCAATGGCACCCATGCCTTGGCCCATGTTTTGTCTCGGGTGACGGAGCCCAGCATCGCCAAGTTGGCGGTGGTGGCTGCTGTGCTGATTTTTGGCGTGGCTTCTTATTTGGCTCGCGATCTGAAGATCGGTGACCTGGACCCCGGATCGCCCGAGCTGCGAGTGAACTCCCGGTACAACCAAGACAGTGCTTTTGTGGTGGCCAACTACGCGACCAGTCCCGATGTGTTTGTCACCATGGTGACGACCAACAAGGACGAGTGTGGCAGCTACCCCGTGGCTTCTGCTGTACAGCGTTTTCAGTGGCAAATGGAGAACGTGGAAGGGGTGGAGTCCAGCGCGTCCTTGTTTACCGGCATGAAGCGTGTGATCTCGGCCAGCAATGGCGGTAACCTCAAGTGGTCCGCCATCAGTCGGGATAAATTCATCTCTAATGCGGCGCACCGCACCTTGCCTTCTGAGTTGTACAACAACGATTGTTCAATGGTGCCTGTGATGATTTTCTTGTCAGATCACAAGGCGGAGACCCTGACTCGAGTGGTCAGCGCGGTTGAGAAATTCGCCACCGAGAACGACACCAAAGACATGCAGTTCAAGATGGCCGCAGGCAATGCCGGGATTGAAGCGGCCACCAACATGGTGATCAAAAAAGCCGAGCGTCAGATGCTGTTGCTGGTCTACGGCATCGTGGCTTTGCTGGTTTTGTGGGAGTTCCGCTCGTGGCGTGTGACCGTCGCCATCATGGTGCCGCTCTACATCACCTCGGTGCTGTGCGAGGCGATCATGGCCCAGCTGGGTTTGGGTGTGAAGGTGGCCACTTTGCCGGTGATCGCACTGGGGGTGGGCATTGGCGTGGATTACGGCATCTACATCTACAACCGCCTAGAGCATTTCTTGAATCAGGGCATGCCGTTGAAGAAGGCCTATTTTGAGACGCTCAAGACCACGGGCACGGCCATTATTTTGACCGGCGTGATGTTGGCTTTGGGTGTGTTGACCTGGGTGTTCTCGGATATCAAGTTCCAGGCTGACATGGGCTTGTTGCTGACCTTCATGTTCTTGTGGAACATGATTGGCGCCATTGTGATGATCCCCGCCTTGGTTGCGGTGTTGACGCCCTCGCTGAATCAGCGTCAGTAAGGGCTTAGTCCAACAGCTAGATTGCGACGGCGGTGGCTGACGTGCGGCCAATTCAAAAGCAAGACCCAGAGTGTTTTGTCGTCCGATGTCGATGAGATTGCGATTCAAAGCCCGCAACCTCATCGACAAAAGGACCGCCCATTGAGCAAAAAATCAGACGCGTGTGCTCCCCCGAGTTCGACAGTTAACGACGTCAGTCTATGATTTCATTGGGGTCGAGTTAAATACGTGCCCCTACAAAAGGGTCAACTGTGTCCATGACCATTCACAACAGTGGGCCGCACATTCCCGTAGAGCTGCTTGACCGAATTTTTGAGTACGGTGTTTCTGAGCGACTGAAGACCGCTGACGGTAGCCACGGCCAAGGGTTGTTCGTCACATCCACGTATCTATCAAAGATGGGCTGGCCTTTGGTGTGCAAGCAGTCGGTTTAGAGGTCAATATCAAGTCTGTAAATTCATGGCCGACGCCTCTTTATCAGGGCCAGTACAGCAAAGCCAGCGCCAACGAGTCCAAGTACACCTGGCTCAGGAACTGCAGTCACCCGCACATTGTCTAAAGTTGGGCCGTAGTCACCGGGGGTTAAGGACGTGAACCGCAATGTCGTTGAGGAATCTGAAGCGGTAAACATGAAATGCTCATCCGTCCAACGCATGCTTTGACGAGTCGACCCGGTACTATCAAAAGCGAATTTGGCAAACGAACCCGCAGCCGAGGCATGAAGCTCTTTCACTACTGGGCCACCATCAGGATTGCCTGCCATGGCAAATGAAACCTGATATTGCATACCGGCCACCGTGTCAAAGGTTTGGGCAATGGCGTATGCATTGTTATGCTCACCATTGATGTCAATGCTGAATTGACCCTCGGCGGCTTGCCAGCGAATGGGTGATTTCACATAGTTAATCGATCCCGACGTGATGTCCCACCCATCAAGGCTGTGATCACCGACGGGTAGCAATAGCTCCTTCGCATCCAGCTCCTCCGGCGTAATGCTTGGATCGTGCAACTCAAAGCCACCGTTGATAAAGGGGTTTGCGTAGCTGGAAACACTTGAAAACAACAGCAGAACAACAGCGGCTAGGTTGCCTTTGGATAGACGCATATTAATCTCCTTGACGTGGACGGTAACCAGAACACGCATGCGCTGCACGTACCCCACCCACAGCAGGCGAACCTGATGTGGCGAGTGTGTAGCCACACGTCGCGGTAAACACACAGGACACAGCGTGTGCTCGACGGTATGCTATGACCAGCACCTGGCACCGTCTACACCTAACTTCGAAGTCGCAAGTTGTACTTCGTCTAGTTTGAGCCAGCGATACTGCGGCGGCCACTCGTAGCGCATTTCAAAAGCAAGACCCAGAGTGTTTTGTTGTCCGATGTCGATTAGATTGCGATTCAAAGCCCGCAACCTCATCGACAAAAGGACCGCCCATTGAGCAAAAAACCAGACGCATCTGCTGCTGCGACCATCGGCGATCCCCGCTGGGCCGAGGTGCTCACACGTGATTCGATGGCGGATGGCCGGTTTTTTTACGCGGTCAAGACCACAGGTGTTTATTGCCGGCCGTCGTGTGGCTCGCGCACGCCCAAACCGGAAAACGTCCGTTTTTACCTGACGACCACGGCGGCCCAAGAGGCTGGATTTCGGCCATGCAAGCGCTGCAAGCCTGAGCAGCCCTCGCAGGCCCAACAGCACGCGGCGCTGGTCACCAACTTATGCCGTCAGATTGAGCAAGCGGATGTGGCCCCCACGCTCGAAGTATTGGCCCACAGCGCGCAGATGAGCAAGTACCACCTGCACCGCATCTTCAAAGAGATCACCGGGGTCACCCCCAAAGCCTACGCGGCCGCACAAAGAGCCACGAAGGTGCGCACCCAACTGGTGCGCAGTGGGACGACCGTGACCGACGCGATATACGAAGCCGGATACAACTCCAATGGCCGCTTCTACAGCGAATCGACCAGCTTGCTGGGTATGACCCCGCGCGATTTTCGCTCTGGCGGCAACCATGCGGTGATTCGTTTTGCCGTTGGTGAATGCAGCTTGGGCGACATTTTGGTCGCGGCCAGCGAACGAGGGGTTTGTGCGATTTTGCTGGGCGACGATGCCGATGCGCTCACCAGAGACCTCCAGGATCGCTTCCCTCGTGCTGAATTGATCGGGGGGGATGCGGGATTCGAGCGCGTGGTTGCGCAAGTGGTCGGATTTGTCGAAGCCCCAAAGCGCGGGCTTGATCTGCCGCTCGACATCCGTGGAACAGCCTTCCAGCAGCGCGTCTGGCAGGCGTTGCAGGACATGCCCGCAGGCACGACCGCGAGTTATACGGAGATCGCCCAGCGCATCGGCCAGCCCAGTGCTGCGCGGGCCGTGGCTGGTGCATGTGCTGCCAACACCTTGGCCGTCGCCATTCCCTGCCATCGGGTTGTCCGCAACGATGGCGCCTTGTCCGGCTACCGATGGGGGGTTGAGCGCAAGCGTGCGTTGCTCGATCGCGAGTCGCAGACCAATTGAGGGTAATTGCCCTCCCTGCTCCAAGGGGGGACTTCGGGAACTATAGTTAAGATCAAGGAACAGTTCCTTCTCCCTCATATAGTTGTCCCACCCCGGTCACTCAACATGCAGCAGATTGCTCCTCCAGCCGAGATGTCGCCCTCCCCTATTTCGTCAGACACGGCTTGGCCTGTTTGGGCGCTAGGGGCGTTGGCTTTGGGTATGTTGGTGCTTTATTTGCCAACCTTTTATACCTTGGCGCACACGACTTGGAACAAGGATGAAAGCGGGCATGGGCCCATGATCTTGGCGATGAGCTATTGGCTGCTGTGGCAGGAGCGTAAAGCGTTTTTCAGCAGCAAAGGCGAGCCGGCGGTATTCGCTGCTTTTGCATGTTTGATCCCAGGTATTTTGTTATATGTATTGGGCCGATCTCAGGCAATTGATACATTGGAAGTAGCCTCTCAAATCTTGGTGCTGATAGCCTGTTTGTTGTTGCTCCGTGGCTGGCAGGGCTTGCGTTTGGTGTGGTTCCCCGTCTTCTTCCTCATCTTCATGATCCCTTTGCCGGGGTTGGTCGTGCAAGCACTGACTTTGCCGCTTAAGTCAGCGGTCTCCTACCTTGTTGAGCTGATTATGTATGCCGCCGGCTACCCGATCGGGCGCTCTGGCGTCATCCTCACAGTGGGGCCATATCAGCTGATGGTCGCTGATGCGTGCTCAGGCTTGAGCTCCCTGTTCACGCTGGAGGCGCTTGGTTTGTTCTACATGAAGTTGATGAACTACAAGTCCAAAGCACGTAACTTGGTTTTGGCCATCGCGATCGTGCCCATCTCTTTTGTCTCAAACGTGATCCGGGTAATCATCCTCGTGTTGGTAACCTATCACTTGGGTGATGAGGCCGGGCAAGGCTTTTTGCATGGCTTTGCGGGTATGGTTTTGTTTACTGTGGCGTTGATATTGACCTACGCGGCTGACCGTTTGTTGGCAGCGCGATTTGACAAGGAAGTCAAATGAAAACCCGTTTGTCCTTGTCTGTGCTGGTCGCGTTCGTCTTGATGTTGGTTAGCGCGCTGGCTGCGCAGGCGCTCAAACCAACTGTGCGCATTGCTGATTTGAAGCCCAAATTGGCGCTTGAGGTGTTGATACCCAAAGCGTTTGGCGATTGGCGTGAGTTGCCATCCATGACCCCAGTATTGCCTGACCCGACTGTTCAGGCAACGTTGAACGCCTTGTACTCACAGACCATTGCCCGTAGCTATATCAGCAGCAAAGGGCAGGTTGTGATGCTGACGATCGCTTATGGCAGCGATCAGAGTTCGGAGGCCACAGCGGCCCATCGGCCGGAGTTTTGCTACAACAGCAATGGGTTCAAAGTACAAGATTCGGGCACACGAACGATTGCCTTGGCAACTCATGGTTTGATGGTTAGGCAATTGATCGCACGCAAAGATAACTATGTTGAACCCATTTCTTATTGGGTGACTTTGGATGAGAGCGCTACCTTGCCTGGCATGGGGCGCAAATTGGCCCAAATTCGTTATGGACTCAGGGGCTTGATCGCAGACGGGATGCTGATGCGCTTATCCAGTCCAACTGCCAATGAGTCGGCCGCCTTTGCAGCCCAAAGCCAGTTCGCGCGAGATTTAGAGGCTGTCATGCCAACCAGTTTCAGAGCGCGGTTTTTTGGTGTTTGAATGAACAAACGGCGGCAGCGCGTTTGTTTGGCAGCAACGTTTCTGCTTAGCTGCTGGCATCAGTCCTATGCCTACGATATTGGTGTTTATTACTATCCTGGCTGGTCTGTGGGCAGCAAAGGATCCAACTACCCTCAGCCTTGGGTGCCGATAAAGGCGTATCCAGAGCGTGAGCCGATGCTGGGTTGGTACAGCGATTCGGATGCGGTCGTGCTGCGTCAACAACTGACGTGGATGCATGACTACGGGCTGAAGTTTGTGGTTTTTGACTGGTACTGGAATGATGACCAGCCCTTTATGGATCATGCAATCAAGGTCTTTAAGCATGTGAAGACGCCGGGCCAGATGGGCTATGCCGTCATGTGGGCCAATCACTTTCGGTTTATGGGGGGGCAATCAGGGTTCGAGGCCATGGCGCGTCATTTGGCTCGTTCCTATTTTGCAGATTCCGATTATCTAAAAATCAACGGCAAGCCGGTTCTTTTCATTTTTTCTTTAGAAGAATTGACGGAGACAGCCAACTTACTTCACAAGCAACCCGCTGATTTGGTGGCGATACTAGAGCGTGCGGCGGTGGCTGAGGGCTTACCTGGGGTGCATTTGGTCGCAGAAACGGCCGGCTTGGCGCATTGGGTCAGGGCTGTGGCACCTCAAGCAGGATTTGCGATGTTGTCTGGCTATAACTACCATATTGGGTACTCAGGCGACGGCAGCACAGCGACACCTCCGGCCAAAAGTTACAAGGCGTTGCGTCAAGCCTACCGTGTGAATTGGGACTGGATACTGCAAAACAGCGCTTTACCGTACATCGTGCCAATCACGGCAGGATGGGACAGTCGGCCATGGGGTGGGTTGGCGCCAGAGAATGAGCAGGCGATGCCCACTTCAGCCGAGTTCGAGGCCCACTTGCGAGAGGCCAAGGCGATGATGGACAAATACCCAGATAAGACCCGCAGCATGGGGGTTATTTGTTGTTGGAACGAGTTTGGTGAAGGCTCCTACATTGAGCCGACAAAAAAAGAGGGCTTTAGCCGCCTTGAAAAGGTTAAAAAAGTTTTTGCTGAACCATGAAGAACCGCGTCTCCGTATTGGCGTGTGAGCGGCGCTGCCTCGTTGCCTGTCGCCTCTGACTCATACTCCCTTCTATGTCTATTAAAAAAACCGCGCATAACGCATTTTGGAATATTGGGGGCCAGCTTCTGCCTATCGCTGCGGCGGTCGCGGCAGTGCCTTTGCTTATCCGGGCCATTGGCGTAGACCGTTTTGGGTTTCTCAGCCTAGCGTGGGCACTGATTGGTTACGCGGGATTGTTTGATTTGGGTATCAGTCGGGCCTTGACCCGTGTGGTGGCCGAGCGTCTGGCGCTGGGTGATCGCAACGGAGCCATCCACGTGGCCCGCGTGGGCGCCATGCTAATGGGCGCGTTCGGAATCATTGCGGGTATTTTGCTGGCCTTGGGTGCACCTTGGTTGGTTTTCAAGTGGCTGACCGTGCCTGCGGCATTACAGCAAGAATCGGTCAATGCGCTGCGCTTGTTGGCGATCTCCATCCCTGTTGTGCTGTTGATGGCGGCATACCGTGGTGTGCTGGACGCATGCCATGCCTTCAAGGAGGCCAATATCGTGCGCATGGTCATGGGCCTGCTGACTTATGTGGGCCCTTTGTTGGCGACGGTGTGGAGCCCCCGGTTGGAGTGGGTCGTTGGCGCTGTGGTGTTGATGCGCATGGCGTCCACGTGGTGGCATGCGGTGTTGTGCTGGAGGATTTTTGCCCCGCTACCTCTAGGCGGGGGCATTGATCGTCCTACAGTCAAAGAGTTGATGAGTTTGGGAGGTTGGATTTCGGTGTCCAACATCGTGAGCCCTTTGATGGCGCAGTTGGATCGGGTTATCTTGGGCGGCTTGGTGTCTGTCAAGTTGTTGGCGTTTTACGCCACCCCATTTGACATGATCACGCGTGCTTTGTTGTTGCCCTACGCTTTCATGGCGGTGTTGTTTCCTGTGATGGCCGGGTTCTCTAAGTCACCGGCCCAAGCGCAGGAAACCTACTCTGGTTCTATTCGCTTGTTGTTTGTATCGATGCTGCCCGTGTCGTTCTCGGCGATGGTGCTGGGCGGGCCATTGTTGAATCTGTGGCTGGGCCCTGAATTTGCTGAGCATGGCACCGTGGTGCTTCAGGTGCTGGCTTTGGGGGTGTTAGCCAACACACTGGCACAGGCCCCTGCGAATTTAATTCAAGGTACGGGCAACCCGAAGTGGATGGCGATCACCCATGTGCTGGAGTTGCCTCTGTTCCTCATGTGCCTTTATGGTCTGACACAGGCCTATGGCATCAATGGCACAGCTTGGAGTTGGACCTTGCGCATGATCGTAGATGCTGGTTTGTTGTTTGCCTTGGCGCAGTGGCGATTGTTGCCGGCCGGGCAGGGCATGCTGCGTTGGCTACTGGCGGGTAGCGGCACAGCGGTTTTGTTGGTAATTGCTTGCATACCGCAATCGGGGGCCATGGCCATCGTGACGTGGCTGGTGGGTTTAATGGCTTGCGCCTTGCTGGCGTGGTTTGTGGTGTTGACCGGCAGTGATAAGCGCCATTTGTTTGATTTACTGAATGCCCGCAAAGACTCGAGGGCTGTCGTATGAGCCAGCAAGCTTCAGGTCAGTGGCCTTCTGTAGCTGTGGTGTTAGTCAACTGGAATGGCTGGCGGGATTGCATCGAGTGCCTCGATTCAGCTTTCGCGCAGGACTACCTTGGGCGTGTGCATTTCATTCTGGTTGACAACGACTCGGCCGATGACTCGGTGGGGCACTTACAGACGTGGTGTGATGCCCCTCAGTTTGACTCAAGCTGGCGGGCATTTGATGGCGTGATGCACCGGACCGCAGACCCATCCGGTGTTGGCAGCCAACCCATCGCGGTGCGCTTGCTGGATGGCCCTGCCCCCGTGGCTGATTTGGGTGCAGATGGCAGCATGCTCACCGTGGTGCGCTCAGGTGGTAACTTGGGTTTTGCTGGCGGCAACAATGTGGGCCTGTCTGTGGCCTCTGCCAGTGGCTTTGATTTCTATTGGTTGCTGAACACGGACACCGTGGTTGATCGCCATGCCTTAAGGCATTTGGTTGCGCGCGCCCAGCAATCTGATTCAGTGGGCATGGTCGGCTCGACCTTGCGCTACTACTACAACCCAGGTTTGGTGCAAGCCATGGGGGGCGGGCGTTTGCATTTGCGTAACATGCTGGTGACTTTGATGGGTGCTGATGAGGTCATCGGCAAGGTGCCTGCTGACCCTTGCGCCTTAGAGAGAGAGTCTGATTACGTGATGGGCGCCTCGATGCTGGTGACGAGCCGCTTTGTGCGTGATATCGGCCCCATGCAAGAAGACTACTTTTTGTACTATGAGGAGCTGGACTGGGCCATGCGCGCAAAGGGGCGTTTTGAGCTGGCTTATGCGCCTCAGAGTCATGTTTTTCACAAGGTCGGCGGTAGCAGTTCGCAAGTGGTGTCCGAGTTCGCAATGAACCTCATGTACCGCAACAAAATCACCTTTGTCAGCCGCTTTCTGCCTGAGTATTTGCCGCGTACGGTGTGGTTCTTGTTGGTGGAGATGCTGCGCCATGTATACCGACGCCGCTGGATGCCGGCTAAGCTGATTGCGCGCACCTTGATGGATGTGCGTAGCTTAGCAAAACGAGGCCGGTTGAAAGCTTGATTCAGTTTGGCTCAGGTGGGCAACAACTTGAGCAACGCCGCCTCGGCGCGGTTCAGCCAAGCTTGTTCGTCGAACTGTTGAGCGAATACAGCTCGGGCGCCTGTCTCGAGACCCTGGCGCAGTACGGGGTTTGTCATCAGGCGCACGATGCCGTCTGCGAAAGCCTCAGGGGTGGAGGCCACGATCACATCTTGGTCTGGGATGAGGTTCATGCCTTCAACGGCCAGGGGCGTGGCCACGATGGCTTTGCCGTGCCCCATGGCCTCCGCCACTTTGATCTTGAGTCCACCGCCGGAGAGCAGTGGGGCAACGATGATGCGACAGCCTTGGTAGAAGTCGGTTAAGTCGTCCACATAGCCCATGAAATGCACGTTGCTGGGGGCCGCGTTAACCAAGTGAGCTGGGGGCGATCGACCTGCAATGACGAAACGTGCGTCGGGCAACCGTGCCCCGATCAAGGGGATGACTTGCGTGATCAAGTGCGACAGCGCCTCGACATTGGGCTTGTGACCGAACGAGGCGATGAACCCGATGTCTTGGCTAGGGGCTGATGCCGCTTGTGCAGGTTGATGCACAGGGGGCTTCATAGGCAAGCCGATGGTGCGGGCTGGCAGTGCCGGGCTGAACGCTTTGAGCCCCCAGCTGTCTTGGTCGCTCAATGTCCAGACTTCACTGGCTTGAGCATAGAGGGCTTTTTCGTGGTGCACCCAATTCAACCATTGGCGGTAGGCGTACACGCGAAACGCCCAGTTTTTACGGATGTTGGCGCGCCGAAACCATGACACGGAGAACGCGTCTTGGACATCCATGATGCGCAAAGGCGTGTGGCAATGGGGCAGGAACTGCGCCATCTGGGGGAACTGCGTCATCACCCAGTCAGGTCTGAATTGCGACTCAGCTTGTGCGATAGCTTGAACCATGCTTGCTTGGTCAAAGTAAGCGGCGTGTTCCGGCGTGCGGGTGAATAGTCCGGTGAGTTTGGCCTTCAGCACGCGGCTCTTGGGTACGGAGAACGGCACCGTGATCACCATGCTGGCTAAGGCCTGCATGTTTTTGATGCTGGCTTTGTCTGTATCGTTGGTCGAGCTGAAAACAACGACGCCAATATCAAAGCGTGAGGCCAGTAATCGCAGTGCGTTGTAGCAGGCAGTGGCACCGCCTTGGCCCGATTGCGCGCCGTAAGGGAACGGAGCGATCAAAAGCAGTTTGCGTCGTGAGGATGTCTCAAGCATATTGGGAACGGCCAGTTAGGGGCACGCTGACGTCGGTTTTAGCGCCGAGCCCGACCAGAACGTATATGAATAAGAAGTAAATCTGAGAGTCTGCCTCAAAGATATAAGGCAGAAACTGTGTGCACACGATGAAGCCAAATAGCACAGCCCATTGTGCCCGTGTGATGTAAAACTCAGCCAAGATCAAAGCCCAGCCGGCCATGAATGCCATGGTCAATGGCAACCCCATGTCATACAGCAGTGCCAATGGGCTGCTTTCAGCATTGTGTATTTTGTTGGTGAAGGACAGGGCCTTGGGTCCCACCGTGCCTTTTGGAAACCCATGTAAATAGTATTTGTCGAGTTGATCCCACGCGTCTTGGAAGCTGACAAAGTGGCCTTGTAAGGACGGGTCGGCGCCACTGAGGTTGAGCTCTAGCCACAATTTAATCTGGTCAAACGCGGTGGCGTCTGTCAGGGCCAGAATGCCCAGAGCTACGCTAGAGAGCACCACCGTGACCATGATGAACACGGCGATGCCTTTGATGGCTTCGCGCTTGCTGCGGCTGACGTATAGCAGCAGGGTGCCAGCCATGACCATCAGCCAACTGCTCCTTGAGAAGGTCAGAATCAGGCCAATCACGCTCAGTCCCAACAAGGTCACGATCCATTTATTTTGCGTTTGTTGACCTGAGTCGAGTAATGACAGTATCAGTAAGATGTTGAGCCCCAAGATCAGTCCGAGTGAGTTGGGGCCGGTCGCGGGCAAGCCCATGCGCAACCAAGTGCCGCCAGAGATGTACCACGCTGATTGAATCTCGCCAGTACTGATCAATGTGGCGCCAAGCGTTGGGTAGATCAGGGTCACAATATACAAGCCGAGGGCTGACACCACGATGATCAGGCTCATTCCCAGCGCGAATTGGATAGTCTTGCGGATTTCGGGAATGGTTTGTTGACGCAGTGCGCCATGAAGTGCCACGGCAAAAAAAAGCGGCAGGATATAGGTCCGGGCGAAGTAGAGCCCCGCTATGGCATTGTCTTCAACAAAGGCGATAAGCAGGTAGATGAATAACGAGAGCACCACCAAGCCGGTGCCCACGAGTAAGCGTTGGGACTTGACGACGTTGCCCGCGATCAGACCAACGAAGGCGATCACGATGAGGGTGAGATCTCGAACCGTGGGGACCACGTTCGATACACCAGCGAGCGTGGCCAGAGTTTTGAGAAACTGACCTAGCACAGCCAGCAGAACCACCATGAACACAAGGGTGCGCAGGAGGATGGTCATGGCAGATTGGGTGTCTTGCCTGTCATGGCTGCACTGAGCATGCTGTGGCAGGCTTTGCCAAAGCCACTGGCCTTGAGCTGTTTGCCCGCCCGGTGTTGTGAGCTGCTGGTAAGGGCTTGCAGTTTGAATACGAGGGCCCGCAAGCCAAAAACCAAACCTAAACCAACGCAGGTCATCCTCGTTTGGGCTGGTCCGAAGTGTTTTTGGAGGTAGATGACGTATGAACGCGTGCTACGCAGCAAGGCGGCAGGGCCAATCCAAGCTTTGCCCGCTCCTTCAAAGTGGGTGACCAGCGATTCGGCCACATAGGCGACACGCAGACCTCGGAGTCGAGCGCGGCGGCAATAGTCAACGTCTTCGCAGTACATGAAGAAACGTTCATCGAAGCCACCTAGCTGTTGCCATAGGATGCGCGGCGTCGCTAGGACAGCACCTGAGACCCATGGCACGTTGTCGTGTGAACGCAGGTAGAGGCTGGCATCGGTTTCGAGTCGACGGAACACTGACGGCATGGCGTGACGCTTTTCTAGGCCGAGCCACGACAGAATCAGCCGCCAAGGGCTGTGCTCTAAACCGAATGAGAACTGTGTGCGGCCATCACCATAGCGGAGTTGGCATCCCGCCACGCCAACACCTTGTTCTCGTGCTTTGTCGATCAGGGGGGCGAGCGAGCTTTCTAGGCGTGTGTCGTTGTTGAGTAGCAGCAAGATTTCACCCGATGCCGCACCCGCACCCACGTTGTTGCCACCTGTGAATCCCGTGTTGGTCGTCAGCTCGATGTATTGGATGTCGGTGCGTTGGCGTAGCAGCGCTTGGCTGCCATCTGCTGATGCGTTGTCCACCACGATCACCTCATGGGTGTGAGGCAGGAATGCATTGTGTAACGCATCCAAACATGGCTGCAAGAAGGCCAGCCCGTTGTAATTGACGATGATGACGGAAACGGTGGGTGGACTTGTAAGGGGGCGCATCAGAACTCGTTGATCACGCTGCCGACCAGCTGGGTCGCGCTCATGTTGGTTGTTTCGACGATGGCTTGCATGGCTTCGACTCGGCTGTGATTTTGCCGAGCGATCATGACGGCGGCGCCGCATCGTGCGGCGATCACCGCACCATCTGTGCCAAGTGATGCCGCGGGGGTGTCCACGATGACATGGTCAAACTGTGCGAGAAGGTCACGGATAAGCAAACCAAAAGCCGCACCCTCTATCAGCTCAAGCGGGTTCGGTGGCGTGATGCCCACCGGTAGGATGAACAGGCTGGGTAGCTCACTGACAGGCTGTATCACGTCGGATGCGAGTCGACCCGATAGGATCGTCGATAGGCCGATGCTGTTTCGTTGTAAGCCGAAGATGTTGTGCTGACGTGGGTTGCGCATGTCAGCATCGATCAGCAAGGTGCGGCCTGACAGTTGCGAGAAGGCGGTTGCCATGTTGGCAGCAAAGTAGGTCTTGCCGTCGCCGTTGTTCGGGCTGAGTACGGCCAAGGCTTTGCGTGGCTCTGTCGGGTCGTTGTGCATGCGCATGATCAGATGACTGCGCATGGCCCGAAAACCTTCTGCACGGCTGCTGAATGGCTGATTGGCCACCACCAACTCGGGGTTGAGCTTGTTGTTGCTTTTTGAGGCGTAGGGGTAGTGAAACTGTTGGGCCAGTGCCCACAGCACATCGTTATTGTTGACCAGCCGCAGGCCTACAGCGGCCTCACCAAAGCGAACGCCTTTTTCGCGTTGATAGACCAAAATGTGCTCTACCTGCTCTGGCGAGAGACCGTTGGCTTGGCTGATGATCTCGCCGATGGCCCTGTTGGGCTCACGCTTGCGGGTGGTTGACTGGGTCATGATGACACTCCGCCTTGTGTCACAACGGCCAAGTCGCTGAATTCTCGGGACGAGCTTGGCGTGTGTTTCTTCATCCAGCGTAAAAGCGAGCGCGCAGCGCCAATGGGGACTTCGTCACTGGGGGCTTTCATGATGCCGATGATGGGCACGGCCAGCAGTTGTGTGATGTCTTGCTTGCCGCGCACGCGACGATCCCGCGACTCGGCCAGTAAAACGGCCAGTAGCATCAGCATGGAGGCTGGGACGAAGGCGATCAGGGTGTTGAGCAAGACTTTGGGTGAGGACGGCTGAGGTGGTTCGGTGGCCGCACTCAAGAGGTAGATGTTGCTCTGAGCGCTGGCGCTTTCAAGGTTGGTTTGGTTTTGGCGAGACTGGATGGCTTCATAGATCCGCTGCGCTTGGTCGACTTCAGTAGAAAGAACAGACAGGGCAGAGCGTTCGCTCTTGAGTTTAAGCAGGAGGTTGCGCTGCTCTTCATACTCGGCTTCGGCTGATTGCAGTCGGGTGCGACTCATGTCTGAGTTGATGTGCAGGCTGCTGCTGAGTCGGTCTATTTCGTTTTGTAGCCTTTGGGTGGTTTCTTTGATGCTGGCTTGGACTTCGAGCACGCTAGGGTGCTCGCTGCCGAGTTTTTCAGACAGCTCCTTTAGCTTGGTTTGTGCGCGAACCAAGTCGGCTTTGAGGCTCGATACCAAGGGGTTGCTGATGATGTCCTGCATTTGGTCTGCGCGCTTGCTGGATTGGCTGGTGCGGCTCTCAGCATCGGCAAGAGCGGCGCGGCTGCGAACGACTTGCCCAGCCAATTCGGTGAGCTTGGTGGTTTCGGCGTCTAGGCGTTCATCGGTGGTAATGATGCGGTTTTCGCGTTGGGCTTCGGCTAGACGGGCTTGGGCTTTTTCGAGTTTTTTGCGGGCTAGGAGCGCACGCTCTTCAAAAAACTCTGCGTACCCACGGGCTGGGTCGACCCGCATTTGCACGACGGTGTCGATGTAGGCCTTGGCATAGCTGTTGGCCATGGCCGCAGCAAAGGGGGCGCTGACTGATTTGTAGCTGATCTCTAGGACGTTAGAGTCTCGGGAAGGTTTGACGATTAAGTTTCGTCCAATGAGCTCTGCCAGCCACACACGGTAGTCACCTCTGCCATCGGTATCGCGCATCCATTTTTGACGGCTATCGGCGCTGTCTGCCAGTTTGAGTTGCCGCACGACACGCTGCGCAACGTGGGTGCTGCTGACAATATCGGCTTGGGTAGACAAGAAGCCTGTTTGTTGCATGGACATCATCTGCGACATCCCGGTGAGGGCATCGGGCTTGAGATCTGCTACCAAGGTGGCCGTTGCTTTGTAATTTTCGGGCAGCAGCAGGCTGATACTTAGCGTTAGCATGATTACCCCTCCGAAAATGGACAGGGCCAAGCGCCAACGCGCGCGCATGATTTTCAAGAATTGACTAAATGTCATGTGAACCGTTCAGGGGGGCCTGCATTTGTAGTTGTGTGCTTGATCTATAGCGTGAGCTTAAGTTCCTTGGGGTTTCCAAGGCAAGCGTAACGCGAAGTGTATGGGTTTGGTTTTGCCGATCATGGCGCAATCGACCTATGAATACCCTGTCTTGGGCAAATAGGTGCCAATTCGGTCCAACAAAACTGGCCAAATTTATGCATGATGGTGATCAGTGACCTGTGCTGTACCGCAGAGGGCACCTTCCTTAAACCGATTTAACGGAGGACGGCGCCATGAACTGGTTTGACAACGTTTCGTCAGACAGCGATCAACCGATCGCCCCAGCTTGTTTGTACCAAGGGCACTGGCGACACCGCATGCACGCCTATGGCGAGTTGCTGCTGTGTCGCGTGGTGATTGATGTGGTCGATCCGCGGGTGGTTGCCGCCCAGGTGATCGAGCATGGCTTGATCGAAGACCTCGATGACGGCGCACTGGAGGCGCTCAATCAGGTGATGTTGGCCCAAGAGGTGCACCAGCGGCCATCTGAATGGGGGCTGACCGAATGCGCCATGCTGCCGACTTGGGCCACGCCCACTTTCAGCGAAAGCCAAGTCCAAGAGATGGAGCGCATTCAGGACTACTTGAACGACGCATCGGACGAGTCGTTTGAATCGGTGCTGGCGTTGCGGGATCAGTTCCTGCAGGGCATTTGCATGACCTATGACGATGTCAATCGGGCGATGCGCCAACCCTATGAGCATGGCATGGGGCCGCCGCGCAAGGGTGGGCGGGTCTTGTCCAGCTGATCCATGTCGGGCCATTGCGCCTTCACGGTCTGAAACGGCGGTGCATTCGTATCCGGTCTCGACCGGCAGCAATTGCGATTTGTCAATGCGCTGTCCTGCGCGATCCTTAGCATGGTATCCACGGCTTTTGACGAGCCTATATCTGGAGGATCAAGCCATGGACAAGGTCTGGATACTGGTGTCGGACGCGGCACGTGCGCGCATCTTTGCGCAAGAGGCGGGCGAGCGTGGGCTGGTTGAGCTCGCCGGTTTTGTGTACCCCGTCCCGCGCCGATCCGCGACGAACGGTGGCGGCGCTCACAGGGCGACGTTGACCAAGGGACATGGCCGCACGGGGCACGCGGGGACGCAGCTGGAGCCTGAGACTGACTTGCACGCCAAGGCGCGCAGCAGTTTTGCGCGGCAACTCGCGGACTACCTCAACACAGGTGCGTCGGAGCACCGGTGTGATGCCATCGAGCTCATCGCCACGGGCCCCATGCTTCATGAAATCAAGGCAGGCCTGAGCGCATCAGCCAGCAAGATGTTGCGGCATTGCGTTGCGCGCGATTTGACGCATTACACCGGGCGGGAGCTGCATGAGCGTGTGGAGCAGGCCCTGCAATTGCCCGCTTGAGTTCAACATCTCCAAAGGGGTACGACATGTTCAAAGTGCTGATAGCGGTGGATGGGTCTGAATCGGCCAGCCGTGCCATTGCGGCGGTTGGCAAGATGGCCAAGTCGATGAATGGCTTGGAGGCAGTGCTGCTGTGCGTCCGTACGGGCGCTGTGCTTGACCCGCTGTTTGCGATGGACTACGCGGAAACCACGGTCCGCCAGCTCGATGCGGATCAGGAGCGCGAGCAGACCGCCGCGCTAGACAATGCCACCGCCCATGCCAAAGGGAGTGGGCTGCGTATCGGGGCAACCGTGCGGGCGTATGGCGCCATCCCAAGCGAAATCTTGCGCGTTGCCAAAGAGCATGCTGTCGATCAGATCGCCATGGGGACGCATGGTCGCGGGGCGTTGGGCAACTTGCTATTGGGGTCTGTTGCGCAGAAGGTGATCCACCAGTCCGAGTTGCCGGTGTTGCTGGTGAGGTAAGCCTTGGCTGTACATTGGGGGCATGACAGATACCCTCCACCAACTTGCGCAGCGCTTAGATCAGTTCGCTCAGGAGCGGGACTGGAAACAGTTCCACTCACCTAAAAACTTGGCATCGGCCTTGGTGGTCGAGGCTGGCGAGTTGCTGGAGCACTTCCAGTGGTTGACCGAGGCACAAAGCCACAGCTTGGACGCCGAGAAGAAGCAGGCCGTGGCCTTTGAGATGGCAGATGTGCTGCTGTATTTGGTGCAGATGTCATCGGTCATGGGCATCGACCTGATGGATGCCGCGCAGCGCAAGATGGTGATCAATGCGGAGCGGTTTCCGGTTGAGGTTGGCACGGGCAGCAGCAAGAAATGCGATGAGGCGTGAGGGCGCGTTGATCGAGGCTGGTTGGCCCGCGGATCGCACCAGACACTGTTATTTATAACAGGGGGACAAATACCGGACAAAATGTCCGGTACTATCCCCTCCAATGAATGCGCTATCAACAACTCTGAACGACACCGCTGTGCTGGAGTACCTCGCCGCAGCCCGCCAACACCATTCGCAAGCTGCTGTTGCCAAGCACCTTGGGGTCAGCGAACGACAGGTTCGCCGTTGGGAGGCCAACGAGTCCCATCCGCCTCAATATATGAGCATGGCGCTGCAACGGCTGTTGCCATTTCATCCGGTGATTGACTCTGATGCCGACTTCAAGTTCATCGACTTATTTGCGGGTATCGGGGGCATCCGGCTTGCGTTCGAGGCCATCGGTGGCGAATGTGTTTTCACCAGCGAATGGGACAGCTACGCACAGCGCACGTACATGGCCAATTTTGGTGGCCGAGATCCGCTTAATGGGGATATTACGCAAATCTCTGCTGACGATATACCTGACCATGATGTTCTGCTTGGAGGGTTTCCTTGCCAGCCATTTTCAATTGCAGGGGTCTCCAAAAAGAATGCATTAGGCCGAGCGCACGGTTTTGCAGATGAAACGCAAGGCACCTTATTTTTTGACGTGGCGCGCATCATTGCGGTGAAGCGACCAAAGGCCTTCATGCTGGAAAATGTCAAAAATTTGCAGTCCCACGATAAGGGCCGTACTTTTGAGGTCATTTTGCGCACCCTGCGTGAAGAGTTGGGGTATCAGGTATTTCACAAGGTGATTGATGGCGCTCATTTTGTGCCGCAGCACAGAGAACGCATCATCATTGTCGGATTTCGTGATCCCGTTGATTTTGACTGGGATATGGTTGATTTGCCCTCAAAAGGAGCCCATACGCTCGGGGAAATCATTCATAAAAAAACAGCCGAACCGTGGATTGAATCGGATAGCGTTAGTTACTACGACCATGCAAAGCGCAAAGTGCTTGATAAGTACACATTGACAGATAATTTGTGGTTGTACCTTCAAAACTACAAGAAAAAACATGCGGCTGCGGGTAATGGTTTTGGTTTTGGTTTGGTGACGCCCGACAGTGTGACGAGAACACTATCGGCCCGCTACTATAAAGACGGCTCAGAAATATTGTTTAGTCAAGGAGCAAAGAAGAACCCACGTCGCCTGACGCCACGTGAATGTGCTCGGTTGATGGGTTTCCCAGATTCGTTTAAAATACCAGTGTCTGATACGCGGGCGTACAAGCAGTTTGGTAATTCTGTCGTTGTGCCTGTTATGACAGCGGTTGCCCAAGGCATGCAACCATTTATTGTCGAGTCAGTGCAAAATAAATGTGTTCCTGTTCGTCGTAGGGCCTAATAGCATGGAGACTCATATGCAAACAAAGGTGCGTATACCAAATCTGCCCAATAAATCATTTTTCGCAATGAATAAATGGTTCAGTCAGATGTATTTGGCTGGGTTCCTTTATCACCCTGATGATGCGGCAGAGGACATCGTCAGTATGATAGGTGAGCCTATTTTTACCGCCGAGGAGTGCATCGAGCTTAATAAGGCGGTAGGTCTTATGTTTGAATATCACGGTGATAAATTATATGACGTCGGATTGAAATACATGCACAAGGCGTTGGAGATTAAGCCGGATTACTTGGATGTGTAGTCTATGTCGATGACATTTCAAAATACAGCACAACTGCTCGCACGTTTTATGGAAATGGGTGCGGAGCGTGTGTTCTGTAAACGCTTGGCTGAGAATGACAATTCAAAACAGCAAATATATTTAGGGGGCAATTTCGAAGTGCTTTCTTTTTTCCCTCATGGGGAAATTACGGCATTTCCGGATCTGAAATACCCAAATTTCAAAGCACCGCTTGATCTATATTGGGTAGATGCCGAAAACACCGAGCAAGCTGTTGGTGCGCAGTTAATTCTTTACCCTGCCTATCCAGAGGTAAGGCTTTCCGGTTTTCTAAACGGATGCCATACCGCACCAACTGAACACCTTCAAAAGATACCCAAAGAACAACGACGCGGCATAGACGGCCGTGTTTTAATTTTTGGAACAACGAGCGACAAGCGGACCTTAGTCTGCCTTGCTCCTGCCAATAGTCCGTTGGCAGCTGAGATTTTGAAGAAGTTTTCTGAGTCACTGCCGAATGGTCTATTTCTTGAATTAACTCTGGCGGTTGACTCAGATCAAAATAAGGAAAATGTATTGATGGCTCTTCGACGAATTCATGCCGCTGGATTTCATGAGTCATGTCGGAGAAACAATAAAGGTGAACTCATACCCTATAAAGCATCCAATGGTGGTGGATATACGCTTGAAGCCTTGTTGGGAATTACGCCAAACGGAAAATCAGAACCCGACTATTTAGGGTGGGAAATCAAAGGGCACAGTTCAAATCGTGTCACATTAATGACTCCGGAGCCTAATGGTGGATTTTATGGTGAACGTGGGGCAAAAGAATTTGTTGAGCGTTATGGCCATGAAGTAAAAGAAGGTGGCATGTATTTCACTGGCGGACATAAAATTGGCAAGCCTTGTGTGAAAACTGGAATGACTTTACAAGTATCTGGATTTGACCCACTAAACCCGAGTCGGTTTGATGTAAGCGGTTCGGTTAACCTTGTTGACTCAGAAGGAAATGAAGCCGCGTCATGGGCTTTCGCACAGTTGTTGATGCACTGGAATCGCAAGCACGCCTTTGCAGCATATGTCCGGTATACCGCGCAAAAAATACCCATTGCGTACCGGTATGACACGCCTGTTCTGATGGGTGAACACACCAATTTCAATAAATATTTGAATGCGCTATGTTCTGGTGCCATTATATTTGACCCAGGCACAAAAGTGATGAATGCGAGAACTTCGAAATCAACAGTGAAGGCACGAAGTCAGTTTAGAATTAACACCAAGGATCTTGGTTTGTTGTACCAGAAACTCACGGAAGAAAAAATATCTGAGTGAAGCTCATTTGCAGACACATTGTGTGAGTGCAGTCATTGAGCCCCCTCAAAGCGGCTAAAGTCCCCCCGTACTAAAGTGCAGTCCGCTTGTCCGTTTCGACAAGCCCATCGCATTTCACAATGCGATGCATCCCATCCGAAAAGCTATTCCCCATGACCCAAACCACCGATTTTGCCGCGCTCCCTCCTCAAGAAGCATCCGTTGATGTCCTGCTGGAGAAGTACGCAGAACCTGGCGAGACCACCGTAGATGACATCCGCCGCCGTGTCGCGCGCGGCTTGGCCGCTGTTGAGAAGACCCCAGAGGCCCGCCAGCAGTGGGAGGAAACCTTCTTTCAAGCCCAAACCAATTTGGGCGTGATCATGGGCGGGCGCATCAATGCCGCCGCTGGCTTGGCCGATACCGCCGCCACCTTGATCAACTGTTTTGTGCAGCCCGTGGGCGACGCCATGGTGGGCACAAGCGGTGAGGTCGGCATCATGGACGCGGCCTCACAAGCGGCTGAGACGATGCGCCGTGGCGGTGGCGTGGGCTACAACTTCAGCCACATCCGCCCCAAGGGTGGTTGGGTCAAAAAGACCAATTCGCGTGCTTCAGGCCCGGTCAGCTTCATGAAGGTGTTTGACCAGGTTTGCCAGACGGTTGAATCCGCAGGGGCCCGCCGTGGCGCGCAGATGGGTGTGCTGGACGTTTCGCACCCTGATATTGAAGACTTCATTGTCGCCAAGCGCACACCGGGCACGCTGAACAACTTCAACGTGTCCGTGGGCATCGTCAAGGGCTTCATGGACGCTTTGGGCGCCGATGGCGACTGGGAGCTGGTGCACGAAAGCCAGCCGCACCCCGAGATGCCCAATACCTTCCAGCGCGAAGACGGGTTGTGGGTCTACAAGGTGGTCAAGGCTGCCGACGTGTGGGCCATGATCATGAAGTCGACCTACGATTTCGCTGAACCGGGCGTGCTGTTCTTGGACCGCATCAACGAAGAAAACAACCTCGTTTATTGCGAAACCATTGAGGCCACCAACCCTTGCGGCGAGCAAGCTTTGCCGCCCTATGGCTGCTGTGACTTGGGGTCGATCAATTTGGTCAGCCACGTTCGCAACGCCTTCAAGCCTGATGCCCGCTTTGACTTTGCCTCGTTTGAGCAAAGCGTGGCGGTGGCCGTGCGCATGCTCGACAACGTGCTGGACGCCACCGTGTGGCCACTGCCAGAGCAAGGCACTGAAGCCGCTGCCAAACGCCGCATTGGCTTGGGCTTTTTGGGCTTGGGTGATGCCTTGGTGATGCTGGGCCTGCGTTACGACCAAGCTGCTGGGCGTGAAATGGCATCGGCCATCTCTGCCGCTATGCGCAATGCGTCGTACTACGCGTCGGTCGATCTGGCCAAGGAGCGCGGCCCCTTCCCGCTGTTCAACGCAACCAAATACCTCAACACCGGCTTGTTTGCCAAGCGCCTGCCTGAGAAGCTGCGCACCGCGATCCGCAAGCATGGTCTGCGCAACTCGCATCTGATGTCGATTGCGCCCACGGGCACCATCACGCTGGCTTTTGCTGACAATGCCACCAACGGCATTGAGCCTGCCTTCTCGTGGACGTACAACCGCAAAAAGCGCATGCCGGATGGCACCAGCCGCATTTACCCGGTTGAAGACCACGCTTACCGCGTCTACCTGAGCCAAGGCGGGGACGCCAATGCGTTGCCTGAGGCGTTTGTATCGGCGCAAAGCATGTCGGCCATTGCCCACGTGGAGATGGTGGCCGCTGTGGCCCCTTACATCGACGCGGCGATCTCGAAAACGATCAACGTCCCGGCTGATTACCCGTTTGCTGATTTCTCGGACTTGTATTTGCAGGCCCACCGGATGGGCTTGAAGGGCATCACGACTTACCGCCCGAACGCCACGTTGGGCGCTGTGCTGTCGGTCGATACCCCTGCCGTTGCAGCGCCAGAGGCCACCATGACCGCCACGGGTCGCCATGAGGACGATCCACTGCGCAAGCAGTTTGACTCGCGTCCGCTGGGCGACTTGGAGGGCGTGACGTCCAAGGTCGAGTACATGACCTTTGAGGGCAAGCGTTCGATCTACGTCACCGTCAACTTCTTGCGTGTGCAAGGCACCGTGGGCGGCAAGGACGTGACGATCGAGCGCCCGATTGAGTTCTTCATCCCCGGCGGGCAAACCACCGACGGCCAGCAATGGATCACGTCGAGCATGCGTTTGCTGTCGATGGTGGGCCAGTCTGGCGGCTCTGTGGCCAAGGCTGTGGCCAGCATGCGCAAAGTGGTGTGGGACAAGGGCCCTGTGCGCTTTGGCAGCGTCGAGCGTGAAGATGGCACCGTGGCGCCACGCTTTCATGACTCCGATGTGGCGGCCATTGGCTTTGCCTTGCAGCAAATCTTGTTCAAACGCGGCTTCTTGGACGCCTTGGGCAACCCGGTGCCGGTGTTGGCTTTGGCGACCCGGCTGCAACGCCGCGATGCCGAGTTTGGCTTGGTTACCTCAGCCAAGAGCGAGGACGATCAGCAAGACGAGCCGATCAACCGCAGCACGCTGGCACCGAACTCAGGCAAAAAATGCACCGAGTGCGGCGCCCACGAGATGCACAAGGTGGACGGCTGCCTGAAGTGCTCTAACTGCGGCGCCATTGGCAGCTGCGGTTAACTTCAATCAGGGCGCGGTGAACTGCGCCTGCAGTTTTTCCACGACGGCGGGCTCACCCCGTACGTGGAAAATCGCCCCGTCTTCATTGGCGCTTTCTGACAGCACTTCGCAGCCTTCGTAGATGGCTTTGCGGAACTGCTGGGCTGACCAGGGCAGGAACAACTCGGCCTCGACCAGCTCTTCTTGGAAGACGCTCATGATCTGCTGATGCAGGCGGCTCACATCCTCTGGGTTGCGTGCGCTCATCACCACGCAGCCCGGATAGGCGGCCCGCAGAGATGCCTCGCATTCGGCTTGCGCGGCCTCGTCGCCCACAAAATCGATTTTGTTGAAGACGCGCAGGCGCGGCACGGCATCGGCACCGATCTCGGCCAGCACGGTGTCGGTGACCTCTAACTGGCGCTCAAAGCCGGGGTCGCTGGCGTCGATCACGTGCAGCAGCAAGGAGGCGTCCATCGCCTCTTCCAGCGTGGATTTGAACGACGCGACCAAACCGTGCGGCAAGTTCTTGATGAAGCCCACGGTGTCGCTGACCAGCACACGCGGCACGCCTTCAGGGTGCAGGGTGCGCACCGTGGTGTCGAGCGTGGCAAACAGCTTGTTGGCCACCAGCACATCGCTGCCGGTCAAGGCCCGCATCAAGGTGGATTTGCCCGCGTTGGTGTAGCCGACCAGCGTCACACTGGCCAGCCCTTGGTTGACTTGGCGGCGTGCGCGTTGGGTTTTGCGCTCGACCTCCATGGCCAAGATTTCTTTGTGCAGCTCAGCGATGCGGTCGCGGATTTTGCGGCGGTCCAGTTCGGTGTGTGATTCACCCGCGCCCCGTCCACCCACGCCGCTGCGCTGACGCCCCTGCGAGCCCGCCAGCTTGGCCGCTTCACGCAAGCGCGGGGCCATGTAGCCCAAGCGTGCGATTTCAACCTGCGCTTTGGCGGCCCGTGAGCGCGCGTTGCGGTGGAAGATCTCTAGGATGACCATCGTGCGGTCCATCACTTGGCAGCCCGCCTCGACCTCCAAGTTACGCGCTTGGGAGGGCGATATCTCGTGGTCGACCAAGATCAGTTCAATGTCGCCTGCACCGGCTTCCAGCAGGATCGGCACACCATCTTGGTCGACCGCACCGGCCTCGCCGCTGACGAAGCTGGCGATCTCTTGGCGCTTGCCCACGCCCAGATAGCCCGTGCGGTCAAAGCCCGCGCGTTTTTGCACGAAGGTGTGGACCACCTCGTAGCCCAATGTTTTGGCCAGCTCGCGCAACTCGCATAACGAGGCCTCGAACTCCCGGTCACTGACGTTGGGTAACTGTACGGCGGCCATGACCGCGCGCATTAAGGGTTCTTCAACGACGACTTGAGTTTCAGGCATTCAGGCAATTCTTTGGGGGTGACAGGGGCAAATGGTATCGCGGGTGGGATACAGGTGGGGCCTCAGGCCTCAAACACAAGCTGGGAGGGGGCATCTGGGCGCTTGGCGCTGAGTTCGCCAATCACGCGGGCTTGGTCGAAGCCTTCGTTGGCAAAGGTGGCCAGCACCTGTTGGACGGCTTCGGGCGCACAGCTCACCAGCAGGCCGCCGCTGGTTTGCGGGTCGCTGGCCAAGGCTTGTTGCCATGCGGCACCTTCGGCGGGCCATGCAACCGAGTCCCCATAAGCAGCCCAGTTGCGGGCGGATGCGCCAGTCACGATGCCCTCGCGGGCAAAAGCGGCGGCTTCGGCGATCAGGGGCAGATCAGCCAGCGAGACGCGCGCATCTAACTGTGAGCCACGGCAGACCTCCAGCAGGTGCCCGGCCAGCCCAAAGCCGGTCACATCGGTCATGGCGTGTACGCCGTCCAAGGCGCCCAGCGTGATGCCGACGCGGTTGAGTTGGGTGGTGTGGCGCAGCATCTGGGCATAGCCAGCCTCGGTCAGCACGCCTTTTTTCAGCGCGGCTGACAAGATGCCCACGCCCAGCGGTTTGCCCAGCACGAGCACGTCACCGGCTTGGCCATCGGCGTTGCGGCGCACCCGATCGGGGTGAACCAAGCCCATGGCCACCAAGCCGTAGATGGGTTCGAGCAGGTCGATCGAGTGCCCGCCTGCGATGGGGATGCCTGCTGCGCGGCAGACCTCGGCGCCGCCAGCCAAGATCTCGCCGATGACTTCGGGCGGCAATTTGGCGATGGGCATGCCCACGAGGGCCAGCGCCAAGATGGGCGTGCCTCCCATGGCGTAGATGTCGGACAAGGCGTTGGTGGCGGCGATGCGGCCAAAATCACGCGGATTATCGACAATGGGCGTGAAAAAATCGGTGGTCGCCACCAGCGCTTGGGTGTCATTGAGGCGGTAAACAGCGGCATCGTCGCTGGTTTCCAGCCCCACCATCAGTTCGGGCGGCACAATGCCGGCGGGCGCGCGTGACAGAATCTCGGCCAAGAGACCTGGGGCAATTTTGCAGCCGCAGCCGCCGCCGTGCGAAAACTGGGTAAGGGCAATGGAAGTCATGGGTGTACAGAAGTTCGGTGCGATTGTGCCAGTGGGGTGGCACCAATGAGTGCCCGTGGGCCAGTGCAGGTCACCGATAGGCATTTGTTTGATTGCATCATCGATGCCCGGTCACCGTCCGAGTTTGCGCTCGATCACATCCCCGGCGCCATCAATTGCCCTGTTTTGGACGATGACGAGCGGCGCATTGTCGGCACCATTTACAAGCAGCAAGGTGCTTTTGAAGCGCGCCGTGTAGGCGGCGCCATGGTGGCGGCCAACCTGGCGCGTCATTTGAACGAGCGCTTTGCGCACATGCCCTACAACTGGAAGCCGCTGGTGTACTGCTGGCGCGGCGGCTTGCGCAGCGGCTCGATGGTGACGTGGTGGCGGATGGTCGGCTGGGATGCGCAGCAGCTGGCCGGTGGCTACAAGCGCTGGCGCCACCATGTGATGGCCCTGCTTGAAGAGCGTTGCCCCCCATTGCAGCTGCAAGTGGTTTGCGGCGCCACGGGCAGTGCCAAAACACGGGTGCTGCACGCGTTGGCGGCCCAAGGCGCCCAGGTATTGGACTTGGAGGGCTTGGCTTGCCATAAAGGCTCCATGCTGGGCGCCCTGCCGGGGGTGGATCAACCGTCTCAAAAGGCTTTTGAGACCCAGCTGGCAACGGTCATCGAAGGGTTCGATCTGAGCCAGCCCGTGTTTGTGGAGGCCGAGAGCCGCAAAATTGGCCGATTGTCCTTGCCCACGGTCTTGGTTGAGCGCATGCGTGCCAGCCCTTGCATTGAAATCGTGGCGCCGTTTGACGCGCGCTTGGCCTTTTTGTTGCGCGACTACGCCTATCTGGGTGACGACGTCGTGGCCTTGGCGGCGCGGTTTGAGTCGCTGCGTCCCTTGCATGGTCACGAGACAGTGCAGCGCTGGCAAGACTGGGCGCTGGCGTCAGATTTGTCGCCCTTGTTTGCAGAGTTGACCACGCTGCATTACGACCCGCTTTATGCGCGGTCTCAAGCGGCGCATTTCCACCAATGGGCGCAGCGCCAGTCTGTGGACAGCGCGGCTTTGGACGACGCGGGCATCACCCTCGTGGCGCAAGCGCTGCGGGCTTTGCAGTGCACTTGGCTGTGAAGCGCGCACCGGTATTGCACCTTCAAGGTGTCAGCAGGCATTGGGCGGGGCAAGCCGTTGTCAAGCAAGTCACCATGCGGGTTGACGCGGGCGAGCGCATCGCCTTGATCGGCCCCAGCGGTGCGGGCAAGTCCACCTTGATCCGGCTGATGGCGGGCGCTTTGCGGCCCACGCAAGGCACGGTTGAGGTCGATGGACACGACATGGCCCAGTTCAGCTGGCGTGCGCTACAGCGCTATCGCTCACTGTGTCGCATCGTGGAGCAGCAAAACATGTTGGTGCCGCAAGCCAGCGTGCACAGCAACGTGTTGTCGGGTTTGCTGTCGACTTGGCCGTGGCACAAAACGCTGCTCGCCGCGCTGATGCCCATTGAGGTTGATCGTGTCGCCACGCAGTTGCAATCCATGGGCATCGAGGCCTTGCAGTGGGACAAAGCCAGTGCGCTCAGTGGTGGGCAAATGCAGCGCGTGGCCATTGCGCGCGCGCTCATTGCCCAGCCACACATTTTGTTGGCCGACGAGCCCACCGCGTCCCTTGACCCCAATACGGCCAAGGCGGTCACCCGTTTGATCGTGGACCAGACCCGGTCACGCGACATGTCCTTGGTGTTTTGCACCCATTGGTTTGACATCGTCAAACGCGATTGCACCCGTGTCATCGGCCTGCGCGCTGGTGAGGTGATGTTTGACTGCGCACCGGATCAAGTGTCGGACGCGCGCTTGGCGCAGCTGTACGCGGGCAGCGATGAACGCATCTGAACGCGGCGCGCGGCAGGATCGGCAGCAGCGTTTGAAGCGCTACGCCACATGGCTGGCCGTGGGCTTGTCGGGCGTGGCTTGTCTGGTTTTGACGGGCGCTGACCCAGCTAAGTTGTTTGACCGCGATGGTTGGCGCAATGCCAGCGACATCATGGGCGGCTTTGCGCACCCGGATGTGTCGCGCGACTTTTTGACCCGTGTATTTGAGCTGTCGGTTGAGAGTCTGTTGATCGGCGTTTTGGGCACGGTCTTGGCGGTGGTGCTGGGCATTGGCTTGGCGTTTTTCGCGATCCGTGTACCTGATCTGCCTGACCCGCCTCGCAAGCAGCCGATGTGGTTGCGACACGGCTTGGCTTTGACTCGGTGGACGGCGCGTTTTGCTTTGGGCGTGTTCAGGTCGATCCCGGAGATCGTCTGGGCCTACATCTTTGTGCGCATCATCGGCTTGGGGCCTGGCGCGGCTGTGCTGGCCATTGGGCTCACGGTGGGCGGCAACATCGGCAAGCTGTACGCTGAATTGGCCGAGGCCATTGACCCGCGCGCCGTTCACGCCTTGCGTGCCACGGGGGCGTCGCGGTGGGCGATCTTTTTGTTCGCCGTCTTGCCCCAAGTCAGCCGCCAGTGGACGGGCTACGCCTTGTTCTGCTTGGAGTGCAATATCCGCATCGGCACGATTTTGGGTGTGGTGGGCGCGGGCGGTTTGGGCAGTGAAATCGCCTTGAGCATCCGTTATTTTCAGTACGACAAACTGGCCACGACCTTGCTAGCTGTGCTGGCCTTTGTGGTGGTGCTGGAACTGGTGAGCGACCAACTCAGGCAGGCCAAGATGCGCTGGACGTTGACCTTGGCAGGCGCGGGCACGGCTTGGGCCTTGTTCAAGCTGGACATCCCGTGGGCTGATTTGTTGACCAGCCAAGCCCCGCCACTGATCACCTTCGATCACTTGTCGCCGGACATGCCCTTCATCAGCAACGTGGCCAAGCAAATCGGCGACACCTTGATGATGGCGTGGGTCGCCACCTTGGCCTCTGCGGGCGTGGCTTTTGTGCTGGCGCCGATGGCCGCGACCCAGTTGATGACGGGCAGCTACTTGATTGACGCGCCCCGCCCCGCAGGCTGGGCACTTTGGCTCAGGCAAGCGCTGAAGTGGGCCAGCCGCGCGTTGCTGCAGATCACACGGGTGATGCCCGAGTTGACGCTGGCACTGGTGTTTGTGGTGTGGGTGGGCGGCGGCCCTCTGGCGGGCATCTTGGCCATCGCGGTGCACAATATTGGGGTCATGGGCCGCCTGTACGCCGATGTGTTTGATGAGGCCGAAGCCGGCCCGCCCTCTGCGATGCAAGCCCAAGGCGCAGGCGCTTTGGGCACCTTTTTGTTTGGCGTGTTGCCGCAAGTCAAGGCGCGTCTGGCGGCCTTCACCCTGTACCGGTTTGAGGTCAACGTGCGCGCCACCGCCATGGTTGGCTTCGTCGGCGCAGGTGGTGTGGGCGATGCCTTGAACACCGCCATCAGCTTGTTTCACATGCGTGACCTGACGCTTTTATTGTTGACCATGATCTTATTGATCTCTGTGGTCGATGCCCTTGGCGACCGGATACGATCGCGCTTACTTAACCTGAAGGAACAAAAGACATGATCAACCGCATTGCCCGCCTTTGTGCCTTGGCCCTGGCACCCATGTTGGCCTTGGCCACCCACGCTGTGCACGCAGAAGATGTCATCCGCGTCTCAGGTATCCCCGATGAAAACCCGACCGAGTTGGCACGCAAGTACCAGCCACTGGTTGAGCACCTGCAAAAGCACCTGGGCGTCAAAGTGGTTTACGTGCCCGTGATTGATTACGGCGCGGCGGTATCGGCGTTGGGCGCAGGCAAAATTGACTTTGCTTGGCTGGGCGGCTTCACCTTCGTGCAGGCCAAGGTGATGTCGGGTGCCAAACCCGTGGTGATGCGCGACATCGACCGCGAGTTCCACAGCGTGTTCATCGCCAACACCGCCGCAGGCATCAACAAGCCAGAGGACATCCGCGGCAAGAGCTTCACGTTCGGCTCAAAGAGCTCGACATCAGGGCACCTGTTCCCACGTTACTTCTTGAGCACCCAGTTCAAGATCGATGCGGATAAAGACCTCGCAGGCGCCCCGATTTACAGCGGTGCACATGACGCCACGGTCAAGATGGTCGAGTCTGGCAAGGTTGCATCCGGCGCCTTGAACATCGAGGTCTGGAACCGCATGGTCGCGGGCGACAAGTTTGACAAAACCAAGGTCAAGGCCATCTGGACGACACCCCCATTTGTGGACTATGTGTGGACGGCCCGCAAGGACTTGCCTGCTGCAACGGTGCAAAAATTTGCCCAAGCGTTTTTGACCTTGAACGCGGCTGTGCCTGAAGAAAAAGCGGTACTGGACCTGCAAGGTGCCAAGAAGTTCGTCACGGCCAACGTGGAAGACTTTGCCGTGATTGAACAAGTGGGCCGCTCAACCGGCTTGTTGAAGTAAGCCTCACACGAACCCTTGCCATGACTGTTGATACGCACCTCCATTGGGCCCAAGCTGACGGCAGCCCGGACAGCGCGCTGTGGCGCTCCGAAGCGGCCGTGCCTGTGCCCAAGCGGGTGCGTTTGATCGACGACACCACCCCCGCTGACGTGGCCTACAAGTTGGCTTGTGAAGGCACGGCTTTGTTGTGGCAAGGCGATTTTCAAAATGCCCGCCATTTGTTGCAGGCATTGATGCGGCGTCTGGATCGCCAGCCACGAGGGCGCAATGGCGCGGGCAAAGACGCGGCGGAGCTGACTGCGGGGGATGCGTTCAACAAACACCGCCAAGCCCAGGCGCACCGTGCGCGGGTGCTGGGCGCCTTGCTGATCCCCTTCAACGCGGACCACACCGTGCCACTGCGGCGCGGGCCTGATGTGCAGCAGGCTTGCCTTGAGGCGTATGGCCCGGGCACCGAGCCCTATGTGGCCACCTTGCGCGAGTTGTTGGGTTTGGTGGGCGCACATGAATGGCGCAAAAAAGGTGTGGACATCCCTGCTCTCAAGGGCCGCATCCATGCGCACTACGGCGTGTTCTCCCCGGTGCGGGGCGAGTACGTGGACTTGGTCGCCAAAGCGCCCTTGCCTGCTGGTGTGACGACGGCATTTGACATTGGCACAGGCACAGGCGTGTTGGCTGCGGTGCTGGCCAAACGCGGCATCGCCAAAGTGATCGCGACAGACCAAGATCCGCGTGCCTTGGCCTGCGCGAGTGCCAATGTGAACAGGCTGGGCTTGGGTGCCAGCGTCACGGTGCTGGAGGCGGATTTGTTCCCCGAGGGCACGGCCAAATTGATCGTGTGCAACCCGCCTTGGGTGCCCGCGCGGCCCAGCTCGCCCATCGAGTACGCCGTGTATGACCCAGATAGCCGCATGTTGCGAGGTTTTCTCAGCGGCTTGGCAGGCCACTTGGCAGACGGCGGTGAAGGCTGGTTGATTTTGTCGGACTTGGCCGAGCACCTGGGCCTGCGCACGCGTGCCGAGCTGCAAGGCTGGATCGACGGCGGTGGCTTGAAGGTGGTCGGCAGGCTGGACGCCCGTCCCCATCACCCCAAAGCCAGTGACCCCAACGACCCCTTGCATCGGGCCCGCGCCGCGGAAGTCACCTCACTGTGGCGTCTGGCGGCAGTGCGCTAATTCGATATCGGGCAAGGCGCAGGCCACCGGGTTGAGAGCGGTGTGTTGGTTGGTCAAGGTGTTGTGCACTATGCACTCAAGCTGAGCGGGGTTTTGGTCGAAAACGGGCTACATGGCTTCGACTCGACCTATTCCGCATGAGCTTCCGCTCGCCTTGCAGCAGCAGGCTTTGCTGGATCTGGGTGCGCGATGCCGCAACTCGGCACTGACCTACGTCATTTTCTGGTTGGTGTTGACGATGGTGCATGGCATGGCTGAATCACACACCGTGCTGGTGGTGCTGGTCGCTTTGTTGCTGCTGGGCTTGGCCATTGCCCGCATCATCTTCATTGACCACCTGCCCACGCTGATTGAGCATCATTACAAGCGAAGCCTACTGGGCTTCAGGGCGCTGGTGCTGGTGCACATTTTTGTATGGGGGTGCTTGTGCGCGATGTCGCAGCACTGGGCGCCTGCCCGTTCGATGCACACCTACATGATCATTGTTGGCGCCACCTTGCTGCAAGGGGGCTTGGTGAGCATGGCTTTTGACCGTGTGTTACGCACGGCTTTCCCGATGTCCGGACTGACGCCTGTTGTCGTTTTTAGCCTGCTGGCTTGGAATCAAGAAGGGTTTGTGGTGGCCGTGCTGTGCACTGTGTTTTTGGCCTATCAGGTGATGACCTCGCGCGTGGTTGGCGGGGATTACTGGAACGCCCAGTTTGCCCGCTTGACTGCCGAAGAACGGGCTGAGCAACTCGAGTTGATCAGCCAGACCGATGCGCTGACACAGGTACCCAATCGACGCTTCTTTAACCTGACCATTGAGCTGGAGTGGGCCCGTGCCCGCCGTGATCGCCGCCCCCTGTCCGTGGCCATGGTGGACTTGGACTTTTTCAAGAAGGTCAACGACACCTATGGTCACCCGTTCGGGGATGTGGTTTTGACCGCTTCAGCCGCAGCGCTTAAAAACGCCTTGCTGAGGCCTCCTGACATGGTGGCCCGTTTTGGCGGTGAAGAGTTCGTGCTCTTGATGCCCAACACCGATTTGGAAGGGGCACGTGTCGTGGCTGAGCGCATGAACCAAGCTGTGCGTGATATCCGCTTGTCCTCAGGGGATGTGCCTGTGCCCGTGACATGCAGTATCGGCATTGCCAGCTTGATGCCCGGCGTGGGGGGCAACATGCAGCAAGACATTGACAACTTGCTGCAGTCGGCCGATCTGGGTTTGTATGAGGCCAAGCACGCAGGGCGTGACCGGGTGTGCAGCAAAGAGGATGCCCCCCGCCCCTTGTGATCAACGCTGCTGTGCATCCAGCAAAGCCAAGAAGGTGGCTGGCTCTGGCCTGACGCGGTAGTTGTCGGTCTCGTCACAGAAGACGATGGTTTTGTGGCGATCCGTCAGCACCACGGTGGGCATGACGGTGTCATTGCCATAGCCCAGAACCTGTAGGCCCGTGGGTGTGCCGTCCTTCGCTAATATTTGCAAGGCGCTGGCGACACGGTTGTCCTTGTCCACCAAGAAGTGAAACGGCACATTGAACTTGGCTGCCAAGTCAGCCGTATTGTCATGCGGTTGTGAGCTGATCAACAGGGTTTGCACGCCACGTGCCGCGAGTGCTTGGTACTGCTGGGCCACCTCTTTAATTTGGGCCATGCACAGCGGGCACCAGTTGCCCCGGTAGAACATCAGCAGCACGGCGCCCGGTATATCGTCGGTGTTGACTGCTTTGCCCTTGGCATCTTCAAATTGCAGCGTGGGCAGTTTTTTGCCCACGGTCAAGGTGGGGCTGGGCTGGCGCCCAAAGCGCGAGTACCAGAACTGATACAACGCATTGCCACCCCAGCCTAAGCCCAGTACGTGCACCCATGGCCACACGGCCAGGCTGCCCGACACCCACAGCAGCAACGTGCCAAGGGCATTGAAGCCAAAGACAGACCACATGACAGCGGCAGTGCGGGCCGTGGGTGCCAAGAAGAGCTTGGCAAAAAACAGCAAGCCAGGTGCAATCGCGATGACCACGGCCCACCATGGCAACAGGCGTGGGTCGGCATGCAGCATCCATGCCGCTTGTGCTAAGGCCAAGGACATGGCCGTGATGTACAGGCTGATGAAAAGGGATTTGATCTTCATGGGGCGAGGTCTCTGGTGGGCAGGCCGATGAGTGCCAGCGTTTGAAGCACGCTGTGGCGTATCTGCTTGGGGTCGAAATGAAGGCGCGAGGTCACACGTAAACCGGTCATGAAGTTGAACAACAGGTCAGCGGCTGCGATGGGATCGGCATCGGCGCGCTGCCATTCGCCACAGGTGATGGCGCGCTGCAGCGTGCGTTTCATGGCCTCATGCACGTGGTCCAGCATGTCTGCGGCATGGCGGGCGAGCTCGGGGTCGGTCTCGCTGAGCTCCGCCACGGTGTTGACCAGCAAGCAACCTTTGCGGCGATGCACCTCAGGCAAGGCGATCAAGGTGAGGTCAAACACCGCGTACAGCCCGTGGGTGGGTGATATGTCGTTGTCGAGCAAGCCAATGACCTTGCTGGTGATGCGCGCGTAGTAGAGATCTAGCGCTGACTTGAACAGCGTGTCCTTGCTGCCAAAGCTGGCATACAGGCTGCCCCGGTTGATTTGCATCGCGTCGAGCAGCACCTGAATGGAGCTGCCGCTGTAGCCCTGCGTCCAGAACGTCGTCAAGGCTGTGGCCAGCGCGGTGTCGGGGTCAAAAGCGCGGGGTCGTGACATGGTGTGTGGGTGAGGCTTGAGTTGCCGGTGAGGCGTTCATCGTAATCATTTTAGAACGATCGGTCAATAATCGCGTTATTTCACGCTCAATTTAATGGGTGCCGTGCCGATATACACAGGTGACTCGGTCCTTTGATCGATCCGTCAGGGAGCCGCCCGTGTCCGTCTTGCATCAACTCAAGCTGTCCCACAAGTTCTTGATTTTGGGCTTGTTAACGCTGATCATGATCGCGCTACCTACGGCCATGTACGTGAGCTACGTTTTGGCTGAGACCCGTGCGGCCCACCTTGAAGCTCAGGGTGTGCCACCGTTGATTGCGCTGAACAAGACGGTGCAGCAGGTGCAGGTTCACCGAGGCTTGTCAGCGGGCATGCTGGCTGGGAGTGATGTTTTGGCTGCGCAAAGGCCAGCGGCGCGGGACAGTGTGGTCGCGCTCATCAGTCAGGTAGACGCACGCTTGAAGGAGTCCGATGGGTCGCCTGCGGTGCTGACGTCGTGGTCAAAAATCAAACAGACTTGGCAGACCCTAGAACAAGCCGTGGCGGCAAAGCAGCTTCAACCGGCAGAGAGCTTGGCGCAGCATACCCAATTGATTGCCGCCATGTTTCAACTCAACGATGACTTGCTCAATGGGTATGGTCTGTCATTGGACCCCAACGCGGACACCTACTTTTTGATTCAGGCCTCGATGGTGCAAGCCAATACCTTGGCTGAAAAATTAGGACTCATGCGGGGACGGGGAACGGGTGCTTTGGCGAGCAAAGTGCTAGAACCCCAAAACAAAGGCGTGTTCATTGCCCTCAAGGGGCAAGTGCTTGATCTCAGCACCGAGGCCTTTCGGAGTTTTGACTTAGCCCTCGAAAATAACCTCTCTTTCAAGCAAGCTTTGAAGGACAAGCTAGAGGCGCAAAAAACACAAATAGCCAAAGCCGTTCAACT
Source organism: Aquabacterium sp. (assembly GCA_030654395.1). GTDB lineage: Bacteria > Pseudomonadota > Gammaproteobacteria > Burkholderiales > Burkholderiaceae_C > Aquabacterium. The sequence continues at coordinate 110,225 of JAURXM010000031.1, forward strand.
GGCAGACACGCACATCGTCCATGCACAGGAGATGAGCTTCTCGGCCACGGAGTATTTCAATGACTTCACGCAAACCATCAATGCCCTGCATGCCGTCAATGCCGTCGCGATCGACGCGGTAGAGCAGGCCTTGCAGGCACGTGCCTCGCGGGCTGAGCACCTGTTGATTGCTGTTGCTGTAGGTTTGGCCGTGACGCTGACTGCTTTCGCCTTGCTGGCGATGGCCTTTGTGCGATCGATCACAGAGCCTGTGTCGCAAGCCGTGCAACTTGCCAACGAAGTGGCCAGCGGAAACCTCAGTGGCCATACCGTCGCGCAGGGGCCAAACGAGATGGGCCAACTCATCGAGGCCCTAGGCGCGATGCGGGCCAAATTTGGCCAAGTGGTGACCGATGTGCGCAGGGGCTCTGAAAGCGTGGCGACAGCCAGTGCTGAAATTGCGGCAGGCAACAACGACTTGTCCGCACGCACTGAAACCCAGGCCAGCGCACTGGAGGAGACCGCTGCATCGATGGATCAACTCAGCTCGACCGTCAAACACAATGCCGACAATGCTAGGCAAGCCAATCAAATGGCGATGAATGCCAGCACCGTGGCTATCCGGGGTGGTGAAGCCATGACGCAAGTGGTCGACACCATGCGCGGCATCAACGACAGCTCTAAAAAAATCAGCGACATCATTGGGGTCATTGATGGCATCGCCTTCCAAACCAATATCTTGGCACTGAACGCCGCCGTAGAAGCGGCCCGTGCAGGCGAGCAAGGCCGTGGTTTTGCCGTGGTGGCCAGTGAGGTGCGCTCACTGGCTGGGCGCAGCGCCGAGGCCGCCAAAGAAATCAAAAGCCTGATTGGCGTCAGCGTCGAGCGGGTGGCACAAGGCAGCGCCTTGGTCGATCAGGCAGGCGCCACCATGTCTGAGGTTGTGGGCGCAATCCGCCGCGTGACGGACATCATGGGCGAGATCAGCGCCTCCAGCCACGAGCAGTCGCTGGGTGTGGCGCAAGTGGGTGAGGCGGTCACCCAAATGGACCACGCTACCCAACAAAACGCCGCCATGGTCGAGCAAATTGCGGCGGCGGCCAGTGGCCTCAATCAACAAGCCGATGACTTGGTGCAAGTGGTGTCGGTGTTCACGCTGAAGTGATTTTGTTTGACCCGCGCATCCTATTGCGCTGCGGGCATGGCTGCAGCATCAGGTCCAGCACCAAAGCGGCACAGCAGATCGCGTAGAAGGCACATAATCCACGTGACACCTTAAATTTTACAAGGAATAGCGATGTTGGAGTTGGTGCTGGGCCTGTTGATTTTTTTGGGCGTGCATTCCGTGCGCATCTTTGCCGACGATTGGCGCAGCCGTACCCGTGATCGCATTGGCGATTTGCCATGGAAGGGTGTTTACTCCGTTCTGTCGATCATTGGTTTGATTCTGATCGTGTGCGGCTTTGGTCAAGCGCGCCTTGCGCCTGTTGTGCTGTGGATGCCGCCCTTGCCCATGCGCCACATTGCAGCATTGCTCACGCTGATCACGTTCATCTTCTTGGTGGCCGCTTATGTGCCGGGTAACGCTATCAAGGCCAAGCTGCGTCACCCCATGATCATCGGTGTGAAGGTTTGGGCGCTGGCGCACTTGTTGGCCAACGGGCAGTTGGCACATGTGCTGCTGTTTGGCTCATTCCTGCTGTGGGCGGTGTTGAATTTCCGCAGTGCACGCCAGCGTGATCGCCTCGACCCGCCTGCACCGTTGCGCACATCGGCTGTCAGCACGGTGCTGACGGTGGTCGTGGGCGTGGCCGCTTGGGCTGGTTTTGCGTTCTGGGGGCACCTGCACCTGATCGGCAGGTCACCGTTTGGCGTTTGATGGGTGTGGCGAGCCTTGTTTGTCTATCGTGACAGATTCGGTTCGCCAAGCTTGAACACCTTGGCGCGTCACATCCATCCACAACACCCAGCCGGTGTTGTTGTCGATTGACGAGAAGCCATCGAACACAAAGTTGCCCAAGCTGTAGATGATGGGCTTGCCTTTGTAGACCTCGGTGTCTTGCACGATATGGGGGTGGGCGCCCACCACGGCGTCGGCCCCGGCATCAATCATCAAGCGCGCCAGTTGGCGCTGGCGGTCGTTGGCGCGGGGCTCGTGCTCTTGGCCCCAATGCATAAAGGGGATGACGATATCGGCTTGCAAGCGGGCTTGGGCAATGTCATGGGCGACTTGCTCGTCTTCACTCCAAGCGACGCCGGGCAGGGCATCGCCTGCTTCGAACACCCGTGGGAAGAACTCGTCATAGCCCAGCAAGGCGATCTTCAGGCCCTTGCGCTCAATGATCACGGGGCGATGGGCCTCGCGCAGATTGCGGCCACCACCAAAGTAAGGCAGGCCCGCTTGTTGTAGCCGGGTCAGCATCTCGGCAAAGGCGGCTTTGCCAAAGTCACCCGAATGGTTGTTGGCCACTGAGACCACATCCACATGGCGTTTAAGCAAGGGCAGCACGCGAGGGTGGGCCTTGAAGGTCCACGGCTTGTCCAAGGCTTTGCCACGCGAGGCGATCACGCACTCCAAATTGGCCACACGCACATCGGCTTGATCCAACAAAGGGGCGATGTATTTGAACGGATCGCCACCACGTGCAATCAGGCGCCCGGGGCCATCGGCCAGCATCACGTCGCCCATCCACACCATGCGCACCACAGGGGATGCCGGTGTCATGGGCGGTGCGGCGTTGATGGGTTGGACCACGCCAAACAGTGCGGCCAACAAGGCGCTGTTGAGTCGCGCCCTCATGGTTGCAAGGCGCAGCCATAGCGCAGTTCGCGGCCCAGATAGCTGGCGTAGACATGGTTCCAGCCCGTCAGCGAGGGCAGCTCAGGGCTGCTGACAAACGGTGCTTGATAGCGCACCTGGTGCAGCATCACCGGCGCATCCCCTAAGCCCAACTCATAGACGGACAAGGTGATGTGCTCGATGCGATCGGGGCCACCGAGCACCACCGCTTTAAAGCGAAAGCGCTCACCAGCATCCACCGTGCCGCCCACGTAGGGATCGGGCGATGCTGCTTGACGCAGCGTGTGGGTGTCGCTGGCATAGCGCACCTCACACACCAACTGGGGCATTGCGGCGTGTGCCGGTATCCAAATCAAGGCGCTGATAACGCCGCCCACAAAGCGCCAGAGAGATGTCATGTTCAAGGGGTCAAGAGGGGGCGTGTCACGCCGTGGCGCCCAGTGTAGCGTCCCCCTGATCTGCCCACGTGGCACCGACTTTGACGAAGTTGTAATCGGCCTCGTTGATCACGCGTGTCTCAAGCCAGTACTTCCATGTCGACTTGGGCCACACCGCAAAGTTGATGCCATCGGCGGTTTGGTACCAGCTCTTGCAGCCTGAGCTCCACACCGTGCCCTTGAGCGCGGCGTTGACCTCGCCCAAAAAGCGCACCATGGCCTGCGGTTTGACATCGATGTAGTCCACGCCCTTGGCCTTGACCAGCTTCATGCACTTGATGATGTAGTCCACCTGGGCTTCGATCATGAAGATGATGGAGTTGTGGCCCAAGCCCGTGTGCGGCCCCACCAATTGGTACATGTTCGGGTAGTTGGCGGTGGTTATGCCCAAGTAAGACGTGGGGCTGACCTTCCAGTCCTCTTGCACCGTGTGGCCGTTCAAGCCGCGCAGCTCAAAGCTCTTCATGTAGATGCGCGGGTCAACGATGAAGCCTGTGCCCAAGATGATGCAGTCGAGCTTGCGCTCCTTGCCATCGCTGGTGATGATGCCGTCGGGCGTGATCTCTTTGACGCCATCGGTCACCAGTTCAACGTTGTCGCGGTTGAAGGCCGGATACCACTTGTTGGAGATCAAAATGCGCTTGCACCCCAGTGTGTAGTCGGGCGTGAGCTTTTTGACCAGTGCCGGGTCTTTGACCTGATACGAGATGAACTTCTTCAAGAAGAACTCACCCACCTTGGCCAGTGCCGGGTTGAAGATCGGCCACACACGCGACTCGTTCGTCCAATAACAGCGCCAGCGGTGCAGCGTGCGCGTGAAAGGCAAGGCCTTGAAGGTGAACTTGCGAAAGGCAGAGTAACTGCGCTCGTCACGCGGGATCACCCACGCCGCAGTACGCTGGAACACATGCAGCTTGCCGACCTTGGGCGCGATTTCGGGCACGTACTGGATGGCCGAGCCACCGGTGCCAATAGACGCCACTTTTTTGCCTGTCAAGTCATAGCTGTGATCCCAGTCAGCCGAGTGCATGACCTTGCCTTTGAACTCCTTCAAGCCCTTGATGTCGGGGATGGCTGGCACGTGCAGCGGCCCGGAAGCCAGCACCCAGTGGCGCGCCATGATGGTTTCGCCACCCGCCGTTTTGATGACCCATTTGCCCGTACCTTCGTTGAAGACGGCGCTGACCACCTCTTGGTTGAAGTGGATTTTGGCGCGCAGCTGGTACTTCTTGACCACGTCCAGGATGTACTGCTGGATCTCGTTCCATGGCGCGTAGCGCTTACTCCAGTCGGCCTTGAGCTCCCAAGAATACGAGTACATGTGCGACTGCACGTCACAGGCTGCGCCGGGGTAGTGGTTGTCGCGCCAAGCGCCGCCGACTTCCTTCTTCTTCTCAAGGATCAGAAAATTGTTGATGCCGGCCTTTTGCAACTGCACGGCCATGCACAGGCCACCGAAGCCAGCGCCAGCGATGGCGACATCGACCTCACGAACAAGGGGTGATGAAGAAGGGAAGGTTGAATTTGTCATGGCGGTTTGTCTCCTAACGTGTCGCCATGTTGCGAGGGTTCAACCCCTTGGGCTAGGTGCGTTTGTGCCGTTCAATTGATTATTTCGGCCATATGGCGGGTCAAAGCACCCAAACCGTGTATTCGTTGACGCACATCAAATAGCCCTTGCTGGCCTGCACCGCCTATGAGTCTGCGTGGGCATGCTAAATTCGGCAGGTAATTGATTTTTCCGGCCAACTCATGAGTACCCGTTCCGTTTTGGGTTTGATCTATATGGCCCAAGGGCTCCAGCAACTGGGCCATGACCCCGATCCCGTATTGCATAAGCACGGGCTGTCGGTGGCCACGCTTGACCCGACAACCCGCATTGAGCGCACGCGTGAGTTGCGTATCTATGGCGAATGGGCCGAGAGCGTGCATGACCCTTTGTTGGGGCTCAAAGTGGGTAATTTTTTTGGCCTAGCTGGCTATGGCCCCTTGGTCATGCTGCTGATGACCTGCGCCACCGCTTACAACGCCTTGCAAACAGGCGTGCGCTACCAGCAATTGACCTACCTGTTTGGCCATCTGAGCCTAGAGCCCGGTGAGGTCGCCAGCGCCTTGATCTTGGACCCCATGGCCATGGACCCGCGCGTGTTCCGCTTCCGTGTGGATGGCGAGGTGGCCGGCACCTTCAAGATGTTGCGTGACATGCAGGCCACGATGGGCCTCAACGAGCGCCCCGAGCGCGTTGACATGCCCTATCCCAAGCCGCCAGAGGCCGCCGCTTACGAGGCGCACTTTGGCTGTCCGGTGCGCTTTGGCGAACCGGTCGCGCGGTTTTGGCTGCGCAATGATTACCTGCAACTCAAGCTGCCCACGGCGGATGCCAGCGCGCACATCATGTACCGCACGATGTGCGATCAGCAGCTGCAACTTCAGTCCAACAGCAGCAGCGCGACCTTGGCTGACCGCGTGCTGAACCATTTGGGCTTGTTCAGCGGGCATTTCCCCTCGGCTGAAGACGTCGCACGCTCGTTTGATATCTCCGAGCGCAGCCTGCGCCGCCAGCTCAGCGAGGGCGGACACTGCTTTCGCGACCTCTTGGCCGCTGCCCGTTATGACAAGGCACGAGACCTGCTTCAAAAAACCGCCTTGCCCATTGAGGACATCGCCGCGCAGATGGGCTATGCCGAATCTGCCGCCTTCATCCATGCGTTTCGGCGCTGGTCGGGGGCGACCCCCAGTGCGTTTCGCGCACGGTGAACGCCTACAATGCCGCGCCGACCAAGATCTACTGAGACAAGCAACTTCCTATGACCTTTTGCGCCATCGACTTCGGCACCTCTAACTCGGCCATCGCCATTGCACGATCGGCGTCAGACCCTGTCGGCCCCGGCATGCGCTTGGTGCCGCTTGAAGGCGAGAGTCTGACCATGCCCACGGCGGTGTTTTACTGCACCGACGCCGATGATCTGCCCGCCACCACTTGGAAGGGGCACACCTTCGATGACAGCTTGCCGCGCACCTTTGGGCGTGCCGCCGTGCAGGCCTACGTGGATGGGTACGAAGGGCGCTTGATGCGCTCCATGAAAAGCATCTTGGGCACCGCGCTGGTCGAGCAAACCACCGAGGTAGGCCACGGCTTTGGCGTCAAGTACCTTGACATCATCACAGGCTACTTGCGTCACATGCACAGCATGGCCGTGACCGCAGGCGGGCAGTCTATTGACAGTGTGGTCATGGGACGTCCCGTGTTTTTTGTGGATGACGACGCCGCGCGTGATGCCGCTGCACAAGCCTCGCTGGAGGCGGCCGCCCGTGCGGTGGGTTTCAAGCATGTCGCGTTTCAATACGAGCCCATCGCCGCCGCTTTTGACTACGAGCAGCTCACCACCCAAGAAGAGCTGGTGCTGGTGGCCGACATTGGCGGTGGCACATCCGACTTCTCCGTGGTGCGCGTGGGCCCGCAGCGCGCTGGCCGCATCGACCGCCGCGACGACATCTTGGCCAACCACGGCGTGCACATCGCCGGTACCGACTTTGACCGCCATGTGTCGCTGGCCAGCGTCATGCCGCCCATGGGCTTTGGGGGCTTTGGCCCCAGCATCCTCGGCCAAGCGCCCCGGCCAGTGCCCAGTCGCGTCTACTTTGACCTGACCACCTGGCACCTGATCAACACCGTCTACCAACCTCAGCGCGTGGGCGAGCTTCGCAATATGCTGGACTTCTACGGCGAGCCGGTTCACCACCAGCGCCTGATGAAGGTGGTGACCGATCGCTTAGGCCATGCTTTGGTCGGCAGCGCCGAGGCGGCCAAGATCGCTGTGGCCCAAGGCGGGCACACTGACATCGACTTGTCCGTGGTTGAAAAAGGCTTGCACAGCCCCTTGAGCGCCGAGCAGGTCATCCGTGCACTGGGCGATGACCTGACCCGCATCGTGGCCTGTGCCCGCGACACCGTGTCCCAAGCAGGTTTGGCGCCTGGTGACATCAGCGCCTTGTACTTCACAGGCGGTTCAACGGGCTTGAAGCTGTTGACCGATCAGCTGGAAGCGGCCTTCCCGACAGCGCGCGCCGTGCGGGGCGACCGGCTGGCCTCGGTGGCCACCGGCTTGGGCTTGCACGCGGCGCGTTTGTTCAAGCCCTGAGCTGGGGCTTAGCGCCAGTCTTCCTCTGACTTGGTTGTGCACTCTGTGTCGGCAGGGTTGATGTTGCAGCGCACCTTTTTGATCACCCGCAGGCCGCGTTTGTCATACAGACCTTGCTGCGCAATTTGGACACGAGACTCGCGCAGCAGCAGGGTGTACTTGACGGCGTCCTCGGGTTCAATGTCCACCCACGCCATGGGCGGAATGGTCGCATCAGCGGTGCGAAGCAACTGCAGCACGCGGTCGTACTGGGTCATCCAGTAGGTGCGGGACTTCTCGCCATAGTTCTCAGGGAACTTGCTGCGGTTGAACACCATCTGGTAGGACACGATCATCAGCGGGAAGCGAACAACGCCCCCTTTGTTGCCCATGCCCTTTTGAAACTCCAAGGGCCTGTAGGCCATCGTAGGGGCGGGCGCCGCATCCACCGAGCCGTTGTTGAATTTGAGGTGGAAGTTGGATAAATCAGCCGCGACAGGGATGGCGCCGATGCGTTGGATCATCGCGCCTTGTGCTTTGTCGTAATCAAAGGCGGTGATGCGCTTGCCTGCAAAGGCCTCGACCGAGTTGAGCTTGCGGTCGTTGACAAAGAGGTAGGCCGCCCCAATGGCCGATATGCCGCCCACCTCGTAGTTTCCTTGGGTCATCAAGGCTGTGACTTGCGCCGTTGGCGTGGCATAGATTTGAATGAGCTTGCGCAAGACCTCATAGGTGGCGGGCATGTCTACTTTGCCATTGCGCAAAATCGTCGTCGCCCCGATGGAGTCAATCGATGCGGCCACCGAATTGAACTGACGTGTGCGAAAGGCCGAGGCCATCAACGCGTCACAGTTGCCAGCTTTGAACTCTTGAACGGCCAAGGCTTCGTTGTTGAACCCCTTGAGCTCAATGTCGACGCCGTAGCGTTGCATGGCCAAGGCGTAGTCCTTCGTCATGCTGAACAAGTCGCCCGAGGCCCCTAGGAAATCGTAGACGCAGAACTTTTGTGCCGCTTGGGCCGTGCATGACAAAGAGGCCAATAAGGCGGCAGCCACCACGTGAGACTTCAATTGCATCCTCAGACCTTCTGTTTTTAATGTGATCAGGTGACCACCGTCCACTTACCGCTAAAGCTTTAATAGCCTATCGAGTGCCTGTTCAAGGGTAGCGGCTGATTTGGCAAAACAAAAGCGGATAACCCCGAAGTCGTCGCCATTTGGATAAAAGGCAGAGACCGGAATCGCGGCCACGCCATGTGCCACGGTCAAGCGCTCTGCAAAGGCACGATCGCCCTCCTCGCTGATGGCGCTGTACTGCACGCACTGGAAGTAGGTGCCTTGACAGGGCAGCAGTTCAAAGCGCGAGCCACCCAGCGCTTGCCTGAAAATGTCGCGTTTACCCTGATATAGCGCTTTGAGCTGGTCATACCAGCCTGGCCGCGCCATGATCTCGGCCAGCGCGTATTGAGAGGGCGTGTGCACCGTGAACACGATGAACTGGTGCGCTTTGCGGAACTCGGTCATCAGTTCACGCGGGGCAAGGCAGTAAGCCACCTTCCAGCCTGTGATGTGATAGGTCTTGCCAAAGCTGGACACGACAAAGCTGCGTTCAGCCAGACCCGGGTAGCGCAGCACGCTTTCATGACGGGCTTGGTCAAACACCATGTGCTCGTAGACCTCGTCACTGAGGATGATGATGTCGGTGTCTTTGACGAGGGCCTCTAGCGCAGCCATGTCATCAGCCGTCCACACCGTGCCAGTGGGGTTGTGTGGCGTGTTGATGATGATCATGCGTGTGCGCGGCGTGATCAGCGCTTGGACCTGCACCCAGTCAGGACGGTAGTGTGGCCAAGCCAGCGTGGCGTGCACCACGGCGGCGCCTTGCAGTAAAACGGCGGGGCCATAGCTGTCGTAGGCAGGGGCAAAAACGATCACCTCGTCGCCTGGGTGCACCATGGCTGTGATGGCCGTGAACAGGGCTTGGGTGGCACCGGCCGTGACCGTGACCTCGGTGCCTGCGTCGTAGCTCGCGCCGTACAGGCCGTGTACTTTGGCCGCAATGGCTTCGCGCAAAACAGGCACCCCGGTCATCGGGGCGTACTGGTTGTGGCCTGCGCGGGCATGCTGGTCTAACAAGCTGAGCAGCTCAGCAGGCGCATCAAAATCCGGGAAACCTTGAGATAAATTGATGGCGCCGTGCGCTTGTGCCAAGGCCGACATCACCGAAAAAATGGTGGTGCCAACGTGGGGCAGACGTGACTGAATGGGGCGTGTGTAGCTGGGCATGGTGCGCAGCATACGCCCCGCCATCAAGTCAGCCTCAGTGGGATGCGGCCAGCTCTGCGCGCATGGCGTCAATCACCGCCTTGTAGTCGGGTTGACCAAAGATGGCGCTGCCTGCGACAAAGGTGTCGACGCCCGCATCGGCCACGCGGCGGATGTTGTCTACCTTGACGCCGCCGTCGATCTCTAGGCGGATGTCGCGGCCCGAGGCGTCAATGATCTTGCGCACCTTCTCGGCTTTGCGCAGGGCGCTGTCGATGAAGCTTTGGCCGCCAAAGCCCGGGTTCACGCTCATCAGCAACACCACGTCGACCTTGTCGATCACCCATTCCAGCACGTCCAGCGGCTCGGCGGGGTTGAACACCAAACCGGCTTGAATGCCCTCGGCTTTGATGAGCTGCAAGGTGCGGTCAACGTGCGCGCTGGCGTCCGGATGGAAGGTGATCAGGTCGGCACCGGCTTTGGCGAAAGCCAGCGCCAAGCTGTCCACGGGTTGCACCATCAAATGCACGTCAATGGGCACCTTGGTGCCATCGGCTTTGACGGCGTGCTTGCGCAAGGCTTGGCAGACCATGGGCCCGAAGGTCAGGTTGGGCACATAGTGGTTGTCCATCACGTCAAAGTGAACCCAGTCGGCACCGGCATCGATCACGTTGCGAACTTCTTCACCTAGCCGTGCGAAGTCGGCGGACAAGATGCTGGGGGCAATGCGGTAGGTGCGCGACATGGGCTGCCTTGTTGAAGTCTGTGAAGGGATAGGGGCTTGATTCTAGTGCGCCCGCACCGGCCCCCATGTGCCCTAATATGCACACCATGAACCAAGACATCCTCATCTACGGCGCCAACGGCTACACCGCCGACCTGATCATCGAGCTGGCGCTGAGCGAGGGCGCCAAGCCCATCTTGGCTGGCCGATCGCCAGACAAAATCGCGCCACTGGCCAAGCGGCACGGCTTGCCCATGCGCACCTTTGGGCTGGACGACCCCGCACAGATCGTGGCGGGGCTGGCCCATGTGGGTGTGGTGCTGAACTGCGCTGGCCCTTTCACACGCACGGCCAAGGCGCTGGCGCAGGCCTGTATGCAATCAGGCGTGCATTACTTGGACATCACCGGCGAGGTCGAGGTGTTCGAATCCCTGATGGCACTGAGCGCACAGGCGCAGACAGCCGGTGTGATGCTGATGCCCGGTACGGGCTTTGATGTGGTGCCCAGCGATTGTTTGGCAGCCCACCTCAAACGCCGTATGCCCAATGCGACTTCGTTGACGCTGGCGTTTCAGGCCATTGGCCAGCCCTCACACGGCACCGCCACAACCATGGCCGAGAACATGCACAAGGGCGGCTTTGTACGCCGAGGCGGTGAACTGCAAAGCGTGCCGCCAGTTTGGAAGACGCGCAGCATGGACTTTGGTCAAGGCCCTGTTGACACCATGACGGTGCCTTGGGGCGATGTGGCCACCGCGTGGGTGTCCACCGGCATCCCGGATATTGAGGTCTTCATGGCCATGCCCAAACCGATGATCATGGGCGCCAAGTTGATGCGTTACACGGGCGGTTTGATGGCCTCTGACTGGGTGCAGGGCTTGATCAAGCGCGGCATTGATTCGCGTCCCGCTGGCCCCAATGCGGCGCAGCGCGAGCGTGGTGCCGCCCACCTGTGGGGCGAGGTGCGTAATGCGGCGGGCCAGACGCTCACATCGAGGCTGGACACGCCAGATGGCTATGCGCTCACCGCGCTCACGGCGTGGGACATTGCCAAGCGTGCGGCCAGAGGCCAGGCGCGGCCGGGCTTTCAGACGCCCTCACTGGTGTTTGGGGCGGATTACATCTTGGGCTTTGCAGGCACGTCCCGACGCGACGAGTAAGACATGGATGAGCGCGGCGAGTGGGTTATCTACTGCGATGGCAGCGCGGTGCCCAACCCGGGTCGCATGGGCTTGGGGGCGGTGATCATGGCGCCCGATGGCACGCGCCACACGCTGTCACAGGCGGGCACGGGCAAGGGCTGCAACAACGAGGCGGAGCTGTTGGCCTTGATGGCGGCCTTGTCTGAGCTCAAAGCGCGTGGGGCCACGGCGCTGCGCGCTTACTCGGACAACAGCGTGCTGGTGGCGCAACTGGGGCCTGATCCCAGCAAGCCCATTGTCCGTTTGGCCGACTTGTTCAGTCAGGCCCGCACGATGCTGTCGTCATTCGATCGTGTGCAGCTGCAATGGATACCCCGCCACCGCAACCTAGAGGCCGATGCACTGGCTCGGGCGGCCGTGGGCCTGCCGAGTAAGATCCCCGCATGAACCTGCCCTTGCAAGACGACCCCACTGAAGCCGACACCCCTGAGTTTGTCCACGAGCCCCGCTTGTGGCGCGACAACGGCTGGACCGCCAAGGTCATCAAGAACGAGGACGATGACGGATGGGCCGTGGCCATGACCCGAGACGGCGAGGCCGAGCCCGCACTGGTTGGCCCTTGGACCATGGGCCGTGACAAGAAAAACCCCAAACCGCTGGACACGGGCGCGTTCAACACTTTGGTCAAAACCGCCTCAGAGGTGTTGCGCCGCCATGAGCAGCAGTTGCACGCCTTTCTGCATAAAAACGTGACGGTGACCACACCGACAGGCCGCATCACCGTCAATCTGGACATCGTGCCCGATGACGATGACCCTTACGCCGTGCTGACGGCGGTCGATGCGTTGGGGGATCAGCAAGGGCAGGTGCGTGTACCTGCACACTTCAAGCTGACGGGCGCCAGTGCCGAGGCTTGGGTTGAGGGTGGTTTCGTAAAGCCTCGTTGAGTGTCGCGTTGATTTGCCGGTGCGGTGTAAGCTGCAAAAAAGCCTGATTTATCACGGCCTAATCCAACTTGACAAGGCACTTTCCATGATCTGAGAATAAGGCTCTGCTTCCACCCGTGGTGCTTTGCAGATTTTGCCCTTATTCATCTAGACAAGGATATATGCCATGCACCCAGTAGCCATGAACAATGGGAAGTTGTTCTTTGATACCTATGTCACCAGATTAGGCGGCATCACCATCGTTGATATTGGTGCGCAAGACGTCAATGGCTCACTTCGCGAGGTCAGCCCTCCTGCAGCCAAGTATATCGGCGTTGATTTTGCCAATGCCCGCGGCGTGGATATTGTGCTGGATGATCCTTACAAACTGCCCTTTGAGGACAACTCCGTCGATGTCATCGTGAGTTCGTCTTGCTTTGAGCACTCTGAAATGTTCTGGTTGTTGTACTTGGAAATCATCCGCGTGCTCAAGCCAGAGGGGCTGTTTTATTTGAATGCGCCATCTGCTTGCGGCTTCCACAGATACCCTGTTGACTGCTACCGTTTTTATCCAGACAGCGGCAATGCTTTGGCAAAATGGGGCAAGCGCAATGGGTATAACTCAATCGCCTTGGAACACTACACCACAGACGGTGATTACGTTTGTGTGTTCCTGAAGGACGCTGCGCATTTGGATAAGCATCCCAATAGAATCCTGCCACTTATCAATGAATTCTCATGCGGCAGCATTCACCCGAATTTCGACACGTTTATATTCCCACGTGAATTGAATGGCAAAAACCTCACCCATTATTCTCCTCATCTGTTCATGAAGGGCTTTTGTGAGTGAAGTGTCTGCGGCTCAGGGTAAAGTCAACACCTGAGCCACAGCTCCGTTTGGCATTCGGTCAGGATGCTGCTGACCCTGTAGGCCGGTATGGTCTTGGGGACGTGGCGTTTGCGCCAAACCACCGAGGGGTGATCAGGCAGGGCATCATCAGGCGGCCCTGCAAATCGGTGCCAATCTGATGCAAGACCACGATGTGACAATCAAGCAAGTTGTGGTCGACGACGCCAGTCCAACGGTCACGATCATCCGCCGTTGGCGCTTCAAGAGCAATCACCGAATGGATCGGTGCTGGTTACAGGGCACGCTGGGCGACGCGCTGCATGAGCAGCGCATCCATGCCGCATGCTCATGAAGCTCAACTCGCTGGCTGTCTTGCCCTTGCGGTACAGCCTGCTTAAGCACTTCGTTGAAGAAGGCCACTACGGCATCGTGCTCGATCAGCCGCTCGCGGTTCTTGGTGAACACCGTGGGCACCCACACCGCGTCGTCCATCAGCTGACGCGCCCGCCCTTGATGTCGTTGGAGGTGCTACGCTGATCACGCATCACGCCCCTGCTTGAGATTACTCAACCTGATGTCTGTGTGATGCTGATCAGCACCCTTCATTGAGGGGTTGTTGCCATCATTGAGTTCGTCTGTGACAGAAGTTGCACCAGGTTAGCGACCGCATCGGTATTATCCGCTTACTGATCTAGGCTTTAGTGGCTGATGACATGACCGGAGAGCCATATGTTGAAGTGTTTTGTAGATGATGCGCCATTTGAATTGCATGACCGGGCTGCGTTCAAGTTCAAGCACACATTGCAAAACCACCCCTCGCTCAAGCTTGAGAGCCTGTGCAAATCGATTCCGGCATTGCCGGCAAGCAGTCTCTACTATTCCAAGGGGTCTTTGAAGACGAACGACGACTTCGACCGTGCGCCGAAAGATCACCCCAATGGGTTGTCGATTGAGGAGACGATTTCGAATATGAAAACGTCCGACTCCTACATCATGGTTCGTCGACCAGAGCTCAGCCCAGAGTTTGCTGAATTTCATCGCGAATTGATTGATGATTTGAAGGTGCTCACAAGCCGTCGAGGCTGGGGCACGCGGATTCTCAATCCGATGTTGTTCATGTTCATTTCTTCGCCCAACAGCGTCACGCCGTTTCATATTGACCGCGCATCCAACTTCCTGATGCAGATCCAAGGTACCAAAACACTGACTGTGTTCAAGCCTTGGGACGAGCGTGTGGTGACCCAGGAAGAAAGTGAACGTCGTTTGGCCTTTGCCGGAAATCCCGCGTGGAAGCCGGAGGCCGCACATTTGGGCGAACAGTTCCATTTTGTGCCGGGTGATGCCTTGCATATTCCATTCTTGGCGGGGCATCATGTTCTCAATGGCCCAGAAGATGTGTCGGTTTCACTGTCTATCTTTTTCAACCATCGAGAAACCGCTGATCGCATGCGTGCGTTGATGTTCAATCATGTCGCACGCGGGCCGCTAAGTCGGTTGGGGCTTCGTCCGTTCCCTGTTGCTCAGTCTGATTTTCGTGATCGTTTGAAGTCGCAAACCTACCGAGTTGGGCGCCGGCTCTTGCAGGGGGCGCAACCGGCCGAGCATCTGTAAATGGGCGAAAATTTTCAAGGTAACAAATCAAGCAATGCGTGTGCACGCATGAGCCTTGTGTTGCGTAAGCCGGCGTGAGTGGGCCTCGCCTGCGAGCCGTGCGCACATACAGCCAACGGCTTGCGGACCCACTCTATCGCGACGGGTTTGTCGACCTCGACTCGCATCCTCGAAAACGTGTACTCGCGTCAGCAGCCTGCTAGTATTTGAGACGAACCCGAAACATTCAGCATGACGAATTTCGTCATCAAGTTCGTCATTCTTTGTGCCGAAATCACGAACTGACCTCTCTTGAGGCTGTTTTGCTCATCCAGATTCCAATGTCCAACTCTGTTCCGCTCAGCAAAACGGCCCCGCATGCACTCCGTCATTGGTTGCGGCAGGCTGCCGAGCGTGTTCCTCAACATGCCGCTTTGGTTTCTCCAGAGGGCACCTTGAGTTATGCGCAGTTGTTGACGGTCGTACTGGATGTGGCCCAGTCGTTGAAGCAAAAAGGCTTGCAACCAGGCGACCGTATCGCGATTGAGGCCACTCGGACACAAGAAACCATCATTCGGATACTGGCTGCGGTTGAGGCCGAGCTCGCTTATGTGCCGCTGGATCTGAGTTATCCAGCCGACCGTATCGCAGCGATGCTGGCGCAAGCGCAGGTTCGCTTGACCCTTGGCGATGACCAAACCGCCTCCCATCCTTTGGCTGAGGCAAGCAGCCTGTACGCCAGCGGCGAAGACTTGGCCTACGTGCTGTTCACCTCCGGCTCCACAGGGCAACCCAAAGGCGTGGCCATGGGGCAAAAGCCGCTGGTCAACCTGATCGACTGGCACGCCCAGCACCCGCGTCTGGGCCACGCTTGCACCACGCTGCTATTCGCACCCTTGTCTTTTGACGTTCACTTCCAAGAGATCTTTTCAACCGTGGCCTGTCAAGGCACGATGGTGCTGATCCCAGAGGCGCACAGGCGTGACCCCAACTTGCTGCGGCAAGCTTTGGTCACCCACGGTGTCACCCGTTTGTATCTGCCGTATGTGGCCTTGCAAATGTTGGCCGAAGCCAACCGTGAAGCACTGAACACCCCCAGCCAAGGCCAATTGGTTTTGCATGACGTGATCAGTGCGGGTGAACAATTGCAAATTACCCCCGTCATTCGAGATTTATTCAGCGGTCTGCCGCAGGCCGTTCTGCATAACCACTACGGCCCGACAGAAAGCCACGTCGTCACGGCCTTTGAATTGCCGAGCCAACAAAGCAATTGGCCCACCATCCCCCCCATCGGGCAGGCGCTGCCTTATGTCGAGATCGCGCTGCGTGATCCCGAAACCGGTCTGGTCACTCAAGCCGAGGGCGAATTGCTGTTGGGTGGTGATTGCCTGGCCCACGGTTACCTTGGCCAGGCGGAACTGACTGCAGACCGCTTTCGGGATGACATCCCACAGTTGTCGGGACGTTGGTACACCACGGGTGATCTGGTTCGCCGCGATGCAAAGGGCGTTTTGACGTATCTGGGCCGAGCAGACCAACAACTGAAGGTCGATGGTTTCCGCATCGAGCCGGGTGAAATCGAAGTCGCCTTGATGGGGCACCCCCAAATTCAAGATGCGGTTGTGAGTGCCCCCGATTTGCCTAGTTTGGGCCGGCAATTGATCAGCCACCTGGTGTTGCGCAACCCCGGTGCTGAACTGAGCGCATTGATCACCGATTTGCGAAGCTACTTGCGCGCCCGGGTTCCCGAGTACATGGTGCCCACCCGCTTCATGGTCCTGGACCGCTTGCCGACCACGCCGAGCGGCAAGATTGACCGTCGCAACTTACCCGCCCCCATTGCTGCACCGTCATCCCAGCAGGGGTCGGTGACATCGGCCTTGGACGCGATTCGCCAAGCCTGGCAAGAGCTGCTGGGTCTGCCTCGTGTCAACGCCCAGGACAATGTGTTTGACTTGGGCGCCAAATCCCTGCTGGTACTGCGCTTTGTGGCCCGCCTCAAAGAGTTGGGCCACAAGGCCACCGTGGGTCAGGTGTATGACCAACCCACAGCCAAAGGCTTGGCTGGTGCGTTGCAGGCCTCGCCTGCGGCCAAATCATCAGGCCGCGTCATCTCGCCCGGCAGCAGCGATGGCATCGCCATTGTGGGCATGGCCGTGCGCACAGCGGGCGCCAAAACGCTGGATGCCTTTTGGGACAATTTGCTGGCCAACCGCGAAGGCATCCGCCACTTTGCACCGCACGAGTTGGATACCAGCATTCCTGAGGGCATCCGCAACCGCCCGAACTTCGTGGCCGCCCGCGGTGTCCTGGAGGATGCTGATCGATTTGATGCGCCCTTCTTTGGTATCTCGGCACGCGAAGCCACCGTGCTGGACCCTCAGCAGCGACTCTTTTTGGAGCTGTGCTGGACCGCACTGGAACACGCCAGCATCGACCCAGCGCAACAACCTGACGACCGCTTTGGCGTGTATGCGGGCGAAGCCAACAACACCTACACCCCCGCATTGCGTCAGGAGCAGCCGGAGCTGGTTCAGCAATACGGCGAATTCGGTGTCATGTTGGGCAGCGAGAAGGACTACATCGCCACCCGGGTCGCAAACCGCCTGAACCTCAAGGGCCCTGCGGTCAGCATTCACACAGCGTGTTCGACCTCGTTGGTCGCCATCACCCAAGCGTGGCACGCCTTGGCCAGCGGCCAATGTGATGTGGCCCTGGCTGGCGGCATGACGGTGGTCGTGCCACAAGAAGCGGGCTACCTCCATGTTGAAGGCGGCATGGAATCAGCCGATGGGCACTGCCGTCCGTTTGACGAGAAAGCCTCGGGTACCCTGTTTTCCAGCGGCGGCGGCGTGGTGGTGCTCAAGCGCCTCTGTGATGCACAAGCTGCCGGCGACACCATTTATGGCGTCATCAAGGGCGTGGGCATCAACAACGACGGCAGCGACAAAGCCAGCTTCACCGCACCAAGCGTCACGGGGCAAGCTCAGGCCATTCGCATGGCACTGGACCATGCCGGCGTCAGTGCCCGCAGCATCGACTATGTTGAAGCCCACGGCACGGGCACGTCTTTGGGCGACCCCATTGAAGTGGCCGCGCTGACTCAGGCCTGGGCCAGCGACACCCAGGATCGTCAGTTCAGCAAAATTGGATCGGTCAAAGGCCACCTGGGACACATTGTTGCCGCAGCGGGCGCGATTGGTTTGATCAAGACCACGCTGGCCTTGCACAGGCAACTGATCCCAGGCACGCTGCATTACCAGCGCCCCAACCTCAACATCGATTTTGGCGACACACCTTTCACGGTGGTCGGGCAAGCCACGCCCTGGCCCAAAGGTGATGCCGTCCGCCGCGCAGGGGTCAGCTCATTCGGCGTAGGGGGCACCAACGCCCACGTGATCGTGGAAGAGGCGCCAGCGCCCCTTCATACATCCCGCCCAACACAGAGCAACGGCCCCGTTGTCTGGCCGCTGTCAGCCCGTTCTGAAGCCGCATTGGGCCAACGCATGGTTGACTTGGCTGACTTCGTTCAGGGCCAAGCCACTGTTGACATACAGACCATTTTGGCGACGCTGACGCGCGGGCGGCAAGCCATGCGGCACCGTCATGTGATCGTCGCGCCCAATGTGCAAGAGGCCTGCGCGCTGTTGCGCCAAAAGGCCGCAGGACGAGTCGCTCTGAACGGCCCACGCGTGGTGTATCTGTTCCCAGGCCAAGGCTCACAGCACCCGGGTATGGCGCGCGGCTTGTACCAACAACTGCCCGCATTCAAAGACGCGTTGGACCGATGCATCGCCATCGCCAACCCCTTGCTGACACCTTGCGATCAAGGCCCTGCCGACTTGCTGGCATGGCTGACCCATGAAGACCCCAAGGACGCCGATATGGGCGCCCTGCTGGCTCAAACCCGTTATGCCCAGCCTGCCTTGTTCTGCATGTCCTATGCGCTGACAGCTTGGTTGGACAGCTTGGGCATTGAGCCGCAAGCCATGATCGGGCACAGCATTGGCGAATATGCCGCTGCATGCTGGTCCGGCGTGATGAGCCTTGAGTCGGCCATCACCGCTGTCGTGGCACGTGGTCAGGCCATGTTTGAACAACGCCCGGGCGCCATGCTGGCCGTGCGCGCCAGTGCCGATGTGGTCCAGGCGGCCATGCCCGCAGGGGTCGAGATCGCCGCGCAAAATGCGCCAGCGCTCACCGTCGTCGCGGGCGATTTTGACGCCATCGATGCGTTTGCAGCCAAGTTGGAAGCGCAAGACATCGGGACCACCAAACTCAAGGTGTCCCACGCCTTTCACAGTGCCAGCATGGACGCAGCCTTGCCCCGTGTGGCAGACGCGCTGCGGGCGGCGCACCTGCAAGCGCCTCAGATGCCGCTTTACTCGTGCGTGACGGGTGAGTTGCTGCAAGCGCAGCAAGCCACAGACCCGCAATACTGGGCACAGCAAGTTCGCGCCAGTGTGCAGTTTCGTCGTGCCGTTGAAGCCGAACTGGCGCACGGCGATACCGTCTTTATCGAAGTCGGCCCGAGCCAGGCCTTGACAGCCTTGCTGCGCCAATACCGTACCAGCCAAGGCAAGCCAGCCAACGTGGTGCCACTCTTGGGTGCAGCCTCACAAGCCGGGCAACCCACTTTGACCGCCCTACAAGGTTTGGGTCAGCTGTGGGCCCTGGGCGTGAACGTGGCCTGGCCCGTCCCCGCGCAAGCACGACGCCAGACTTTGCCGACCTACCCATTCATGGGTGAGCGCCATTGGTTCAAACGCAAATCTGCGCCAGCCTTGAACGTTGAGCCCACTCAAATGGAATTCACTTTGCCTCAGACCGCACAGATCATGAGCCGCATTCCTCGCTTGCAAGAAGAAGTCATCCGCATCATCTGTGATGTATCCGGGCTGACGCCAGACGCCATTCATGGCGATGCGATCTTTGTTGACATGGGACTGGACTCCTTGTCCATGACCCAAGCCACACTGGAGTTCGAACGCGTATTTGGCTTGAAACTGCGCTTCCGCCGCCTGATGGAAGACCTCCATAGTCTGTCCAAAGTGGTGGCTTTCCTCGATCAGCAATTGCCTGCTGATCAGTTTGCGCCGCCCCCTGTTGCGGTACCTGTGCTCCCTCCGCAAGGCGGACTAGCTGTTCAGCAATTGATCCATCAGCAAATGCAATTGATGGCCCAACAGCTGGCCGTGCTGTCTGGACAAGCGGTGCAACCCTTTGCTCCTTTCTCGCCTTTGCCCGTTGCAAGTGAAAGCGACGAAGCGGTACAACCGGGCATCAAAGCCTTGGTCGAAAAGCCCTTCGGCGCTTCGGCTCGCATCGTCCTGGAAAAGCAGCAGACCTTCACGCCTCAGCAGCAAGTCTGGATCGATGACTTCATCCAGCGCTACAACACCCGCACCGGTGGTTCCAAATCATTCAGCCAAGCCAATCGCAAGGTGATGTCTGACCCTCGCGTGGTCACGGGCTTCAACCCTTTGTGGAAAGATTTGGTCTACCCCATCGTGGCAAACAAGTCCAAGGGCGCCCGTATTTGGGATGTGGACGGCAACGAGTACATCGACCTGCTGTCATGCTTTGGCGCCAACTTGCTGGGCTACCAGCCCGACTACATCCTCAAGGCCATGCATGCGCAGCTTGAGGAAGGCATCGAGATTGGGCCTCAACACCCACTGACCGCTGAAGTGGCCAAGCTGATGTCCGAGTTGACGGGCATGGAGCGCGTTGCCTTTTGCAACACCGGCTCTGAAGCTGTGATGGGTGCGATGCGGATTGCCCGCACCGTCACCGGTCGCAAGAAGATTGCCATTTTCAGTAACTCTTATCACGGCATTTTTGATGAAGTGATCGTGCGCGGCACCAAGCAACTGCGCTCGTTGTCGGCGGCGCCTGGCATCTTGGCCAACGCGGTTGAAAACATCATCGTGCTGGACTGGGCTACGGACGAGACCTTGGCTTACTTGCGTGAGCACGGCCATGAATTGGCGGCGATCATGACCGAGCCGATTCAGAACAAGTACCCCACGGTCCAACCGCGAGAGTTCGTCCGATCACTGCGTCAGATTGCCGATGCATCGGGTTGTGCGCTGATCTTTGACGAAGTGGTCACGGGCTTCCGCTTGGCCCCGGCTGGTGCACAAGCGTTCTACGAGGTTCGCTCGGACATGTCTACCTATGGCAAGGTGATCGGCGGCGGCTTGCCCTTTGCCGCGATTGCCGGCGCCAGCCATTGGCTGGACGCCCTGGATGGTGGCCATTGGCAATACGGGGATGACTCCTACCCTGAAGCTGGTGTGACCTACTTTGCTGGCACCTTCGTGCGTCACCCACTGGCCTTGGCCGCCGCCAAAGCTGCGCTGCAGCACATCAAAGACAGCGGTCCCGCCTTGTACGAGACCATGAACGGGCGCACCCAGCGCATGGTTGAACGGCTCAATGCCGAGTTTGCCAAGCGCAAAGCGCCGGTCAAAGCGGTTCATTGCGCATCGCTGTGGCGTCTGGCATGGGACGAGAACCAAAAAGGCATCAGCCTGTTTTACTACTTGGCTCGTTTCCACGGCCTGCACTTGTATGAGCAGTTTGGTCACTTCGTGACCGAGGCCATGGGCGAGGCAGAAACCGCTCGCATTGGTGACGTGTTCATCCAGTGTCTGGATGAGTTGATGGCTTTGGGCTTTATCACGCCCCAAGGCAGCGGTGCCCCATTGACCCCAGGGCAAACAGAGCGTTGGTTGGCGGCAGCGTTTGACGAAGGCGCGCGCCGGGCTCTGAACGAATCTTTTTGCGTTGGCCTGTCTGGTAACGTCGATGTGAGCGCACTCAAAGGCGCCGTTCAAGATGTGCTGGCTCGACACGACGCATTCAAAATCGCGTTCGATCAAGATGAGCCTCGGCAATGGCTGCAAGCAAAAGGCCCCATGCCGATCCGAGAGGTAGATTTGCGTGATCAGTCTGATTCGGATGCAGCGCTGGATGCGTTTTGTACGTCGGCCAGCGAGAAGGACTTTCCACTAGATCAAGCGCCCCTGGCCGCCGCCAGCGTGCTGCATCTGGCAGATGGCCGCAAAGTGGTTCACATCGTCGCCAGTCATCTGATTTTTGACGGATGGGCATCCAGCGTTTTTAACGCCGAGTTGGCCGCTGCGTACAAAGCTCGCACGACCGGCACGCCGCTTTCACTCAAGCCAGCAGAGTCGCCCCTCGTTTTTGGTGAGCAAGAGCAAGCCCGCATGACGGGCACGCAAGGCCAGGAAGCGATGCAGTACTGGCGCGAGGTGCTCCAAAACCCACCGCCATTGCTCTCGCTGGGGGATCGAACGCCCCCCTCGCCTCGACGCTATGAGGCCGACACCGTTCGCGCTCAGTTCAATGCCCCACTGGCTCAGTCGTTGAAGGACGCTGCTCGCCAGCGTGGCGCCACACTGTTCCAACTGTTGCTCACCGCTGTCATCGCAGCGCTGCGCAACCACAGCGGTCAGGACGAGTTTGTCATCAGCATCCCCTATGCCAGCCAAAGCCTGCAGCGCAGAGGCCCCCTGATGGCCGATGGCGTGTTGGATTTGCCTTTGCGTTTGCAATGTCAAGCCACTGACACCGGCACCCAACTGTTGAGCCGTGTACGCGATCAATTGATGGACGCCCTTGAATACCCTGTGGCCACACAAGGTACGGTGGCCAGAGCTTTGGGCTTGCCCAGTTCTGGCGACCGCGCCCCGTTCACGGGCGTGTTCTTCAACCTCAATCCTCGCATCGACCTGTCCGGCTTTGCGCCCTTGACGGCGTCCATGCACGAAGGCCGCAAACGCGGCACGCTCAGCGAGCTTTTCTTCAACTTCTACGAAGGCACCGAGGCGCTGACGCTGGATCTGCACTACAGCACCGAATTTTTCAGTCCTGAACGTGCGCAATCACTGGTCCAAGCCTTAAAGAGCACCTGCGAACAACTGGCGCAGTCGATTGACACCCCTGTGTCGCAACTCGTTGTAACGCAGCCAGTCAAAACCAACACACAACCCTTGGTCGTCGACCCACAGCTTGCGGCGTGGAATCAGACACAAGCACCGTTTGATCCTCATGCTCGTATTGAGCAATGGGTGACGCAACAAGCTCAGCGCACACCTGATGCGGTAGCTGTTCTAGCCCGAGGCGTTCGCCTGAGCTACCAAGAGCTGAGCCACCGAATCAACCGTTTTGCCAACCTGCTGATTGCCCGAGGCGTGAGCGAAGGCGACCGAATTGGGCTTTGCTTGAGCCGTGGCCCCGACATGATCCCGGCCTTGCTGGGCGTGTTGAAGACCGGGGCTGCTTATGTGCCGCTGGACCCAGGCTTTCCAACGGATCGCCTGCACTACATGGCCCAAGATGCGGGCGTCAAATGGGTCATCACCGAAGCGGCCCATGCAGACCGGTCCGGTGTGTCTCGTCAACAGCAAATTCGGGTTGACGACGATGCTGGCATGATCAATGGTGCCCCGCATACTGACCTTAAGCCCTTGAAAGCTTTCAGTGCCGATGCCACGGCCTACGTCATCTACACATCCGGCTCGACAGGGCAACCCAAGGGCGTCGTGCTGCCGCAGGCCGCTGTGTGCAACTTCCTGTCGAGCATGAAACGTCAGCCTGGCATCACAGCCAGCGACCGTTTTCTGGCCGTGACCACGCTGTCTTTTGACATCGCTGTTCTGGAATTGTTCTTACCCCTGATCACCGGGGCCCGCGTTGTGCTGGCACAGCGTGAAGACGCCATGGACGGAGAATCCTTGTCGAAGTTGATTGCCGACGAGGGCATCACCTTCATGCAAGCCACGCCCACCACCTGGCACTTGCTGCTTGAAGCCTCATGGAAGGCACCTGTGGGCTTCAAGGCCCTGTGCGGTGGCGAGCCACTGCCACCGTCTCTGGCCGAGCCCTTGTTGGCGCAGGGCATGACGCTGTGGAACATGTATGGCCCAACCGAAACCACCGTGTGGTCTACGGTTGCAGCCATCACGGATGCCAAACAAAAAATCACCATCGGCAAGCCCATCGACAACACCCAAGTGTGGATCCTGGATGAACAAATGCATCCTTGCCCGGTTGGGACAGAAGGCGAAATTTGTATCGGTGGCGAAGGCGTTGCAACTGGTTATTTCAAACGACCAGAGCTAACCGCAGATCGCTTTGTGGCCGATCCATTTTCGTCACAACCTGGGGCCCGCATTTACCGAACAGGCGACTTGGGCCGTTGGCGGCCTGATGGCAACTTGGAGCACTTGGGCCGACTGGACTTCCAAGTCAAGATTCGAGGCTACCGCATTGAGCTTGGTGAGATCGAAGCCCGTTTGGCCGCTCAGCCTGGCGTTGCACGTACCGTTGTGGTCGCGCGAGAGGTCACGCCCAACGACACGCAGTTGATCGGTTATGTGACGCCACAGCCCGGCTGCGCCGTCGATACCGCCGTGCTGAGGCAAGCGCTGCGCACCGATCTGCCTGACTACATGGTGCCCCAGCACATCCTGCTGATTGCCAGCATGCCCCTGCTGCCCAACGGCAAAATTGATCGCAAGTCTTTGCCGGTGCCATCCATCTCAGTGAGTGCGCTTGCTGCCGCTCCATCCGACAACGCATCCATTCAACAAGGCATTGCCCATGCCATGGCCGATGTGCTGGGCAAATCACACGTTGGTGTCACAGACAACTTTTTTGAACTCGGCGGACACTCGTTGCTGGCGGCCCGCTTGGCAGCCAAACTGATTGACGTGGTCGGTTTCCGGCCAGCCTTGCGCATCATTTTTGAATCGCCGACACCTGCCGCGTTGGAACAAGCTTTGGCTCAAAAGCCCGCAGCTGGCGCCCAACTCAGCACGACCGTGATTCCAGCCCGAGCCGATCAAAGCACCGCCCCCTTGTCGCAAATGCAGTTGCGCCTGTGGTTCCTGGAAACCTTGTCTCCAGGCACGGTGGCACACAACACACCATCGGGTCACTTGCTGCATGGCCCGCTGGATGTGCCAGCCTTCCAGCAAGCCATGCAATTGTTGGTGAATCGACAAAGCGTATTGCGCACCGTCATGGAGCGCACACCGGAAGGCGCCATTCAACGTGTCTTGCCCACGCTGAACTACGCACTGCCGGTGACAGACCTGTCTGCGCTGACCCCAGCAGAACAACAAGTGGCCTTGAACACAGCTGTCAAGGCCTTGGTCGAAACGCCTTACAACCTGGAGCAAGGTCCGCTGTTCAGCGCTCATTTGTGGCGACTCTCGGCCACCGAACACGCGTTCTTCTTCCAGACGCATCACCTGATCTGGGACGGCTGGTCCTTCGATATTTTCTATCAAGATATCTCTGAGTTGTACGAAGCCTGCCGCACCGGTCGCCAAGCACAACTGCCAGAGATCTCGGTGAGCTATGGTGACTTTGCCGTCTGGCATCAGCAATGGCTGAGCGGGCCTGAACTGGCGCGTCAAACCCAGTACTGGCGTGACAAGCTCAGCCCCTTGCCGGACCCCATTGAGTTACCCTTGGATCGAGCCCGACCTGCGGTCATGTCAGGCAGAGGCGATTGCATCCAGTTCAATCTGGGTAGCAAGGTCACACGTGCCTTGCGGGAACAAGCGCAATGCAGTGGCCGCACGCTGTATGTGACGCTGTTGTCTGCCTACGCCCTGGTTTTGCATCAAATCAGTCAGCAAAAGGATTTTGTCGTTGGCACGCCAGTTCGTGGCCGCGAACAAGCTGGACTGGAACCCTTGATGGGGTTCTTCGTCAATATGCTGCCCATGCGCATGCAGATCGAGCCAGCGCAACGCATGAATGCGTGGATGGATCAGGTTCACCGCATGGTTGTCGAATCATTTTCCTACCCGGAAGTGCCTTTTGAGCATCTGGTCAGGGAGCTGAAGGTGCCGCGCGACAGCAGCTACTCACCGATCTATCAAGTCTCGTTCTCGTACCAGGATGCACGAGATCGCCAAACACATTGGGGTAACGTCGAACACGACCGAATGGCCACGCCGATTTTGGGCGCTGCCCAAGACATCGGCTTGTGGTGCGTTGAAACAGGTGACGAAATTGAATTTGTCTTCACCTACAACACCGATGTGTTCGATGCCAGCACCGTCGCCCGCCTGGGCACACGGATTGAATCGGTGCTGCACCAACTGGAGGCCGAGCCCGATGGACCGTTGCATCACTACAGCGTGCAACCTGCCAATGAGCGCGATCAAATCGCTGCCTGGAACCAAACCACTCGCTCCTACAACCAGCACATCACCGTCCATCAGCTGATTGAAGAACAAGCTGAGCGCACTCCACAAGCTACAGCCATCGTGCAACCAGGCTGGGGGCAATTGAGCTATCAGGAACTGAACGGCCGAGCCAACCGACTGGCCCGTGTCCTGCGCCATCGTAGTGTGGGGCGTGGCGCGCTCGTGGGGCTGTGCGTAGAACGCGGAGTGGACATGTTGACCGCGCAACTGGCAGTCCTCAAGGCCGGTGCAGCCTATGTGCCGCTGGACCCGTCGTATCCATCTGATCGCTTGGTTTACATGAGCGCTGACGCGCAACTGTCATTGCTGATATCCGAACAAGGCCTGACTGATGTCCTGCCGTGGGCACGAGAAAAACTGATCTTGCTGGACTCGGACGCAGCCGAGATCACCGCGCAAAGTGACACGCCTTTGGTGCCGCACCCAAGCTTGGATGCACACGCCGAAGATACGGCTTATGTCATTTACACATCGGGCTCCACCGGTCGGCCAAAGGGCGTCATGGTGCCTCACCGTGCTGCGGTCAATTTTCTGAGCAGCATGGCCCATGAGCCCGGTCTGCAAAGCAGTGACCGACTCCTGGCGGTGACCACGTTGAGCTTTGATATCGCTGTGCTTGAACTGTTCTTGCCGCTGAGCCTGGGTGCCCAGGTTGTGTTGGTCAGCCGTGAGCAAGCTCAGGATGGAGCGTCCTTGCAAACGCTGATCGCCAGCCACAACATCACAGTCATGCAAGCCACACCGGCCAGTTGGCACCTGCTGCTGGACGCAGGATGGCCAGGCAAGACAGGCTTCAAAGCACTGATTGGCGGCGAAAGCCTGTCCCCCGCTTTGGCTGAGCAACTGCTGACCCGATGCAGTGAACTGTGGAACATGTATGGCCCCACAGAAACCACCGTGTGGTCGACCTGCGCACGCATTGTCAACACGCAAGAACTGATCACCATTGGTGGCCCCATCGCCAACACCCAGATCCACGTGCTGGACGAACATGCGAAGCTCTGCCCTATTGGCGTAGCTGGTGAGATTTTCATTGGTGGCGATGGTGTCACCCAAGGCTACTTGAACCGACCAGAGCTGACGGCTGAACGTTTTGTGGTCGATCCCTTTGGTTCTTTGCCAGGTGCTCGTCTCTACCGCACTGGCGACCGGGGCCGCTGGCGCCCAGATGGCACCATTGAACATATGGGCCGACTGGACTGCCAGATCAAAGTCCGCGGGCACCGCATTGAGCTGGGTGAAATCGAGTCGATATTGGCCACGCATCCAGAGGTCAACCGATCCGTCGTGATCGTGCGTGAAGACAGCCCTGGTGACGCCAGGTTGGTGGCTTACATCGTGGTACAACGGGACATGCTTGCTATCAGCACCTTGCGTGATCACCTCCGGGTATCCTTGCCTGATTACATGGTGCCGCAACACTTCGAGCAATTGGCGTTCATCCCGCTTTTACCCAACGGGAAGGTCAACCGCCACGCCTTGCCTGTACCCAAGGCATTGACCATTGCGCCTGCCGCTTCAACAAGCCTGTCTCAAACAGAAGAAGAAAAAGTGATTGCACAAGTCTGGCAAGAACTGCTGGGCGTGGATCAGATCATGGGCTCCGACAACTTCTTTGATTTAGGCGGTCACTCCCTGCTGGCCATGCGCGCTGTGACGGAGATCAACCGCCGCTTGCAAACCCAGTTGACGGTACGACAAATGATTTATGGCTCTCTCGCACAATTGGCGCAAGCCGAAAAAGTGTCACCGGTGGCGCCATCAAACAGCAACGTGCCCCCTCAAACCGCAGCCAAAGAAACAGGCTGGATCCGAAAAATGGTCAGCAAACTGCTCACTTGATGTCAACATGATTCCGTTTCGTTTCGGCATTCCCAACCACCGCTTGTTTGCAGCCTTTTATCAGCCTCATCAAAGCCAGACGCCATGTCAGGCTGTGCTGCTGTGCAATCCATTCGGGCAAGAATCGGTTCGGGTGCACAGGTTTTATAAAGTACTGGCAGATCATTTGTCGCGTGCGGGCATGGCTGTCATGCGCTTTGACTACTTTGGCACAGGCGATTCCGATGGCGACGACCTCGATGGCCATCTCGACGTCTGGCGCAGCGACATTGTGCTGGCACATGAGGAATTGCAGCGGCGCAGCGCTTGCGCCAACATCTCATGGATTGGCGCCCGACTTGGTGGTTCACTGGCCATGCAAGCAGCTACACAGACGCAACTGGAGCGCCTGATTTTGTGGGAACCGATCCTAGATGGCACCCACTATCTAACAAAGCTGGCGCAAGACCACGTCGCCAGCATCACCCGTGTGGGGCAATCCAAGATCAAAGTGGCAGACAAGCAGCCACGAGGTGAAGCGCTAGGATTTGGCATGAGCGAGCGTCTGATAGCCCAAATAGCCCAAATTCGTCCGGACTTGCTTTTGCAGCCCACACACGCCAAATCAACTGTTGTGTTGAGCCCAGACAGTCGGTCGACCAAGGAGCATGTGGGCTCGGTCATGCATCGAACCTTAGCCGTCCCTTTTGACTGGACGTCCGAAGAGGCCCTCAATACATCGCTGGTGCCAACTGCCGCATTGAAAGCCATCACAAGCCTGTTCGAGGGTGGCTCTGCATGAACGAATTGATCGTCACCATGGGCGCCGATCAGCGTTTGGTCGGCACGCTGTGTATGCCCACCGAGGTCGCCCCCAAATCCATTGCCTTTGTCATGCTCAATGCAGGCGTGGTGTCTCGCATCGGGCCACATCGCTTCAACGTCAAATTGTCTCGGCATCTGGCAACGCAGGGCTTTTCCAGTTTGCGCTTTGACTTGTCAGGACAAGGTGACAGTGCCCCTCCATCCGCATTGGCCGCAGCGTCACAAGAAGAACAAGTGATGCTCGATTTGCGTGATGCACTGGATCACATTGCCCAGACGACAGGCATTGAGCGCTTTGTCATCGCTGGCATTTGCTCGGGTGCGGTGGCGGCGTACTTCTACGCCCAACGCGATGAGCGTGTCATCGGCACGTGGATGCTGGACGGCTACACTTTCCACACTTGGCAGTCCCACTGCATTCGGTATGCAGGCAAAGTCAGTCGCCTGCTGACACGGGATTGGAGCAGCACCCTCGCCAAAATCAAGGCGCTGCTGTCGTCGGACTCACAACAAGTTGCGGATGAGGTGGATTACGGCTCAAACCGTCAGCCCAGTAAAATCGAGTACATCACAGCCATGCAAAGTATGGCCCATCGGGGTATGCGTAGCTTCATGATGTTTTCGTCTGACATCCACTGGTACTACAACTACCAAAATCAATTCGTTGATGCCTTCAGAGGGCAGGACTTTGCAAGCCACGTCACCACGAAGTACCTACCCACTACTGATCACACCCTGACCCAGGTGAAGGATCAAACCTATGTCATTGAATGCATCGGAACCTGGGCATGCACGCTCGCCGACTGATCATGGCCTTGAGCATCATCATGCTGATCACCGCTTGTGCGGTATGGGCACTGTGGGCCACATCGCAAGGCACACCTCTGACTTTGCCGAAAGCTGAAACGCCACCACAAAGCATTCCTTTGGCTATTTTGGGCGACTCGGACAGCCACTCCTACCAAGATACCGTGTCCTTCCCCGAAGGGGGGGCAGACCGGGGTGGGCGTTACCGAGCCCAAACCTGGCAGTGGGGAGAACTGCTCAGCCGCCTACGAGGCGATCAACTGGACCTGGGCCTCTGGCGCACATGGGGCACCCGAAGGGTGATCGCCAAAGCACAAGATGCGCTGGGATGGCAAGGACGCTTCCCGCGCAAAATGGACTACCGACATAACATGGCTGTATCCGGGGCGGTTTGCCGCGACTTGAGCGAAGGTCGGATGGTCAAACAACTGATTGACCTGATGAACGAGAACCCCCAGAGATGGCAGAAGGGCATTGTCGTGATCCGCATCGGGGTCAATGATGTTGGCACGCGGCAAGCCCTGACAGCCTGGGCTCAAAATGGACGGGATCCCAAACTGATGGGACGAGTCCAGGAATGCATTGATCAGTACAAGCACGCCGTCACATCCATCTGGCAAGCTCATCCGCAGGTTCGTTTTGTGCTGGTCGGTTTGTTTGACAACAGCAACTGGGCACCCTTGATTGACAACTGGCAAGATCCGGTCGACTTGCAAAACATCGCAACAGGTTTGAATGCCTTTAATGCTCCGCTCAAATCATTTGCAGAGCAGGATAAACGGCTGAGCTTCTTTGATGATCAGGCTTGGTTCCGACAACACTGGGGGGGGCGCCATTCTGATGGTTCACCCCACTTTGGATTGGCCCACATAGATGGTCGTTGGCCAACGCACAATACATCTGGCGATAGCCCCAATCATGCCAACGTCCAAGACGGTCATGCTGGCACGATCTGGAACTTACTGTGGACACAAGCCTTGGTCAGGCACATCAACACGGCATTCGCAACGGGTGTGTCAGACATCCGTGATCAAGACTTGGCTCACTACCTGAGTTCAAATGGCATCAGCAGTTGGTGATGAACTGCGCCATTGACGTCCTTTCTTCGCTGAGGTGTAAGGCAATTGTTCAGGGCAACGTCAACACCTGAGCCAAGTGGCTGTACACCGTGGAGACCCGGCGCAGGTGTCGGGACTCCGGGTGCGTCAGTATCCACAGTTCGGTTTGGCATTCGGCAAGGACGTCGGTGAGGGGCTTGAGGTCTTGGCGTGATTGCGCCAAAAACACGGGCAGCAAGCCCACCCCCAAACCCTGAGCAACCAACTCGGCCACCGTCAAAATACTGCTGACCCGGTAGGTCGGCATCACCTTGGGGAAGTGGCGTTTGCGCCAAACCACGGAGGGGTGATCAGGCAAGGCATCATCAGGCGCGATCCAGTCGCCCCGGCCTGCTTCGATATCAGCATAGCGTTTGATGCCGCCTTTTTTTGACGTGTAAAGCGCCATGTGGATGGTGCCCACCTGCTTGCCAACCAGATGGGGCGGAGGGCGTTTGGTGGCCCGCACGGCGATGTCCGCATCGCGCCGCGTCAGGTTGGCTAACTCATTGGCTGTGTGCAGTTCGTAGCACAACAGCGGGTGCGCTGCGTGCAGGTCACGCAAGGCAGGCGCCAGCAAGCCGTGCAAGATGGTGTCGGTGGTGGTGATGCGCACTGAGCCCGAGACCTGATCTGCTTGGCCGTGGACAGCCGATCTGGCGGCATCCAGCGCAGACTCCACATGCTCGGCCTGCTCGCTCAGCGACAAGCCCAAGTCGGTTGGACGGTAGCCCGTGCGTGAGCGTGCGAACAAGGCTTGGCCCAAACCCCGCTCGATGCGTTGCAGTGAGCGAAAGACGGTTGATGTGTCCAAGCCCAGTCGCTCACCAGCCAAGGCCAGCGTGCCTGCGCGCACCATTGCCAGTACCAGTGCCAAGTCGGCAGCACTCAGATTGAATTGCGTTTGCGCATGAGATTGTTTCATCATTGCCTATTTCATTAGCGTATACGCAATACTACATTGGGCAAATCAACCACGCTATGGATCGACATATGACTGCCCCCATCACACTGGTCTCACATCATCTGTGCCCTTACGTGCAGCGCGCGGCCATCGTTTTGGCTGAAAAGGGCGTGGCCTTTGAGCGGCGCGACATTGATCTGGCCAACAAGCCAGATTGGTTCAAGCAGGTCTCGCCCTTGGGTAAAACGCCGGTGCTGTTGGTGGGCGGTGACGCCATCTTTGAGTCGGCGGTGATCTGCGAATACTTGGACGACACGGTGTCACCACGCATGCACCCTGAGCAGGCACTTGAGCGCGCCCGCCACCGTGCGTGGATGGCGTTTGGATCGGAGGTGCTCAATGCCATCGGCGGCTTTTACAACGCCACCGATAGGGCTGCTTTGCAGGGCAAAGCAAGCGAAATCAGAGGCCGCTTTGAGCAGTTGGAGGCCGCCTTGGGTGAGGGGCCGTACTTCAGTGGTGGTGACTTCAGCATCGTAGACGCGGTGTTTGCACCGGTATTTCGCTACTTTGATGCGTTGGATGAGTTGCTTGACTTCGGGTTTTTCAATGGCTTACCCAAACTTATCGCATGGCGCCACGCGTTGGCGCAGCGGCCATCGGTTAAGGATGCCGTTGACAGCGGCTATGCTGCGCGCTTGCGTACCTTCTTGGTGGCCAAGCTGGCACTGATTCACTGAACCATGTCAGCCAGTAAAAAGCGAGGGCGTCCCGTGACACGTTGCATTGTTTACTTTCACGGCACGCCCGGTGCGCCAGCTGAGGCCGCCGTGTTGCAGCACCATGCGGCCGCGGTGGGGCTCAAGGTGATCTGCCCAGACCGCTACGCGGTGGATGCACGTATCACTGGTGCTCGCTACTTTCAGGCCTTGGCCGATGACATCGTCCAGCAAGCCCACGGCAGGCCTGTTGACATCGTCGGGTTCTCGATGGGGGCCTTTGTGGCGCTGCAGGTTTGCAGGCTCATCCCTGAGCAGGTGGCCAGCCTGCACTTGGTCGCTGCTGCGGCACCATTGGACGGCGGGGACTTCCTCCCGCACATGGCAGGCAAGACCGTTTTTGCCATGGTCAAGGCCTGGCCTGTGGTGTTCAAACTGATGTCCTACTGGCAGGGCTTGTTGGCCTCTGTGTGGCCCAGCATGCTGTACAAAATGCTGTTTGCCAGTGCCGTGGCGGGTGACAAAGCCTTGGCCCGTGACCCTGATTTCCGCGACCTCATTGGCGGCGTCCTTCAGGCCTGCTTCAGCAGGGACAAGATGCCCGGCTACCTGCGCGATGTGCAGGCTTATGTCTCGTCGTGGCGGCACACCTTGACTGGCATCACGGTCAAGACCCACCTGTGGCATGGCGACCAAGACAACTGGGCCCCCGTGGCCATGTCGACATATTTGGCGCAAGCCCTCAAAGGGTGTGAGGGCGTGCACATCCTAGCGGGCCTGTCGCACTACTCCGCTCTCTACGCTGCGGCCCCGCAGATCTGCGCGTTATGTGGGCGAGATCAAGGTGCGCTGTAAAAAATCGATTTGCTTGTTGATCGCGTCTTGCAAGGTGTCACCGACGTAGATGCCAAAGTGCCCGACCGGATACCGGTGCAACTCTGAGCCGGGCCCAGCCAGTTTCGCGGCTTTGAGCGCCGGCCCGACGGGTGTCAGGTCATCGCGGTCGGCGGCAAAAATCTGAATGGGGCAGGCGATTTTGGACACATGCCGGATAGGGCGAAACGGCCACCGAACGAAGTCACGTGGGGCCAATCTGTTTTGCCAATCTACTCCCCGGATTTGGTCAACTTGGTTCATGGATTCGTCGCTCACATAGGCGGCCATCTCGCCGCTGCGGCCCATGCAACGCACATACACGGGTTTGGTCTGAAACAAACCTGCCAGCGCGTCAGCCAAGCCATGGGCAAGCAGCCACAGGCCACGCAGCGGTGCCTTCAAGGTCAAACGCGCCGTCATATACAAACCCGTGGCCACGTTGTCCAGATTGGGTACCTGTATCACCAGCGCTTGCACGCGTGCGTCTTCATAGGCGCATTGCGTCGCGATGCCGCCGGAGTACGACGTGCCCCACAAGGCCACCCGTCTGGCGTCGACGCCGGGGGCCTCGCGTGCAAAGGCCAGAGCAGCGTGGTAGTCCTCGACCTGCATCTTGACGGAGATCAAGTCCCGTATCGCACCGCCGCTTTGGCCAAAGCCTCTGTAGTCAAAGACAAAGACGTGAAAACCCGCTTTGGCAAACTGCTCGGCGTACAAGTGCAAGCCGCAATCGCGGGTCAGGCTCAAGCCGTGTCCCATCACGATGGCGGGCCGCTTTTCGGCACCGCGTGGCCCTGTGGGTGTGGGGGCGTAATGGCAGGCGGAGACCCTCACCCCTTTGGACTGGAAGTCCACTTGGCGGTGTTCAAATGTCTTGTCGATAAAGCGTGGGTGACTGCTCATTGGGTGTGTCTCAATCAAGGCAGGGTGATGCGCACAATCTTGTCGCCCAGTACTTCGGTGAACCATAAGTTGCCATCCGGCCCGACACTGATCCCGTCTGGCACCACGCCGAAGCCTAATTTATGGGGTTCTTCGTGAATCTGGCCATTTGGGTCTACGAACCCGACTTTGGAGCCGAAATACTCGACAAACCACATGTTGCCGTCTGGCCCGTTGACGATGCTGACTGGCGCACCGGGCTTGCTCAAACCCTGTTGGAAATGGGTGACCTGCCCCGTCGTGGTGATGCGGCCCACAGAGCCGGTGCCTTTGCTGAATAACTCGGTGAACCACAAGGCGCCATCGCGACCTGTATTGATATTCACCAGCATGGCAGCTGGTGCGGATTCAGTTTTGAAATAGGTGACTTTGCCTTGTGTGCTCATGCGGCCAATACGGCCACCAAATCGTTCGGTGAACCACAAGTTGCCATCTGGCCCGGCGACAATATCTGTCGGCATCTTCAAAGCACTGCTGGCATTGAATTCAGTGATGACGCCGCTGGTGGAGATGCGGCCAATTTTGCCTGTGCCAGACTCAGTGAACCACATGTGGCCATCAGGGCCGGCGGCAATACCAAATGGCCTGGCACCAATCAGGCCCTTTGACAGGCCATCGCTGAACTCGGTTATTTTGCCATCAGGTGTGATGCGGCCAATTTTGTTGCAAAGCAATTCGGTGAACCATAAATTACCATCCGGGCCTCTCGCGATGCGATCCGGGCCACAAAGCGGGCTCATACCGTCTTTGTACGTGGCCAGTAATTCGCCTTTGGGGGACATTTTGCCGATGTAGTTGCCCAGTGTGGCTGCAAACCAGATGTTGCCGTCAAACCCGGCCACGGTGGTTGCAGCACCAGAGCCTTTGGGGATGGCGAAAATATCGGCGGTGGTGGCCGATGCATTCATGCCGCAGCCCATGCTGAGGCAAGCTGAGATGGCTATGATTTGGTGAATATATTTTCTTGACATGTAGTACTCCTTAACATGAGTCAACAGATTGATACGTTGTTATTGGTTTGGCTAACCAAGGTATTGAGAGCCGGTAGCTTGTTCAAGCCACCGGTGGTATCTAGCGCACAGAGCGCTTCGATCAGGTAAGCCACTTCATCCTTGGCATGCCCCACGTGGGCGTTTGTAGCAGCGCGCACCATGCGTGTTCTGAATGAGGCCCAGACGAATATAGTCAATAGAAAATACGGGACATGCTGGACAAAGCGCATATTCCACGGTTCAATGTTCGACTGGATGCGTTTGAGGGTGCTAAACCCCTCTTTCATGGCGCTGGCGATCAATTTGGCCTTGGACCAAGGCAGGTTGTTATCCGTGCCGGTCAGTAAACCCGCTGCCATGATCGGTGCCATGAATGCCGCATGGGTTTTTAACCATGCTGGCATATCAGCACAAATGGCCGTGGCGATCCCGGATGATTGGAACATGTGACGGATTTCATCAAGACCTGCTGGCGTGTAATCAGGCATGGCACCCACTGTGGTAATTTGCATCCAAGCCAGATACCGTGGCATGACCATATATTCAAGCTGTTGGTTTTTTATGTCGGCCAATATGGCAGGCAAGCCCAGCATGAATCGATCGCGACCTACTGCCTGGCGCAAGGGTGCGACATCGGTGACCGTGTTGAGCATGAATAAAATATATTGTGAATTTGATGCTGCAATCATCGGCAACAGCGCGTCTAGTTGCTGGCCTTGAACAGAGACAATCATCAAGTCCCAAATCACATCAGGGTTAATTGCCGACAGGGGGGTGACGGCGGCTTCGCTTTGCCTCCCTGTGAGCATGTTTTTCACTCGAAGCGAGGATGTTAGGGTTAAGGCCGCCAGCCGATTGCCCCTCGCAAAAATACCGACCTCATGCCCAGCTTTAGACAGATATAAACCCAAGGTGCTGCCGACAGATCCGGCGCCAACAATCAATATTTTCATGGTGTATATGTTCGAATCGTCGGTGACAAAGCGTGCTTATAATTTTGCGCATGACGAGTTCGTTAAACGAGGTTTAATCTGGTCACAATGGGGTTCAATATGGCCATTTCACGCTCATTTCAGTCAACTACAGTATTAACCCGCCCCTATGCCCACACCGCTTGCCGTTGAGTTAATCAGCAAACGAGCAGACATCTTGGTCGAGCTGGCGCTGGAGCGCGGCGCGACCTGGTCCCAGTTGACCGTGGGCACAGCGGCTGAAGGCTCAGCAATGGGCGCGGTGAAGTTGTGCACGGTCAAAGACCACGGCTTGCTGATGCGCAACGTCATGAAGTTGTTTCCTGACAGTGACATGGCTTTGTGCTGGGGAAGCCGGGTGAGCCTGAACGCCCGAGGTAGCTTTGGGCTGGCCATGATGAGCATGGCCACGCTGGCCGACGTGGCTGCACACGTTGAGCAATTGCGCGAGATCCTTCAGAGCTCTTATCGTCTCAGCCACGAGGTCGTGGGTGATGAGCTCTGGCTGAAAATCGACTACCCAGCAGCAGCCAAAGGCAGCGAGTTGGCTCGCTTCAATACCGAGGCCATGTTTGCCAGTTATGTGACCCTGATCGCGACCCTGTTGGGCGTGGATGGGCGGGCGCTGCGGGTGTTGATGCCAGGCACGGCGCCTGTTCACAGCGCCGCCTACCCACGTTATCTGGCACGCCAAAGCGTGTTCATGGCGGATGGTTACGTCTTGGTGTACCCCGCCAGTTTGCTGCACATGCCGATTCGAGGGGCCAGCCGCACCTTGGCATCGCACTACCTCCAAGAGTTCAACGCAGCCCTGCGTGAAGCCAAGGCTTGCGAAGGCGTGGCACTGCGGGTGGCGCAGGTTTTGGGGGCTCGCGTGGGTGACTACCCCGATCTCCCGACGGTGGCGCGTAGCCTTGGTCTGGGTGAGCGCAGTTTGCGGCGCCGCCTTGCCGAGGATGGCGCTGGTTTTCATCAGCTTCTGAGCCAGGCCAAGCAAGCCCATGCTGAACGTCTGTTAGGCGACCTCAGTTTGTCTGTGGACGCCATCGCGTCTCAGCTGGGGTTCAGCGATGCAGCCAATTTCCGCAAGGCCTTCAGGCAGTGGACGCAGATGTCGCCTGCGCAATGGCGTGCGCGTTTAAGTTAGAAGGGAAGCTGACCGATACAGAAGGCTTGTCTCGACTGGCCCTCCACTCACCTCCTATGGTTGCTTCAGCCTCGCTACCGTATACAGACGCCCATGAGGTTCGGCGCAAGGGCCTCAAGCGGCTCATGTTTTCGTTGCAGCTCTGCGTTTGTGTCATATGCGCTGGCTAAGTCCCATCGCTCCCCCTATCCGTGCGGTGCCACCAGCTTTGGTCGCCAAGCACAGGCGCAGGGTGGCCATGCTTTTGCTGTTTGGCAGCAGTGTGGCCATTGTCGTCAGTACGTTTTGGGCGTGTTATCTGATCGTGCTAGGGCAGTGGACCAGTGTGCCCATTGAACTGGCTACATCGGCCGTTGGCATCATGTGTGTGGTGCTTATTCGGCGCGACAAGCTGGCGGCGGCATCCGCGCTCTACTTCTCGGCCATGTTCGTTGTGGTCTGCGCCGTCGCCGTGGTCTTGGATAACCCCTCTCCGCAGACACCTCGGGTGGCGCACCATTTTTTGCTGCCCTTGGGTACAGCCGCATACTTGATGCTGCGTGGCAGTCGTTTGTGGTGGTTGCGGCACGGCGTGCCTGCTGTATTTTTTGCCGCTTTTTGTGTCCTGGACAGCAACCT
Source organism: Aquabacterium sp. (assembly GCA_030654395.1). Taxonomy (GTDB): domain Bacteria; phylum Pseudomonadota; class Gammaproteobacteria; order Burkholderiales; family Burkholderiaceae_C; genus Aquabacterium. The sequence continues at coordinate 148,032 of JAURXM010000031.1, forward strand.
GTTTTGGATGACGAGCGCTTACAACTTGCCTGAAGACGTTCGTGGTGTGGGTCTGTGGATGACCAACGGGTTTTGCATGGTATCGCTCTATTTGGTGCTGCATGTGATGCAGGCTGATGTCGTTGCGACCCATCGGTTTGAGGCCGACCTGCGCCAAGCCTTGGTGGATGGACAATTCATCCTGCACTACCAACCCCAGATTGGCTCAGATGGTCACGTGACGGGTGCCGAGGCCTTGGTGCGCTGGGTGCACCCCAAACTTGGCATGGTGCCGCCCAATGATTTCATCCCCTTGGCCGAGGAGACAGGCTTGATCTTGCCGCTGGGTGATTGGGTGCTCAAACAAGCCTGCGTGCAACTTGCGGCATGGGCGACGCAGCCAGAGATGGCGTCCCTCAAGCTGGCCGTGAATGTGAGCGCACGCCAGTTCCGTCAACCCGACTTTGTGCTGCAAGTATTGAACATCGTTGAGCGCTGCGGCATCGAGCCCAATCGCCTCAAACTGGAGCTGACAGAGAGCATGCTCGTCAACGACATGGACGACATCATCACGAAAATGAAGCAACTCAAAGAGCGTGGTGTGGGTTTCTCGCTGGATGACTTTGGCACCGGGTACTCGTCTCTGGCCTACCTCAAGCGCCTGCCGCTGGACCAGCTCAAAATCGACAGGTCTTTTGTCAAAGACCTATTGACCAATGCCAACGATGCCGCCATTGCACAAACCGTGGTCAGCTTGGGACGTGCTTTGGGCATGGAGGTGATCGCCGAGGGGGTGGAAACACAAGGCCAGCGTGACCATTTGATCACCCTTGGCTGCCATGCCTTTCAAGGCTATTTTTACAGCAAGCCTTTGGCCAGCGGCGACTTGGATGTTTTTGTGAAAGCACGTGCCTAGTCCGTCTAGACTGCGTGCCATGCCTGATCCCCTGATCCCCTTGCGCGAAGCAGAAATGGACTTCAGTGCCATCCGCGCCCAAGGTGCGGGTGGCCAGAACGTCAACAAAGTGTCCAACGCGGTGCACCTGCGTTTTGACATACCTGCATCATCCTTGCCTGATGTCATCAAGGATCGCTTGCTGGCACTGAGCGACCAGCGCATCACGGCCGATGGCGTCGTGGTCATCAAAGCACAAGGCAGCCGCAGCTTGGAGCAAAACAAAGCCGATGCGGTATCGCGTTTGCAGGCTTTGGTCGATGGCGTGGCGGTGTTGCCCAAGGCCAGGCGTGCCACAAGGCCGACGCGCAGCTCGCAACGCAAGCGGCTGGAGGGCAAAGCGGTCAAGGGTGATGTCAAGCGTTTGCGTGGCCGCGTGTCGGGCAGCGACTAGAGGCAGGGGCCCTCAGCTTGCGGGGCATGCCTAGTGCCTTGGGATAGCCATGACTTGGCAAGACGCCATTTTTAAACGACCATGGCGGCCGCAACGCACATCGTGTGCAAAAGGATGATGACATGAACAAATATGCAGCAGAGTTTATTGGGACGTTTTGGTTGGTCTTCGGTGGTTGTGGCAGCGCTGTGCTGGCCGCAGCCTTTCCGGGTCTTGGTATTGGCTTTGTCGGGGTCTCGCTGGCTTTTGGCTTGACCGTGTTGACCATGGCCTACAGCATTGGCCACATCAGTGGCTGCCATCTGAACCCCGCTGTGTCGGTCGGCTTGTGGGCCGGTGGCCGCTTCTCAGCGGCTGACTTGCTGCCCTATGTGTTGTCGCAGGTGGTTGGTGGTGTCGCGGCTGCGGGCGCGCTCTACCTGATTGCGTCGGGCAAGGCTGGTTTTGATGTGACGGCTGGCTTTGCGTCTAACGGTTTTGGTGCTCACTCACCTGGCGGCTTCTCGATGCAAGCCGCACTGGTGTGCGAGTTGGTGCTCACAGCGATGTTCCTGTTCATCATCATGGGCGCCACCGATGACCGTGCGCCCAAGGGCTTTGCGCCACTGGCCATTGGCTTGGGCCTGACCTTGATCCACCTGATCAGCATCCCCGTGACCAACACCTCCGTCAATCCTGCTCGCAGCACAGCCGTCGCTTTGTTTGCTGGTGGTTGGGCCATCGAGCAGTTGTGGTTGTTCTGGGTTGCCCCGATCTTGGGTGGTGTGATTGGCGCTTTGACCTACCGCTTTGTGGACGGCAACAAAGCCTGAGGCAGGCCCCGGCTGTGCCTGATTTCAGCACGGTGCTGAGATCAGGCTCTGTCCCACTCTCTCTTGTCAACGAGATACTGCGAGAACACCAGCTTGAAGAAGAACGGGATCCAGCTGCGGGGCACCAGCCTCGAACCCAGATACATCAGGTTGTTCAACAGACCGGGAAAGACCAGTTTGTCATTTCGGGCCAAGGCCGCCAGACCAAGCTGCGCCGCCTGCTTGGCTGGCATGAGTTTGTTGACGGCCACCGATGTGCCGCTGACCTTGTAGAAGTCGGTGGCCGTGGCACCGGGACAGAAGGCCGTGCAGTTCACGCCGTGAGGCTTCAGGGCGTGATGGGCACCTTCGGTGAAGTGGGACACATAAGACTTGGTAGCGTGGTAAATGACCGACTTCGGGCTGATGGAAATCATGCCCACGGATGAGATATTCAAAATGCCACCCGACTTCCTTTTGATCATTTCCAGACCGAAGGCGTGGGTGAGCTGTGTCAGTGCCAAGACATTCAGCTCGATCATCTTCTCGTAAATGGCGAAGTCATATTTGAAGATATCGCCGAAATGATCGAAGCCGGCATTGTTGATGAGAATAGTAGATTTGCGCGCATACCGATCAATCAGTTGCTTCCGATCACTTTCTTGGTTGAGATCGGCTGTGGCCAGTTCGATGACGATCTTGTTATTGACAGCCCTGCATAAAGCAGCCACTTCCTCGAGTTGAGGCATTCGCCTGGCAACCAGAATCAGTTTTTCGGCCACCTCAGCCAGCTCAATCGCAAAAGCCTTGCCAAGACCGGCAGATGCTCCGGTGATTAAAATGGTCTTTCCGTTATAGTATTTCATGGTGATTGATCTTGCTATCGAGATTGAAATTTGGGCGGTGACTCAAGATGATCATCAATAACACGCCGCATAGGTTTGTAGGCGGGCTCTAGCCCGGCCTTATCTGCTACTTCCTGCGCCTCGGCTGGTAAAGCCCGCCCTGCTTGAATCAACTCGTTGTTGTCAACCCGATTGCTTTTGTCTGGCCAGAAGAACCGCAGACGGACGGCCTTGATCAAAATCACGGTAAGTCAGTACATCCGACCAGTTGTGATGGGTTTGGGTGTTGGTGGACATCACCAGCGCGACCCAAGCGCGTGAAATACGGTGATACCAAATTGGTTTAGGCATGTTGACTGAGAGATTGTTGTAAATCTCACCATGATCAACAAACACATCAAAATAGATGCCGGCGTTGTTGGGGCTGACGCCCACGCCGTCTATATAGTTGTGATGGATTTTGGTGTAGCCCGCATTTGAGCAGGCCACGTACAGTGCACCAAAATCATCTAAGCCAGAACGCACCACATCGCTGGTTTTGTTCCACGAATATTCAATGTTGCCAGCATGGCCGCGCCAGCCAAGATGCCGCCAACTATTGCGAATGGCGTTGATGGTGGTGCCACGAATTTCGTTGTGAGTGCAGCGCACGTTGCGCGAAAATTCAGAGTACGTGATGCCAGCGGCCAGGCTGTCTAGGCCGACATCGCGGATGTAGTTGTTGCAAAGCTCTACACCGTCGAAAAACTTGTTTTTGTTTTCTGGCAGGATGCCGTGCTTGCTTTTGTTGCTCACCCATAAATTGGTTTGGCTCAGAGAGATGGCGGAGCGTGAAACATCGCCAAAACCGTTGCCTGTGATTTGGATGTTGTGGCCTTGAAGATCAAAGTGCAGGGCGTCGTGGCCCATGTGCAAGAAGCAGTTGTCCCGCACAATGATGTTGTTGCCCGCGTTGACTTGTACAGCGGCTTCGGGTGTGGGTGTGATTGCTTTGGTGGGTTCGGTTGGGAAGCCAGCCGTCACGCCTATTTTGGTGCCTTTGCTATAGGCAAAATGGATGCCCTGAATGACGACATTGTTAATCGGGTCTTCTAGTGAACCATCCAGCTTAAAAAACGTCTTTAATTGCGAATACGTCAACACACTGTCAGGCCCAAAACCATCATCGGCGAAAGGTTTGAAATACAGTGCCGAAGCTTGTTTGTCCAAATACCACTCACCCTCGTCTGTGAGTAACTCGTAAGCGTTCTCGATGTAAAAACGTGCGAGTTTGATGGTGATGAAGTTCAGTAATATATACAGGCTAACAGGCTCCATGACACCTAATGCCGTGCTGGGGACTTTATAGCTTGCCAACTCAGCTGGGTCGAGCTGGATTTCTTTGCCAACAATACCTTGTACATTGGCTGGAATATGTCGCCACATGAATTGCTTGGTCACCACGATGTCATGTGGGTTTTTCCAGCTGGCCACATTCGGCGCGTCTTGGGTCATTTTTAAGCCGAGGCGGCTGTTTTTAAAGCCCTTGGGATTCCAGCCGGACCACGCACGCGTGAGGCGCTTTGAGCCTTGCCACAGGTGCTCAAAATCGCTGCCGGCGCTCACCTGTGCTGCCCAGATGTTTTTTGATTCGTCGTATAGATGCCAGCCAGTTACAGATACAGCGCCGCTGAATACTGGTTTTGCGCCTTCGGCATGACACCAGCGCACAAAAAATCCGTTTTTACCAGCCGCATCAGATCGAATAACAATGGGCTGTGTTCTTGAATACAGGCCGTCATACAAATGCAGGTTAACGTCTTCTGACATGTTGACGCATGCCGCTTTAACAAGCATCTGTGCTTGCTCAATAGAACAAGGGTCTGTTGGCGTACCGCGGCCATGGCCGTTGGGTGATACAAATATATCAGTCATTAAAAACACAGACTACATTGCTGACTTATTGCTCACGATTTAATCTGCAACCGTGTGATGCGCAGATTTTGAGCGATAGACGCTCCCACGCTATTGACAGATACCGACATACACTTGACAGTTGCAGACATCATGCAGTCACTACCTACCAATCCCTATTACGCCAGCACCTATGTCAGGTTGCTCTTTGACTATTTGGCGTCAAAAGGCTTAGATGGCGAACGCATTCTGGGTGAGCCGCCGCCTGATGCGGGCCATCGCGGGCTCGTGCGCTATTCATCCGCACGTTGGCAAGGGTTTTTGGAGAAGGCTGCGAAGGCACTGGACGATCCGCTGCTGGGCTTGCATCTGGGTCGTACCATCAAGCCGGAGCATCTGGGTGTGCTGGGTTATGTCATTCAGGCGTGTCGTGATGCTGGCAGTGCCTTGCTGCGTTGGCAGCAGTTTGAGAAGTTGGTGACGAACATGGCGAATCTGCACTTGCACATGGAAGGCGCATCTGTTGTGCTCGAGTGGGTCACCTCGCATCAGAGTGACGGCTGGCTGTCCGATGAAACGGTGATGGTCGCGTCGGTCGAGCTGTGTCGAAAGGTCGTGGCAGAGTCATTTGCGCTGGAGGAAGTGTGTTTCCTCTGCCCGCCGCCCCAGGATGTCAGCCCCTACCTAGATTATTTTGGATGCCCGGTGCGGTTTGCTCAGCCCGAAATGAGCATTCGCTTAGCAGCCACCCACTTAGCCTTGCCAATGCGCCAAGCGGACGAAGCATTGCAGAGTTTCATGGAGCAGCAGGCGAAGGCCATGTTGGCCGAGTTGCCCCCGATGGATGATCTTGAGGAAACGGTCAGGCGTGCCATTGCGCGCCTGGCCAGAGAGGGCGAAATCAGCATTGAAAGGGTCGCGGGGGACTTGAATCTGACCTCGCGGTCGTTGCATCGCAAGCTGGCCAAGCTCGGTTGCAATTTCAGAGGCCTGCGTGAAGACACACGCCGCCTGTTGGCTCAGGACTACCTCAAGGACCCCCGCTTGGCGCTAGGCGAGGTCGCGTGGTTACTGGGCTATTCGGAGTTGAGCGCGTTTTCTCGGGCGTTCAAGCGCTGGACGGGGCACTCGCCCAGCGAGGTCAGGCTGACCCAGTCACACTGACCCGTGGGTCATGAGGAATAATCCAGCCATGTTCGACACCCTCGAAGCCCTCGCGCGTCAAGCCGCACCCCGTGATGTCCAACATTGGGCCGTTCGCGGCGTGAGTGAGCGCGCGCAGCACCTCACCGTGCGGCAAGACGTGGCGCAAGCCCCTGTGCTGACACGTGATCAAGGCGTGATGGTCACTGTGATCGCGGGTGGCTTGGGTTACGCCGCGACAGCCGATGTGTCTGTGGCGGGGCTCAAGGCCGCGTTCGCCAAGGCCAAGGCTTTGGCTCAAGCCAGCAGCGGTAAAGCGGTGTTTGACTACACCCGCTTGTCCATGCCCCAGCCACAGGGCCGCTACGACAGCGTGGTCGCACAAGACAGCGCAGGCCTGAGCTTGCTGGGCCGCATGGACCTGTTGCGCACCATCAGCAGCGCCACTCACCTTGATGCGCGCATCGTCGACTGGTCAGCCAGTTTGTCGACGGTACACAGCGACCAGCTCCACATCACCAGTGAGGGCGGGCGTGCTGAGCAACACTGGCAGCTGCTCACCCCATCGATACAAGCGACAGCACAGGTCGCAGGCATCACCCAAACGCGCTCATCAGCGGGTCAGTACAACGGGTTTTGCCAACAAGGCGGCCTAGAGGTGCTTGAACGAGCCCGCTTTCATGAAGACGGCCCACGTGTGGCGAGTCAGGCCATTGAGTTGGCCATGGCGCCCCCCTGTCCCACTGGCGAGATGGACTTGGTGTTGATGCCCGATCAGATGATGCTGCAAATCCACGAATCCATTGGGCACCCCTTAGAGCTCGATCGCATCTTGGGTGACGAGCGCAACTACGCGGGCACCAGCTTCGTGACTTTGGATATGTTTGGCCACTACCGCTATGGCAGCGACTTGCTCAACGTCAGCTACGACCATGGTCAAGCGAATGAGTTCGCTGGTTTTGCCTTTGATGATGATGGCTCGCCTGCGCAAAGGCACTTGGTCATTGAGCAGGGCATGCTCAAGCGGCCATTGGGCGGGGCGATCTCGCAGGCACGCGCACGCGCCTTGGGCTTTGATCTGGGCGGCGTGGCCACCACACGGGCTTGCTCGTGGAACCGCGCACCCATTGACCGCATGAGCAACCTCAACGTGGAGCCGGGCGCGACCAGCTTGGATGACATCATCGCCTCGGTCGATCACGGCGTGGTGATGCACACCAACTGCTCGTGGAGCATCGATGACTCGCGCAACAAGTTTCAGTTTGGTTGCGAATACGGCCAAGTGATCCGCCAAGGGCGGCTCGCCGAAGTGGTGCGCAACCCCAGCTACCGAGGCGTATCGGCCACCTTTTGGCGCTCACTGGCCATGGTCGGTGATGCGCACACCATGCAGGTCATGGGCACCCCGTTTTGCGGCAAGGGCGAGCCATCACAAGTGATCAGGGTGGGGCATGCTGCGCCCGTGTGCAAGTTTGCCAATGTGGCCGTGTTTGGTGGGGTGGCTTGACGTGACTCAGCCTCACAACCTGACCCACCGCGCCTACATGGAGGCCTTGGCCGATGCCGTGCTGGGCGCCCTGCCCGGTGTGCACGCCAGCCTGTATCTGGCAGCCGAGTCCAGTGACTTCATCCGCTTCAACCATGCGCAGGTCAGGCAGGCCACACATGTGACCCAAGCTTACGTCACGCTGAGTTTGGCGCAGGGGCAGCGTGCCATCCAGTCGACACGCACGGTCAGTGGTGATTTGGCCATCGATGTGCCCGCCCTGTTGGCCGATCAGCTTCAGCTGGCAAGTGACTTGGCTTGCTTGCCGCCCGACCCCTATCTGCTCTTGCCGGACGAGGTCAAGCACACCACGCGCGAAGACCAAGGTGCACTACCCCAAGCAAGCGAGGTCATCGATGCGGTGCACAGGCACGCCAGTGGCTTGGACTTCGTGGGCTTTTACGCGGGTGGCCCCGTTGTGCGGGCTTATGCAGACAGCCGTGGGCAGCGCAATTGGCACCGTGTGGACAGCTTTAACTTGGAGTGGTGCCTTTATCACGCCACCGACAAAGCCGTGAAGACTGGCTACAGCGGCACGCATTGGTCAGAAGAGGCGTTTGCCAAGCGCATGCAACAAGCGGCCCAACAGGTTCAGTTGCTTGCTCGCCCACCCCAAACCTTGTCACCGGGACGCTACAGGGCTTACTTCGAACCCACCGCTGTTGGTGAACTACTGGCCACCTTGGCGTGGGGCGGCTTCAGCCGTAAATTGCAAGAAACGGGTACCTCGCCCTTGATGCGTTTGGTGCGCGGTGAGGCCGCTTTGCACGCCAGCGTACAGCTATCAGAACACACAGGCCGCAGCAGTGCCCCTGCCTTCACGCCCAGTGGCTTCACGCGACCTGAGCGGGTCGCCTTGGTCACCAATGGGCTGCACGCGGGCAGCCTGTGCTCACCCCGATCGGCCCGTGAATACGGCGTGTTGCCCAATGGCGCCACGGCAGGAGAGGCGCCCGAGGCCTTGTATCTGGCACCCGGCCAACTGCCTGAGGCCGATGCGCTCAAGGCGCTCGGCACAGGCCTGTATCTCAGCAACCTGCACTACCTGAACTACAGCGACCGTCAGACCTGTCGTTTGACGGGCATGACCCGGTTTGCCTGCTTTTGGGTTGAGGACGGCCAACTCAAAGCCCCCCTCAACGTGATGCGCTTCGATGATGACCTGCTGGCCTTGTTTGGCCCCCGCCTGCTGGCCTTGACCGATCAGACGCAATGGCTGCCTGACACCAGCACCTATGGCGAGCGCCAGCTCAGCTCAATCACCACGCCCGGCATGTTGGTTGACGGATTTGAGTTGACGCTGTGAACGTACAGGCAAAATAGAGCCATGCCGAACCTGCCCGCCCCCCCTGATGACCAACCCCGCAACCCACTGCATGGCCTGACCCTGCAACACATCGTGGAAGCGCTGGTTGACTACTACGGGTGGGAAGGACTGGGCCAACGCATTGCCGTGCGCTGCTTCACCGATGACCCCAGCGTCGCGTCCAGCCTGAAGTTCTTGCGCAAAACCCCTTGGGCACGCGAGAAGGTCGAAGGCCTCTACCTGTTTACCTTGCGCGAAAGCCGCAGGCAGCAGCGCTGACCCATGGCCCTCAGCCCTGACGACTTGGCGCACATTGCCACCCACACGCTGGCGCACTACAGCGCGCAGGCCGAACAGTTTTGGTCGGGCACCCGTGACCACGATGTCAGCCAAAACATCGACGCCTTGCTGCGCTATATCGACGCACCCGCACCTTTGGCCATTTTGGATGTGGGGTGCGGCCCCGGCCGTGATTTACGCACCTTTGTGAACCTGGGCCACCACGCCACGGGCTTGGAAGCCTCGCCGCAGTTTGTGGCCATGGCGCGTGCCCACAGCGGGTGTGAGGTGCTGGCGCAGAGTTTCGTTGACTTGGATTTGCCCGACGCGCGCTTTGATGGCATCTTTGCCAACGCGTCTTTGTTTCATGTGCCCAGCCAATTGCTGCCGCGCGTTTTGCAACAGCTGCACGCCACACTCAAGTCCGGCGGCGTCTTGTTCAGCTCTAACCCTCGCGGTGAAGGCCAAGAGGGCTGGCAAGGGGGGCGTTATGTGGTGTTCCACGACCTGACCGCGTGGCGCACCTTCATGGCCGATGCTGGCTTCATGGAGCTGCTGCATTACTACCGACCCGAAGGCCTGCCACGCGCACAACAACCTTGGTTGGCCAGTGTCTGGCGCAAGCTGGAGGCACCCACGTGAGCTTGGCACTGGTTCAGAGTCTGCAACAACGCTGGGGCGCCCGCCTGATAGAGACGCACATCTCATGGGTTTTGCTCGATGGCGTTCACGCTTGGAAGATCAAAAAACCGGTCAATCTGGGTTTTCTGGATTTCAGTGAACTGGCGACCCGGCACCGCTTGTGCGAGGTCGAGCTGCACCTGAATCAACGCCTCGCGCCTCAGCTGTATCTGGACGTGGTGGCGATCCGGGGCACCGCCCAGCAGCCTGTGTTGGACGGCGATGCGCCCGTGATTGAATACGCCTTGCGCATGAAGCAGTTTGAACCCGGCGCCTTGCTGGGTGAACGCTTGCAGGCCGGTTTGCTGCAGCCCCAACAGCTCGATACTTTGGCCGCGAGGCTGGCCTCGTTTCACCAAGCCGCCCCTGTGGCCACAAGCCAATCACCCTATGGCAGCACCGCGCACATCACCCAGGCGGTAGGGCAGGTATTGGCTGGTTTGGCCAAACAAGGGTGCGTGCAGGCCCGTGTTTTTTGGCAACCTTGGCTCCAATCTCAGTCCGCCCAATTAGGGGATTTTTGGGCGCAGCGTCAAGCCACAGGCCACGTCATCGAAGGCCATGGTGATCTGCACCTGAACAACGCGGTGGTTCTGGGTGATGAGGTCACCGCCTTCGACTGCATCGAGTTTGACCCCGCCTTGCGCTGGATAGACGCTTGCAGCGACATCGCTTTCATGGTGATGGACTTGATGGCGCACAGCAGACCCGATCTGGCCTACCGCTTTCTCAATGCTTATTTGGACGAAAGCGGCGACCATGCGGGCTTGCCCACGCTGCGCTTTTACCTTGTGTACCGCGCCTTGGTCAGGGGCTTGGTGGCAGGTATCAAAGGTGACCAAGGCGAGCACGATCAGCCGGACTACCTTGATCTGGCCGAGCGTTTGACGCAGCCGGCGCCACCACGTCTGCTCATCACACACGGCTTGTCCGGGTCGGGTAAGTCCTTTCACACGCTGGGCTTGCTGGGTCACGCACAAGCCATCCGCGTGCGCGCTGATGTCGAGCGCAAGCGCTTGGTCGACATCCCCGATCGCTACACACCACAGGCAACGGCACAGACATACGCCCGTTTGCGTGAGCTGGCGTACACGGCGCTGCAAGCTGGCTACCCGGTGATCGTGGACGCGACCTTTCTGCGCCGTGCCCAGCGCGATGACTTCCGCCAACTCGCGCGGCAGTTGAACGTGCCCTTCACGATTTTGCATTGCCTCGCAGACCCTGCCACCTTGCGCCAGCGAGTCACGCTGCGCAGTCAGCAGGGCCACGACGCCTCTGAAGCCGATGCCACTGTGCTGGCGCAACAATGGGGCGTTGTCGAGCCGTTGCAAGAAGATGAACACGCCTGCACGATCACGGTCGACGCAGCACAGCCCGTGACCCCAGAGGCACTGGCCACCCAATGGCTATGGATGGAACCGACATGATCACGCTTTACCACTGCATCAGTGCACGCTCCTTTCGCCCCCTGTGGACGCTGGAGGAATTGGGCCTGTCCTACACACTCCACATGCTGCCCTTCCCACCGCGTGTGTTGGCCAAAGACTTCCTCGCCATCAACCCGCTGGGCACCATCCCCGCCTTGACCGATGGCGAGATGTTGATGACCGAATCGGCCGCCATCTGCCAGTACTTGGCCACGCGTGCTGGCGCCACCCCTTTGTCGATCCAGCCGGGTGACCCACAGTACGGCCCCTTCCTTAACTGGCTGCACTTTGGTGAGGCCACGCTCACCGTGCCGCAAACCATTGTGCTGCGCTATGGCCGCTTTGAGCCCTTGGAGCGCCGCCTGCCCCAAGCCGAGGCTGACTACCGCAAGTGGTTCCTGGCGCGGCTCAAGGGCTTGGAGCCAGCGCTGGCACGGCACCCCTATCTGTGTGGTGATCACTTGACTGCGGCTGACATCTCAGTCGGCTACGCGCTGATGCTGGCGAGCTACCTTGACCTGACAGCGCGTTTCTCTCCAGCGGTGTCCGCCTATTGGCAACGCTTGCAAGACGGTGCGGGCTACCAGCGCGCGCTGGCCGCGCAAGTGAACGCGGCGCAGGCACAAGGCATCTCGCTGACCCCTGCGCCGATGGGTGGCTGAGTTCTGGGGCGCGACGTGATCGAGCTCGTGGACTAACTGCGCTTTCGCTCGCAGACCGAGAAACACGAGCTGTCGCACCTGTACGAAGCCAAGATCAAAAACATGGGCAACGCCGGGCGCAACGGCGGCGAGTACTACACGCCCCGCCCACTGATCCGCGCCATGATCCAAGTCGTGGCCCCCAAGATTGGCTAGCGCATTTATGACGGCGCTTGCGGGTCGGCTGGCTTCTTGTGCGAAGCCTTTGACTACCTGCAAAGCCAGCCCAATCTGACCACGACTGACCAGAAGACGCTGCAAACGCGCACCTTCTGCGGCAAAGAGAAAAAGAGCCTTGCCTTCAATGGCGACTTATGAAAAATATGTTGCATGTAACGAGCGAGTCCCCTAAGATGTTGCATGTAACGCTGCAAACTAGGAGCTGCAAATGGCCACAGCAACATCAGAACGAGTGCAAAAGCACCGCATCGCATTGCGTGAATCGGGTTTGCGCCCAGTGCAAATCTGGGTGCCTGACACGCGCCGCGCTGGCTTTGCCCAAGAGTGCCGTCGCCAGTCCCTGCTGCTGCAAGACGATGCGCAAGAACGCGAAACCACCGATTGGCTGAAAGCGGCAGCGGACACTGAGGGCTGGCAGTGAAGCGTGGTGATGTGGTTACGGTCGCCCTGCAAGGTGATCTGGGCAAGCCCCGCCCGGGGCTGGTGATTCAATCGGATTTGTTTGACCTACATCCTTCGGTAACGATTCTGCCGGTGACCAGCGATTTACGAGCCACGCCGCTGTTTCGCATTACGGTCGAGCCCACTCCAGAAAACGGGTTGAACAAGCCCTCGCAGGTGATGGTGGACAAGCCGCAATCAGTGGCCCGTGACAAGATTGGTGCCGTGGTAGGGCACCTGGATGACGCTGCCATGTTGGCCGTGAACCGAGCGCTGGCCGTTTTTCTGGGGTTGGCCTAAACCATGAACGAAGCCGAAACCCGTGCCGACCACATTGACCCCGCCCTAAGGGCCGCAGGCTGGGGCGTGGTTGAAGGCAACTTCAGCAATACGGTCATGTAGTGCCAGCCGTCTCCGATGTCCTTGGCCTTTGACAGGGCCAGTGCCCTCACGCCATTGCACATTTATGGATTAGGTCTGTAGTTGTCGAGTGAAATTGGGTTTAACTTACGTGCCGTTGAGACCACTCTTTTTTCGAGAACCAATGCGGCTGCATCGGTGGCGTTTGAATTTGGCGTCATCCAATTTTCAAAAATCCGTTTGTGAAAAATAAAGTTACGATGTGCTGGGGAGTACCTGAATGTCAAGTAGTCAGTCCAGTGCTCACCGCAAGCCGTGGTATTTTGAACCGTGAAGAACAAGCCTTTCGCGACAATTCCTTCTTCGCCATCAAGAAATGGGTCGCATTGCCCGCCCTCATCTGCAGCGTAGACTAAATGGTCATTTCTTGATATTTGAACGAATTCCCCATTGTCGCCTTGAGTGAAAACAAGAAGTGGCCTTCGAGGCGCAGGCTTTCCTTGATCAGCTATTTTTCTCTCTGCCTTGCGATGAATAACCACGATGTAATCTAGGAGACCGTCGCTATTGAAGTCCATGGACATAAAAGTCATTACCTCATATTCTGATGGTAGTTGCGTGGAAATGTTGACAGGAAGTCCTTGTGCTTGTATTGCAGATGGGAAAATAAACACACTTACCAATAAAAACAAAACGTATATTATTTTCATTTTTTAACGGATGGAATTTTTTAAAATTGGTATTAAGGTGTAATGCGATTGGAATGGATTTCCAAATCACGGAAGCATGTGACTATTGGTCACTGCGGATACGTTCCTGATTTCTCTGGAGGATCTGGAAATACGGGGATGCGTGTCGGTCTCTTGGGTTCATTCCAACCGTTCTTCTTTGCCCATGCTTTGATGTCTGGAATCAAGCCAGGTTTGTCACCGCCTGGGCATTCATGAAAGCAATACCAGTCGGCCTCGTGCTTGCCGATGACGGGTTTGGCGGGATCACTGAAACGTGACCAGCCAAATATCTCACGGATATAGGTGCCGCTGCCGTCTGGATCATCCTTCTTGCGCAAGTAACTTGTGATGTCGATATAGGGCCGGTCTGGGTGTTGGAGTTGGTAAGCCCATTCGCGGCAGCCGAAGGTCATATAACCTGGTGTGGGCTTGAAAGCTGGGCCATAGAGATACAAATCGTCAGTCTTGGCGAATGGGCCAGGGATGGTTTTCGCGCCGCATAGCCCAGGCGCCCAGTGCGTACTGATGTCGCCAAGGCCCATGAACCAGTAGCCCAAGCTGTAGCGAGGCTGCGTGGCGTAGTCGCCCTGACTAAGTTCAACCCGCATTAGCCGATCAATCTTTCCGTATAACGGCGCTTCAAAGCTGTGCGGTGTCTTGACCTTGCCGTCTTCATCGAACTCGATCAGCACTGCAGACAGCCCATCTCCGGGTTGAGCCCATTTGTCTCGTGAGGGGAAAAAGACTTGGGGCTTAAAAAGCAACTCCCACCAATATCGATTCAACACACCACTGCCTGCTTTGTCCTTGGCATTTTGTGCGCTCTTGACGACGATGTCCCAAGGATCGTCCGTCACATACAAGACATATCGCAATTCCCAAGGACGCGCCAGCCATTCAATGCGGTACTCCCCCGCCGTCGCAGTTTGTGCGCAACCAGCCATGAGCCCGATGCATGCTGCCAACAAGGCCATAGGCTTGTATTTTCCAACGAGGGGTGCTGTAAGAGTGGGCGTGAATTTCATAGGATTTTCGGGTCATCGACCGTGATGTGTAGATGGTGGGCATGGAGCGTTTCGTTACCCGTCTTCTGCATGTTGGGCTCAGAAGCAGTGGCGTCCTTGACGTTGGCATTCATGAACCACGGGTCGAAGAGTTGTCGCACACAGGCACACCGTAGCAAGGCGACACGATATTGGCGGACGTGGTTGGGTTCACCCAAGGCACGCTCGGCATTCCAAGCATCGAGCTTTTCCCGATCGACCATATTTGCATTCCGCAATGCCTCTACCGCATTCCTCTGCCGCTCCACCGCACGCTGCGTCGCCTCAGCACTACCTGACTTCTTGGCAGCAGCCAGCGCCTGGTCTGCCGCCTCCTTTTCAGCCTTGGCACGCTTTGTATCCACCAGCGCTTGCTCATACCCCCCAAACGCCTTCACCTCGGCCTCGGTAACATTGTCCTTATCGTTGCCATTGCCATGAGGACTGGTTTTAGACGCATTGATCGATCGCCGCAACTCTTGCCTGTTCATGGTTGTGCCGTCCACGACAGAGACATCCAGCCCCAGCCCTGCACGATGGGCGATGCTGCCCAGCATCGGCCTCCAACAAGAAGACACCGAGACGGATTGGACCTCGGCTTGAAGCGCAGCATTGATCAGAGCGGCGTAGCCACCAGGGTGAACGCGGGGCAGCCCATCGCTCAACAGTGAATAGCTGGTGATGTTTTCCTTGGGGTTGCTGGAGTCGGCGAACTTCACAGTCAAGGTACGAGCGGGCTTCTCGCCTTGAGCAGGTCTGTCGATGGTCAGGGTGGCTGAACTCAGTCCCTTGTAGATTTTTTTGACCGCGCTCTTGACCTCTTCGCTTGTGCCCGTTGGCATTCGCGCATCAACTTCATCAGGGGTGTACTTGTGCGACACCTTCATCCAAATATCGCCCGTCAGCTTGGCCGTCATGTGCTGCACTGTACGGCCTGTCGCTTCATCTTTGCTTGGGTTGCCCGATTCAGGTGCATCGGTGCACGTCAGCTTGCCTGCTACCTCGGTGATCACCACTTCAACATCGTCATCGCACACCGTCACTTTGTAGACGGGATGTTGTCGGTAGGCGGGGTGCGCATCGCTGTTGAGGTAGAGCTCAACCGTCTGGCCTGCATCGACGATCAAGGGAATCTTACTGTCCGTGCGTTTCGGGCGGTCTTTGAAAGCGGGCAACACTTTGCCGTTCACGGCCACCGCGTAGGGCATGGACAGCTTGCTTCTAAAAACGAAGCGGTAGGTCACCTTGCATGCTTTTTTGCATGGGGCATCAACCACCGAGTTGGGCTTGTCATTGGTTTGGCAGGAGAAGTCGGGTTTTTGGTCTTTGGCCATTTTTTAGCATCCCTCGTCAGCAGGCACATCTGGGAAATCATCTTGCCCGTCGGGTGCGAGCCACGTCACGTTCATCTTTTCTGGGGTGGCGCTTGCCATTCGCTGTGTTTTGCCGGTTTCGTCTGTCACGTCCTGCATGGTTGTGCCATCTGGCAGGCTGATTTTGTAGCGTTGACCAACAATGGGTTGCTTCGTTTGCGCAGACATGGCCCGAATTTGCTCGTCAAACAACTTGACTCTCGAATCGGGCAATGGGGTGCTGTTTGCAGCATTACTCCCCCCCGCACCCCAATCATGCATCGCCCCCTTCACCGTCCACGTACCCGGACACGTGAAGGTGATGTCCCCGCCCTTGAGCACAATCTGGCATTGCCCTGCGGCCAAGGTGATGCTGTCTTTGGCCTGCACGCGGATCTCGTCGGTGGTGCTTTGGATGGTCAGGTCTTTGTCTGACCATATTTGCTGCGCATCGGTGTGGGCGCGCAGGCTCAAGGTGGCGTTGGCGGTGATGGCTTTGATGCCGCCTGCGTGGGTATACAAACTGGTGGTTTGGCCGCTGACGCTGCTGGTGGTGTGGGCTGCAGTCAAGTGGGCATCGCCTTGCGTGGTCAAGCTGGTGCCCTGTCCACTGAAGATGCTGATGTTGGCGGGCGTCACAAAGCTGGCGCTGACAGGGGTGTCCAAGTGCAGCAGGGGCTTGTTAAAACGTTCAACCGGGTCGCCCAAGGTGCGGCTGCCGCTCTGGGCTTTCTTGGCCTCTTGCCCGCCCACGTTGCCGCTGTACTTGCCGTGTGCTTGTGGGTCGATGTTGTCAGTGTGCTGTTGTAGGGCTTGATCGGCATCGTGGCTGGACAGGCCTTGCGCGCCTTGTTGGCGTGCGCTGGTGCTCAGTGCGCTGCCCAGTTGGCGTGCCGCTTTGAGTTGGCCTACGGCCTCGGCGGCGTCCATCTGGGTGCTGCTGACGCTGGTGCCTTGGCTTGCGCGGGCTGTGCTGGTTAAGAACAAGCCTTCACCGGCCCGCACAACAGCCCAGCCGTCGGTGCTGCCGTAAAAGCCGTCGCCCAGCCATTGCCCGCGTTGGGCGTGGCCTGCGCCGCCGTGGCCGCTTTGTTGGATCAGGTGGCCCAAGCTGAGCTCGCTCCAGCCGGTTTGCACGCTGTGGCTGGCCATGCGCATGCGCACTTGGCCTTGGGCGTCGTCAATGAGCCATTGGTTGGCGCCTTGTTGGTCCAAGTGCGTGTGGTGCCAGCCGGACACGGTGCCGGGGTGGTTGGCACCCGAGTCCACGCCTGCGGGCCAGGGCAGGTCGTTCTGGCCGTTGTGCAGCTGGCCGATGACGATGGGGCGGTCGATGTCGCCATCCACAAAGTCAATCACCACTTCGCTGCCTGCGCGGGGTGTGAACATGGCGCCCCAGTTGGGGCCTGCCACGCCTTGGGCCACGCGCACCCAGGTGCCACTGCGGTGGTCACCCGGTGTACCGCGTTGCCAGTCGAACTGCACGCGGATGCGGCCATCGCGGTCAGTGTGCAGGGGCTCGCCGGGGGCGGCCATCACTTGCGCCGTTTGCATGCCGGGTGCCGTGGGGAGGCGCAGCGGCAGGGGCGCGATGCGGGTGCCATCGGGCACGGCGTTGAACTGGTTGCGGTAGCTGCCTTGCTCGATGTCACCAACGTGGAGGATTTGGGCGGCTTGGGTGCCCAAGTTGTTGGCCGCCTCGTGGGTGACGCTCAAGACTACATAGGTGGCATCAGGCAAGCTGCCTAGTCCACCTAGGGCCCCAAAACCCGCGTGCTCTGTGAGTTCAAAGCGGGCGCTTGGGCGCAGCGCCCGCACGGCGCTTTGGCCGCAGGCGTAGTGGTGGTGCAGCTCGTGTGCGGCCATCAGGGCATCGGCGCGGCCATCGGCATGGCGGCGCTCGCCTTGGCCGAGGTAGGTCTCTAGCGTGGGCACTTGGCCATGCTGGCCTCGGGCCAAGGCTGTGCTGGCGACGTTGTTGACTTGGCGCTCGTCCCACGCGGACAGGCTGACGGCATTGGGTGTGATGCGCTGGCCCACGCTCCACGCGGTGATGGTGTCGCTGCCAAATCCTTGTAAACCCGGCAAACCGTGGCTGGCGCCGTGCACGTCAGGTCGGCTGTAGCGCAACGCGCCTAAGTCGGGTACCTCAGCGTGTTGATCAAAAACGATGAGGCTGTGCAGGCCCTGATCACCGTCATGTCCCCCGTCTTGATCGACGCGCCAGCTCCAGCCCTCGGCGGCCATCAGTCGCTGCACAAAGGCCCAGTCGGTTTCGCGGTATTGGGTGGTGATCGCACGCAGTGACCCGGGGTCAGCCACATCGATCTTAAAGTGGGCTTGTGGGCAGGCTTGCAGCACGGCGCTGATGGTGTCAGCGACCGTTTGGTCTTGGAAGATACGCGTGTCGCGGCGGTGGCGCAACCAGTGTGTCCACGCAGCCAAGGTGAGCCGGTAGCGGGCCAAGCCGCCATCGGTGCCCAGTTGGGCGCAACGCACCACGTAGCCATGCCAGTTTCGCCAGCTGCCGTCAGCTTGTATCAGGCGCAGTGTGGCTGGCTCGCCTGTAAGCGTCTTGGGGTCAAGGTAGGCGCTGGTGCTCAGGCAATCGATGTCAGCCCACAGGGGCTCATCAGCGTGCACGGCCTCGGTGACATGGCAGCGCTCAACCACCAAGGTGCCCGATGGCAGGGCCGTTTCAAGCTGCAGCAAGCGGGTTGCTTGGCCTATGCCCAGCGCACTCAAGAGGCGTGAGACGAGTTCATCCCCTATCGCTGACAGATTCATGCAAAGCCCACCTGATTTTTTATGGATATAGCCGACGATTGTCTGGTGTCAGGGCGACAGCACACACCCCGCTCAAGGGGGGACTTTGCAAGCAGGTGTTACCGGCGCACGAGGGTGAGGTCTGTTCCAATACAGGCATGGAACACGTGCACGATATCGACAAACGCCTGATCGATCTTGAGATCAAAGCCAGCTTCACTGAGGACTTGGTGGAGGAGCTCAATCAGATGGTCATCCGCCAGCAGCAGCAAATCGACCTGCTGGTGCGTGAGATCACCCACCTGCGAAATCAGGCCCCCGACGAGGGTGCACCTGCCTTTCGCAGTCTGCGTGACGAGCTACCGCCCCACTATTGAGGGCGTCAGCGTGCCGCGGTGCGCGATGAACTGATCAAACGCGGTCAGCAGCGGGGCATAGCGTGACGCGTTGCCCTCCAGTTGAGACAGCGCCGCACACGTGGCCTCCAGCGTGGACAGCTGGCCCGCTTTGTGGGCCTTGCGGATGACATAGCGAGACGGTGCCAAGTCAGCCAGCGCCAGCCTAGGCAGGGCTTGTAGCAAAGGATTGAGGTGCAGCAGTTTGCGGCTCTTGCGCCACGTGCCGTCTAGGACAATCAAGCGCACGCTCTGGCATGTGGCGGCGATAGTGGCTGCTTGTGCGCTCGCCACCCCATCCTCATCAGGGTAAAGCAACACATTGTGGGGCGCGGCATCCAGCCAACGCTGCAAGATGTGCGGCTCAAAGGTCTCGCCCACCTCTACTTGGCATTGCGCCAAACTCAGCCCCAACAAGCGCACGCTGCCTTTGGCCTCTTGCACCTCAGAGGGATGCTGCAAAATCAGCACGGGGACGGTGTTGTCGGTCGGTGCAATCCAGTGACACAGGCACACACTTTGCGGCAAGCCACAACGGGCACACTGCGCCCGCGTGGGGCCCTTCATGCGGGCGAACCAATGGCCGATACGATGGCCGTGAACAGTTGCCACGTGCGCGCGACCGAGGCCACCTCAACTGACTCACCCGGTGCATGGGCGCCGCGGATCGTCGGCCCGAAGGACACGATGTCCATGTCCGGGTACTTGGCGGCGATGATGCCGCATTCGAGCCCTGCGTGGATGACCTGCACCTTTGAGGCCTCATGGAACTCACGCTGGTAAACCTGCTGGCACAGGCTCAACAGCTGGGATTCAGGGTTAGGTGTCCAGCCGGGATAGGCGCCCGACTTCACTGCGACCGTGTTTGACAGTGCCCACAGGCTGACGATCTCGTCGGCCAGGGCTTGGCTGGCGCTGTCCAGCAGCGATCGCACCATGAAATTGCACTCGCCCTGCGCAGGGGTCAAGTCGACCATGCCCAGGTTATTGGATGTCTCGACCACGCCGGGCACGCGTTGGCTCATGCGGCGCACGCCGTGGGGTGCAGCGTGCAGGCTGCGCAGCCAAATGGCTTGGTCGCCCTCGGACATGACTTGATTGACCGACGTGGCTTGTGCTGTCAGGGTGATGCCCGCTTCGACGCCTGTGAACTCGTGGTTCAACAAGGCCTGCCATTGCGCCAAGGCACTTGCCAAGGCGGCACCCTGATCGGCTGGCAGCGTGATGGTGGCAAAGGCCTCGCGTGGCAGCGCATTGCGGGCAGACCCGCCTTGCAAGCTGGCCACATGCAGGTGGCCCAGCCCTTGCAGTGCTTGTAGTACCCGCACCAACAGCTTGATCGCGTTGCCACGCTCTTCATGGATGTTGACGCCAGAGTGCCCGCCGCGCAGCCCGGTCAAGGCGATGCGCCATGCCGTGTGACCCGACGGAATCGCTTGGGCCACGCCGTTGCGCGCCACGTTCACATCCAGTCCGCCTGCGCAGCCCAGATAGAATTCGCCCCACTCTTCGGTGTCCAGATTCAGCATCAAGCTGCCTTGCAGCACACCCGCAGCCAAACCCTGTGCCCCGCCCATGCCCGCTTCTTCATCGACGGTCAACAGGGCTTCGATGGGGCCGTGCGCGAGGCTATCGTCGGCCAGCAAGGCCAAAATCATCGCCACACCCATGCCGTTGTCTGCGCCCAAGGTGGTGTCGGGGGCTTGCACCCAACCGTCTTGCAGTACCGGTGCAATCGCATCGCGGCTGAAGTCATGCGTCGATGTGCTGTTTTTTTGGCAGACCATGTCCAGATGGCCTTGCAGCACCAAGCTTGGCATGCCCTCACGGCCAGCGGTGGCGGCTTTGCGGATGATCAGATTGCCTGCCGCGTCCACCAACGTGGCCAAACCCAGCCCTTGCGCCCACTGCTGCAGGTGCAAACGCAGCGCGTCTTCTTGTTTGGATGGCCGTGGGATGCGGCACAGCGTGGCGAAGTGCGCCCAGACGGCGGCAGGTTGCAGGGTGCTCAGGCTGGATGAAATGTGGGGCATGGGGCAGGGCTGATTGTTGGATGGCTGTCGCACATCAATACGCTCAATGGTAAGACAGGACAGAATGCCGCGCATGATTCGCCTCGCCCCAGAACTGCTCCTGCCCGCTGGCTCGCTCGACAAGATGCGTGCTGCTTATGACTTCGGCGCTGACGCCGTCTACGCGGGCCAGCCGCGCTACAGCCTGCGCGCCCGCAACAACGAGTTCAAACTAGAGCAGTTGCAGCAAGGCATCAACGAGGCCAAAGCCCGTGGCAAACGCTTTTATGTGACCAGCAACCTGCTGCCGCACAACGACAAGGTACGCACCTACTTGCGTGACATCGAGCCCGTGATCGCCATGCAACCCGACGGTCTGATCATGGCCGATCCCGGTTTGATCATGATGGTGCGCGAGAAGTGGCCGCAGGTGCCCGTGCACCTGTCGGTACAGGCCAATACGGTCAACTACGCGGCCGTCAAGTTCTGGCACACGATGGGCCTCAAGCGCATCATCTTGTCGCGCGAGTTGAGCTTGGACGAGATCGAGAAAATCCGCCAAGAATGCCCTGACATCGAGTTAGAGGTATTTGTGCATGGCGCCCTGTGCATCGCGTATTCAGGGCGTTGCCTGTTGTCGGGGTATTTCAATCGGCGCGACGCCAATCAAGGCACCTGCACCAATGCCTGTCGGTGGGAATACAAAACACACAGCGCTGGCGCCTCTGCGAACACGGGAGAGGCCATCCCCATCCAGCGCCATCCGGCCGCAGATCAAGCCTATTTGCTTGAGGAGTCGGAACGGCCCGGTGAGCTGATGCCCATCATCGAAGACGAGCATGGCACCTACATCATGAACTCGAAGGATCTGCGCGCCGTGGAGCAGGTGGCCCGATTGGCGCAGATCGGCGTTGATTCGCTCAAGGTCGAGGGGCGCACCAAGTCGCTGTATTACGTGTCGCGCGTGGCCCAAGTTTACCGACGTGCTATTGACGATGCGGTGGCCGGTCAGCCCTTCAACCCTGAATTGCTGCTGCAACTAGATGGCTTGGCGAGCCGGGGCTACACCAGCGGCTTTTTGCAACGCCACCCCGCACAGGATTATCAGAACTACGTGACCGGACACTCCCAAGGCTTGCGCAGTCAGTTTGTGGGCGAGGTCAAATCACTCAGCGGCGGCTGGGCAGAGGTCGAGGTCAAGAACAAGTTCCAGGTCGGCGATACCTTAGAGCTCATCCACCCCAGTGGCAACCGCATGATCCAGCTTGAGCGCATGCTCAACCTAGACGGCGAACCGATTGACGTCGCGCCAGGCAGCCCGCTGCATGTGCGCATACCCCTTGACGATGCCCTCCAAGGGGCCTTGATCGCGCGGATGTTGGCGTCGGCTTGACTCAGGCCACGAACTTCAGCACAGTGAAGTAGTGGCTGGCTGTGCCGCCCAGTACAAACAAGTGCCAGATGCCATGCGCATGACGCAGGCGCTTGTCCAGCACATAAAAAATGATGCCCACGGTATAGAGCAGGCCGCCAGCCAACAGCCACATCCAACCTTGTTCATGCAGGCCTTCCATCAGCTGCGAGGCAGCAGCCAGCCCGCACCATCCCATCAACACATAGAGCGGCACAGATGGCACGGTCTCACGACCCCACCACAGCTCTTTGCCAATGCCGATCAGCGCCAGCACCCAGACAAAGGCGAACAGGCTCCAGCCCAGCGTACCGTTTAGCGTCACCAAGGTGAATGGGGTGTAGGTGCCTGCAATCAACAGGTAGATGGCGCAGTGATCGACCTTGGCCCACTGCGCCTTGCTCACGCCCTTGATGCTGTGGTACAGAGACGAGGCGCCATACAGCACGATCATTGACAGACCAAAAATGCTGAAGCTGATGATTTTGAGGGCATCGCCGCCGTGTGCTGCTTGTGCAATCAGCACAGCCGACCCGACCACGGACAGCGCCAGACCGAGTAAGTGTGTGACGCTGTTCAATCGTTCGCCGTGGTACATGGTGTGCCTTGTTTTTGCCTTGCTGTGCGCAGCCAGGATGCTGCGCTTTCCTTGCGTCATCATGATGACAATGGCACAGGTAGTCTATGCTGCGCCAGATCATGTGAGGGGGGACGATGTCTTTACACCGCCAGCAAAAGATGGCTACTGAACTGGGGCGCTTCGAGCACAGCATGGGCGCGCGCCCTAGGCTCTTCATCGCGCTGGTTTTTGGCGCGGTCGTGGGGGTGTTGATGCCGCACAGTGTGGCCGATCACAGCGTGGCGCGTGGGCTGATCGGCTGGAATGTGGGCGCCCTGCTGTACTTGATTTTGTCAGGGGTCATGATGGTTCGGTCGTCACACGACCACATGCGCCAGCGTGCACTGCTGCAAGACGTGCGGCCTTGGTTGGTGCTGAGTTTGGTTGTGCTCGCCGCTCTGGTCAGCTTGGTGGCCATTGTGCTGGAGCTGGTCGTGGCACGGGAGTTCCATGGTCTGCCCAGGGCCCTGCATATGGCTCTGGCGGGTTTGACGATCGTCACCTCGTGGGCCTTCACACACACCATGTTTGCCTTGCACTACGCCCATGATTTTTACTTGGCGCAGGTGCGTGGTGAGCCGCCCGGCTTGCTGTTCCCTGGAACAGATCAGCCAGACTACCTTGATTTTTTGTACGTCTCCTGTGTGATCGGCACATCCGGTCAAACAGCCGATGTGGCCTTTAGCAGCTCGGGCATGCGCCGCACAGGCTTGTTACATTGCGTGCTCGCCTTTGCCTTTAACACCACCGTGTTGGCTTTGACCATTAACATCGCCGCTGGGCTGTTTTAGCTCGATAGGCCCGATGAATAGCCGCTTAGCGGGTCAACGACACCGCTCATCCGGGGCGGCATTTAAGTGTGATGTGTTTACTTCCACGTGTAAACCCTGTTGTTGGGCGACTTGCCTGTGATCGGTCATCTCTTTGAAAACCGTAGCAACAGAACGCTTTACAAGTGCCGTGTCTATTGCACAATAGCTTGCCCGACGTTTGCGGGTGCCACCTACATTCGACCATGAACAAAACCGAACTGATCCAGCACCTTGCTACCAAGCACACACTGACCAAGGCAGAAGCCGGTCGCATCCTCGAAACCTTGCTTGACGTGGTCGTGGCCTCTGTCAAGAAGGGCGATGCCGTCGTGATTCCAGGCTTTGGTTCTTTCAAACAGCACGCACGTGCAGCACGCAATGGCGTGAACCCAAGCACTGGCGCGAAGATCAAGATCCTCGCCGCCAAGCTGCCTAAGTTCACGCCGGGCGCCACCTTCAAGGCGGCTGTTGATCCCAAAGCAGCTGCTCGCAAGGCTGCTGCCAAGCCAGCCGCCAAGCCAGCTGCTAAAAAGGCTGTGGCCAAGAAGGCCGCTAAACCTGCAGCCAAGCCAGCAGCGAAAAAAGCCGCAGCCAAGAAAGCCAAATAAGGCTCAGTTGGCTTGCATAGAGGCCACCGGACGGACCATCCACAAGATGGCACCGCCGGTGGCTTTTGTATTTCTGCGCTCAGGTTGTTGAGGCATGGCGTGGGTAAGCTTGATCAACCCAATCTGGCCCTTTCCACAAAACGCGCAAGTCCTTGTGGCGCCACACGTCGCCCCACATGGCGAACCACTCGTCGAGGTTCAGACGCAAGGGGTTGAGCGTGGTGGGCTGGCGCGAGTTGATGCCGTACACGATCTTGCCCGCATCTCGCTCGTCCACGAAGGTGCCCAGCAGGCGATCCCAGATGATCAACACGCCGCCGAAGTTGGTGTCGGTCTGCTTGGGGTTGCTGCCGTGGTGAACGCGGTGGTGCGATGGCGTGTTGAAGATGGCCTCATACCAAGCGGGCATGCGTTGGATGACTTGGGTGTGGATGAAGAACTGGTAGAACAAGTTCAGCTCAATGGCCACGACAACCGACATTTTGTCAAAGCCTATCAAGGCCAATGGCACCCACCACAACAGGGCCAGCCCGCTCAGGTCTATCAGAAAGTTTTGACGCAAGGCGGTCGAGAAGTTGTAGCGCGTCGAGCTGTGGTGCGTCGCGTGCACAGACCAGCCGTATCTCACTTTGTGCATCATGTAATGCAGGCAGTAGAACAAAGCGTCTGTGATGAAGAACAGCAGCACGATCGTGGCCCACTTGTTGGGTGGGGTGTACTGCAGGCCCCATTGGTGAACCGTGTCGTAGAACTGGGTGACAAAGATGGCGACCACCGCACCGTCCACCATTTTGTAGACAAAGCCCATGGTGAGATTGGACATGGACTCTTTCAAGTCATAGGCGTTGTGAACCTGCTTGCGCCGCAAATAGGCGGCCTCAGCCAAGATGATGACTAAAAATACCGATCCGGCGATCAGCACGAAGGACAAGGCGTGAAGGATGTCATCCATGGGTGTGCTTCCTTTGATGTAGTGACATGGCGCTGATGCTCACTGTAGGCATTGCGGGTGCACATTGATGGACAATGGCTGCCTTTGTTTAAACTATCTATGCCAAATTCATGAGCATGCTGGTTCGTGTCACGGGTGCTTGGACCCAACTCTTGGTTGACTGGCTCGATCGCGAGCACATGGCCGCGCCCACCATCAGGGCAAGTTTGGCCGCGTACACGCCAGACAGTGCGGTGCCTGTGTCCGTCTGGCGCGATTTATTGGCGCAGGCGCAGGCGCTCAGGCCCGATTGTGTGGCGCTGGGTTTGACCATGGGTGAGCGTGTGACACCGCGCCATGTGGGCGTGCTGGGCTATCTTGTGCTGGCCAGTGACAACCTCGGCGAGGCCTTGATGACCTACCAGCGGTACGAGCGTCTGTTCTATGGCGCTGATTTGGCTGAGGTGGTGATCACGGCTGACGAGGTCGAAATCCGCTGGCCAGATGGGGCTTTGGGTGTGACCGGCAACGAGTCTGGTATTGCCGCGCTCGTGTCTTTCTTGCGCAGGCAGATTCAATCGCCGCCGCCGCTGTCTAAGGTGGCCTTCACACACGATGTGGCGCCAGAAGTGGTGCGTGTTTACGAAGCCTTTTTCGGGTGCCCCGTTGAATTTGGCAGCGCCTACACCCGGGTGCGCTTCCCGGCGTCTTACCTGAGCATTCCCATGCCTCACCGCGAGCCAGGTCTGCGTGCCTTGCTCGATCAACAAGCGCGTGCATTGCTTGATGCCTTGCCCGCGCCCAATGCCTTTGATCACGCGGTGCAGCAGTTGTTGGTGCGCTTGCTACCCGATGGCGAAGTGTCCGTGGACAAGGTGGCGCTGGCCCTGAACCAGTCAACCCGCACACTCCAGCGGCGCTTGGCAGAAAGTGGTTTCACCTGGCAACAATTGTTGGATCGCACACGTGAGCAACTGGCGCGCCAATACCTCGCCGACCATGTTTTGTCACTGGCCGAGATCGGCTTGCTACTCGGTTACAGCGAGCAAAGTGCCTTCACGAGGGCTTTTAAGCGGTGGACTGGCGTAACGCCCTTGGGTTTTCGGACGCAACATGCTCGCTTTTGAGGGCCAAGACGGTTCACAATCGCACCTTTAGTTTAATTGCGACCGACTCATGTCCTCGACCCCTTCGGCACCTGCCGATCAAGCTGCTCAAGCCCACGACGCTGTGATGCCCGAAACCACTGAAGCCACTGAATCCACTGAGGTGGCTGCAGCCGCAGAATCCAGTGAGCCCGTGGTGGCCACCACCGCATCGGCACAGCCGCAGGAATCCCCTGCCGCCACAGCGGCCCGTTTGGCAGCGTTGTTCCCGGCTTTGTTTGCGGGTACCCCCAAGCCTTTGAAGTTGCGCATCCAGGTTGATATCCAAGAGCGCGCGCCGGGTGTCTTCACCAAGCAAGCGCTGTCGGCCTATTTCCGCCGTTATACGGGCGGCACGGCCTATTTGTTGGCGGTGTCAAAAGGCAAGCAGCGGTTTGACCTTGACGGCCAGCCTGCAGGCGATTTGACCGAAGAGCACCGCAAGGTGGCCGCAGACGAGTTGACCCGTCGGCGCACCAATGCCAACGCCAAGCGCGAGTTGGATGAGCAGCAGCGCCATAACCGCGCGACCTTGTTGCGCGATTTTGAAGCCACCAAGCTGACCACCCCCAACTTCTGCGCCCTCAAGGGTTTGCCGGTTGAGGCGCTGGATGGCCTGCTGGAGCTGGCGCGTGCCGATGCGTTGGAAGACGCACAACGGCCCGCTCGTCCTGAGCAAGCACGGCGCGACGGCCCTCGCGATGGTCCGCGTAACGGTCCACGCAATGACACACGCAATGGTCCGCGTGGCCCCCAAGGCGCGCGACCACCCCGTCGTGCTGAACCTTCGCGCTGATCGCCGTCCAAGATGAACCTGACTTCGGCTCTGCCCGACCGTGTTGCGGATGCCAACGTGGCCCAGCTTGCTCGCTTCCATGCGTTGTTGACCACGGCGCTCAGCCAAGGTCGTTGCCTCAAGGTTGTGATGGCGCACTACATGGGCGCGGACGCCGAGTTGGGCCCCGACGTGCAGCGCGTCATGGTGCGTCCGGTTGAGCTCAAGGGTGGCCTGCACCTGTCGTTCTTGTTGCGCTACCCCACCAAGGACATCACCAAAAACCTGTTGGTGGACGAGGGTGTCGCCTTGTTGATGAAGTGGGCACAGACCACCGCGTTTCGCAATGCCCATTTGCACACGCCCACTGAAGAGGTGCAGTTGGCCTTCAGCAAAAAAGGCAAGGCCAGTCTGCGTATCGGCAAAGCGCATGTGTCAGAAGGCACAGCGCCAGCCGAGCCTGCTGGCCACAACCGCGATAAACACCGCTTCCTTGAGCTCTCTCGCCCCTTTCTGCATGAGCTGGGTGTGACCGATGCGCAGGGACAGTTGATCCCGGCCATGTCACGCAAGTGGAAGCAGATCAACAAGTTTGTTGAGGTGTTCTCGCACGCGCTGGAGCGCTCGCCTTTGGCCGATAAAAAGCAGATCAACGTGGTCGACTTTGGTTCAGGCAAGGGCTACTTGACCTTTGCCATCCACGACTGGTTGCGCCATACCTTGGCACGTGAAGCCCAGGTCACAGGCGTGGAGCTGCGTGACGATCTGGTCAAGCTGTGCCAAGGCGTGATCAAGCGGCTGAGCTTGTCCGGCATGGACTATGAGCAAGGCGATGTGCGCGACTACCACCCTGCTGCGCTCAACGTGATGATCGCCCTGCACGCCTGTGATGTGGCCACCGATTACGCCATCCATCTGGGCATCCGGGCCGGGGCTGAGATCATCATGTGCTCGCCCTGCTGCCACAAACAGATCCGCCCGCAGCTGCTCAGCCCGCATCCGCTCAGGCCTATTCTTCAGCACGGCATCCATCTGGGGCAAGAGGCCGAGATGCTGACCGACGGGCTGCGTGCCTTGCTGCTTGACGCGGCCGGGTATGACACGCAGGTCTTTGAGTTCATCTCCTTGGAGCACACCAACAAGAACAAGATGATCTTGGCCGTCAAGCGTGATCAAGCGACATCGCCTGATGAGGTGATCCAGCAGATCAAGGACATCAAAGCCTTTTATGGCATCAAAGAGCACTGCTTGGAGAGCTTGCTCAAGGCGGATGGGCTTGTCCCAATAGGGATGCCCCTTCTTGGCGCAGACACCGGAATACCACCAAGCCTGTGAATGCGCCCCTTGGGCGGTATATCGAGGGTACGCAAGGATGTCTACTGACGAAGTCCAAGCCACCCTGCATGCGCTCAGCTCCAGCCAGATCTTGATCTTGCGGGATATCAATGAATGGAGTGCACCAGAAGCGGCCGACTACCCCGGCATCACCGTCGAGGCAGCCAAGAGCCGTCTTCATCGCGCCCGCAACCTGATGAAGCCGCGCTTGATGGCGGGGTGCTATTCGGCGGGGGATGCCTGTTGAAATCTTGGCATCGACGGCACTAGCTAGTTTTTTCGTCCGCGCAAGCACAAATGGGGCCTAGTCATCGCCGCGCTGATCCGCTACAGTGTAGGCATGGCACCAACTGTTGTCCGAGACGGCTCTTTCCGTCTGTTTTTCTTCTCACGGGAAGAGTTGCGCATCCACGTACATGTCGCACATCCGGATGGAGAGGCCAAGTTCTGGCTCACGCCCAGTGTCTCCGTCGCAACATCTACCGGTCTATCCTCTCGCCAATTGAACGAAGCACAAGCGATTGTCGAAGTTCATCTCAAGGAAGTTCAAGATGCTTGGAATCATCACTTCGGCTCCTGAGGTCACGCATGTGTCCAAGCACGGTTTTTGGCTGCTGCTCGACAACGAGGAACTTTTGCTTCCTTTTGAGCAGTTCCCATGGTTCAAAAAAGCCACCATTGAGCAGTTGTCTGATGTACAGCTGCCAGCCGCTGACCACCTCTATTGGCCACGCCTTGACGTTGACCTGTCAGTTGCCTCCATTCGCAAGCCCTCAGACTTTCCGCTGATCTCACACGTGTGATCAATCTCCTTCAAGTCGAGGTACTCGCCGTCTGAAGCGACATATCAGTTCATGTTCGATGACGGATCAACTCGGAATTATCAGTTTTCTGTTCCGTACTCGCCAATGGCCCAAGCCGCTGGGTACACACGTTTGTCCGCCACTGTTCCGGAACCAGCTGCAATCTACCTGACTGTGTTGGGGTTGGTGGCGTGCGTTGCTGCAAAAAGGCATCGCAAAATGGCTAACTGATCGTTGCACGCGCAAGCGGTGAACTTGGCGGTAGGCGCCACCAAAACCACACGGCTTAGAGCCCTGCGGCAGCCATCTCTGCCCCCGATTGAGCCAGCCAGACCTTCAGGCGTTGGCGCTCAAGCAGGCCGAGTTTGGGGCCTTCGTTGCTGGGCAAATGCCGCGCTGCCCAAAAGCTGCTGTTGGCCGCATCGATTTTGCGCAGCACGGTGTCTTGCACATGTTTGAGCTTGACCACCCGTGCGCCCAAGCCCAGTGCACGCGCCAGTTGACCAGAGGTTTCAAGTTGGCTAAAGCAATCGCCACGAAGCTGGTTGAGCACCAAGACGTAGCGTAACCGGTCTCCGAAGCGATCGAGCAAGCGTGCCAGTAAATCGACGGAGTCGCGCCCTGTGTCCATCACGTGCCAGTAGTTCACCGTGACGCCGGTTTCGTGCGCCAGTTCGAGTACGCCTGATTCATCCATCCACGCGGCCAATGCATCGTGGGTTTGCGCGGCCAGATCGACCAGCACGCGCTGGCCTGGGTGTTCAACGGCACGCTCCATGATCGCGTCAAGTGCCTCCAAGCTATCGACCAACGCAGGTGATGCGTAATCGGCGTAAAAGCGCATCAGGGCACCGTGCGATCGATCGGTGTCAAAGCCTGTGAAGGCGATGCCGCGGTCAATCAGCTGTTGCGCAATCAGGCGTGAGACGAGTGATTTGCCAACCCCGCCTTTTTCTCCGCCTATGAAGTGGACAACAGAGGGGCCAAGGGCGGCCACGGCTGCATCTGGAGGTGTGATCAAGGTCATAAGCTGTGACAAGTAGTGGACGAGCTGATCGCAGCACGGTTCGTGCCAGCCAGCTGAGGCGTGGCCTCGCGCGGCATTGAGCACAGATTTTGCATGTGCCCGTGCTCACCTATCAACCGACACACACGTTTGAGGAGCCCAGCATGAACCGTCAAGACGTCACTGACCAGATCATCCAAGCCAAGGTCAAAAAAGGACTCAAGTGGACTTACGTTGCCACCAAAGTAGGGTTAAGCAAGGAGTGGGTGACGGCTGGCTGCTTGGGCCAGATGGCTTTCACGCCTCAGCAGGCTGCTACGGTGGCTGAGGCGTTTGATTTGTCGGACGAAGCCAGGCTATGGCTGCAAGAAGCGCCCTATAAAGGCTCGTTGCCATCCGATGTGCCGACCGATCCGTTGATTCACCGCTTCTATGAGTTGATCAACGTCTACGGGAGCACCTTCAAAGCGTTGATCCACGAAGAGTTCGGCGACGGCATCATGAGCGCCATCGATTTCAAGATGGATTTGCAGCGTGAACCTGACCCAGCTGGCGATCGCGTCAGCATCACGATGTCGGGTAAGTTTTTGCCTTACAAAACCTATTGACTGCTAGATGAGTGGTCTGAGCTGAGCAGGCCTCTGGGGGGGCTATGATCGTTGCCAACTAAAATGGCCCGACCATGATCACTCTGTACACCTTCGGCGCCGTATTTTTCAAGGCGCGCATGCTGCAGCGTTTCCCCCCCAGCTTGAGATGAGCGAATCGACCACGCCTGATCAACTTGGGTTGCTTGATCCTGTCCCCGATGACTTTCGGGGCGTGTGGCAACGCACCTTGCTGCAAACGGATTTGTCAGCGGGCGAGCACATGGTCAACGACAGCACCACTTGGGTGCGGTGGTTGCAAACCAGCCTTTGGCATGGTCATCTGAGCGTGCCCCAACACATTCAGCACGATCGCCCTGCACAGCCCTTGTCTGCTTTACTGCCCTCGCAGCTGGGTGCCTTGACTGAGCAAAATGGCTTCACAGGCATCACCAAGATAGCCTCCTTGCCTGAGGGCTTGGTCTGCAAGTGGCTGCACCGCGTTGATTACCAGCCCCCTAGCGTATTGCCTGATGCGGGCTGGATGTTGGGCGATCGACCGGGGCACCTCATTGAGATTGGCGTGCACGCCGAGTACAACGCCACGTGGGAGCTTTTGCCCGACTCTACAGGGCGCTTCATCGCATTGGCGGGTGTCAACCAGCGTGGGCAGGATGATGGCAGTCGCATCATGGTGGCTGGTCGCTACCTGATGTGCGTGCGGCCTCGGGTCAAACGCTGGCCGCGCGGCATGACGCCCGGTTATACCCTGACAGATGTGATGTTGACCTATCCGGAGCTGGCGCTGGCGTGGCTGGATTGTGAAGTCTCGTTTGGGGTCTTGACCCAAGGGCACTGGCACATCGAGCGGTCCACCTTGCCTGATCGCGAAAATCAGCAAAAACCGTTTGAGCTGCAACGGCTCGGTGAAGGCCGCGCGCAATTGATGTCGCCGGACATGCCAAGTGATTGGCAGATACTTGAATGGACAGCCGATGGTGACCGCATCACGGCCTGATCGCATCATTGCGGATCCCCAAAAATTCCGCGTGCAAGTGGGCCCCAGTGCCATTGACGGGCAGGGTGCATTTGCAGACGAGGCCATCCCCGCTAAGCGCAAAATCGGTGAGATCAGGGGGGAGTTCATCGACGTGGCCTTGGCACGACAGCGCGCACGAGAGGCCGAGCGCAGCACAGGCCGGATCTTCATGATCGCGATCTCTGATAAACGTGCTGTGGACGCAACCCATTCTGTTGACGCACTGCGCTTTGTCAACCACTCGTGCGCACCCAATGTGGTGCTCAAAGTGCAGCAAGGGCGCATCGCGTTTTATGCTTTGCGCGACATTGCCTCAGGCGAGGAATTAACCGCCCGCTATGGCACCACGCACCATGCAGGGCGTTTGCTTTGTCGCTGTGGTGCGACGCAGTGTCTCGGTCGACTTTGATACCGGTGGCTTGTCCTATTTCATGAGGGCTTAGCACCATAGAATGGGCTCATTGCAGTCCTCATTTACAAGGTATTCGTCACGATGGTTTCGTTCTCGCAGCCTCTGTTAGACCGCTCGCCAAGTGACGCCAAGCTACAAGCACGCGTATGGTCTGAGCGCATGAAGATGCTGTGCTCGCATGTGCCAACTGTGATGGGCTTGTCAGTGGGGTTTGCCTTGGCCTTGTGTTGGTTGTTGCGCACGCAAGTTGATGCGCTCAACCTGGCTTGCTGGTTTGGGCTGCGGTCGGTGGTGGTGCTGGCACGTTTCAGCCACGCCCGCATGTACATGTCGGCACCCGATCAACATCAAACAGCTTGGTATCGGGGCCTTTTGGCGTTGGTGTTTCTGGACGGCCTGTTGTGGGGGGCGACATGGTGGTGGCTGGTGCCCGTAGACCGCATGGAGCTCACGGCCATCACCTTGACGGCCATCATGGGGGTGGCATCGCTGTCAGCGTTCATCTTGCATGCTGACACACGCTCGGCAGCATGCCACTTGTTGCCCATGCTCTTGCCTAGCGCACTCTATAGCCTGACAAGGCATGACGCTTATGGCCTGTTTGGCTCATTTTGTTTGCTGACTTTCGCTGGGTTTTTATTGTTTGAAACGCATCGAACACAAGCACGCCTGCTGGAGTTGCTGACCTTGCGCTTCGTACACGAAAGCGTCTTGCAAGAGCGCGAACAAGCACTGGCCTTGGCGCAGTTTCACAGCGAGGCCAAGAGCAGCTTCTTGGCCTCCATGAGCCATGAAATGCGCACCCCACTGCATGGCATTTTGGGTTTGACAAGGTTGCTGAGCGAGGACGAAGCGCGACCTGTCGCACAGCGTCGCTTGGCTTTGCTTGAGCGCTCGGGCGAGCACCTGCTGACCGTCATCAATGACGTACTGGACATATCAAAAATTGAGTCAGGCCATGTACAGGTTGACAGCCAGCCCTTTGACTTGTCTGTGTTGGTGGCCGAGGTGGCTGAGGTCTCTACCGTTACAGCCAACCGCAAGGGCTTGCATCTGCTGTTGCAAAATGACTTGCCCACAGCCTTTACTGTCAGGGGCGATGCCATGCGGGTGCGGCAGATCTTGCACAACCTGCTGGGCAATGCCATCAAGTTCACGGACAAGGGACGGGTGACCTTGCACGTCGCACGTCGAACCGGCAGTGATCACATCGCTTTTGTGGTCACTGACACCGGCGTGGGTATCCCAGAGGCTGAACAGCGCCATATTTTTGATGCATTCCATCAAGTCAACAACGCGCTGGACACCCGCTATGGCGGCACGGGGCTGGGCTTAAGCATCTCTCGGCAGTTGTGCATGGCCATGGGGGGGGATTTGAGCTGTGCCAGCCAGAAGGGCGTGGGCTCTAGCTTCGAGTGCTTGCTGGCCTTGCCTGAAACGCAGCTCACGTTGGTCCCGAGCGCCGAGTTGTCGCCGCCGGATGTGCTGTTGACCATGGCCCATGCTCACGTCCTGCTTGTTGAGGACAACCCCATCAACGCCATGGTGGCTGAAGCCGCCTTGCGTCAAATCGGGGTGCAGGTGCATTTGGTGGATGACGGCAGCCAAGCAGTCACTTGGCTGGGGCAGCATCATGCTGACTTGGTGCTGATGGACTGCCAGATGCCGGTCATGGACGGCTTTGAAGCGTCGCGTCGCATTCGATCTCAGGAGCTGGCACTTGGGCTCAAGCGTGTGCCCATCATCGCCCTGAGCGCCAATGTGTTTGCTGGCGAGCGGGCGCGTTGTCTGGAGTCAGGAATGGATGATCACCTTGGCAAGCCCTTCTACCGGGAGGACTTGCACAAGATGCTGGCGCGTCACATGCAGCGCGGCGCACAAGGTGCACGCCAAGCCGCATGAATCGCGCCGATTAGGCCGCTTGAGCC
This sequence comes from Aquabacterium sp., assembly GCA_030654395.1. Classification (GTDB taxonomy): domain Bacteria; phylum Pseudomonadota; class Gammaproteobacteria; order Burkholderiales; family Burkholderiaceae_C; genus Aquabacterium. Next base: position 182,663 of record JAURXM010000031.1, read on the forward strand.
AGCTTGCGGCGTGTTGCCATCACCAAGCCCACCAAGCCCAAGCCCATCAAGGCATAGGTTGAAGGCTCAGGGATCGAGGGTGTCACAGGGGTGCCAATGATTTGTGATGTTACGGTGCCGTAGTCTGTGATGCCTTGCATGGCCGAGACGCCCAGCTTCAATAGGCCCAAGGACTGGGAGAAGACGGCGAAGCTGTCTGCGTTCAAACTCAAGCCAGAAATGGTGTTGTTGTACACACCCGCGCCAGCGAATTTGGTTGTGCCGGTGATGGTGGTGAAATCCCACAGCGCGAAGTTGGTTTTGGTGCCCACACCATTGCCGCCGATGATCGTGGCATAGATCTTTTTGGTGACGAGGTCAGCGGCCAAATCGGTGACCACCAATGAGCCGCCGCTTGAGACGCTTTTCAGTGCAGGGGCGATCAGGGTCATGCCGCCTGATGACGCAACCCTCAGAACTTCCTCTGACACGTCATCGAAGGTGGCTGAAGTCAAAGGCGCTGCTGCAGTGGCTGACTCAAAGAAGCCGTCAGAGTCTTTGGTGATCGTGGAGGTGGCAGCACCGTAGTTGGTCAGGGAGATTTTGCCGGTATCCAAGGCACCCAGCAAGTCGGCGCTGAAGGAGAGTGATGCCGTACCCGATGCGGTCAAGCCTTTATACGTGTCGCCCACGCTGACATACACAGGTGCGGCGTGTGCGATACCCGTTGCGGCGATAGCTGCAGCTGCAGCGATGTGTTTGATGGCCAGTTTCATGTGAAGTCCTTGAGGAATAAAGAAGTAAGTGGTTTACCCTTGAACCTGACTCCATCTGACTGCTGCGCTGGAAACCGGGTTCAGTCTTGTTAGATTAACGATGATCGATAAATGATTGCTTAGGGTTGTCTTTGACTTCAGGGATCGATTGACGACATCTACCCATATATTAGCTTCACACCGCCTGAGTAACGAGGCATGAGGCATGAGGGGGTATATCCGGATGTAAAGTAACCCGCGTGGGGTAATCAACGACAAAGGCCTGATGGGCCACTTATGTCATCTGTTATTCTGTCAATAGATATCAAAAAATTCCTTCTAAACGGGCATTTATATGCCTTATGTTGAATAGTCGTTATTGTGTAATCTGATCTGTCATGTTAGTGAGGTTGATGATGATTAAGAAATGGCAATATGCTGCTGTGGCGGCATTGATGGCCGCGAGTCCTTTGGTCGAGGCCAAGCAGCGTGTCTGTGTGTTCGATATTCTGGGCACTGGCGGTGACGGCTTTAACTCGGCCAAGGATTACGCTATTGAGATGCAGAAGCACGGCGGCGATCTCGAGCTCAAGGTCTATATTGACGAGCGTGTGGCCGTTGAAGACTTCCGCACAGGCCAATGCGATGCCGTGATGGCAACCGCTTTGCGAACGCGTGTTTTCAATCCCTTGTCTGCTGCGCTGGACTCGGCTGGCGCCTCAACCGTGGTGCGCAATGGCAAAGTCGACATGACTGGCAGCTACGAGGTGGTGCGCAAGACCATTCAAACCTTCGCTTCGCCTAAAGCGGCTGCGTTGATGGTGCAGGGCAACTACGAAGTGGGCGGTGTTGTGCCTTTGGGGGCGGCCTATGCCTTTGTCAACGACCGTCAGATCAGCAACCTTGAGGCGGCCAGTGGCAAGCGCGTGGCCGCGTTTGATCATGACAAGGCACAAGCGCAGTTGATTCAGCGTGTGGGCGCACGTCCGGTGGTGGCCGACGTGACCAATTTCGGCACGATGTTCAATAACGGCAATGTGGACGTCATCATGGCGCCCTCCATCGCTTTTAAGCCTCTGGAGCTGTACAAGGGCTTGGGTAACAAGGGCGCTGTGCACCGCTTCCCGATGACCATTTTGACCTACCAGATGATCATCAAGCGTGACAAGTTCCCAGAAGGCTATGGGCAGAAGTCGCGTGAAGTGTGGCTCAGCCGTTTTGATAACGTGCTGGAACTCACCAAGCGTGCCGATCTCACCATCCCTGCCAAATTTTGGATGGACCCCAGCGAGGCAGAGGTTGAGCGTTACGTCACTTTGATGCGCGACGGGCGTTTAGACATGGCGGATAGGGGCTTTTATGACAAGAAGGGCCTCAAGATCATCAAGCGCGTTCGTTGCGACGTGAACCCTTCGGCTTCGGATTGCAGCCAGTCAACTGAAACTTGGTAACCCGCTGCGATCGGGCAAAAAAAAGCCTCCTGGTTCAGGAGGCTTTTTCATGTGTGGGTGATTAACCCAGTGCTGCCAAGTCAGCAGAGACCTTTTGCAGCAGGTCGTCGGTGATCAGGCCACCGGAGAACTTGGCAACCATGGACAGTGCAAAACCCTTGCCCATGCCGATTTGTGGATGGGTAGAGATGCCTGGCATGTGCTTTTCCAGGATGGCCTTGGTGGCTTCGTTGTCCAGCAAGTCGGCGAGTTTGGTTTCGATTGAAAAGCTCATGTGTGTCTCACTATGGATGATGGGTTGGAGAAGGGGTGCGCCCCGCACATCTATCGTCAAGCTGCTTTGGGCTCAGGCACAAGCATAACTGGTTCAAACGGTTGTTTGCCGGATCAGAGGCATTTTCATGTCAACACAGGTGTTGTGTTGGGTGGGCGATGCCGCGACCGCGTGCTGCGTTAGCACAAAAGCATATCTGTTTTTGACCGTTTGTTGCTCATTTTCGTGTTATCAGCCCTGACTTATCCCCAAAAAAGGGCACGTCTATCCGGACAAGTGTTGGTTGAAAGTGACGCCGTGTAAAGCACGAGGTTGTGTTGTAAGTCATTGATTTATATAGGTATAAAACGGATGCGTCTTTGTGGTGCATGCTCAGGAAAACCCTGTGTAAACAAGCGCTTGCCGCAAGTGTGAATAGGTTCTCCACAAAGTTATCCACAGATTGTGTGGATAACAGGCGGGGCCATGTAAATCAAGCACTTACAGGCGAACGCTGCCCTCTGACTTTGACTGTCGCCATCAACATGGGGCCAAAATATGACGTGTGAAACAATTGCTGCAGTGGGCCCGAACGGTGCGTGAACCATGTCACACCCTGACACGGCGTGTCAGTTTTTGAGCAACTAGGTTAAACCCTAGGATTTGAAAATCATTGTCGTACTTATCCCCATATTTTGGGGCGTGGCCGCACTAAGTTGGTGTATGGAGGGTGGATGGGTCTTATTGATTAGATAGAGCGCTAAGTCATTGATTCATATAGAGCCCTTCAGAGTGCCTCAACTTGTGGCAATCTGATTCAAACGCCCGTCTGACAAGCAGTTAGCGCTTGTTTGCAATCCTTTCCCACAAAGTTATCCACAGGCTCCGTGGATAAGCGGTTTGGCCTCTGCTGGCCCTTGCAGGCCATGGGCTAAGCTCACTTTGTCAGTATTTCGGAGACAAGATCGCATGCCCGCACCCAGCTCGCCCCCGCACCGTCTTGGGGTGGTTATTGAGGCACCCCAGCACAGTGGCCTGTGGGGTGCGCTGGACTATTTGAGTGATCGCCCTTTGCCAGCGGGTACGCTCGTGCGCGTCCCTTTAGGCAAGCGTGTGGTCACCGGCGTGGTGTGGACTGGAGCGGGTGAGCCAATGCTTGCCGCCAGCGTGGCCGCAAGCGATTTGAAGGCCGTGATCGAGGTGCTCGATGGGCTGCCTCCCATGCCACTCGCGTGGCGCCAGCTTGTCAAGTTTGCGAGTGCTTACTATCAACGCAGCCTCGGAGAAATGGCCTTGATGGTGCTGCCACCTGAGTTACGTCAGCTCGATGCGACCCAGTGGGCCAGACGCTTGAAACGCTTGGACAAGGCTTTGGCGCCAGGGCTGGATGCGGCGCCCCTTGAGGTCGTTTTGCCTGATCTGACTGCGCAGCAAAGCGCCGCACTGGACGCCTTGGCAGTGCCTGGGGACAAGCCTTATCTGCTTTGGGGCAGCACGGGCAGTGGCAAGACCGAGGTGTATCTCCGGCAAGCTCAGCGTGCACTGGGCCAAGGGCGCCAAGTCTTGATGATGGTGCCCGAGATCAACCTCACGCCGCAACTGGAGCAGCGTGTGGCCGAGCGGTTTGCAGGTCGGCGCATTGTGTCCTTGCACAGCGGCCTGACGCCTGCGCAACGCTTGCGCAATTGGTTGATGGCGCATTACGGTCATGCGGAGTTGGTGCTGGGGACGCGCTTGTCGGTGTTCACGCCCATGCCTCGGCTGGGCTTGATCGTGGTGGACGAAGAGCATGACCCCAGCTACAAGCAGCAAGATGGCGCACGTTATTCAGCGCGTGACTTGGCCGTGTACCGCGCACGCTTAGAGGGCATTCCGGTGATTTTGGGTTCAGCCACGCCCAGCTTGGAGACGTGGCACAACGCCTTGCCTGAAGCCGAAGGCGGCGCAGGACGCTATACCTGTTTGGCCATGCCCGCGCGGGTGGGCGATGGCGACATGCCTAAGGTGCGCGTGGTGGATCTATCCCGATCCCCTAAGGGCAACGCAGGCCAAGAGCCACCGCCCTTGGCGCGTGAGCTGCTTGATGCGATTGCCAAACGGGTTGAGCGCGGTGAGCAAAGTTTGTTGCTGCTCAATCGCCGAGGCTACGCGCCCGTTTTGCATTGCAGCGACTGCGGCTGGAAGAGTGGCTGCCCTCATTGCAGCGCGTGGCGTGTGTTTCATCGCCAAGACCGCAGCTTGCGCTGTCACCATTGCGGGTTCAGTGAGCGGGTGCCACGTGCTTGCCCTGATTGCGGCAACACCGACATCCAACCCGTGGGTCGCGGCACAGAGCGCTTAGAGGAGCAAATGGCGGCGGCCTTTCCTCAAGCACGCGTCGGGCGCATCGATGCCGATGTGGTCAAACACAAGGGCACTTTGGAGGCCAGGTTGGCCGATGTGCATGCAGGCGAGGTGGATGTGCTGGTTGGCACCCAGATGGTGGCCAAGGGGCATGACTTCCGCCGTATCACCTTGGTTGCAGCGGTGAACCCGGATGGCGCCTTGTTCGCCAGCGATTTCAGAGCGGCAGAGCGGCAGTTCGCTTTGCTGTTGCAAGCCGCGGGCCGGGCTGGGCGAGATGCCGATGTGGCTGGGCACAGTGAGATGTGGGTGCAAACCTACCACCCCATGCACCCGCTGTACCAGACCTTGCTGCGCTATGACTACGCTGACTTCGCCGCGCAGCAGCTCTCAGAGCGCAAGATGGCTGGCCTGCCGCCGTATGCCAGTTTGGCCATGCTCCGTGCCGAGGCCAAGACCCAAGAGGGCGCACAGGCATTTTTGTCAGCGGCGGTCGAGGCGGTGCAACATCTGGCCGACGAGATGGGCCAGATCACGCTCTATCCAGCTGTGCCCACGCCGGTACAACGTGTTGCCAATGTCGAGCGTGCGCAGCTGATGATCGAGTCACCGCAGCGCCAAGCCTTGCAGCGCTTTTTGACGCAGTCTCAAGCGATCTGGTTGGCGGTGGCAAAAGAAAACCGCCGCAGCGGTTTGATCCGCTGGGCGGTGGATGTCGATCCTTTGTCGATTTGAGCCGGTCAGCCCAGCATCGCTTCGAGCCCCTCTGCCAACTCTGACAGGGGCGGCATCTCGCTGAGTAAAACCTCAGGTGCGATGCCTAGCTTCTTGCAAACCTCGGTAGGCACGGTGGCGGCCATCTCTTCAGCCGTCAGCTTGTTGTGCTCAGCGCGCGCACGCCATACCGACAGGTGGATCACACCAGAGGCGATGTCGAAGGCTTCGTTGGCCAGTGGATCAGGAAAGTGTTTGATCGCGTTGGCGAACTCGACCGGGAAGCGCCACTTGCTGGCGAGCTCGGCACCGACGGTGGCGAAACTGTAGCCAAAGGAGGTGGTCTCCATGTCGATGCGGCGGGGGTCCATTGGCGAGGCCAATTTATCGAGGTGCAACATCTGTTCGGGCATGCCCGAATGCATCACCAGCTGACCAATGCCGTGCATCAGGCCGACAGTGAAAGCCATGTCGCCATTGACGCCAGATTTTTTGGCCAACCAACCTGCGACTGCCGCAGTGTGCATGCTGTAGCGCCAAAACGCTGACAAATCCATGCCAGGCATCGCCTTGTAGCCGCCTGTCAGTCCGGAGCTGATCACCAGCGTGCGAACCGTGACAAAGCCCAGCATGGAGATCGCGTCATTGACCGTCCCTACGCTGCGCGATACATGGTAATAAGCCGAGTTGGCCAACCTCAAAAGCCGCGCTGATAGCACAGGATCTGCGGCCAGTTTCTTGGCGATGTCGTCTATGGAGACGTCCTCGCTGTTGAAGCTGTCGATCAGCTCGTGAACGATCTTGGGAATGGCCGGGAGGGCTTGGGGTTGCTTGAAAAGTGCTTCGAGCTGCATGTGCCAGTCTCCATGTCGATGAAAGCCAAACGGTCTGCCCAGTGTGGCGTGCAGATCGGGCCGTGTTTGGGGGTAGTGAGTCGGATATCGGCCCTTTGAGGGACGACTTAAGCATCGCCGATGGTTTGTTTTTCAAGCTGTGGAAATGAGCCCCAAGCCACGCCCAGTTGCGGGCTTTTGTCACGACAATGGGCCTAAAGGAGTCCTTCATGCGCTTGTTACCCTTGATAACCCTGTTGACCCTGTTGACCTTGATGACATGGGGCCAGGCTCACGCCGGTGTTTTGCCCCAACGCAACCTGACCGTTGAATGGCGGGTCAGTGGCCACCGTGTGAGTACGGCCGTGGGGCCACGCTCTGTTGGTACGTTGGACACAGACGAGCAGCGGGACACGGTGCAGCAAGTCCAGGTGCTGAACGGTGGACGCGCCAAGCTGTTTGTGGGCCACACACAGTCCTACACCGTCTGGCAGTGGGCATGGACGGGCGGTGCCGCGGGTGCAGCGCAAGCGGTGCCTCAAACCACCACGGTCGAGTTGGGTCAGGGCTTGACGATCAGGCCACGCTGGGCCGGGGGGCATGCGCCCGTGGTGGTCGAGCTGGAGGCGCAGTCCCGTCAACCTCAGATCACGCAATCGACTGAGCCAGATGGCCAGACTCGGCGCATGGAGGTGGGCAGCACCTTGTCCGTGCCGATAGGCCAATGGGCGGTGGTGGCGCGCAGTGGGGTGCGTGTACAGCGTCAGCAGGGCGCAGGGCTGTCCACGCGCGATCTGGATGACAATCAACAAGAGCAGCTTGAGATCCGCATCTCAGCGCCTTGAGCTGCTGTTTGCTAACGAAGACGGAGACAAAACACATGGCTGATGCACAAGACAACACAGGCGCACATCGTTTCTCTGCGCTGACCAAGATGCTGCTGGAGAACGTCAAGCGCGCTGGTTTCCCGCCGATCTACCAGTTGCCGATTGCGCAGGCGCGCGGCGCTTATAAATCGGCTGTCGGCGCCATGGAGTTGCCCCACGTGCCTCTGGCCCGTACGGAGAACTTCGTGATCCCGGGCCCAGCTGGCGACCTGCCTGCACGCTTGTGGGCTGACAGCCATGAGCCGGGCTTGCCCGTGTTGCTGTATCTACATGGCGGTGGTTTTGTCATCGGTGACCTCGATACGTGCGAGTCCATGTGTCGTCAGGTGGCAGCCCAAAGTGGTGCGGCGGTTGTCGCGGTGGACTACCGGCTTGCGCCAGAGCACAAGTACCCTGCCGGTTTGGAGGACAGCTGGGCGGCCTTGAACTGGTTGGTGTCGCATGGCCACACGGTGGGCGTGGACGGGCGGCGTATCGCTGTGGGTGGGGACAGCGCAGGCGGCACCTTGTCGGCCAGCGTGGCCTTGATGGCGCGTGATGCGGGCATTCCGCTGGCGCTGCAAGCCCTGATCTACCCATCCGTGCAGACGAGATCGGCCACGGAATCGTTCAAGGCATTTTCACGCGATACCTTGCTCAGCGCCGAGCTGATGACTTGGTTTGAGGCTCAGATCAAGGGCGGCACGGTGGCGCAGGCTTGGCACCGCGAGCCCTTGCATGCGCCGGATCACAGCGGTGTAGCGCCCGCTTGGATAGGCTTGGCGGAGTGCGATGCCTTGACCGACGAGGGCAAGCTGTATGCCCAAAAACTGCGCGATGCGGGCGTGCCTGTTGACCTGCGTGTCTGGCCCGGCGTGATCCATGACTTCATCAACATGGGTCGGTTCTTGCCCGAGGCGGCCCAACTGCACGGTGAACTGGCCGCTGCTGTAAAGCAGGCTTTCAAAGCGGCGTAGGCACCAATAACCGGGCCAGCTGGATCAGCATGGCCATGCGTTGCGTTTCACGCTCGGGGAAGCACTGCACGGTGCGGGTCAAGGCTTCGCCGTCAAACAGATGCAGGGCGGAGGTCACCAGCAACATGCGCATCTCCGGGCTGATGTGTGCCAGCGCAGACACTTGCGCTGCAGCGGCTTCAATCGCTGCGACGTAACGTGCGCTGAATGTCGTCATGGCTTGGTGCAGCGCCGCATCCGTGCGAGCGGCCACGATGAGTTCGTAGAACACCGCGTTGATGGGGGATCGGCAGGCATCCCTGATGTGGTGCAGTGCGGCCACCAAGGGCTCAGGGTCGTGGGCGCTGCCTTGTAATGCGGCTTGTGCCAAGGTGACTTGGCGTTGGGCGACCTCATCGGCTGCGGCCATGAACACATCCAGCATCGTCTCAAAGTGGCGAAACACCCCCCCATGCGAGACACCGGCGCGTGTGCAAACCTCTTTGACCGAGGTGCGGGCGTAGCCCACCTCTAGCAACGACGCGATGGTGGCATCGACTATTTTGCTGATCGTGCCATCGCTGCGCTCCTTTTGGCTGCGACGCGCGGTGGGCTGCGCCGTCTCTGCTGTGGGGCAATCTGCGTTCATGCTGCCTGACTGAGTGGGGTTGCGGATAGGTCGACCGTGCCGCGAGGCTCGCCAGCACGCAGGAAGCGACCCGTGCGATGGGTTTGGCCAAAGCCGGGTGCAAATGCCCCATCGCGCCAGACGACCTGGCCGGCGACCACGGTGGCCGATACCGCACTGTCACTGCGGTTGACCAGCCTGCGCAGGCCGCCAAAGGCGGGCATCTCTGCCTCATGGTACAGGTCAACAGAGGCGTCCAAGCCTTCGGGGCGGATGATGGTGATGTCGGCGCGGTCGCCTTCGCGCAAGGTACCCGCATCGACGCCAAAGTAGGTAGCCAGCTCCGATGTCAGGCGGTACACGGCTTGTTCTGTGGACATGAGCGGGCGGCCAGCGAGCTGGGCGTCACGCACACGTTTGAGAAAACGCACTGGCACGTTGTAGAACGCCATGTTGCGCAGGTGTGCGCCGGAGTCCGCAAAGCCTATTTGCAGCGAGGGATGGGTTGCCATAAAGTCCAGCACCGCTGGTCTGTGGTTGGCCACAATCATGCGCCAGCGCACCTTTTGGCCGTGCTGTACGACCAAATCGAGGAAGGCATCGCCCGGGTGCACGCCACGCTCGTCGGCGACCTGACCGAATGACTTGCCCACCACGGTGGTATCTGGGCAAGACACAATCTCGGTGTCGTGCATATTGCGCGTCCACAAACGGATATCAAAGCCCTTGTCCAACTGTTTGCGGAACTGGCGTCGGTAGGCTTCGTTTTGCATCAGCTTGTTGCGGTCGACCTCATCCTTGAGGTGCAGCGCCGCTTGACCGGCGCCGAACTCTTCGAAGATCACGAAGTCGATGCCATCGGCATAAACTTGGAAGGGCACGGGCAGGTGTTGCCAGACAAACGCGGCTTTCAAAAAGCGGTTGAGCAGCTTGGCGGCACCCAGTTGGATATTCACCATCACGGGTGCGTAGGCCTTGGTGTCGGCCGCTACAAGCAGCGACGTCTTCAGCGCCTTGCGTATCCCCAAGCTTGCGCTCTCCAACATGAACAAGATGATGTTGAAGGGGTTGGTCGTATCGGGTGAGCTTTGCAAGACGCGGTTGCGGCGGCGCAGCACGCGGTTCAGATGGCGGTGTTCGCGCCACGTGGCATAGGTCGATGGCATTGATTTGGAGCGAAAGCGCTCGCCATCGAGCTTGTCCCATGGGGTGGTCATGGATGACAGGCCGAGAAAGCCGGCATCCAAGGCATCTTCCAGCAGGGTGGCCATCTGCGCCAGCTCTTTGTCATCTGGTTTGATGCGGCCATCTACAGCGCGCCCCAAGGTCATGACATGGGTGCGCAGGTCTGAGTGGCCTAAGAAGCAAGCGACGTTGGGCCCCAGCGGCAGTGACTCTAGGTGGCGCACGTAGGCCGCAGCGGTGTCCCACGTTTTGATGTCACTCAGGGCGGTGAGCATGATCTCGCGCGGCAAGGCCTCGACGCGGCTGAACAGGTCGGCGCAATCGAGCGCATCGGCGTGTACGGTGGACAGTGAGCAACCGCCCAGGAACACACTGGTGACCCCATGCCGAATGGATTCGCCCAAGCCGGGCGCGACCAATATCTCCGCGTCGTAGTGGGTGTGCACATCGACAAAACCGGGCATCACCCACTGGCCCTGTGCATCAATCACTTCGGTACTTACACCATGGGCCAACGGTGTGCTGGACACGGTGGCTACCTTGCCGCCACGGATGCCCAAGTGCTTGACGCTGGGCTTGGCCCCCGTGCCGTCAAACCAAAGGCCGTTTTCAATGATCAGGTCGTAGGTTGCCATCTGTGTCTCCTTGCAGCAAGTGATGACTGCATCTTATAGAAAGAGACCAGTTGCAATCTAAGTTTTAACCCTAGGGTTTGTTTGGTGCGCCGGGCGTGGGCTACTCGTTCTGATCCTCAGCTTGACGTTTTCAGGGCGTAGTCGGCCGGCTTGCCTTTGAGGCCCTTGTTGACCAGGTAGGTGAAGTAGCGGGTGCCCGCCCGGACTTCCATGTTGCGCCAGCCCGGGATGCGGTAGCGCAGGGCAGTGGCCTTGTGCAGGCCCGCCACCATGCTGAGCACCAGTGCCCACACTGGGTGGTGTTTGATGGCCAATTTATCGGCCAATACGCTGCCCAGCAGTCGTCTGGAGACGGCTTCCAATGCACCTTGTGGCAGGAAGAACGGCGATTGCCAAGCCAGCCCCTGGTGCACGGCAGCCACCAGGGTGCGGCTGTTGTCATCGGGTGTCATCACCGTGCGCTGGAAGAGTCCGTACAGGGCGGCCTCATCTTCTAGATTGTCAGGCAGCAGCGAGATGTTCACACCTTGCAGGTAGTTGCCATAGCGCCAGAGAAGCTGGTAGCTGCGGGCTTCGTCTTCGGGAATAGTCACGCCCAGGCTGCGCATGCTGTTGATCAGCAGTGAGCTGAAACCCAGAGACGTGAGCCCCATCTGTTGCTGGTTGATGGGGCTGCCCAGTTCATCATGGGGCCATTGGGCGCGTGTCATCACGTGGTAGCGGACCATCGCGTGCAACAGGCGCACGCGGATGATGGTTTGGTGGCCAGGTGCACCCACTTCGAGCGCGCTAGGCTGCATCACCGCGTGGACCATGGTGGACGTCTCGAACAAGCGCCTGACCACATCCTGACGCAGCCGGCCCGTGTGCAGCAGCACCTTGGCCGATCCTGGCGGGGTGTAGGTGACCAGCAAGCTGCCCAACACGAAAGACGCGATCGCCAGCGGTGAGCAGCGCAGGAACAGCTCCTGGCCTTGCCGCATGGCTTTGGTGTCGGCCCACGAAGGCACACGGCTGATCTGGTCCATGAAGGTTTGGTAGATGCCGCCTTCTTGTTTGGCCAGTTGCTCAACTTGGCTGAGCAGGTCGCCGCCTCGTCGCCCGCCTTGCATCAGCGCAGAAATCACGGCGTCGGCGAGCGGGTCACCTTGTTGGGAGAATTGCTGGTAGGCCTCGGATGTGGGAAGCGGCACGATGTCACCTTGCTTGTTGGTCTATGTGGACTTGAGCGTAAAGTCGCTGCTGGTGTGGCGTCTTGACGTGGCTGACAAGCGCTTTTGACATCACCTTCCTTTTTTTGGCCTTGGGATGTAACTTGTTGACTGCGGCTGGTTTTTATCTGCGATACCTGCTTGACGCGATCTCCAGCCTTGGCATGGACTTGGCAGGCATGGCGTCGACCAGAGGCGTTGTGTTGTCCGAACTGACTGATCCAGCCAACCGGGTGGCGTTGGATGTGATCGACGATGTGCTGCAGGAAGCAGTACGGATGCAAAAGGAGATCGAGGGCATGCCGTTGGGGCTCCAGTTCGGTGGCGCGGTGACACCAGCGGCGCTGGACGTATTGGCCTATGCCAGCATGAGCAGCGGCACTTTGGGTGATGCGATCAGCTTGCTGTGCCAGTTCGAGCCCTATCGGCTTGGCTTTGCGCAATGCGCGTTGAGCGAGGAAGGGGACAAAGCGGTAGTGACCTTGCACACGCAAGGCACTTGGGCGACGTTGCCCTTGCAGGTGGAGGCTGCCTTGGCTGGTTGGATCGAGTTTGGTCGCTGGATCACGGGCAACGTGTCCCACCCTCTGTGCATTGAGTTTGCGCATGCGGCTGCGGCGCCACAAGCCCGTTATGAGGCCTTTTTCCATTGCCCCGTGCTGTTTGATCGAGGGCGCAATGCAGTGCACATCGACCGCACCTTGTTGGGCCATCGCTTGGCTGCGTCCAACCCTGATGTGTGCCGCCTCATGCGCGAAGAGATGCAGCGCCGTATTGAGCGTTATGCCCGGGGCGAGCAGTTCACCGTACGGTTGGAGCAGGCCATTGAGGCCAGCCTGTCACACGGTACACCGACGCTGGAAAGCGTGGCGCAGGCCATGTCCTTGTCGCCCAGGCAGTTCCGTGCCCAAGCCAGCGTAGCCGGCACCACCTTGACGGCCGAGGTCGACGCCGTGCGTCAACGCCTGGCCCGCCAGTACCTGACCGGAGGCGTGCCACTGGCCGACATCAGCCAGCGCCTGGGCTATTCCGAGCAGAGTGCCTTTAACCGGGCCTGCGTGCGCTGGTTCGGCATCAGCCCGGGCAAGTGGCGGGCTGATGCAGGGCCGATTACCCCGATTACCCCGATCACCTCCTAGGGCCTTTGCGGCCACAGTACCCACAGCGCCAGGGCTTGTTTGGTGCGCCCCGCGTGGGCCAAGGCATCGTCGCCCCAGCCCCAGAAGTAATCCGCGCGCACAGCGCCTGTGATCGCTCCGCCCGTATCTTGCGCCATCACCAGCCTCTGCAGGGGCTGGGGAGTGGGCGGCGTGGCTGACCAGGCTTGCGGCACGGTCGTATCGAGCCAAACGGGTGTACCCAAGGGGATGCTGTCGCGGTCGACTGCGATCGATCGCCCGGGGGTCAGCGGCACGCCTTGTGCGCCCAAGGGCCCTGCCTCGGGGTCTGTGAGGGGCTCTTCACGGAAGAACACCACACGCGGGTTCGCACGCATCATCTCTTGGATGCGGCTTGGGTTTTGTTGTGACCAGGTGCGTATGGCGGGCCAAGAGGCTTGATCCAGCGTGAAGGCGCCTTGGTCAACCAGCCAGCGTGCCACCGACTGATAAGGCTGGTCGTTGTGCCCACCAAAGGCCAAGCGCACGATGCGGGGCTGGCCAGCGGTGGTGAGATCGTCTTGTAAGCGCACCCGCCCTGACCCTTGCACTTGGATCAACAGCACGTCGAGCGGGTCGCTCAAGTAGACCAGCTCGCGCCCGACCAAGGCGGCACGGCCCTCAGGGGATGTCTCTAACTCAGTGCGGCTGAGGTAGGGTTTGCGTTGGCCTAAATCAAGCGGGGCGCTGTGCAAGGGATAGGCAAAGCGTGCGTCCGCTTGGCGGCGGCCCTCCAGCAGGGGCTCGAAATAGCCCGTCATCAGGCCGCTGCGACCGCCATCCACGGTGGTGACGCGCCAAGGGCGGAATTGGCTTTGTACCCACTGGCGCACAAAGCCGTCGTCAACTCTCTGCCCCCAGTCAGCGCCCAGCTTTTTGACCTCGGTGCACACGCTGACCCATGCTGCAGCAGGTTTGACGCAACCCTTCCACAGCGCTGGCCACCAGTCACTCACGCTGTCAGCTTGCCAGCCAGGCAAGTCATCCCATTGGGCGGGTAGCCAGTGTGCTTTAGGGCGCCACAGGCTGCCTTGCTCGTCGGGCTGGGGCAGTGTGGTGCCGGGCGCGGGCAGGCGTACTTTGTCGACAATCGGGGCGCTTTGCCCGTGTGGTCGCATCCAAGGCAAGCTGCCGCAGGCACTGAGGCTCACTACAATGAAGCTGGAGATAAGGGCACGAGCCAAGAACGGGGGAAAACGCATGTGGATGATTCTGCTGGAAGCGCTGGGTGCGCTGGCCGTGCTGGGGTTCGTGGTGTGGTGGACGATGTTTTCTGGTCGACAGTCGGGCGAGTTGCCCCCAGAGGATCAGGAAGACGAGCGGCCGTCAGTGCAGTGATTGGGCACGTGCCAGCGAGAAAGGCGCAATCGGCGCTTCAAAGGTGGTCACGTCTTCCGTCACACAATAAAAAGTGCCTTGCATGATGCCGTGCGGCGTCTCTAGGCGTGTCCAGCTGGTGTATTCAAAGCGCTCGCCGGGTTTGAGCGTGGGTTGTTGTCCGATCACGCCCAAGCCGCGTACCTCTTGCGTGCTGTCGGTGGCATCCGTGATGACCCAATGCCGGCCAATCAGCTGCCCAGTGACCGACCCTGAGTTCACGATGGTGACGGTATAGGCGAATACGTACTCCCGTTGGGCAGGGTTGCTCTGCTCCTCTAGGAACTGGGGGACGACGGTGCAGGTGAATTCGGCTTGGCTCATGGGCGCATTCTAGGCAATCAAGCAGGCCTCCCGTTTGTATACCCCGGCGATTCATGGGGATGTCACGCATTGCGGTCACGATCTCACCCATGTTTACTGGGTGCCACCTGTTTAATGTGGCAAGGAGAATTGCATGGATCGTCGTCGTTTTTTGTCTGCCCTGAGTGCAGTGAGTGGTGGTGTTTTGGTGACTTGGCAGGCGCAGGCCGCCGAGTGGCTCAATTTGGGCACTACCCCCTTGGATACGGCAGGCCTGCGCACCGATGCCGCACGTGTGTTTGACCTGTCTGTGTCATCGGCCGATCCCAGCGTGACGGGTGTGATTCTGTGGACGCACATCCACCCTGATGCCCTCCGCTTTGGTGAGCCCCTGTACCTGCAGGTGGCCACCGATGCCCAGTTCTCGCACTTGGTGCTGCAAGCACAAGTGGGCCCGCAAGGCATCACGCCAGAGCGAGATCACACAATCAAGATTGACCTAGACGGCCAATTGCCCGCCACCACCACGGGCGGCCCCTACTTCTATCGATTCATCTATGACCGCACCGTGAGCCGCACAGGGCGCTGCCGCACCTTGTCCTCGTCGGGCAGGTCTCTCAAGCGTTTGAAGCTGGGTTTGCTGACCTGCCAGGACTACACCAACGGCTATTACGGTGCCTTGGCGCACGTGGCCAAAGACGACAGCTTGGACTTCGTCTTGCATCTGGGCGACTTCATTTATGAGACCGCTGGCGACCCGCGCTTCCAGAGTCTGCCATTTGCTGACCGCACGATGCTCTTGCCTTCAGGCGGGGTCGTGGCGCTGGACTTGGTCGACTACCGCTTCATCTATCGCCGCTATCGCAGTGACCCCAACTTGCAAGCCGCGATGGAGCGCCACACCTTCATCTGCGTGCCCGATGATCACGAAACCAGCAACGACTGCTACTGGGACTACGCACGCGACACCTTGGGTGCGCCCGATCACCCTTACACCACCGACCCGAAGTACGGCAACAGCCCTGCGCTCCTCAAGCGGCTCAAGCTGGACTCACAGCGCGCGTGGTCTGAGTACGTGCCTGCCCGCGTGGCCTACAACCCGCTGGCCACACACCCGCATGAGGCCTTGCAGGTCTACCGTGAGTTCCGCTTTGGCAGCTTCCTTGATCTGTTCATGATCGAGAACCGCAGCTACCGCAGCCCGCACCCTTGCGGCGAAAAAGACGTGCTGCAACGCTACGTGCCTTTGGGGTGCACCAACCTGAACAACAAAGAGCAAACCTTGCTGGGAGCCAAGCAGCACAACTGGTTGGTTGAAGGTTTGACGCAATCGACAGCGACTTGGAAGCTGATGGGCAATCAGACCTTCTTCGGTCGTTTGGCTTTGACTTTCTTGGGCGCACAGATCACCCCCTTGAACGTCGATGCATGGGATGGCTTCAATGCCGAACGTCAGGCCATCACAGGCGCTTTGCGCGAGGCCAAGGTGCGCAACTACTTGGTTGTCACGGGTGACTTGCATACCTACATGGCCAGCAACATCAAGCACAACTACGGCGACACCAATCCGCTGAACTTCAGCAACTACGTGGGTGCCGAGTTCATGACGCCTGCGGTTACGTCAGCTAATTTGGGTGAAATGCTGGGCGCCAAACTGGATGCCACGCAACGCAGTTTATTGATGAAGGGTTTGGCTGCGCCAGCTGTGCGCTTGAACAACCCGCATGTTCAGTTCTTTGACAGTGACCGTCAAGGCTACTCCACGCTGGAGCTGACTGATACCTATGCCGAGTGGGTGGCCTACGCCGTCAACAAAGCCATCAATGACCCGCTGGTCTCGCGCACTTGCATTGCACGCCAGCGCAAGTACATGTCCTTGCCATGGTTGATGGCGCAGTCAACATCGGGCTTCTAAGCCCGATCAGCGTGTTTTGAAGTGCTGCTGCACGCCAGTCAGCAGCACCTCAATCATCGCCTCGACGTGGGACTCAGCTGGCACCACCGGCACCCACGCGTCGTCCGGTCCCATGACCAAATGGCGTGCGGTCAGGCCGTGGATGCCCTCCCAAATAATCTGCGTCATCAAGTCGATGTCGACCTCTTTGGTGGACAGCCCGCTTTTGGTGGCCATGTCGCCCACCAACCCTCGCACAAAGGCGTATGGATCTTGCGACGGGTCGCCGTGCTTCACACGCGCGGACTCGTTGGGGGCATGCGGGCGTGGTTGCATGAACACAAAGACGTACTCATCCGGGTGCGTGATACCGAATTGGATGTAGGCCCGTGCCATGGCGCGCAGGCGATCCAAAGGCGCCTTGCGCGCAGCTGCTGCGGCCACCATCAAACGGGTGAGATCCAGCAGATCTTCATCCATCGCCTGCGTGATCAGTGTGGCCTTGTCATCAAACAAAGCGTAGACCACGGTGGTGGAGAAGCCCGCGAGCTCAGCCACCTTGCGCAGCGACACGTCGCTCAAGCCGCCCTTTTTGATCAACTTGCGTACGACCTTGATGATGGCTTTGCGCCTTTGCTCGGCCTCACGCAGTTTGCGGACATCTTTGGCGTTGGTTGTGACCACGGGCAGGACTCCTTAAGGGTATTTACGCGGTAGGTGTTCTTGCCCTATAGCTTATTCTCATAACACTGTTTTTTTTATGGTATTCGTTTTTAAATATGCGTGCCATTCAATTGTCATTGATATTGCTGACCTGCGGGCTGATCAGCTTGTTGCTTGCTTGCACCGAGGCCACGCCACGTGCGCCGACAGACGCCGAAGTGCTGCAAGCTGAGGCGCTGCGGCCTGCCAAGCCACAACTGGCGGCCAAGTACGAGCGCTCATGTCTGGGTTGCCACGGCATACGTGGGGCTGCCCCGTTAACGGGTTTCGCACCGGCATGGGTGCCCCGTTTGACCAAAGGCCCTGAGGTGTTGCTGGCCCATGCACGCGATGGCTTCAACGGCATGCCAGCCAAGGGCTTGTGCAGCGATTGCACCGATGACGATTTACGCGATTTGATCCAGTTCATGAGCTTGTCCCAATGACCGAACCTGTATTTGAAGCCATCTTGCCTCGTCGCCAGTTCATGGCTACAGGCGCTGCAGCGACCTTGGGTAGCTTGTTTGCCAGCGTGGGCCTGTTGGACACAGCCTTGGCTCAATCAGTGCCTCAATCGGTGGCGTCTGGCACAGCTTTGCAATGGCACAACTGGTCAGGCTTGCAGCACGCCCAGCCAGCATCCCTGCCTACGCCAGGCAGCGAGGCTGACTTGCAAGCCCTGATGAAAGCGACCCAAGGCGAGGTGCGCGCCTATGGCTCTGGGCACTCGTTCACGGCTTTGGTGCCCACCTCGGGCGCCATCGTCTCGCTTGACCGTTTGTCTGGCTTGATTTCAGTCGACAAGCAAGCCATGACCGCCACCATGCACGCAGGCACCCGTCTGGGTGTGCTGTCCCGCGCCTTGGATTCACAGGGCTTGGCCTTGCGCAACTTGCCAGACGTGGACATCCAAACCATCGCCGGTGCGATATCGACAGGTACACACGGCACGGGTGCCACCTTGCCCGCCTTGCATGCCGATGTCGTGGGGCTGCGCATCGTGAAGTCAAACGGTCAAATTGTCGAGCTGCATGAATCCAAGGACCGCGATTTGTTGGCTGCCGCGCGCGTGTCTTTGGGCAGCTTGGGGGTGATATCGCAGGTGACCATGCGGGTGCTACCGGCTTACAACCTACACCGACGTGTCTGGCTGCGCCCCATTGCTGAGCTGCTCCAGCAAGCGCCTTTGTTGGCTGACCAGCACCGTCACTTTGAACTGTATTACCTGCCCTTCACGGGCTATGGTGCAGCCATCTCGCACGACATCTACACCGGCACAGAATTGTCCTTGCCCAAGTCAGGTGATGATGAGGCCATGGCTGACTTGCGCACCTTGCGTGACTGGCTGGGCCGCTTCCCGCAAATGCGGACATGGGTCGCCCAAAAATTCTTTGACGTCAACCAAGTCGAAGAAGCACGCCACAGGTCGCATCGCTTGCTCGCATCCGTGCGGCCCATGAAGTTCAATGAATCAGAGTGGCATGTGCCGCGCGATCAAGGTATAGCTTGCTTGCGCGAGATCATCTCGGCCATTGAAAAGCACAACGAGGCCTTTTTCCCGATTGAGTTTCGTTTCATCAAAGGCGATGACGCGTGGCTCAGCCCCTTTCATGGGCGCGACAGCTGCTCGATCGCGGTGCACGCCGCAGCAGATGAGCCGTATGACTACCTGATCAAGGACTGTGCCCCTGTATACCGTGCCCACCAAGGGCGCCCACACTGGGGCAAATTGCACGAGATGGGCGCAGCCGAGTTGCGCGCCCTGTACCCTCGCTGGCCAGACTTTCAAAGCATACGCAAACAGTTTGACCCGCAGGGCCGCATGCTCAATGCGCACTTGCGCAAACTCTTTGTGCAGGCTTAAGGGCCAGTAAGTCATGGCCTACTTGACACGGCGCCAGTTCATGGGGGCGGCCACCGTCGCCGGTTCAGTCGGTGGCGTCGCTTGGCTGCAGCCCACCCCAAGTGGTGCACCGCATGAACCTTACTTCGCCACGCTCAACCATGCATTGCACCAAGCAGGCATCGGCACGCCCACGATGGTGTTGGATCTGGTACGCATGCGCCACAACGCCGATCAGGTCAAACAGCATGTGCAGGGGCGCATCCAACTGAGGTTGGTCAACAAATCACTGCCATGCCTGAACTTACTCCATGAGCTGAGTTTGTTGACAGGCACCCAGCGGCAAATGGTGTTCAGCCTGCCGTACTTGCATTTGATCACGCAGCACAAGCCCCAAAGCGATGTGCTGCTGGGCAAGCCTTTGCCGGTGGCCGCTGCAGCGCATTACTACGCGTCAAGATCGGTGTCCGGGTTTGAGCCAGCCAAGCAATTGCAGTGGTTGGTGGACACGCCTGAGCGCCTTAAGCAATACAGCGACCTAGCCCGCGCGCAGCAGCAAACCATGCGCATCAACATCGAGATTGATGTGGGTTTGCACCGTGGTGGCGTGCCTGATTTGGCCGCCATGCAAACCATGGTGCAGATGATCATGGCGGAGCCCTTGTTGCAATGGGCTGGCTTGATGGGCTATGACGCCCATACTGAAAAAATACCCGAGCTGATCGGCTTGAGGCAAGAGGCGCGCCTGCACGCTGCGCAAACCTACAAACGTTTTGCTGACTACATGCAGCAAAGCCCCTTGAAAGGCAGCCCTGCGGGCCCGACGCTCAATACGGGCGGCTCACCCAGCTTCCGGCTGCACGACGGCATGGGCGCGGCCAATGAGGTGGCGGTCGGCTCCGCCATGGTCAAACCGACTGACTTCGATACCCCGTTGCTGAGCGACTTTCTGCCTGCTGCGTTCATTGCCACGCCGGTGCTCAAGACAGGCCCGTTTGTGGCTCCCGATGGTGTTGAGTTTTTTAGCCGCATGGCCAGCGCGTGGGATGCCAATCAACGCCACAGCGTGTTCATCTACGGCGGCCAATGGATGGCGCAGCCGGTCTCGCCTGAAGGCTTGAGCGCCAGTGCTTTGATTGGCAAATCGTCTAATCAGCAAATTTTGTTGGGCTCGGGTAAGCAAGGCTTGAGGCCAGATGATTTTGTGTTTTTGCGGCCAACGCAAAGTGAAGCCGTGCTGCAGCAGTTTGGTGACATCGCGGTGTACGAACACGGACGGATCACCGACATGTGGCCGGTGTTCCCGGCGCAAGCTTGATTGGATGGTGTGATGAAGCGTTTGATTGTTTTGAGTGGTTTGATGTGCATCGTCTGCCTGAGCGCAGCAGCCAAGGTGGTCAGCCCAACACCGCCTGCCTACCAACTTGGCGTGGGCATGAGCGATATCACAGGCGAGGCCGCCGAGCTTGGCATGATGGGCTACGCCATGGTCGGGCAAAAGACAAGCGGCATCCACCAGCGTTTGCGTGCGCGTGCTTTTGTTGTGCAAGATGCGGCCACACACAAGTCTGCCGTGATGGTGATCACAGACACGGGCTTGATGACGCAGGCCGTCCATCAGGCGGTGTTGGCTCGGCTCAAGGCCCGCTATGGCGAACTGTACAACGAGCAGAACGTCCTGATCAGTGCCACCCACACCCACGCAGGCCCTGGCGGGTACTCACACTACGCGCTCTACAACATCACGGTATTGGGGTTCCAGCAGCGCACGTTCCACGCCATGGTGGACGGCATCGTGGAAGCCATTGACAAGGCCCATGCGGCCAAAGCACCTGGCGACATCATGCTCAACCAAGGTGACTTGCTCAACGCCAGCCGCAACCGATCTATGAACGCATTCATGCGCAACCCGGCCGCTGACCGGGCAGCCTTCCCTCAAGGCATTGACCCCTTGATGTCGGTGCTCACGTTCCGGCAAGGCGGCACGCCTGTCGGTGCGTTGAGCTTGTTCCCTACACACGGCACAAGCATGACCAATGCCAACACACTGATCAGTGGTGACAACAAAGGTTACGCCGCTTACCAATGGGAGCACGATCACGCCGGTGTGCGCTACCGCGTTGATAAGACGCCTTTTGTGGCTGCATTTGGGCAAACCAACCCCGGTGACATGTCGCCCAACTTGAACCTCAAGCCCGGTAGCGGCCCTACTGAGGATGAGTTTGAAAACACAAAGCAGATTGGCTCGCGTCAGTTTGACAAAGCCTTGAGTCTGTCCAGCAAATTGGGCGTGCCCCTCTTGGGTGGCGTGGACTACCGCATGCGCTATGTGGATATGAGCCGTGTGCAGGTTGCCGCTCAGTACACAGCTGATGGCGTGGTGCACACAACCTGCCCGGCGGCACTGGGCACGAGCTTTGCTGCAGGCAGCGAAGAAGATGGCCCAGGCCCGGGCATCGCCACGGAGGGGCAACCCAACCCCCGGTTGACCAAAGTGGCCGATATGGTTTTTGGGCCTGAACAGGCTGACAAGCAGTGTCATGGGGTCAAAGAGATCGTGATCCCTGTGGCGCAAATGTGGCCTGCACCATGGGTTCCGCAGGTCTTGCCAGTGCAGTTGCTGCGCATAGGCCAACTCTATCTGGCCACGCTACCTGGCGAGCCGACGATCATGTCGGGCTACCGCATCCGCCGCCAATTGGCACGCACCTTGGGCGTCGACATCAAACAAGTGTTGGTGGTGGGCTATACCAATGCCTACGCTGGCTACATCACCACCACTGAAGAATACAGCGTGCAAGACTATGAGGGTGGCAGCACCTTGTTCGGCCCTCACACGCAGGCGGCCTATCAACAAGAACTCGATCGCTTGGCGCAAGACATGGTGGCCGGTCAGCCAACGGCACAGACCGTGCAGCCGCCACAACGTGGCGCCAACATGGTGAACTTTCAGTCGGGTGTGGTGATGGACATGCCCGGCATCGGCCAGCCATTTGGCTCTGTGCGTCAAGATGCGCAAGCCAGTTATGTCATGGGCGACACTGTGCTCGTGCGTTTCCAGAGCGCTCATCCCAAAAACAACTTGCACCGAAACGGCACGTTCTTGGAGGTGCAGCGTTTAGAGGGGGACAAGTGGGTGGCTGTGGCCGACGACGGTGACTGGGCCACACGCTACCGTTGGTTGCGTATTTTTGGCGCCAGCTCTGAGGCCGAGATCACCTGGGCCATACCGCTGGATACGCCTGCGGGCACTTACCGGATCGTGCACACAGCTGATGCCAAGTCCCTGTTCAGTGGGATCACGGCCTTCAGTGGTGCCACCCGGGCCTTTCAAGTGACAGCCAAGGTGTCGGCCAAGTAGATGAAGTAGGCGTGGCGTTCACAACCACAAGGTCACGGTGGTGCCCTTGCCCAAGGTGCTGTCGACCTGCATGTGCCCGCCCATCAACTCGATCAGCTCTTTGACAATCGTCACGCCCAAGCCTGTGCCAGGTATGTTGCCTGATTTATCCGCACGGAAGAATCGCTCTCCGAGTCGCGCCAGGTGCTCGGGTGACAGGCCGATACCTTGGTCTTGTATCTCCACGCCAAAGCGATACCGGGCTTGCTCGGCGTCGGCCACAAAATAGCGCACGGTGACCGGTCCGCCATCGGGCGAGTATTTGTAGGCGTTGGACAGCACGTTGAGCACAGCCTGTTGCAACTTGTGCGTGTCCACATGCACGGGCATCGGCACGATGGAGGCATCCACCAGTGGGGTGTCGCGGCCTAGTGGGGGTTTGAAGTCAGCCACCACAGACTGCACCACATCTGCCAAGTCCACCAATTCAAGTTTGAAGTCCTGCCCCCGGCGGGCCTCAATGCGTGCCAAATCCAACAGCTCATTGAGGATGGCGATCATCGACTTGCTCTGACGGTAGATGCTGCCCAGCATGTCTGCACGTTGTTCGGCGCTCAGCTCTCTCTTGATCATCAATTCGGTGAAGCCGAAAATGCTGACCATGGGCGTGCGCAGTTCATGTGCGGCCATGGCCAAGAACTCCGATTTCATGTGATCCAAGGTGTGCTGCTTGGTGACATCGCACACATACAAAATGCGGCTAAAGCGGTTGGACGCGCTGTGTTGCCCGCGCAAGGTCAGAACACCAGCTTGGCTGCCAGGCAACAGCAGTGTGTGCTCTGCCGCTGCCGCGTTATCGGTGTGTGCGAAGCAGGCATCAAGCCCTGTGAAGTTGGAGCCTGCTTTGGCCCGCTCACGCAGATGGGCATCCAAACTGGTCTGAGTCTGGCCGATGACCTGATCGGGTAGCAGGCCCGTCAAGGTCACGAAGGCGGGATTGGCAAACTGAATGAGCCCCGCATCGTCAAAGGTCACCAAGCCATCACGGCTCATGGCAAAGATGGCGCTGAGTTGTTTGTTTTGATCAGCCAGTTGGGCCTCATGCACCCGGTGTTGACGCAGGCCATCTTGGATCAACAAAGATTGTTGCAGCAAGAGCTGAGAGGTTTGGTTCAACGCTGTGTTGAGTTCAATGACCTCAATGGGCGCGGGTGTAAACGGGATTTGTCTGCCGCCTGCATTGACCAATTCAATGGCGAATTCTTTGGCTTTGATCAGCGCACTCAGTGGCCGCCTCAACAGCCACGCCATCAACCCTGCGCACAAAGAAATCGTCAGCACAGCGACCACCAGCGTATTGCGCCAGATGCGAGCACGTAGATCTTGCAAGGCCAGGGTGTTGTAGTCTAGGCGCACCCACCCAATCAACTTGTCAGCCTTGATGGGGTGCCAGACTGTGACGACCCCGTTGGCCACGTCCGATGTCAGATGCGCGAGCCCATCTTTCGGCGCTTGGGGCCGTTGCTTGGGCAGATCAAAAATCAGCTTGGGGGCTTGACCTCGCAGGCGTGCCACATGGCTCAGTGTGCCCCCATCGGGGTCCATCACACGCAGGGACAGCACCTCGTCGAAGTCGGCAGAGCGCAGCACCAAGGTTTCAACTTGATCTAAGCTTTCGGTCAGGATCAGGTTGCTGCTCGATATCGCCACACTGCGCGCCAGCGAGGCGGCTTGGCTCTCAAAGCCGCGCAGAGCGATGCTGGACTGCTCTGACGCTGTGTAGCCGCCCAGCAGGCCCAAGGCCAGCAACAGCGACATCGACACCATCAGCACCAGTTGTGAGTGCAACCTTTGGGGCCATAACAGGCGTTTAAGGGTGGAGGTCGGCATGGTGCCATTGTGTGCCCACACCGTGCTCGGTGTGGGGTCTGCGATTTGCGCATTAATACTGTATTTTTCAAATGGCCGCGTACAAAGCATCGCCTTGGCGGGTCGCCACCCCTGAGCGCACCAATTGTTCGGCCACCAATGCCGCCGTGGCCTGCGGGGCTTGTGGGTAGTGCAAGCGCATCGTCGGGTTACCTTGCAATGTGGTGCAAACCATGTCAGTCAGCTCGGCCAAACTCAGGCATTGGGCCTCTAACAGCTTGAAGGCCAGCAATACCTTCAAGGCGTTGTCTGAATTGCGCTGCGGCAGGTCAGACAACCATTGGATGCGTGACTGGGCCGCCAGCAAGGCCGCATCCACATCGGTAAAAGGGGCCCCATGGCCGGGGATGACGAGGCGGGGTTGCAACTGGGCGATCAAGTCCAGCGTGGCCTTTTGGGCGGCAAAACCGGGGATGCCAGCCAGCTCAGGGAAAATCACGCCAAAGCCTTTTTGCCACAAGGCATCGGCGGATATCAAGATGCCCTGCGCTTCGCACCACAACATCACCATGGCGTGGTCGTGTCCCGGTGCGGGCAATGCGAGCCACTCGTGGCCACCGAGGTGCAGCGTGTCATGCGGGTGGATCAGGCCATCGTAAGCAAAGCGCGGGCACTGCTGGCTGGTCACTTGGTAGCTCAGGCGGGTTTCGTCCCACGTTGCCACCGCGTCAGCTTCGCCATGCGGTATCCATATCGAGCAGCCATGACGTGCTTGTAGCTGTGCGTTGCCACCTGCGTGGTCTGAATGGATGTGGGTGTTGACGATGCGTTGGAGTGTGCGCCCAGCCAGCGCCTCGTCTATCAGGCGCAGGGTCTCAGCCGCATGGGTGACATAGCCGGTGTCGACCACGTCAGCCGTGTCCGCATCAAGGAAGACGATGTTGTTGGATGAAAGCCATCCGCGCTCAAGGACGCGGATGTGATCGGGCAGGTGCAGACTCAAGAAACTTGTTTTTGGCGTTTGACGGCCCGTGCATTGTGTGCAGTCATGCGTGGCACGGGGGCGTGGGCGTCAGCTGCGTGCAGCTGCTCCCAGTATCCCACGGCCTTGGCCACCCACTCACGGTAATCCGGGCTATCGGGCGCGTAATAGGGGATGCCGCGTGCGGTGAAGGCTTCCAGTTCGGTGGCAACGGGGTTGGTGGGCGCATCGCCCAGCTCTAACTCCAAAGCATGCAGCGCGTGCACACGTTCAATCGCCTGGGGGGCCATCAGTTGGGCGCGTAAAGCTTGAGCGGTGGTCTTTTGACCCATTTCTTAACTCCAAAAGGGTGAGGCGACTTTCTGTTCTTCGGCGTCCTGATGCACAGCTTGAGGGATGAATGGCGCTTCTAAACACCGAACAAGCCCATGTGCGTGCGCTTGTTCACACCTTGCGCAAACAGTCAGCTGAACCACAAAGTTACTGTCGTGCCTTGGCCTAAGGTGCTGTCCACCTGCATGCGCCCACCCATCAAGGCCATGATCTCTTGAACAATGCTGATGCCCAAGCCCGTGCCGGGTATATGGCCTGACTTGTCCGCCCGGAAGAAGCGCTCCCCCATGCGCGCCAGGTGCTCGGGTGACAAACCCAAACCGTGGTCCTCTATCACCACACCGATGGACTGCCGGCCATCCACCGCATCGGGCACCACATAGCGCACGGTGACTGGCCCTCCATTGGGTGAATACTTGTAGGCGTTGGACAGCACATTGAGCACAGCACGTTGGGCCTTGCCCTCATCCACAAGTGCCAGCATGGGCCCAGGCGCCGGGCTGACCAGCGGTGGGTCGCGGCCCTCAGGGGGCTGAAAGCCGGCGATGACGGCTTGCACCACGTCGGCCAAATCGGTCTGGGCCAGATTGAAGTCTTGGCCCCGTCGGCTCTCGATGCGTGCCAGGTCAAGCAACTCATTGAGGATCTCTGCCATGGACTGGCTTTGTCGGTAGACGCGGCCCAGCAGCTCTTTTTGTTTGACCGGGCTCATGTCTCGCGTGAGCATCAACTCCGTGAAGCCCAGGATGCTGGCCATGGGGGTGCGCAGCTCGTGCGCGGCCATCTGCAAAAACTCCGACTTCATTTGATCCAGCCTGTGTTGCTGGGTGACGTCGCACACATACAGCACGCGGCTGACGGTTTGGGCTTGGCTGAACATGCCCCTTAGGGTGAGCGCCATGGGTGGGCTGCTTTGCCGATGCAAGGTCTGTGCGGTCACGGTTTGCCCTTCAATGGGGTCGGCAAAACACGCATCCAACCCTGCAAAGGGCGTCTCGTCGTCGGCCAAGTCTTTGAGCATCAGGTCCAGTTCACTGCGGGGGTGGCCTACGAGCTGCTGGCCTCGCAGACCCGTCAGCGCCGAGAATGCCGCATTGACAAACTGCACACGGTCGTCTTGACAGAAGGTGACCAAGCCATCCGGGCTCAACGAAGATATCGCGCTGAGTTGCTCGTTTTGCTCGGCTAACTTGGCTTCGTGGCGCTGCAAATCGCTGATGTTTTTGTCCAGCAAGAGCTGTTGCTGGCGCCTGAGCATAGAGGACTCGTTGAGCCCCTTGTAGAGTTGACGCAGCTCATAGGGGCCAGCCAATTCGATCTGGATGCCGGGTGATTCGACCATGTCCATGGAGAACTGCCGGGCCTTGTCCAGCAAAGACATGGGCCGACGCAAAAACAGCATCAACAGGGTTGTGCTGGCCAGAACAGCCACAGCCATCGCCACCCAGATGCTGCGCCAAATGCGTTGTTGTTGATCAATCAAATCCTGCACGTTTTGGGTGACGCGCACCCAGCCAATCACCTTGTTGACTTGTATTGCTTGCCACGCCACCATGTGACTTTTGGCTTCATCGAAGGTTTGTGTGTGCCCAGAGCTGACTGGTGGCAGGGTCCGGCTACTGAGCGGGTCGTACAAAACAACGGGTTTGGTGTGGGCATCATGGCGAACATGGCCTAGGGTTTGACCGTCAGGTGACACCACCAAAATGTCCACAATGCTGTTGAAGTTCGCGGAGCGCCGCAACAGCTCCTCCAACACATCCAGGCTGTCTGTCAGGATCAGATCGGCGCTGGCACTGGCGAGGTTGCTGGCATGGGTGTTCACCAGCTCTTGGGCTGACGCGGCTGCGGCATCGCTTTGTGATTGGGCTGTATAGGCGCCAAAGACAGCGATGACCAGCACCAGCAAGGCGCCCATGATGAGCACAAGCTGCTGATGCAAGCGGCGTGGCGCCAGCATGGCGTGCCTTATTCGACGTATTTCTCTAAACGCAGCTTCTCTAAGGGCAGGTAGTCGCGCTTGTAGTCTGCGGCCATGGGCTGGCTCATGGGGATGTCTTTGAACAAAGGCGCCATGGCCGGGTCGGTAGCCAGTTTAAGCAGCACAGCAGCAACGGCCTGTTGTACTTTGGTTGGCACACGCGGGTGGGCGCTCAAGGGGTGTGGCGCTGCGCCCGGTGTCTCCATCAAGATCCTCAGTGCCGCACGCACCTCGTCGGGTTCTTTGTCTAGGGTTGCACGTAAGCCGCCACTGGCCGCGGTTTTACCCGCGATGGTTTGGCGGTAGCTGTTGGTGTGTGTTTTGGCATAAAACGGGGTGATCTGGATTTTGTCTTGTTCAGCCAGATGGGCACGGATCAACAAGGAGGCACCAAACGCATTGGGGGCGGGGAAGGCCAGCGTCTTGCCTTGCAATTCTTGTACGGTCTTGATCGGGTCGTCCTTGCGAACCACCAAAATGCCCGTCAACAATTTGCTGTCGCGCAGCAGGGGCACATAGCCTTGTGCTTTTTTGGTGATGACTTGGTGATAGGGGTTCATGTAGGCGAAGTCCGGCCTGCCTGCTTCAACCTCATCCTCGAAGGTGGGGATGTCCTTCGAGATTTTGAGCGTCAATACCACGCCCGCTTCCTGTCCTGCTCGCTCAAGGATCGGCCCCCAAACGCGCTGAATCTCGGTCGGCTGGAACTGCGGCACCACGGCCACGGTGTAAGTGGGCTTATCAGCCTGGGCCAGCGCGGTGCTGGGCAAGCCCGCCCACGCTGCTGAGATGACCAAACCGGTCAATGTGCTGACCCAATGTCGACGGGTGATGTGTTGCATGCCTGGCTCCTCACGGTGGTTGATCCATTGTTATCGGCAGTGCGCTTAAAAGCTTGATTTGAGCCGCTTGCCCACCAGCTTGCCCATGTTGACTGCGGGCAGGGTCAGGCTCTGGCCAATGGCGGGCAGCACAAAGGGCACGTAGCCGTTCTTACCCCATACAAAGAGGTGCCAAGGCTGTTGGTGTAGTGGCGTATCAAATGCGAATTGCGCCATTTTGGCCTTGCCCAGTGGCGTGACCGCCATCACGGTGGCCACAAAGTGACCAGCTCGCACCGAGTCGCCTACTTTGAACGGCAGCTTGCTGAAGTCCCGACTCACGTTCTCGCCGATGCCATTGGGTGCCAATAGACTGATGCGGCGTGCATCCAACACGGTGAGCGTGAGTGCTTGATCGCCGCTGGCCAAAGCTTGGGTGGACTTGGCATTGTGGACACCAAAATAGCGCTGACATCACGGGGGTGGCCAGCGGATAGACCAGCAAGTGCACGGTCATCAACACCGCGACCAGCAGTTTGGCTGCCGTGGCCAGCTTGCCTGTGTACAGACGGCGCCGTGGCAGCACTTGCACGAACAGCATGGCCAGCAAAGCGCTCAAGCCGAACTCGGCATTGAGCAGTAGGCGGTCATTGGGCAGGGCGGCGCAAACCGGGATGAGTGCCAACAGGGCGCCCACGCCATAAAACCGAGCCAACCGTGTCGACCACAAGCCAAAGTACTGCCCGACCAGCATACTCAACACCACCGCCGCGCCCGCGCTGCTTGCATACAGCAAGGTGGGTATGCGCAAAAGCAAGGTTTGAGCGAAGCGCACCGGGTCGCTTGCCGGGTCAATGTAGCCGCCCGAGCCACTGCTGCCGTAGCCTAAGTGGGTATAGGTCACGCGCCAGATGACCACGGTGATCACAAAAGGCAGCAGGGCTTTGAGCCGAGGCGCCCAAGGTTTATCGCTTTCATAAACAAGCGCATACGCGCCTAGATAAGCAAAGGAGGCGATGCCGGCCTCGGCGCACATCAAGCCCAGTGCCGATGTCAGCAGGGCCAGCACACCGTATCGGCTACCTTTGCCTTGACGCCAAAGGTGAAAGCACATGATGGTCAGCAAGATAAAGCAGCCTGCGATCAAGTGGTTGCGCGCGGCAAGCCAAGTCACGGTCAACAGGTGCTGCGAGCTGACGGCAAAGATCAAGGTGGCCACATTGCTGCGCACCGTGTCAGGGTCGAACATGCGGTACAGGCGCTCCAGCAACCACACCAGCAGGCCATACCACAGCACGGTATGGAGGTGCATCAGCGCTGGTGAGTGTGGTCAGAGCTGGTAGTCAAGCCGGTGGCTCAGCTCGCTCAGCGGCCGCCAGAACGACAGCTGCCCGTTTGGCCTATGTCCTTGAGTAATTGGACATGGGCAGACTGCCCGTCTGCGAAAGTAAAGAGCCCAAAGAAGGCGCCCGGATGGGCGTAGTGGGCTTGGCCTGTTAGCAACTCGCTGACAAAAAAATCGTCAGCCAGCAGCCCCACGTTCAAGGTCGGCAAGATCAGCAGCATGCCGAGCAAGGCCAGCAACCAGGTCGCTCTGCGGTGAGATAGAAGGTGGCGCCACATGATCAGTTAAATGGGGTGGATCACGACATGGTAGTGCAGTTACTTTGCTTACGAGTACAGCCCCTCCTCGAAGTGAAGAACCTTGTGCAGGATCGCCGAGTCACTGCGGTACAGGGCCTCGAAGTAATCGTCGATGAGGGCGGTCACCGTCTCGCTAGCAATGCCTCAGTTGTCTGTGTCCACCTCCTCGATGATCACAAACGTGGCGCCTCGGGCGATTTTGATCATGTCACCAAGGGCGGTGCGCGTTGTTCAGACGACATTTTGGGCGCCGTCACCTCACGGCCTTTTTCTTTGCTGCACCCTGCCAACCGCCACTTGCCATTGCCATTGCCATTGCCATTGCCATTGCCATTGCCATTGCGCGTGCGCGTTTTGATGGATTATTTGGAGATGAAGCTGGCACCGCCCGCACCCACAGCAACGTACTGCAGCCCCCCCCGTGCCACGGACATGAGGTCGACCACAGGCAGTGTCGATGTTTTGGCCGTCCAGTCACGGCCATCCGTTCCATAAATGACCGCGCCATTGGCGCCCACGGCGACAAATTGGCTACCGTAAGTCACCGCATTGATCTGCGGCGTGGGGTCGGATGGTGTGCCGCTGCTCAACCAAATAATGGGCTGCGCGCCGATATCGTTGGTGTACATCGTGAGCGCATCCCCCACGTTGTCATGGCCCACGACGGCAAAGCGGCTGCCACTGGGGCCC
Organism: Aquabacterium sp.; assembly: GCA_030654395.1. Classification (GTDB taxonomy): domain Bacteria; phylum Pseudomonadota; class Gammaproteobacteria; order Burkholderiales; family Burkholderiaceae_C; genus Aquabacterium. The sequence continues at coordinate 213,408 of JAURXM010000031.1, forward strand.
GTGCCGCTCGTGAACGCCGCGATGCCTCGCAAGGTCAGTAAATTCGGTGAAGTGGCCGTCCATGCCACCGCATCCGGGCTTGTTGCGACGGTGCCATGCACACCGACAGCCGTCCATGTACCGGCGAAATACGTCACAGCCAACAGATCATGGCCTGTGTTCGAGGTCGCTGTTGTCCAGCTCGTGCCATTGCTGCTGGTGAGGATGGTGCCACTTTGACCCACGGCGACCAGCATGCTGCCGTTGTGGGCAATGGCGTTCAAGGCGTTGCTGGTGGGCGGCGTGATGGGCGCACCCCAGTTCAAGGGGTCGGCACTGTGCATCACCAAACCGGCATCGCCTACAAACCAGTATTGACCTTGGAAATACACACCGCCATGAATAGCTAGGCCATTGGGGTTGGTGGCTGCAGCAGCCCACGCTACGCCGTCGGCACTGGTGTAAATCTGACCGTCTGCGGCACCGGCCACATAGCGCGTGCCATAAACCACGCTGTTCAACGTTGCCGAGCCCGCCACGCCACCGGGCACCCAGGCTGATCCGGCCAAGTCCGGCGTCGCGGTGACATGGGGTGCGTCAGGGCCCCTGCGATCACCTTGGGCTCGGGCATTCACCGTGAAGTCGTAAACCGTGCCATTGGTCAGGCCACTGACCACGAAGGGCGAGCTGGCCGCTAGCGCCGCGCCGTTGGGGCTATACGACACAACATAATCGACACCGGGCCGCATCGTCCAAGTCAGTGTGGCCATCGTCTCGCCGGGCGTGACTACCAAGTCGGTGGGGGGGGGTGTTGAGCTGACGTTGTCGCCACAAGCCACCAAAGCAAAGGCGACCCAAACGGCGCACAGATAGATTCTGAGGTACAGGAACATCACGCGTTCACCCGAGCTTTCAGCCAGCGCATGAGACCGCCGATCAGCGGTAACTTTTCATACAGCTCTTCTGCGGCGTCCCAATAGTCGCGGTGCAAGGTGATGAGGCCGTCCTCATCCCACACAAAATGCGACCCACCCAAGATGCATTGCGGCTGATTCTGTTTGAATCGCTTGAAATCAAAGTGGAACTCCCAGGTCAAGAAGCACTGCTGATCTTGAGCGATTCGCCCTGTGATCACGAAGCGAGGTTGGTTCAGACTGACGAACATGTGCCTGAAGATTCGCTGAATATCGGGCAGCCCGCGCACATCATTGAACGGATCCTTAAAGCGTGCCGTCGACGCATACAAGGCACCCAACGCCTCTACAGATTCCGGTGTGAGGGTTTCAAAGACTTGAACGATGCGATCGACTGTCATTCAACCGGCTTTCAGGCGGCGCGTGGCCGCAAAGTATGCCCAGTAGGGAAGGATCTGCAGTGTTTTCAACCAGAGGGTAAAGCGTTTGGGAAAGTGAATCTCGAATTCGCCTCGCGCCCAGCCTTTGAGTATCTCGCTTGCCGCTTGCTCGGGGCTGATCAGAGCTGGCATTTTGAACGCATTTTGCCGGGTCAGTGGCGTGTCTACAAAGCCCGGGTTGATCAACGACACCCCGATGCCGTGGGCGTGCAGGTCCAGGTACAAGGTCTCGGTCAAATTGATCAGCGCTGCTTTGGTTGGGCCGTACGCGAGGCTTTGGGGCAGGCCGCGGTAGCCCGCCACGCTGGCCATCAGGCTCAGGTGCCCACGCTGGCCGGTGATAGTGTGGCTTGGCTGGGCCAATAGCTGAGGGACCACTGCGGCCAGCATGTTCAGGGCACCAATGTAATTGATCTGGTTGTGACGCAGCAGATCGGGTAAATCGATGGCGGTCGCTTCCATGGCGTGGTAATGGCCAGCACAGTAAACCACCATGTCCAAGAGACCTTGCGCTGCCAAACTGTCGCTAGCCGCTTTGACAGCGCTGGCATCCGTCACATCGAGCGGCAAGGCCATGGCGCCCGTGTGCGAATACACAAAATCCTTCAAGGCCGCTGTGTTGCGGGCGGATACCACCACCTTGGCACCCTGCGCGTGAAGGGCTGACGCAGTGGCGCGGCCAATGCCGCTGGACGCACCGACCAACCACACGGTGCGGCCACGCCAGTCTGTCTGTTTCTGGTTCAAAGCCATGGCGGGTTATCGCTTGGTGAAGGACAAGGTGACTTCACCCAAATCCACACCCCATTTGCGCATGGCCGCTTTGTTGAGCATGACTTTGGAGTTGATCAGGTACATCCAGTCGTCAAACTGCACCTCGATGACGCGGCCATCCACCGGCAAGGCCATGGTGTAGGCCCAGTGGAACGCATTGCCACTTTGCTGGCCCTCGGCAGTGCCAACCACGTCATCGGCCACGCCGGTGTAGCGGCCATGGGCATGGCGCGTCAGCCGCCAAATCCGCCGCTGTGTGGTGCCGTCTGAGTAGGCAAATGCCTCATCTAGCACCCCCGCATCGCCCTGCCAAGAGCAGGTCATCACCACCGTGAACCGTTTGACGACTTTGCCAGACCTGTCGGTGAAGATGCCGTAAGCGTCGAGTGTGCCGTTGAAGTAGTCGCGCAGTTCCAGCACCGGGGAGTCTTGTGCATAGTCCTGAATTTTTGGGCTGCCACAGCCACTCAGCAGAGCGACAGAGGCGATGCCTGCGAGCAGCAGGCCCGATGCGAAGGACCGGCGTTGAGTGCTGGATGTCATGGTGTTGCTGTCTTTTGGTGAGGTTGAATGATGAAAATCTGCAAGACGACCACAGCAACTGCTTTCAGCGCGCAGGGCAGCAAACAATAGGCAGAGACAAGAACGGCAGTGGCCTGCTCGTCTCGGGCACCGGGCGCGTAGCCGAGCCAGCCGAGCAGCGGTAACGCCAGTCCGGCCGCTAAAGCAAGGTTGAGCTTGGTGGCGAAGTTCCACCAACCAAAGTAAGCGCCTTCGGCACGACCACAGTCCCCCGCATCGTGGATGATCCCAGCCAAAAGCGCGCCAGGCACGGCCAAGTCGCTGCCCAGTGCAGCGCCCGATAGGGCACACACCAACAAGAACCAAGGCGCGTCCCCCGCCCCCAACTGACTTGCCCCGATAAAAGCAGCTATAGACAGCACCATGCCTGCACGCCATGCATTGGCAAGACCCAGATGCGTCACAACCCGCAACCACATGGGCATGGACAGGGCGCCACACGCAAAGTACACAGCCAATGCGGCAGATTGCATGGCCTGGCTGGCCTGCAAACGATCTTGTACAAAAAAGAGCACCAGCGTGGCGGGGATCGCGCTCGCTATGCCGTTCAACAGGTACACCAACAGCAAGCGTCGGAAATGCGGATTGCGCCAAGGCTGCCACAGGCTTCCCTGAGGCAGATGAAGCCTTTCAGTCTTCACTTCGGGCTGCGGTGCACGGCCCCAGGCCCACCAGCCCACGGCCAAGCCAAGCAGCAACATGGCCAACATCACAGGTATCCCCAGCAAAGCGGGGGTCACGGCGGCGATCAACACGCCAGCCAGACCAAGGCCTTCACGCCAGGCCACCACGCGGCTACGGTAGAGCGCGTTGCCGCCCAACATGGCGCCCCACGCTTGATGCGCAACTGACAATGCGCTGTAAGCCGCGTAGGTCACGATGAGCCAAAAGCCTGCCCACCACAGCAGCGGTGCCGGCTCCTTTACCAGCGGCATGAACAGGGCGCTGAACCCCAACCCCAACACCATGGCTGCCACAGCCCCCATGCGCAGCACTGTGCGCAAAGACTTGGCATACAAACCATCAATCATCCGACCAAGGATCGGGTCAATCACCGCATCAAGCAAACGTGCGCCCAACAACACGGCGCCGAGGGCGGTCAAGGACACACCCCATTCGCGGGCATACAGGTTGGGCATCAACACATACAGTGGCAATGCGCAGAACGCCAATGGCAGGCCCAACAGACCGTAGTGAAGCCCATCGCTGGCGCGCCAATGCCTCATTTTGCTTTGGCTTGTGCCAACAATGCCAAACGCAACGCTGGTTCCGAGGTTTTGGTGGCGAGCCAAATACCAAAGAACAAGCGAGAAAATACAGGGTCGCGAATCTCTCCGATGAGCCGCCCGTTGTGCCAAAAAGCGGCACCCACGCCTGGCTGGTTGACACCGGTGATGCGGTCCCCTGCTTTCACATCAGGGAAGATGGCTCGCATCTGGCTCTCCCAACGGGTCTGTTGTTCAGCGGGCAGTGTGGCCTGCCGTTGCATCTCGGTCAGCGACCGCGTGGCAATGTCTGCACCTTTGAAGTCACGCAGATACGCCAAGTCCAGGGCGAAGCTGTTCTGCTCATAAGCTGACTCGCTGAAGCTTGGCGAAACCCAAAGGCTGGCCTGGTAAACGGCAAACCCAAAGAAGCGCAACTTGGCTTGCCCCGCCAAGGACACCACCGGCAATTTGACACGCAACTCTGGCGGCAAATCCTGTGCATTTACCGGAGCTTGCACGCTTAACATGCAGCTGGCAGCTATCAGGACGCCACTTAACGCGCTGATTTTCATGGTGACTCTTTTGTTGGTTTGCGCAGTGTGTACTGGACGAGGCTGATGTCGTTGGTGTCAAACGCGGCTTCGCAGTACGCCAGGTAGAACGCCCAGATGCGCATGAAGCGCTGGTCAAAACCCAGAGCAGACACCTCGTCTTGGCGTGCAACGAACGCATCACGCCAACGGCGCAAGGTTTCCGCGTAATCGGCACCAAAAGCAAATTCAGTCTCGACCACCAGGCCTGCCGCCTGCGCCTGCTTGCGAAACTCACGCGGGCAAGGCAGGCAGCCACCCGGAAAGATGTACTGCTGGATAAAGTCAGTAGAGGCGATATAGCGGTCAAACAAGGCATCGTCGATCACGATGCTTTGCACGCACGCACGCCCACCGGGCTTGAGCAAACGGCTCACGGTGGCGAAGTACTGTGGCCAATAGGCTTGCCCGACGGCTTCTACCATCTCGATCGAACAAATCGCGTCAAAGGGTTCATCCGTGATGTCGCGGTAGTCTTGCAAACGCAAATCAGCGCGCTTGATCGATGCTGTGTTGACACCCAGACGCGCCATGCGCTCATTGGCGTAGGCCAGTTGTTCTGTGCTCAGCGTGACGCCCGTTAACGTGGCGCCATACCGGTGGGTGGCCTGCTCGGCCAAGGCCCCCCAGCCGCAGCCGATTTCCAGTACACGATCTCCCGGCTTGACGCGCACCTCGTCCAGCGCGCGGCGGACTTTGGCATCTTGTGCCTGCGGCAAAGGGCGGCTCAGATCACCTTCAAACCAAGCACTGGAGTAGTTCATGGTCTCGTCCAGCCAAAGTTGGTAGAACGCATTACCCAGATCGTAATGGGCATGGATGTTCTTGCGGCTGTTGGCGCGGCTGTTGTGATGCAAGAGGTGCTTGACGCGGTAGAGCAAGCGCCCGAACCAGGTGCCAAAGATGAGGGCATCCACTTGCTGGCGGTTGGCCGAGAACACCTTGAGCAGTTCGGTCAGATCAGGTGTCGTCCAGTCGCCTGCGATGTAACTCTCGGCAAAGCCAATGTCCCCTGACTTGAGCGCCGCGCTGAACACGTTCCAGTTGTTCAGGGTGATGTGGGCGCTTGGGTGCTGCTGTGGATGCTTGCCAAATCTGCGGTGCGAGCCATCCGGCAGATGCAGCGTCAGCGCACCATGTTGCAGGTTTTGCAGCAGACGCAAGGCAGTGCGTGCGGCGGCGGGTGCGTCTTTGGGCATGGCCATGGAAGGCGCTGATCGGGTGGTTGCAGTGCTGGCGGTGTTCATAGTCGGCTTTTGAGTGGCAGCTGTGTCGGCGCTCTGGCTAGCGAGAAACAAAGGTTTGCGGCGGAGCGGGTTTTCGGAAGTACGGGACTTTTTTCAACCACAGGCGAAACGCTTGGGTATGGATATGCATCACCACGGCCAGTGTCATGGCGGGATAGCGCCACAGCGCCCGGCGTAGCAAGGCAGGCGTCATGACCTGCAGGCTGCCACTGACGCTGGTTTGCAATACAGGCAAGCTGTTGCCATCTGGGTCACTCTGAAAGTAGTCCACTCGCGCGACCGTGCGCTCTGCTTGCACTGTGGTGGGCGCGCTTCGCATGAAGCGAAACCGGTAGTGACCCTCCACGGCGTTGAAGGGCGAGACATGGAAAACCTTATTCGCCCTTTGTTCCACGCCAAAGCGGGGTTGATCCAGCAGGTAGCAGTGACGCTCACCAAAGGTGTTGTTCACCTCAACCACAATGGCGCGCAAGGCGCCGCCTTGGTCGTCTTGGGCGCGGTGGCAGTACCAAAAGCTCACCGGCTTGAAGGTATATCCCAGTACCCGTGGATAGGTGTGCAGCCAGGCCTCGCCCGTCGCATCCAAGATGCCTTCCTTGTGAAGCAGCTCGTCCAGCCATGCCAGCGCACCGCCTTGCTGCGGTGTGCGGCCATCGCCGTGGTCACGGTCATAAAAACTCAGCAAGGCTGAGCGGTTGACGGCCAAGCCACCTGTGCGCTCTGGGCTTTGGCCATTTGATGCAGCCAGACTGCGCATCGGCAGCATCAAAAAATAGGTGGGGTAGACAAAGGCATGTCGCCGGGGGCGCAGCCGGTTATGGCGCACCTGACCAAACCCGATCAAGGGCTGGTGAGTAGCTTGCGGTTTGGGTGTCACGTGCATCATGTCGCTGCCTTCCCCAAACCGACATCGGCCAGAAGTTGAGTGGCTGCGGCCAAGCCCGCCTTCAAGCCGTCTTCGTGAAAGCCGTAACCCATCCAAGCACCTGCAAAGTAGCGATTTTGCTGGCCTTGCAGAGCAGGCATACGGCTTTGAGCGGCCACTGCTGCCATGTCAAAAACCGGATGGGCGTAGTCGTACTCCCCGATGATCTTGTGTCTGGCAATGGGGCGCACCGGGTTCAACGACACCACCACCGGCTGCGTCCATGGCAGTGGCTGCAGGCGATTGAGCAGGTAGTGCAAACAGACACGGCTGTCTTCTTGCGCCGACACCGCAGCGCGTTCGTAGTTCCACGCTGCCCAAGCAGTTGGTCGTTTAGGCAGCATGGATGCATCTGTGTGCAGCACCGCCTTGTTGGACTGGTATTGGATGGCACTCAATGCAGACCTCTCCTGAGCCGTTGGCGTAACAAGCATCTGTAAAGCTTGGTCGGAATGCGTGGCAATGATGACCTTGTCGAACCATTCTGTCCCACTGTCTGTTCGGACAGCGACGGTGCGATGCCCTTCAGCGGCATCCAAGCTCTCAATCTGGCGAACTGGCGTGTTGAGGCGTTTGTCGGAGATGCCGGCGACGATCTTGTCTACATAATGTTTGGCTCCACCCTGCACCGTCCACCACTGCGGCCGGTTGGTGATCTGTAGCAAGCCGTGGTTATGGCAAAAACGCACCATCGTGGCCACTGGGAACTGCAGCATTTGCGCTGTGGGGCAACTCCAGATGCAGGCCATCATGGGCAAAAAGTACCAGTTACAAAAAGCACTGCCAAAGCCGTGCGCCTTCAAGAACTCGCCCAAGGGTTGCTGCAATTGGGCCTCTGTCCCACTGTTGGCGATCTGGGTCGTCAATGCGTTGAAACGCATTAAGTCGCGCAACATGCCCCAAAACTGGGGGCTCACCAGATTGGCGCGCTGGGCAAACAAACTGTTGAGGCTGGCGCCACTCCATTCCACTTGGCCACGGCCACCAGCTTGGGTGGATTGCACTGAAAACGACATGTCTGACTTGACCGTTATCACGTCGAGTTCTGCCAGCAGGGCGATCAAGTTGGGGTAGGTGCGCTCATTCAGCACCAAAAAACCGGTGTCCACCCCGTGGGTCACGGCACCTTGTGGCGTCGGCAGTTCGACATCTACTGTATGGGTATGTCCGCCGTAGTACGAGCCTGATTCAAACAAGGTCACGTCGGCCTTGCCGCGTAAAGCGTGCGCGGCTGCCAGCCCTGAAATGCCCGATCCCACAATGGCCACTTTGATCGACAAGTTTGACTCCTTGATTGCAATGATCCGAAATATACCACGTAGTCTAACAAAATACCGAACAGTATTTTTGTAGGCTGATTGTACTTTTTGAAGACTCCGGCAGTTAAAATTTGCCATGGCAATCACCGCACCTCCCAAAGTCTCATTCAAAGCACAAATGCTGCTGGCGCGCGAAGACGCGATCATTCAGGCCGTCAACCGCTTGCTCGCCGACAAAGGCTTTGAGGCGATGACCGTCGACCAAGTCGCCGCCGATGTGGGTATTGCCAAGGCCAGCCTGTACAAGCATTTCCCTAGCAAAGAAGACCTGGCTGCTGCTGCCATGGTGTCGGTGATGAAACGCGCCCAAGCGTTTTTGGACACCCTGCCCGCTGAAGCACAAGCCATCGACAAATTACGCGCCGTGGTGAAATGGACCATGGGCCTGAAGCTCGCTGGGGAGATGCCGTCTCTGCCCAGCCAAAACTCCAGCCTGCGCACCACGCTCATGGGCAACCAGGCTTATCTGGGCGGCCTGATGGACGTCAGCCTGCGATTGGGCGCTTGGATTGAGATGGCGCAGGCAAGCGGCGATCTCAACCCCAAGTTGCCGCCGATTGTCGTGCTTTACACCCTCTACGCCCGTGCCTGCGACCCAGTTCTGGAATTCTTAAAGATGAGTGACTTGTACAGCAACGAAGACATCATCGCTTTGGTGATGAGTACCTGCTTTGATGGCCTGAACGCGCGCGTTTAGCGCGGATACCCACTTACACTGTGGGCATGGTTGGCTACCCCTCCTATCGCTCACTACCCCGCTGGATAACATGGCTTGCCGTTGCGGTCATCTTGTTCGCGGCGCTGGCGCCTGCGGTATCACATTGGGTGCGTGTCAGCCAAGGTAGCCAGCCCAGCCTGTTTCAATCGGCTGAAGTCTGCTCGGTTCAGGTCGCCGTAGGGGCCAGCAAGCAACCCAGCTCTGAGCCTCAGGGCGAGCACGCTTGGGCGCATTGCCCTTTTTGCCTGATCCATGCGGATGCGCTGGTGCCGCCTACCGGCCTTGCGCTGATCCCCGCCTTGGCCTTGGCTGACAGCCTTGTGCCGATGCTGTTCTGGCATGCGCCCCGCACACTGTTTGCGTGGGCGCCCTCACAAGCCCGAGCCCCGCCGACGTCCATCTGATCTGACCGTTACGTGCCCACCAAGGCTGGTCCTTGTGCGCACGCCCATGTCTTTCAGGATGGCTTACATGAACACCTCCCTTTTTTGCTTGCGCCCGGCGGCCTTGGCTTGCGTCTGTGCCTGTGCCTGCTCCGCGCTAACCTCATCTCTGTCGTTTGCGCAGACGGCTGCCCCCGATACATCACTAGAGCCCGTCGTGGTGTCCGCCTCGCGCGAGGGCACATCCAAGCGCAAGACCCCCGCCGCCATTGACCTGATCAAGCGCAGCACCTTGCAGGACAAAAAAGCCGCCTTCATTGGTGAGCTGCTCAACCAAGCCGCTGGCGTGTACATGCCGGACTACCGCAACGAGCAGCACGCCATGAGCATTCGGCACCCGCTGACCACCAATGCGGTCTACCTCTACATGGAAGACGGCTTGCCCGTGCGCCCACCCGGCCTGTTCAACCACAACGCCTTGTATGAACTGAACCTCGAAGGCATTGACCACATCGAGGTCTTGCGTGGCCCGGCCTCGTCTTTGTATGGCTCCAACGCCGTGGGTGGGGCGGTGAATTTTTTCAGCCGATCGGCCTTGGGTCGCGCAGGTGGCCATCTGGGTACTCAGATCAGTGACCAAGGTTACCGACGTCTGGATTTTGCCGCGCACACCGGTGCGATGGGGCCTGAGGATCACCAACAAGGCCTCAATGTAGACGGCTACGTCGCCCGCAAGCGCGGGGGGGATGACAGCTACAACGATGCCGACAAACAATCTATCAGCCTGCGCCATGACTGGGTGTTGGCCGTCAATACGAACCTGAAGACCACGCTGACCAGCAACCACTTGGACACCGACATGCCGGGTTCGCTGACGCCAGATCAATACGTGAACAACCCCGGCTTCAGCCCGCAAACATTCACGGATCGCCAAGTCCATGCCACCCGGCTGGCCACGACCTTGGATGGGCAGTGGAATGAGGGTGGCGCCACGGCGGTGACCTTGTTTGCACGCGACAACATCACCAACCAAATTCCCAGCTACCGCGTCAGGAACATCAATGCGGGCACAGCCAGCGGTTTCATCACCAATCAAAGCTTCCGGTCTTTGGGTTTAGAGGCTCGCCATCGGCAAGACATGAGCATCGCATCACAGCCTGTGCGTTGGATCAATGGCTACTTGTTTGACGACAGCCCCATGAAGGCGTTTGACCAGAACCTCAGCATCACACGCGATGGCAGTGGCCGGTACGTCAGCTATGCCCAAGGCTCGGTGGCCCGCGACTATGCGGTGGACGTGCAGACACAGGCCGTGTACTCGCAAGTGGAATGGCAGCCCAGTAGCCAGATCAGCTTGGTGGCCGGTGTGCGTCATGACCGCATTGCTTATGACTACGTTAACCACCTGACGCCAGGCAGCAGCACAGGCGCGCCGTCTGAGCAACGCCACTACCAGCACACCAGCCCCAAACTGGGTGCGACGTGGCACCCCGCGCGTGCGCTCACCGTGTTTGGCAATGTCAGCCAAGGCTTCACACCGCCCGAGGTCAGCGCGCAATACGGCAGTTCGGCCGTGGCACCGACCTTGCGCCCTGCCACCTTCAATAACTTGGACACAGGCGTGCGCTGGAGCGACCCCAGTGCGGGCTTCAAAGGTGAGTTGGCGCTGTACCAGCTAGATGGCCGCGATGAGATCCTGTCCTACACGATCGCCCCAGGCCAGTCCGAGTCCCGCAACGCAGGGCGCACCCGCCACCGTGGGCTGGAGTTCTCTGCCCAGCAGCGTTGGCACGATGTCAGCGTGGGCCTAGCAGGCAGCTATTCAAAACACAGCTACCAAGACTATGTGGTGAGCAGCTCGCTGGACTACTCGGGCAAAGAGATCAAAGCGGCACCGCGCCTGTTGGCCAACATCGAACTGGGCTATCAAGCCCTGCCCGAGCTCAAGCTCACAGCCATTGTTCAGCATCTAGATCGTTATTGGATGAACGATGCCAATACCGTTCGCTATGGTGGCCATGATCTGCTGAACCTGCAAGCCAAGTGGACGCAGCGTCAGTGGGAGTGGTGGATCAAGCTGAACAACGCAACCGGCAAAAAATACGCTGAATCAGCAGCCAGCAGCTACAACGGCTTGAGCAGCACAGTCTACGCACCGGCCACGATGGACAGCTACACCGTGGGCCAACCCCGCACCTTGTTGGTCGGCGTGCGCTATAGCTTTAACGCGCTGCAAGGGGGCTTGTGATGCGGGCCACTGTCTGGAAGCTCCACCAGTGGTTGGGCCTGATCACCTGTGTGGGCATGTTGATGTGGGGCTTGTCTGGCATCAGTCACCCCATCATGTCGCGCCTGCAACCCAAGCCAGCGGCCTTCATGCCGCCCGCCATCACCTGGGATGCCTCGCAAGCGGCCAATCCCCAGTCATGGCTGAAGTCGCTGGGCATCAACACGCTTGACAGCCTGCACACAGTCAAGCTGGGTGACGCCGTCTTGTGGTTGGCGCACCCTCGCTTGGATCAGGCTGGTTTGCTGATTGACCCACGCACGGGCGTGGTCACCCCCGATGGGGAGCCGCAGTTGGCGCAAGCCTTGGCCAGGCACTACACCGGTCTGATGGACGCACGCGGCGCACCTGTTGCGCAGACACGCTTGATCACCGCGTTCAATGAGGACTACTTGCCCGTCAACCGCCTGCTGCCTGTGTGGCAAGTGACGTTTGACCGACCAGACCACCTGAGCGCTTACATCGACACCCGCCAGATGCGTTTGGCCACGCTCAATGACGACACCAAACGCAGCTTGGGTCAACTGTTCCGCTGGGGACACAACTGGAGCCTGCTGGACGCATGGCCAAGGCTACAGGTGATGGCGATGACGGTCGCGCTGTGTTGTGCTTTGCTCAGCGCCATGTCGGGGCTGTATTTTGGGTGGACGATGCGTGCCAGTGCCACACGGCGCCTGTCGGCACGCCCGGTGTCACGCTGGCACCGTCGTTTGGGCTTGACGGTCGCCTTAACCTCTCTGGCTTTTGCGTTCAGCGGCCTGTTCCACCTGTGGACGGGAGCCCTGAGGACGCCAGCGTCGCACCTTGTCAGCCTTGATCGCCCCGTGTCCACCATGACGGATCAGGCCTGGGCCGGGGTTGGTGACACAGGCCTCATTGGTCGCGTGGACTGGGTGGCCGATGGGGCCGCCTCGGCGTGGTGGGTTCAAGCTGCGGGACAAGGTGCGCCCAAAGCGCAGGTGGCCGCTTTGGCAGCAGCTGAACACGCTGAGCATGCTGAACACCAGACCAGTCCACGTCCCCAAGCTGCCAAACCACGGGCACGTTTGATCGATGCCCAAGGCTTGAGCCTGCCAGATGGTGCCAAACAACTGGCCATCCGCGTGGCCACACAAGACACGGGCTGGCCTGCTGAGCGCATCACGGATGTGCGCCTGATCACCCGCTTTGACGGTGAATACGGGTTCCTCAACAAGCGGCTGCCCGTCTGGCGGATGCAGTTTGACGCACCGGGCACGCCGCGCGTTTATGTTGAACTGGCCACAGGCGCCATCGCCGCCCGCGTCAACAACGCCGATGCTGTCGAAGGCTGGAGCTTTTCAGTGCTGCACAAGTGGAACATCGGCAACATCAACAAAGACTTGCGCGATGTCCTTGTGGCCTTGTTCGCCTTGGGCAACGTGGTGGTGGCATGCCTTGGTTTGACGCTGTTTTGGCGCCCGACCCTTGGCGTCAGCCGTGGCGCATCAAGTGGTCAAACGCACTGAGTGCCGCCTTGGCCCCGTCTCCTGCTGCGATGACGATCTGCTTATAAGGCACGGTCGTCACATCACCTGCCGCGAACACACCGGGCAGATTGGTGGCGCCCTTGGCATCGACGATGACCTCGCCGTGCTGGCTCAGTGCCAGCGTGCCTTTTAGCCACTCGGTATTGGGCACCAAGCCAATTTGCACAAACACGCCTTCTAGCGCAACGTGGTGTTCATCGCCTGTGGCGCGGTCTTTGTAGCGCAGGCCGGTGACCTTGCCGCTGTCTTGTCCATTCGTGTCCAGACCTGTGATCTCGGTCGTTTGCGCGTTCGTGTGGATCTCTACATTGGGCAGGCTCTTGAGCTTGTTGACCAGCACGGCATCGGCCTTGAGTTGCTCGGCAAACTCCACCAAAGTAACGTGGGCCACGAGGCCTGCCAAGTCAATCGCGGCCTCGACGCCCGAGTTACCGCCGCCGATCACGGCCACGCGCTTGCCCTTGAACAGCGGACCATCGCAATGCGGGCAATAGGCCACGCCCTTGTTGCGGTAGGCGGCCTCGCCGGGCACGTTCACGTTGCGCCAGCGCGCCCCAGTGGAGATGATCACCGTCTTGCTTTTCAGCGTGCCGCCGTTGGCCAGCGTCACCTCGATCAGGCCACCGCTTTGATCAGCCGGGATCAGCTTGTCCACGCGCTGCAAATTCATGATGTCCACGTCATAAGCGCGGGCATGGGCTTCTAAGGCCATGGCGAACTTGGGCCCATCGGTCTCTAATACCGAGATGTAGTTCTCGATCGCCAGCGTGTCGTTGGTCTGGCCGCCAAAGCGCTCGGCGACCACACCGGTGCGGATGCCTTTGCGCGCGGCATACACAGCAGCGGCAGCGCCCGCAGGCCCACCACCGATGATCAACACGTCATAAGCCTCTTTGGCCGACAGCTTGGCGGCATCCCGCAGGGCAGCGCCCGTGTCCAACTTGGCCACGATCTCTTCCACGGTCATGCGGCCCGAGCCAAATACCTCGCCATTGAGGAAGACCATGGGCACGGCCATGATCTCGCGGCGCGTGACTTCTTCTTGGAAGGCACCACCCTCAATCACCGTCGTCTTGACCTTGGGGTTGAAGATAGCCATCAGGCTCAATGCCTGCACCACGTCCGGGCAGTTGTGGCAACTCAAGGACATGTAGACCTCGAAGTTGAAGTCGCCATCCAAGTCCTTGATCTGCTCGATCACATCCGCTTCGACTTTGGGCGGGTGCCCGCCCGTCCACAGCAAAGCCAGCACCAGCGAGGTGAATTCATGGCCCAGCGGCGAGCCTGCAAAGCGCAGTGATGTCTCACTGCCAGCGCGGCGCAGCGTGAACGAGGGCTTGCGGGCATCGTGCCCGTCTGTGTTCAGGGTGATCTTGTCGCTGCGCAGGCTGGTGATGGTTTGCAGCAGCGCCAGCATCTCATTCGAATTGTCCGAGTCGCTCAGGGATGCGGTGATCTCAAAGGGTTGAGTCACGCGCTCTAGATACGCGGCCAGTTGGGCCTTGAGGGTGTCGTCCAGCATGGTGTGCATCCGTGAATATCAAGCGACCCGCGTCCACCCCACCCGGCCTTGTGAGCCAGGCAGGGGCGGGCTCAAATTTAGATCTTGCCGACCAGATCCAATGATGGTGTCAAAGTCTTGGCGCCTTCATTCCACTTGGCTGGGCAGACTTGGCCTGGGTTGTTGGCAACGTACTGCGCAGCCTTGAGCTTGCGCAGGGTTTCCTTCATGTCGCGGGCGATGGCGTTGTCATGGATCTCAGCGGTCTTGATGACGCCGTCTGGGTTGATGACGAAGGTGCCGCGCAAGGCCAGGCCTTCTTCTTCAATGTGCACGCCAAATGCGCGGGTCAAGGTGTGGGTGGGGTCGCCAACCAGCGGGAACTTGGCCTTGCCCACGGCAGGCGATGTCTCATGCCACACCTTGTGCGAGAAGTGCGTGTCGGTGGTGACGATGTAGATCTCGGTGCCGGCTTTTTGGAACTCGGCGTACAGGTCAGCTGCGTCTTCGACTTCGGTTGGGCAGTTGAAGGTGAAAGCAGCAGGCATGAACACCAGCACCGACCATTTGCCCTTGAGGGATTGGTCAGACACTTCAACAAATTTGCCGTTGTGGAAGGCTTCGGTCTTGAAGGGCTGGACTTGGGTGTTAATCAGAGACATGGCTTGTTCCTAGTGAGGTTGATTGATCTGTGTAAACGCAATACAGATCGAATCTTAGGCCAGTCTCGTCATATATCGAATTGATTGATGCAATCCTCTCGGTTGATTGTGGCTATCGATTGCTTTGCTTACTTGTTACTCAAGTAAAAACGCGTTCCGTTAACTGGGGTGTTGGCAGACGTGTTGACCGAGAACGAACCGACCGAGGGGGCAGCAACCTTGCCCGGGGCCGTCACACTGATGTTGACGGAGCTGATGTCGGTGGGTACTTTGCAAACATACAGACCCGTGGTGCCGGTTTGACACAGGATTTTGGCGTTGCTGGGCTTGACGACCGCCACACCGGTATAGGGCGTGCCGTTGGCGTTGACCAGCCAGCCCGATACGATATGGCCCGAATCAGATGTGGCCGCAGCCTTGCTGCTGATGCCTTGGGCCGCCACCATGGCTTTGGTTTGCAGCATGGTGGCCACGACGTTTTCGGTGCTGGTCCCACAAGGTTTTTGTGAGCTGCCGCAGGCCAGTTGTGGTGACGAGAACAGCGCCACGCGCGGTGAGATATACGACATCACCGTACCAAACTGGCCTGACACGCCCTTGCCGTAGCTGTAGCCAAATACCCCTTTGAAAGACGAGTTGGCCTTGTCGTGCACGTTGCCCAAGTTGTGTCCCAGCTCATGCGCCAAGCTCAGCGTTTCGCAGTAATAGCCGTTGGATTGCCCGTCATTGAGGGCTGTGAACATGCTCGATCCGACTTGGGCCTTGAATGTACCCAACCCCGCTGAGTTGGCGCCTGGGATGTAGGCCAAGCCGCAGGTGGATGTCTTACCCGTGACAGCGTTGAACGGGGCAAAAAACACGGTAATGGCCGCCCCGGTTGCCCGTTTGAGCGCCCCGATGCCCTTGAAGGCGCCGCTGTCGCCACGCATGGCAGGCAAGGCCACTTGCGGGGTGACATCCGCTTGTCGGATCAGTGACCAGCCCACAATGCGAAACGCGATGCCTGTGCCGCTGTTGGCGTAAGCACTGTTGGCCACTTGCACGATGTTGGACAAGCGCGTGCGTGCAAGGGCCTCGGTGCCCCATTGCGCCACGTACGATGCGCTGTAAGTCATCAGCAAGGTGATGGTGGTGTCGATGGTGCCCGCTTTGAGCGGCACCAAATTGGCGCCTGATAAGGGTGCGGCAACTGCAGGCGCTTTGCTGGTGGCCGCTGAGACAAAAGCCGCACCCACGGCCTGCGTCAAGGGCTCGGTGCTGTCCGATGCCTCAGCCAGCTCAGCTTGGTCATCGCCGCGCAACTGGGCCCAGCCTGCAGCCTTGGGATCAACGAGTTGCGTTTTGCCACGTCTGGTGATGATCTGGTATTCACCGCCATTGCTGATCACCGTGCCAAAAACAGCATCCTTGCCCACCGTGATCACCGAGGGCGCACCGGCCCCATCCATGCGGCTGACACTGTGAATCTGCACGAGCCCATCTTGGTCAATGTGGCTGCTGGTCACAATGGCTACTTCGACTTGCCCATCAGGCAAAGGCAGTGCGATCTCGGCACCGACTTCGGCTTGCGTCAAGCCTGCAAAATGGCCTGCAATGTTGTAAATGCCTTTGTCGCTGCGTGTGCCCACGACATAGGCTTGCCCTGAAATCGGGGCCACATCGTTGCTGGCTTGCAGGCTCAGATCCGGTTGCTGCTTGAGCGCGACTTGTTTGCCGCCAAAACGCACGGCACCCACGAAGCCATTTTTTTGCTGCTTGAGGTAAACACGGTCGTGGCCACTGCCCTCTAGCTTGCCATGCCAGTAGCGGCTGCCGTCCAAACCTTGTGTGGTGGCCTCAAAGATCACCGTCTTCAAGCCGATAACAGGGAAGTCAATCGCGATTTTCTCGCCCGTGTGCATGGCCATCAAGGTGTGGGCATCGAGCTTGAGCGGCACACCGATGCTGAACCCCGTATCGGCGGGGGCTTGGGCCGGGTTGACCACAGCCCACGCAACAGGGCTGGAGGTGGCCATGGCCAGCAAGGCCAAGCTTGAGAGGACAGTGCGTGTGAGCTGCATGTTGATCCTTCACCCATTGGGGTATGAGCGATCAGGATATGACGCAGCCCCCGCCTGTCCTAGTGAATATCTGACGCCTTGAGCGCAATTACATGTTGTTTCCAACCCTTTTGACTGGATGGCATTGACCACCTAGTTCGGCCTTTTTGTAAGGTGAATTCCTACAAGACATGTAGCCGTAACCCGACCCGTCTTACAGCCACTTACCTATCAAGGAAATTGGGATCCTTTTGCACAATGAATCCATCGACACCGCAAACACATTGCGACTAAAGGAGCCCAGACATGAACGCCGACCAGATCCTCAATGAAATCCGCGAAACGAATCTGTCCTACTTGATGCTGGCACAGACTTTGATCCGCAGCGACCGCGAGCAAGCCCTGTTCCGTCTCGGTTTGTCCGAAGGCGCAGCCGACCGCTTGGTGTCTTTGTCACCTGCTCAGGTGCTGAAAATTGCCTCTTCCAACACTTTGGTGTGCCGCATGCGTGTGGACGACGACCTGGTGTGGAGCCTGTTGATCAACCACGGCAAGGGCGCTGGTAGCGATGGCACCTCCCGCTTGCATGCCTCGATCTTGCTGGCAGGCAATCACCAAGAAGCCGCCTGACCTGCCACCCGCCCCACATTCATCCCATATAACTATTCCTGCCGGAGACACCATCATGCGTAGCAAAAGCCTGTTGACCGAAGCCAAGCAAATCGACCGCGCCGTCACCCTGATCAACCTGGGCGCCCGCCTGCAGGTTCTGGAGTCGGAGACGGACATGTCTTATGAGCGCCTGCTGCGTCTGTATAAAGAGGTGTCGGGTAAGTCGCCATCCAAAGGCCAGCTGCCCTTCTCGACGGACTGGTTCATGACTTGGCAGCCCAATATCCATGCGTCCTTGTTCCTCAACATCCACGAGTACCTGAACAAGACCTCTGAGATCGACGAGATCGACATCGTTATCAAGGCCTATCAGCTCTATCTAGAGCAAACCCAGAACCAAGGTCTGGAAGCCCTGTTGTCCGTGACCCGCGCATGGCGCTTGGTCAAGTTCATCGACAACGGCATGCTGACCATGACCAAGTGCTCTAAGTGCAGCGGCCACTTTGTCAGCCACCCGCATGAAATCTCACGCCACTATGTATGCGGCCTGTGCAACCCGCCAGCACGCGCAGGCAAGGGCAAGGCTTCAGGTGCGATCCAGATGCATTGATTTGGGTGCGTTCGAGTAGCTGGTTTTGCTGGGGTTGATCTGGGTTTTCCGTGCACACGCGACCTTGATAATGACGGGGAGCGGACATCGCTAGCGCAGGGAGACGGCATGGATGTGTACTTGAATCGAACCGTGGAATTGGGGCAGAAGATCCCCTACGGTGCGATGGACTTCCAGTTGGACGTCTCACGTCACACTTATTTCGTGGGCAACCCTGGCCGTTCAGGCGCCAGCTTTCCGGTTTGCATCAAGGCCGGCGTGTACTGCAGCGAAACGGAAGTACTCAACTTGGTCGCCGAGGTGCAGCCTTCAACCAAGGCGCATGACGCTGGCTATATCTTCAAGTACGAACCTGGCATCGGCCCCGATGAGCCAGATCGCATCTTGGGCTATATGGGATCAAATCCCAAGGCCGAGCCCATTGCTGAGTTGGCCTACACGAGCGAGGGCGCCTACCTCGTAGACCATGAGGCACAAGTGGCCTATGAGCATCAGCGACGAGGTCTGGCTACAGCCATGTACCAAAGGGCCGAGGCGCTCACAGGCAAGCAGTTTTTAAGCCGTCAGGGTGAGCCCATCCCGATGGATGGCGCTGCCTTTTGGGCCAGCCCGGAGCGTGCCTTTGGCGTGGACGCACTCTACAGTCACCCCAAACGCTTGCTGTGGGTCAATCTGGCCGACTTGCTGCCTGCTGCTTTGTCTGAGCTGCCCTGTGTCCACTTTGACGCTGACCGCTTTACGGCGTCGGCTACAGGCCAGCGCGGTATCGAGATGATCAACACGGGCAACGGCCCCCGGACTGGTTTGCAAGAGGCACGCATGCGCGGTCTGGTCGCTCATGGCCAAGCTGGCGTGGTTGACTCATTTGTGGCCGATCCTCAGGCCGTCTTGAAACGGGTTCGGCGTGTGCTCTGCAGCGCTCAGCCGCCCACTTTGGCCCTGTCCAACAACAGGGGGTTGCCAGATATGAGCATCAGCCCTGGTTTGGCTGCGCTCACCTACGAGTCCCGTGAAGAGGTCTTGCAATTCGTCGGGCGTTATCTGCATGCCTTGGCCGATTTGGACGCCATGGAGATCCTGCATGCACAGATCAAGGCGCTGTGTCGGGTGAGGATCGTGCGCCATGAGCGGGGTGACCCCGGTGGGATTGAGCGTGCTTTTGTCGCCCACAGAGAGCAGGCCGTGTCGGTGCTGACTGACTTGTTGGAGCAAGAGGCCGAGTTTCGCGCCAGTCAAATGTGACGGGTGACTTGGGTCATGAGGGATAACACGCTCTTGTGCGAGATCAAGCTAAGCGTTAAAAAGATCACGGTACGACATCAGGAGACGAGATGATTGGTTCTAGAGTCGGTCAAAAATCCTTGCGCCAACGCCTGCGTTATGGCACGACGGTGGCCTGCGTCGCAGGTGCGGCTGGTGGTGTACTGGCTTTGCTTGCGGGGCACAGCCTGCATGGCGGTTTGTTGCTGTTGGGCAGTGTGGTCTTGCTCAAGGGCAGCGTGTTGGGTCAGGGTGGGCGTGCGGCTTGGCGCAGATTGAGCCTTACCTATCGCCCCAGCGTTTGAGGCTTCAGCTGTTGCGCTCCCACCAGATCGCCAGACACAAAGCCAAACCAACAGCGTAGAGCTGCCAAGTCTCAGAGACACCATAGGCGTAGAACATCAAAGCCACGCCAAGCCATTTGGTCGTGGTTTTTTGTGCTCGTTTGCCATACCAATAAGCCACCATGCCCAAGAGGCTGAATACAACGGCACCAATGACATAAGCCATGCTGGGCAAGGTCAGGCCCAAGCTTTGGATTTGGTTTAATGGGTCCATTGGACTGGATTTTACGCGTTCACATCCACCACGACACGGCCACGCACCTGCCCGTCGAGCAACTTTTGCGCAGTCGGGATGGCCTCGGCTAAGCTGATTTGGTGGGTGATCAGGGTCAGTTTGCCGAGGTCAAGATCCGTGGCCAAACGTGCCCATGCCTGCAGGCGATCTGGGCGTGGGCACATGACGCTGTCAATACCAGCCAAGGTCACACCACGCAAGATGAAGGGGGCGACGCTGGCTGGCAAATCCATGCCGCCCGCCAAACCACATGCGGTCACCACACCACGGTATTGTGTTGATGCGCAAATGTTGGCCAAGGTGTGGCTGCCCACCGTGTCCACTGCCCCTGCCCAGCGCTCTTTGGCCAGGGCTTTGCCCGGTGCGTTGAACGCCGTGCGATCGAGCACCTGTGCGGCGCCCAGTTGGCTAAGGTAGTCTGCCTCTTGTGGTCGACCCGTCACGGCAACCACACGGTAGCCCAGTTTGGACAGCACCGCGACGGCCACACTGCCAACGCCCCCGGATGCGCCGGTGACCAGCACCTCACCCTTGTCCGGCGTGATGCCATGCCGCTCAAGCGCCAGCACACACAGCATCGCGGTGTAGCCCGCCGTGCCGATGGCCATGGCTTGCGCAGGCGTGAACGCCTCAGGCAAGGGCACGAGCCAGTCACCATTGAGGCGTGCGCGTTGTGCCAAGCCGCCCCAATGGGTCTCGCCTACGCCCCAGCCATTGAGGACAACGGTGTCGCCTGTCTTGTAATCTGCGTGGTCGCTGGACTCAACCGTGCCCGCCAAGTCAATGCCCGGCACCATGGGGAACTTGCGCACCACGGGTGATTGGCCTGTGATGGCCAGCGCGTCTTTGTAGTTGAGTGTGGAATAGGCCACGCGCACGGTCACGTTGCCATCAGGCAAAGCCGCGTCGTCGATGTCGCGCACGCCAGCTGTGTAGCCGTGCTCGGTTTTGTCAATGAGTATGCCTTTGAACATGTTGGTCTCCTGAAGGCGGGTCTGTGTCAGCGCACAGCATAAGTCGGTATGCTGTCACCCATGCTAAATGTGCGACACCTGAGTAAGCGCTATGGCGCTGAGCCTGTTTTCTCCCACGTCGATCTGGCTGTCAAGCCCGGCGAGTTTGTTGCCATCGTGGGTGAGTCCGGTGTGGGTAAATCCACCTTGCTGAACTGCTTGGCCGGGCTGGACACCGTGTCTGATGGCACGGTGAAGGTTTTGGGCACCGCCATCACGCAGCTCGATGACCGGGGGCAGGCGCTGTTCAGACGGCGTCATCTGGGATTTGTCTTTCAGGCCTTTCATGTGTTGCCGCATCTCGATGTGGCGCAAAACGTGGCGCTGCCTTTGATGTTGCTCGGCACCCCCGATGCGGCGCGCGTGGCCGCGGCATTGCAGGCCGTTGGCCTTGAGGGCTTGGGCAATCGGTTGCCGCAGCAACTCTCGGGTGGGCAGCTCCAGCGTGTGGCGATTGCACGGGCGCTCATTCACCGCCCTGCTTTGATCTTGGCCGATGAGCCAACCGGCAACCTCGACCCTGAGACTGCCGCCAAAATCATGGGCGCATTGGTGGAGCAGACCCGCGCGCACGGCGCAGCCTGCGTGATGGTCACGCACTCGCAGTCAGCTGCGGCATGCGCGGACCGGGTCATGCGGTTGACGCGCGACGGCCTTCACCATGCAGGCTGATCGCACGGCGACGTCGTCACCCGTCTGGCGCTTGCTGCGCAGCTTCTCGAGGCAAGAGCTGCGCCATCACGGCCTGCGTCACAGCACGGCGGTGCTGGCGGTGTTGTTGGGCGTGGCACTTGCGTTCTCGGTGCACTTGATCAATGAGTCGGCCTTGAGTGAGTTCAGCGCCGCTGTGCGCGCCGTCAATGGTCAGGCTGATGTCAGCTTGCGCGCCGCACACGGTTCTTTGGCCGAGGCCATCTACCCCCATGTGGCGCAGCACCCGCAAGTGGCCATCGCCAGCCCGGTGATCGAGGTGCAAACGCAAGCGCAGCCTGACCGCATCGACAGCGCTACCGGGGCCTTGAGCCCCTTGCGAGCTTTGCGCATTGTGGGCATCGACCCCTTGGTGGCCGCGCAACTGACGCCCATGCTGCTGCCTCAGTTGGCGCAAGGGGTGGAAGGCGTCACGCGGATGAGCATGTTTTCGCCCCATGCCATCTCTCTCAACGCTGCGGCACAGCGTGCACTGGGCGTGAAGCCTGGGGATTTGCTGCGCGTGCAAGCGGGCCTGAAATGGACACAGCTGCGTGTCGTCGGCAGCGTGGCATCTGGCGGTGAGGCCACAGGTGTGATGGACATTGCTGGCGCGCAAGACACCTTTGCTTTGAGTGGCCAGATCACCCGCATTGACCTCAAATTGATCGGTGGTGCGCAAGTGCGTGAAGTGATCACTGCGCTGCAACTGCCGCCCGGTGTGTTGGCCGATGTGGCCGATGATTCAACTGACCGCGTGTCCAACGTATCACGAGCCTACCGCGTCAATCTGACCGTGTTGGCCTTGGTGGCCTTGTTCACCGGGGCGTTTTTGGTGTTCTCCATCTTGTCGCTGTCGGTGGCCAAGCGCCAGCAGCAGTTCGCCTTGTTGGGCGTGCTGGGCTTGAGCGCACGCGAGCGTCTGCAACTGGTGATGTGGGAGTCTGCCTTCATCGGCGTGATCGGCGCTGCGCTGGGCATCGCCGCAGGCACCGGGCTGGCCGCAGCAGCGCTGCAGTTGTTGGCAGGGGACTTGGGTGGTGGCTACTTCCCCGGCATCGCGCCACGGCTGCAATGGTCTGCGGGGGCCGCACTGGCCTATGGCGGCTTGGGTGTGATCGCGGCGATGGCTGGCGGTCTGATACCCGCACGGATGGCGCAACATCTGGTGCCAGCGGCTGCACTCAAAGGCTTAGGTGATGCCAGTACGGCTGCGCCAGGGCGGTGGTTGGGGCCTTGCTTGTTGCTGATGGGTGTGGCTTTGACGGCCTTGCCTGCTGTGGCTGGGGTGCCGATCTGGGCCTATGTGGCCGTGGCCTTATTGCTGATTGGCGGGATCGTTTGTGTGCCTGCCATGGTGGGCTTGTTATTGGATGCTGTGATGCACCTGGCGCCCTCGCCGCGCTTGGATCGCCATGCGCCTTTGCTGCTGTCTTTGGAGCGTGCGCGGCGCATGCGCCATACCGCCACAGTGGCCATCGCAGGCGTCGTGGCCAGCCTGAGTTTGTCTGTGGCTTTGACGGTGATGGTGGCCAGCTTTAGGGGATCAGTCACGGCGTGGCTGGATGTGGTGTTGCCCTCTGATCTGTACGTTCGCACCACCAAGACAGCCAATGGCAGCGATGCACTGCACATGGATCAAGCGCTGCTGGCCTCGGTCAGGCGCTTGCCGGGTGTGCAGCGTGTGGTCGGTATCCGCATCAGTGAGGTGCGCTTGCGGCCCGATCAAGCGGCCGTCGCCTTGATCTCGCGGCCTATGGGCCAAGCAGAGGGTGCGGCGCAGCGCCACCTGCCGTTGGTGGGCGATCTGGTGCCCGCTCGGGCTGGCCACATCAGCATCTTCGTCAGTGAAGCGATGGTCGATTTGTATGGTGCCAAACCCGGCACGACGCTGGCCCTGCCTTTGCGATCAGGGCAGCCACCGGTGGTCGCTTTTGTACGCGGCGTGTGGCGTGACTACGCCCGCCAGCAAGGCGCCATCGTCATCGACGAGGCCGATTACCAAGGCCTGACAGGTGATCAGGCCATCAATGATCTGGCACTGAGCCTGAGCCCCGAAGCACGTACCGACGAGGTGCAAACGGCCATTCGGCACGCGGCTGACGCACAAGGCTTGGATGGCGCGCTGCTGGCGTTCGCCGAGCCACGTCAGATCAGGCAGACCACACTGCGCATTTTTGACCGCAGCTTTGCAGTGACCTACTGGTTGCAGGCTGTGGCCATTGGCATTGGCTTGTTCGGCACAGCGGCCAGTTTCTCCGCGCAAGTGCTGGCGCGGCGCAAGGAGTTCGGCTTGCTCAGTCACCTCGGCTTCACGCAAAAGCAGGTGCTGGGTATCGTGGCTGGTGAGGGCGCTGTGCTGAGCAGCATCGGTGCGCTCATGGGTTTGGGGCTGGGCATCGCCGTCAGTGTGGTGCTGGTCCATGTCGTCAACCCCCAAAGCTTCCACTGGACAATGGACATGCTGCTGCCGTGGGGCCGTTTGGCCGCGCTGTGCGGCAGCGTGGTGGCTGCGGGCACCGTGACCGCACTGCTTGCAGGCAAGGCCGCGGTCGGTCGTGATGCGGTGATGGCTGTCAAAGAAGATTGGTAAGGTTCCCTATGTGCTCAAGCACCACGCGCAGACAACTGTTGCAACACGCCGCCTTGGGCCTGCTGCCTGTTGCGGGGCCGGTCATGGCTGCTCAGCCGCTGAGCTTTCCACGCGACTTCGGTGCCCATGGCGATTTCAAAACCGAGTGGTGGTACCTTACGGGTAGCTTGCAAACGGGGCAGTCCAGCGCACAGTCGTTTGGCTTTCAGATCACGTTTTTTAGGTCGCGTGTCGATGCGGCAAGCGACAGCACCAGTCACTTTGCCGCCAAACAACTGGTCTTCGCGCACACCGCATTGACTGATCTGGGGCGACAGCAACTGTGGCATGACCAGCGTATCGCCCGTGTGGGTTTTGGGCTGGTTGATGCCGCAGCAGATGACACGCACATCACCTTGCGTGATTGGACCTTGCGGCGCACAGGCGCGGTCTCACAAAGCACGTACACCAGCCATGTCGCCGCACGTGACTTCACCCTTGATTTGAACTTCAAACAGACACAGCCGCTTTTGTTGCAAGGCGATGCTGGCCTGTCACGCAAGGGCCCCTCGCCTGCGCACTTCAGTCGTTATTACACCCAACCGCACTTGGCCGTACAAGGTCAGCTTCAATATCGCAACCAAAGCCTGCCTGTGCAAGGTCAGGCTTGGTTGGATCACGAGTGGAGTGACGCCCTGCTAGACAAGGATGCCGTTGGTTGGGACTGGATCGGCATGAATTTGCAAGATGGCAGCACGCTCACCGCCTTTCGTTTGCGGCGGCGCGATGGCAGCACGCTGTGGAGCGGTGGCAGCCTGCGCATGCGCGGTCAGCCCAGCCACTCGTTTGCCAACGGCGAGGTCCGCATGACACCGGGGCGGAGCTGGCTCAGCCCCGCTACTGGCGGGCGCTACCCGGTTGAATGGCAGGTCGACTTGCCCGGCGCGCGCTACACCGTGCGTGCGCGACTCGACAACCAAGAGCTAGACAGCCGCAACAGCACCGGCAGCGTCTATTGGGAGGGCTTGAGTGCCCTGCATGATGCACAAGGCCAAGTCATTGGTTCAGGGTACTTGGAGATGACCGGGTATGTGGGCGCACTCGTGTTGTGAGGGTCGTTGTTTTAGGATACTGTATGTATATACAGTGCAATTTGAGGGGCCCATCCCACCCGTCCACCTCAGGAGTGACTCTCTATGCTTGACCACATGACTTTCCGCGTCACCGATATCGGTCGCGCCAAAGCGTTTTACAGCGAGGCCTTGGCGCCATTGGGCTACAGCCTGTCGTTTGAAGGCCATTACGGCATGAACATTTTGGGTTTTGCGTATCCAGATGCTGCAGAGCCTGATGGCAAGAAGGCCGATGTGTGGTTCGTCGATGGCCCATCCCCATACGGTGGCCCGCCAGCGACGACGGGCTGTCACCTGTGTTGGCGGGCAGAGAGTCGGGCGCAAGTGGATGCTTTTTACCTTGCCGCAATCCAAGCCGGAGGAAGGGATAATGGCCCTCCAGGACTCCGTCCAGACTATCACCCTCACTACTACGGTGCCTTCGTCATTGACCCAGAAGGCAATAACATTGAAGCCGTGTGCCATCAGGCTGAGTAAAGAGCACGCTTGACCCATTTATCCATTCCTGAACCGTTCACTCAGCATGAGTCGGTCGTCATCGTCGCTGACCTGCTGAATCCTGCTCACGCAGAGGCAACCATCCATCTTTTGAATCACTACTCAAAAGATGAAATGGGTGGCGGCCAAGCGCTGCCTGCGTTCGTTCAGGATAATTTGATTGCTGAACTGCTACGCAGGAAAGAGGCGCATGTCCTGCTCGCGTACAGCGGGCAAACGCCTGTCGGCTTGGCCATCATGATGTTGGGTTTTTCAACCTTCGCCTGCATGCCGCTGTTGAACATCCATGATGTGGTCGTCTTGAATGGTTATCGTGGGCAAGGCATCGCCCAAAAGCTGCTTTTCAAAGCAGAGGAAATCGCCCAATCCCTTGGCTGTTGCAAGCTCACACTCGAGGTGCTGGAGGGGAACAAGGCCGCGCAATCTGCTTACAAGCTAAGCGGCTTCGCAGGTTATGAGCTCAATCCTCAAATGGGGAAAGCGCTGTTTTGGCAGAAAAAGCTGATTTCCAATGACGGTGCCTCCGCCCCTGTTTTGACCTCAACCCCCATTCAAGCTGAGTGAATTAGCCTTTTTGGGGTGGCTCATCAATGGGTCGGCTCAGGCGATTCAGGTGTTTCAGGCTGTCACGGCCACGTGCCACGCACGCCGCTTTGTCGGCCTCAGACATCTTCGTCCAGCTGGTGATATCGGTCAGCGTGCGGCCACAACCTAGACAAATGTCCTGATCGTTGAGGGTGCAGTTGCGCACGCAAGGGCTGGCGGTTTTGTCCATGGTCCGTTAACTGATGCGTATTGACTATGAGCCCCCCTGATTGGGTGGGGGGTGGGGGTATTACCGACATATGGTACTGGTTGCGACATGCATGATGGTTTTAACGTCAACTAGCCGACAATTGTCATGCAGTACCCCACGCAGCCATCCTCGCCACCCTTTCCTGTTCGCTCTGTTGCACGCATCGTTGCTGTGATGTGGGTGACCGGCGCCTTCCTTGGGTCGCAGTCGGCTTGGGCCGCTGAAGTAGAGGTCAATGGTCAGACCAAGACCAGTGTCGGCACCGCATCTAACGGGTCTACCGTCATTTCGATCGCCAACCGCAATGCGGCAGGCGTGTCGTACAACGGATTCAACAAGTTCAACGCGACCAACGCGAACGGCACATTCTTTGACAACCAGACGGTGCTGGCTAAGACCATTATCGGTGAGGTCACTGGCAAAGAGGCCTCTGTTTTGAGCCAAAAACTAGGTGTTTTGGGTCAAAAATCTGACCTGGTGTTGATCAACCCCAATGGCATCACCGTGAATGGTTCAGTGGCGTTCAGTAACGTGGAGCAGGCCACGCTGGTTGTCGGTGCAGGTAACAAATCCGCTAGCGGAGAACTCATCAGCTTCGATACCTCACGCGCAGCAGCGGGTGCCAGCTTGATCGTCAATGGTGCGCTGAGCAACCCGCAAGGCGCACTCGCTCTGTTGAGTCCTGTGATCAATGTGGCCAAGTTAGCCAGCTTAAGGGCCCACAGTGGCTACAAGCTAAGCGTCACAACAGGGCGTGGCACGTTTGATGCACGCTCAACCCGTTTGCTGGCCATCGATCCGTCCGCATCCACATCGGTATCCGTGGACGCCAGTTTGCTCGGCGCCATGACGGCTGGTGTGATCAACGTGGTCTCGACCAGACAAGGTGCGGGCGTCAACGTCGGCGATGCCACCTTGACCAGTCAGGGCGATATCACCATTGACAGCAAGGGTGCCATCGCAGGTAAAAGCGGTGCCATGAATGCGACTGGCAACGTGGTGCTCAGCAGTGGCAGTGATTTGAATCTAGAGGGCTACAGCGTTGCCGCCACACAAAACATCAGCTTGTCGGCGGCCAACCAGGTCTATGTCGGCGTGGTGGAGAGCCGCAAGGTGGTGGAGGCGCCCGTCGTATCCAACGAGTACTCGGACATCCGTGTGAGCGGCGATTTTGGCTTTGGCTTGTTCAGGCCATTGGGCGTCAACGTGAGCGGCAACGCCAGTTTGGGCGCCAATTACACATCTGACCGATCTGAGAGCACCACGCAAACGGTGTCCAGCCTGAAGGCCGGGCAAGACGTCAGTGTGCAAGCAGGCGCCACCACCACACTGGTGGGCACCATCGTCAACGCAGGCGGTAACGCAACGGTTCAAGGCGCACAGGGTGTGACGCTGGCTGCAGCCAAAGACACCGCATCGCGTAACACCATGCAGCTGCATGTGAACGGTGGCGGCAAGGTCAGCGGCGTGGTCCCCTATATCTTTGGCCAAGGGACGGTGCGCCTCAACGGCAATGTGACGGGCACGGTCGAGGCAACGCAGACCTCGTCCAGTATAGCCAAGGCCGTGAGCATCACAGCGGCCAAAAATGTGGACGTGAAGTCTGCACAAGGTGATGTGTTGACGCAAGGCGTGGCCATCAAGGCAGGCTCGATCGCGACAGTCACAGCGGGCGGCAACGTGATCACCTCGGTGGCCACCAGCACCAACTCGTCTTTGACCGAGAAGGCTGATCTGCGCGGCACGGTGTCGGTGCCGATCGTGGTTGACAACGGCTTGCGCATCCTTGGCAATGTGTTCACGGGCGGCAATTTGATCAACAACATCCACTTGGATACGATCAATGTGGCGGGGTCGGCCAGCGGCGGCATCAATGGCACCACGACCACCACACAAAATGGGGGCAGCATCACAGGAGCGCAGGCTGTGAACGTGTTGGCGGCCAACCAAGTGCGGACATCGGGCACCGCATTCACAGCCCCGATCGTCGTGGTGTCTGGTGACAAGGGCGTTGTGTTGGGTGCAGCCACAACGACAGTGGCCACGCTCGCCGTATCTGGCGGTGGCACATTGGCCGAGCAAAACTTCTTGTCTGGCAAGCTGAAAATCCGGGTTGATGGCGGGCTCAACAGCAACGTGTCCATTCAGGGCAAGGGGACGCAGATCCAAGCCAGTCAGATCAATGTTTCTTCCACCCAGGGTAAGGTCGAGCTCAATGGCGCGCGCCTCTCTGGCAATGGCATTGACATCAACGGGGTCAAGGGTGTGGATGTAGGCACCAGTTTGGACATGACTGCGCAAGTAGCCGCCAAGTTCAATGGCCAAATTGACCTCACAACCACTGGCATGTCCCTTCAAATGAGCCAGCCAACCTTGAACCTAGGCGGCGGCTCGGTGGGTGTGACGATACCCAAGATTGACTTGGCCTTGAACGCCGTGATCGACATGGCTGTGGCGGGCAGTGCGCAGGGCAATCTGTCCATCGGGGGCAACGGCTCGCAACTCACCAGCAAGCAAGACGTGAACATCGCCTCTAGCGAGGGTGGTGTGAAGGTCACAGGCTCGACCATCGCCAGCACGGGCAGCACGACCATCCAGTCTGCACAAGGGTTGGACATCGCCTCATCCTTGCGCATGTCAGCTGCATTCGACAGCCAGTTCAATGTCGGTGCCAACGCCTTGACCTCGCTCAGCGTCAGCATCCATGACTTGAGCATCGCCACCACGCCCGGTACGCTGGCGCTCAAAGGCATTGGCCTGTCCACGGGGTTGAATGTGGGCCTGGGTGGTTTGTCTGTTGGCGCAGGGTTGCCTCAGCTTGGCCTCACCCTGAACGTGGCGGCCTCGGGCAGCGCCACATTGAGCAGTGATGCGTCAACACTCACAACAGGTCGTGATCTGACCTTGGCATCAGCTGGCCGCACTTCACTGTCCAAACCCAATATCAAAGCGGGTGGCAACGTCGCCATCACCGGCGATTCGGTGTATTTCACGGCGCCCTACACGACCAAGGTCACCGGTCAATTGGCGGCACAACTGCCCGTACAAATCCTGCCCGATCTGGCTGTGGACTTCAGCAAAGCCGGTTTGGAGTTGGGTGCGGGCATTGATTTGGCTCAGGCAGGTGGTCAACTGAGCGCCAATGGCGATGTCACTGTCGCCGCCAAATGGGGTGTCGTCTCCATGACGGGCATGAAGATCAATACACCGGGCACCGTCAAGCTCAAAGCTCCTCTGGCTGTGCGCTTGAATGCAACCATGTCGGTCGGCAAGAACGGCCTGGTATTCAATCCCACCGAGATCACGGCGGGCAAGGCGGTGGCCTACCAGACCTTGTTGTTGGGTCACTCTACCTTGGCTAAGGCCAAAGTCAATGCGCCGCTCATCACGCTCAACGGCTGGCCAATGAAGTGATGATGCATGTTGCGCTCAGTGGGGTGCTTGCTGGCCTGCTGGTCAGCAGCGCATGGGCCGTCGAGGCGCCCGCCCCCAGTGCTGCGGGTCAAACCCCCAGCGACCTGCAGCGCTTAGAGGCGTTGCGGCAACACGCAGCGCCCAAGCCGCGTGAAACCGCAGCGGTCACGCCGCCGTTGGCACAGCCTGATTTCAAGGACAGAACCTGTCTGCGTGCCAGCGGGGTGCGCATGCAGGGCGCCGATCTGATCCCGGAGCTTGAGCGTCAGTCATGGTTGGAGGCTGCGCCCTCACAGTCGGGCTGCGTGGCAATCGGGGACGTCAACGCGCTGCTCTACAAGCTATCGACGTGGTACATGCAGCGCGGCTATGTCACCAGCCAGCCTGTGTCATCGAACGTCAATGAACAAGGTGAGTTGGTGATCCAAGTGATGCAGGGCCGCATTGAGAAAATCGTCTCAAGCGACCCACGCATCAGTTTCAAGGGCCTGCTGTCCGACCCTGATGCGGTATTGAATTTGCGTGCCATTGAACAAGCGGCCAGTCAGATCAACCGGCTCGACAGCAGGGCCATCGCTTTTGATATCGAGCCCGGCGAGGCGTCAGGCACCTCTGTTGTCAAACTCAGGCCGCAAACGGCACTGCCCGAGCGTGATTGGGCGGCGCAGGGCAGTGTGGACAACCATGACACCAAGCAGTTGCGCGGCAGCTTGTCACTGTCCATAGACAATCTCCTGGGGCGCAATGAAAGCGTGTACATCAACACCTCGCGTGAGCTCAATCAACTTGAGTCACGCAGCCGTGCGCACTTTGTTTCCATCAACGTACCCGATGGCTATTCGTCTTACAGCGCATCAGCCTACGCGAGCTACAGCACGGCCCCCGTCACTGAGCAATTGGATGTGGATACCGCGTGGACGTCGCTGTCTCTGAAGTGGGACCGTGTGCTGAGCCGTGGTCAAACGCTGATCACAGCGATCTCGCTTGATGTGACGCGCGACAGGGCGACGCAGGTTCTCGGTGACTATGCTGTGCAATCGGCATCATGGGACGTGACACATGCCACGGTGGGCTTGGATGTCCAGCACAACGAGTCGGCCTACAACAGCGCCTTGAAGGTGCAGCTTGACCATGGGCTCAATGGCTTCAAGGACGGCAGTCCGTATCGAAGTGATTACACCAGTGCGGGCGTGCTGACGACCTTGTCCGTGCCCTTGGCCGAGCGCGTGAGTTTGACCGCCTTGGCTCGTGGGCAATACACCCTAGACAATGTCCCTGGCTTCAAACGGTTCTCGATTGGCGCCGCCGTGTCCGTACCCGGCTACAGGCGACATGACTACTCGGGCAACAGCGGCGCACTGACCCAAATTCAGTTGAGCTGGCAACTCCCGGGCATTGGGCCGAACGGTCTACTGGGGCAGCCCTTTGGGCATCAGCTGTCGTTAACTCAAACCACAGGCTGGATCTTCAGCGATGCATATGACGACTCCGTGAAGCTGTCCAGCATCGGGTTGCAATACGCCTTTGCGTGGGGCGCCGTGTCGGGTTCCGTGGGGTGGGCGACACCGCTTCACACGTCAGACACAAGCGCAGTCAAGTCGGATGACTGGACGGCATCACTCGCCTATCGCTATTGAGCAGGCACGCCAGCGCGTTTTTGCAGCACAAGCTCAAGGCCGACCGGCATCATCGTGAAGCCCATGTTTTCTTGGGCATCCCTATTGTCTGGTGTGCTGACAGACAGTGCGTCAAAGCGGTTCAGCAGCATCACCATCATCAGCTTCATCTCGACCAAAGAGAGGTAACGACCCGGGCAGATGCGTGGGCCTGAACCAAAAGGGAGCGACGCCCGTTTGCCTTGTGCGGCGTCCTCAGCTAGCCAGCGAGACGGTGCAAATGACGGTGCGTCTTTGAAGTGCGCCTCACTGGTGGCATCAACCCGGGTGGCACACCACACCAAGGTGCCTTTGTCGACGACAAATGGGCCCAACTGGGTATCACGCAAGGCCTGCTGTATGGTGAAGGGCACAACCGGTTTAAGCCGCATGGCCTCGTTGATGCAAGCATCAAGGTAGGGCAACTCATTGAGCGCCTCCATCGTCACCGTGGACAGATCGGGCGCACGGCTTCTGATCTCTTTCGTCAGCGTGACCAAGGTATGCGGATGCTTGTGTAGCAGATAGAGCAGCCACTCTAGGCTGTTGGCCGTGGTGTCCTCTCCTGCCAGCAGCATGATGAAGACGTTGCCCGCGATGTCCTCATCGGTGACGCTGCTGTCGGCTTGATCCGCAGCCACGATCATGGCTTCCAGCAGGTTGTGGGGTGATGTGCGTCTCTCCGGCGCCTGTGCCAAACCGTGGCGCGCTTGCGCAATGAAGCCTTGTATGGCGCTGGAGACGTGGGCAAGACTGCGATCGAAGGCCCGATCCGATGGCAGCTTGAGCACGCGCCAGTACGGAACCAGCGCCGTCAGCCGTTTGGCCAGCATGGGGAAAATGCGGTCCAGATGCTGTTGGATCACATCCTCGTCACGCTCCAGCGTGTTGGTGTCTTGGCCAAAGGCCAGCCCGGAGATCGCGTCGACGGTGTAGCGCATCAAGTCGCCTTGCAGATCAATGACCTGCTGCGTGGCCACAGCTTTGAGCCATCGACCCTCTAGGCGCTGCGCCACTTGAATCAGCCGTGGCAAAAACGCGCGTACATGGGTCGGTGAAAACGCCGCCATCACCATGCGGCGTTGCGCACGCCACCGATCACCCTCAGCCGTGAACAAGCCCAAGGGCATCTTCATGTCAGAGATGATGTCAGCCATGCGCATTGGACGCATGTAGCCATCAGGGCGCTCACGCATCGCGGCGTGGATCAAGGCGTTATCGGTGATGACCAAGACACGCTCTGGCCCGAACCGCAGCTTGAACGCCGGGCCATATTTCCGGGCCAGCGCCTCTATGTCCAGATGGATGCGGCTGGGCTTGAGTTGCAGGGCGTTGCCGATCAGTGGCCACGCACGGGGCCCTGGCAGCTCGCGCCACGTTGTCAGAGTGCTCATGCACGCATGATGCCGCTCAAGCCTGTGTCAAGGCTTGACCCAATGCGGTAGGCGATTTGACCCGATGCAGGTTTTGCTTTGGCGTTATGTGCGGCGTGCGTCGGACAGCGGCTTCCAGTGCAGGAAGCCAAACAGCAAGGTCAGCACGACGCTGTCCAGCATGGGGCCTTTGTGCAGCGCCAGTTTGCTGCTGAAAATCACAGCCTCAAGCGCGTGCGCAACCAGCAAGCCGCCCGCTATCAGGGGCATCCAGTGCAGCACTTGGGCAGGCAAGGGCAAAGCCACGATGAAGCTGGCAATGGTGGCGGCATAAAGGCCCAGCAGGCTGAGTTTATTCAAAGCATAAAACATGGGTTTGTCTCCTGTTATGAATTGACAATGATTCTTGTCAATTTGATCGGATGCTACAGCATCGCAGCAGACTTTGTCGAGTCCCATCGCAGCTCGGTATCGTGCTCGCCCGCAACACAACCCTCAGCAATGGCATCCCAGCCTTCATGGATCACCACATGCTGGTCGGTGTAGCAAAACTCCATGCGCGTGGCGCGTGGCACATGGCGGTGCACAAAAGTTTCAATAGACGCGGGCATGCTGATGCGATAGCGCTGTTGATCAAGGTCGCTCGACGGGTGGTCGTCGTTGTGCACCAAGGGGATGAAGGGCGTCGCCCACATCAACAGCCGATAGCCCACGTTGACCTCACTGGGCTCGTAGCCTTGCGCCTTGAGCCAATGTTGGGCTTGCGCCCGAGGCTGCTCCAGTGTATTGAGCTGCCCCCATGCCATCGCCAGCAACTCGATCACCCACTGGTTGCAGTTCTGATAGCGGTCACTGAAGGGGTAGGCGTTGGCGCTGTACGTTGCGCCGAGCACTTGCAGCGCCTGCTGCTTGTCGATCGCGGCACGCGCCAACTCAGCGGAGGGGGCATCAGGCAAGGTCACCACGGACACATAACCCAAGGCAGGGTTGCTTGTGCCCAGCAAGAAGCCCGATATGCCCTGATCAAAAATCAGGGGCTTGCGCACATCGCACTCGTAGTAGAGCTGCCTGATCGACCAAGGCACCTCGTCCGTGCCCTTGAGCGCCACACCCGCATGTGAGTATCGGATGTCAAAGCGCTTGAGGTCCAAGCCCGACCGCGACACCAAGGCCACGCTCTGGCCGGATTGCTGCAATGCCTTCTTGATGATGGCACCGAAGCGCAGCAGCCGGTCTTGCTCGATGGCAGTGAGATCGGACGGGTGATCGCAAAGGTAGGACACCTCCGCGCGGCAAGTGTGTGCCGCGCACAGCATCGCCATCAACAAGGCAAGGCGTTTGCCCAGCCTCGTTAGCCGCAAAATCAAAGCACCACGGGCCGGGTTGACAACTCGCGGTACCAGTCATCCTCGAGCACCAAGAAAAACGCTTGCCTGACCTCACCGATGGCGAACTCGACACCATAGGGACGCACACGCGCCTCCACCACGCCGCCTGCCGTCACATGGTTGGCATCGACGGTTTTTTGCGGCAGGTAAAGGAAGAAGTCACCGTCTGATTTGGTGTCGCCCATGGCTTGCAGGGTCAGGCGTGCCATGCCGGGACGATCAGCCACAGTGGCCACATCGATGACCTTGTAGTCTCCTGCGGCGACCTTGTCTTTGGACGATGAGCTTTCGCTCAATTTTTTGATTGACCCAGACACGCTGCCAACGGCTGTGCTGATGCTGTCCGACACGGATGTCGATATGGTGGTGCCAGCCCACGCAGTCGTTGCCATGGCCCCAGACAGGATGGTTAAAGCAGTCAGACAGTATTTGAAATTGCGCATATCAGTTGGCCTATTGGAAGCGTGTTGGATGACGTTGCTTGAGTGGACTCAAGCCTTGGATGCGGCAATCATGACACTGGCCATGACGCCATAGACCTCAGTCCAAGCACTTTTGACTTGAGGCGTGAACGCAGGCCCGAGCCCTTGTTCTAGCGTTTTGAGCAAGGCCCCACCGACGGTTGCGTAATGGGCTTCTTGCACACCATAGGCCGTGTGGCGTACAGCCAAGCCTTGCAAAATGGGCACCAACACATCCAATGCTGTCAGTTTGCCCACGGCCGCGCCAATCATTTGCATGAGCTTCTTGCCTTGCTCTGTCATGTCACCCTTGAACAAGGGCTTCAAGGAAGGATCGGCTTCAAACAAGTTGGTATAAAAAAGAGCCGCAGCCTGTGGCGCGATGCCCTCAACGATTTTCCATGTTGATTGCACGTCATCAATCACTTGCTTATCCATGAGCCGTTCCTTTTTTTGAATGTTGAACAAACCCCGTCAGCGTCAGGGGCGTTGGCATTGTTGCAGTTGGGGCGGGCCTTGCCAAGCGTGTTATTGCACCTTATTGCTTGTGTTGCACAATGGATCGGGTTCCATTGTTTCTACTCAGAACACCTTACCGATGACACAGCACCGCATCCAAGCCGCCATCATTGACCTCGACGGCACCATGGTCGACACCCTTGGTGACTTCGTCATCGTCCTGCGCCACACCTTGTCGGACATGGGCTTTCACCCTGTGGAGATCGAGCGTGTCGGTCGGGGCTTTGTCTCGCTGACCGTTGGCAAAGGCACCGAGGATTTATTGCGGCGCAGCATGGCGCACGCATGGGGTTTGGCGCCCGATGACGCGGAGGTGCTGGCCAGCTTGCCAGAGGCCTTGAAGCATTACCACGGTCATTACCCAGCGATCAATGGCATGCACTCGGACGTCTTTCCGGGTGTGGCTGAGGGCTTGCAACAACTGCGTGCGCTGAAGCTGCCGCTGGCTTGCCTGACCAATAAACCAACGGCCTTCGCTAAGCAGTTGCTTGAGCGCAAAGGCCTGTTGCCGTACTTTGACCACGTGTTTGGTGGGGATGCCTTTGAGCGCAAAAAGCCCGATCCCCTGCCTTTGATCAAGACCTGTGAGGCGCTGGGTGCATCAACGGCGCAAACCTTGATGATTGGCGACTCCAGCAACGATGCGCAAGCCGCTGGCGCAGCCGGTTGCCCTGTGTTGTTGGTAACCTATGGCTATAACCACGGGCACCCTGTTGCAGAGGTGCCAGCGCTGGCCCATGTGGCTCGGTTGGATCAGGTGGACTGGCTCATGACGCTGGGGCGATAAGCCCGCAGCGTGTGTTGCCCGCTGATGGCGGCTTATTGCAAGGCGTCCAGCAAAGGCGCTGGTTTGAAATCCAGCAGCGCATCTTTCAAGTCTTGGGTCACAGGACGGGTGCCCAGCCAAGTTCTCATCACGGCGGGGAAGAAAGCCGGGTCTTCCAAAGGCAGACCAGCCGGTTGCCCATTCACGAAAAACATCGTGCCGCGCTTGGGTACATATTCGATGGCGAAAATGTCGCCACTGTTCAGGCGCCTGATGCGCGAGAACTGCTCACCCATGATCCGGATCGATGGAATCAGGCCAAAAAATTGCTCTCGGGTGCTGTTGCTCTCGATGCCTTTGGTGATGACCTTACCCAGCTCGTCCACGCGCATGCCTTGCAACATCACGAAGCGCATTTGTTTGGGCCCCGTGGTGGCGAAAATCGCTTCGGCCTTGCTGTTCTTTTGGGATGAATACAGGCCGACCGTATAGAGCTTGGCAATGGCGCGGTAGCTGATGCCCGTGCCATTGAGTGTCAGGTTGCTGCCTTCGACTTTGATCGTGGGTGGGTAGTGCACGCCCACCACGTCAGCCGATTGGGCGTGGGACAGCGTTGACAGGCTCAACCCTAAAGCCAAGGCCACACTCAGGCTAGTCAAGGTCAAGCGACCCGTTTGGGCCATTCCAGTGAGATTCAACGACATAAGCAGACTTATAAAGTGCCCTGTCACCCGTGACGCAGCCCGGTTAAAGGCTGTCCGCACGGGCCGGTGCGGTACTGGTAAGGAATTGTTACGCCCGACACGGGAATCGCAATTTGGGTTTGCCCTCGACATCAAGGACATTTGCCATATTTTTGATCTTTTGACGTCAGAGGCGTCCTGATACACTGAGCCGATGTTCACATCACGCAAACAGATCAAAGGTCAGCGCGACCGGGAGGCTTGGCCCTGGCGCCCCTGACGCTGTCTGTTTGACGCTACTTGCGCCGCGATCATAGGCCGCGCATGGCGTCCCAAGCACCCGTTCTCGTCACAACGGTAAGTGAGCGTTAACAGGGCGGGTGGAACCACTCCTTAGGGGGTGTCGTGAGATGATATTTGTGGCGCAAAGCCGACTACACGCGGCGCTACCGGGCTCGGAGGCCCTACACATGATCACTGAACAAGCATTCAACGCACTGGCCGCTGAAGGCCACAACCGCATCCCATTGGTCGCGCAAGCACTGGCGGATCTCGATACGCCCTTGTCGCTTTACCTCAAGCTCACCAAGGGGCAGCCGCTGAGCTTTTTGCTCGAATCCGTAGAAGGGGGCGAGCGTTTTGGCCGGTATTCCTTCGTGGGTTTGCCTGCGCACACGCTGATCCGGGCGACCGGGCGTTGCGTGGAGGTCGTCACCGATGGCGTGGTGGTCGAGACCTTCGATGGCAACCCCTTGGATTTCATTGCCGAGTACCAACGCCGCTTTAAGGTGGCCGTGCCCAAGGGCCTGCCGCGTTTTTGTGGTGGTCTGGCGGGCTATTTTGGTTACGACACCGTGCGACACATCGAGCACCGCTTGGCCCAAACGCACAAACCCGGCGGCATCGGCACACCCGATATCTTGCTGCTGCAATGTGAAGAGCTGGCCGTGATCGACAACCTCGCTGATCGCCTGTTCCTGATTGTTTATGCTGATCCAGCACAGCCAGGTGCTTATGCCAAGGCGGCATCTCGCATGGCGCAATTGCAGGCGCAACTCCATGATGTGGTGAGTGCACCGCCGATCG
Source organism: Aquabacterium sp. (assembly GCA_030654395.1). GTDB lineage: Bacteria > Pseudomonadota > Gammaproteobacteria > Burkholderiales > Burkholderiaceae_C > Aquabacterium. Next base: position 251,592 of record JAURXM010000031.1, read on the forward strand.
GGGCGACGACGGCACATGAGGTGGTGCGCCACTTTGCCAAAGCCGATTTTGAGTCGGCCGTACTCAAAGCCAAGGCCTACATCGCGGCGGGTGATTGCATGCAAGTCGTTGTGGGGCAGCGGTTGCAAAAACGTTTCACGGCGCACCCCTTGAGCTTGTACCGTGCCTTGCGCTCGCTCAATCCCAGCCCCTACATGTATTACTACGATTTGGGTGATCACCACGTGGTGGGCTCATCGCCTGAGATCCTTGTGCGCCACGAGCGCGGTGCCCAGGGCGAGACCGTCACCATCCGCCCGATCGCTGGTACGCGCCCACGCGGCGCCACGCCTGAGCAAGATGTGGCCAACGAGGCCGAGTTGCTTGCCGACCCCAAAGAGCGCGCCGAGCACGTCATGCTGATTGACTTGGCCCGCAACGACATTGGCCGCATCGCCAAAACGGGCACGGTCAAAGTCACCGAAGCATTTGGTGTCGAGCGTTATTCACACGTCATGCACATTGTCAGCAACGTGGAGGGCACGCTCAAAGACGGTATGACGGGTTTGGATGTGTTGCGTGCCAGCTTCCCTGCAGGCACCTTGAGTGGGGCGCCCAAAATCCGCGCGATGGAGATCATCGATGAGCTCGAGCCCGTGCAGCGCGGTGTCTATGGTGGTGCGGTGGGCTACCTCAGTTTTGCCGGCGACATGGATGTGGCCATTGCCATCCGCACAGGCGTCATCAAGGATCAGATTTTGTACGTGCAGGCCGGTGCCGGTGTCGTGGCCGATTCGGTGCCTGATCTCGAATGGCAAGAGACCGAAGCCAAGGCACGCGCTGTGATTCGTGCCTCCGAAATGGTGGAGCAGGGCCTCTGATAAAGGGCCTAAAGGGCCTCACATGTAGAATCTGCGGCCTGCAGCCCCCCATGAACGACATCCCAAATCAGGATAGTACCCATGCTGCTCATGATCGACAATTACGACAGTTTCACCTTCAACTTGGTGCAGTATTTCTGCGAACTGGGTGAAGAGGTCAAGGTCGTCCGCAACGACGAAATCACCTTGGATGAAATCGCCGCACTCAAGCCTGATCGCTTGGTGCTGTCGCCTGGCCCTTGCTCCCCTGCTGAGGCGGGTATCTGTGTGCCAGCCTTGCAGCGCTTTACTGGGCAACTGCCCATTTTGGGTGTCTGCTTGGGTCACCAGAGCATTGGCGCAGCCTTGGGCGGCAAAGTGATCCGCGCCAGCCAGCAAATGCACGGTAAAACCAGTGTCATCACGACCGACGAGCGAGGCGTGTATGCTGGTTTGCCCAAGCAGTTCACGGTGATCCGGTATCACTCTTTGGCCATCGAGCGAGAGAGCCTGCCAGCCTGCCTAGAGATCACTTCGTGGACGGACGACGGCGAGATCATGGGCGTGCGGCACAAAGGCCCACAAACTGATAAGGCGTTTGCGCCACTAGAGGGCGTGCAGTTTCACCCTGAATCGATCCTGACGGAGCACGGTCACGCCCTGTTGGCCAACTTCCTGACAATGTGAGGCGTTCGACATGACCCAGTTGACCGATCAGCAAGCGCTACAACGTGTCATCGAGCACCGAGAGATCTTCCATGATGAGATGCTGGGTTTGATGCGCCGCATCATGACCGGCGAGATGTCACCCGTGGCGATGGCGGGGCTGATCACAGGCTTGCGCGTCAAGAAAGAAACCGTTGGCGAGATCACAGCAGCCGCGCAAGTCATGCGCGAGTTCGCGACGCCCGTGGTGGTGCCCGACCTCCGTCACTTGGTAGATTTGTGCGGCACGGGTGGTGATGGCGCGCACACCTTCAACATCTCAACCACCGCCATGTTTGTCGCCGCCGCAGCTGGTGCGCGTGTGGCCAAGCACGGTGGCCGCAGTGTGTCATCTAGCACGGGCAGTGCCGATGTCCTAGAGGCCATGGGTGCCCATATCAATTTGACGCCAGAGCAAGTGGCGCAGTGCTTGGCGCAAACCAATGTCGGCTTCATGTTTGCGCCCAATCACCATGGCGCCATGAAGCACGCGGCACCGGTGCGCAAAGAGCTGGGCGTGCGCACGCTGTTCAACATCTTGGGGCCGCTGACCAACCCTGCTGGCGCACCCAATCAGCTGATGGGCGTGTTCAACCCTGATCTTGTAGGCATCATGGCCCGTGTCTTGCAGCGCTTAGGCTCTGATCACGTCTTGGTGGTACACGGCTGTGATGGCTTGGATGAGCTCACCTTGTCGGGCGACACCATGGTGGCCGAGTTACGCGGTGGCGAGGTGCGCGAATACACCGTCAACCCAAGCGAGTTCGGCTTGGCCGAGCACGACGGCTCTATGCTCAAGGCGCAAAGCCGCGAGCTGTCCGTGGCCATCATTCGGCGTGTGTTTGACAATGGGCCAAGCCCGGCGCGTGACATCGTCTTGCTCAATGCTGGCGCGGCCATTTTCGCGGCCAATGTCGCAGATTCACTCGCAGATGGCGTGGACCGGGCCCGCGAGGCCTTGGCCAGTGGCCGCGCGGGAGAAACCTTCTCCAACTTCATCCAGACCACTCAGCGTTTGGCGACACAGGCCTGACCGGCTCAGCCATATTCATGTCCGACATCCTGAACAAAATCGTCGCAGTCAAGCACGAAGAACTGGCCGCAGCCCGGCAGTACAAGTCACTGAGCCATGTGCGTGAAGAGGCCGAGCGCCGCAACCGCGAGTTGGCAGACGTGCGTGATTTCACAGGTGCCTTGCGCAGCAAAATCGGCGCGGGCCAAGCCGCTGTCATCGCCGAAATCAAAAAAGCCAGCCCCAGTAAAGGCGTGTTGCGAGCAGACTTTTTGCCAGCCCAGATCGCGGCCAGCTACGCACAGCATGGCGCAGCTTGCCTCAGTGTGCTGACGGATGTGCAGTTCTTCCAAGGCCATGCAGACTACTTGGTGCAAGCCCGTGCAGCCTGCAGCCTGCCGGTGTTGCGCAAGGACTTCATGGTCGATGCCTACCAAGTCTTCGAAGCCAGGGCCATGGGCGCTGACTGCATCTTGCTGATTGCTGCTTGTTTGGATGATGGCCAAATGGCCGACCTAGAGGCCTGTGCGCACGACTTGGGCATGGCTGTGTTGGTTGAAGTCCATGACGGCGCCGAGTTGACGCGCGCGCTGAAACTCAAGACGCCACTCGTGGGCATCAACAACCGCAACCTGCGCACCTTTGACGTCACGCTGGACACCACCTTGGCGCTGCTGCCACGCGTGCCGCCAGACCGCCTGCTGGTGACCGAGTCGGGCATCTTGGCTGCCGATGATGTCAAGCGCATGCGTGATGCGGATGTGCAAGCCTTCCTTGTTGGCGAGGTGTTCATGCGCCAGCCTGATCCGGGCTTGGCTTTGGCGGCCCTGTTCGCTTGATGACCATGTTGGACCTCGCGTTTGACGAGGTGCCTCTTGATTGGCGTCCCATCACGGACGCCTTTCGCCACAGCCCACAGGGCCGCGCGCTGATCGATCAAATCGAAGCCCAGCGGCAGGCGGGTGTCATGGTCTACCCAGATGATGTTTTTGCCGCATTGCGCCTCACCAGGCGTGACCAAGTCAAAGCCGTGATATTGGGGCAAGACCCCTATCACGGGCCGGGTCAAGCGCACGGCTTGGCGTTCTCTGTCCTGCCTGGCGTCGCGATCCCTCCGAGCCTGCGCAACATCCGCAAGGAGCTCACGCGTGATTTGGGCATGCCGGTTCCAGCGCACGGTTGCCTTCAAGCGTGGGCCCAGCAAGGCGTGCTCTTGCTCAATACCGTGTTGACTGTGGTTGCTGGACAAGCCGCTAGTCATGCAGGTTGGGGCTGGGAGGCGCTGACGGATGCCTTGATCACCGCTGTGGCTGCAGATGTGGGCCCGAAGGTCTTCATGCTGTGGGGTGCACACGCGCAGCGCAAGGGTTCGTTGATTGAGCAAGCGTTGACGCAAGCCGCATCTGATCCCTCGCGGTTGCTGATTTTGCGCAGCAACCACCCCTCGCCCTTGTCGGCCACTCGGGGGGCTGAGCCGTTTGTTGGCAATGGTCACTTCGGCCAGGCACAAGCATTCATGCAGCAAAAAGGCCAGCAACTGGATTGGTCGCTGGCCTGATCAGTCTCACCTAGGTAGGTGTCTCGGTTACTTGAAGTAGTAAACGCCGATCACGCCCAAATGACTGCCATCAAGTTCTTGCTTGGCGCCGGTTTCGGGCGTGTATTTTTCGCTCACAGCGCGCATCTTCATGCTCACAGTGGGGCTGAAAAACATCTCGGCTTCCAGCACCAGACCGGTCGACGCCGTGTAGTTCTGATCGGCCACGTAGCCACTGCCCAAGCCCGATGAGCGCGTTTGCGCACCCACTGCCTTACGCAGGCCACCGCCCAAACGCCATGAATCGCTCATGCGCCAGTGCGCCAAGGCCTCAATGGGGGTGCGACTGAAGCGCACGCTGCCATTTTTGGCATTGAGGGTGTCATCCACGTGATAGCCGATGCTGAGCTGCACGGACAGCGGCGAGTTCATGGTTTGATACTCAATGCCGGCCATCATGGCGACCAGTCCGCCGCCATGGATGCTCGAAGTGGTGCCATCCGTGTAGCGGATCTCTTGGCCGATTTGATCTCCGCCATAAGTCAGGCCGAACCCAACAAAGGGGGCGAACCCAGCAGATGGTGGGGTGCTTTCGGTGGCTTGAGCGCCAACCAAGCCGCACGTCAGTAGTACTGCTAATGAGATTTTCTTCAACATATCAATTCATCTTTTTATTGCGCTCCCCTATGGCTGGACAAGCAAATATCCGCATATGACGCGCCTGCATGATAAGAGATGCACACGCAGCCCATGGGTCGCCCCGTGACGCTTTTGCGCGACTCAGCCGGGTAAATCTGAACGCATTGCTTGTGCATGAGTGCGCCGTCAGCGCCACCATCGTGGACAATGCGATGGGCGGTTTGAGCACGACCATCCAAAATTGGGTGGCGTGTCGTAGCATAGTCAACCGCTGGCGATGAGAGGTGCCGCCCAACGTGCCTCGCTGGTTGTAACGCTGAGGGACGTCCATGCGTCTGGCCCTGTTGTCGCCTTTGCCCCCCGAGAGGACCGAAATGGCTGATTACGCTGCGCATTTCCGGTCCTCGCTTAACCAAGCTGGTGTGGACGTGCTCACGCCACTTTCAGGCCAACGATCGCTAGATTCGCTGGCTGCGGCCCGTGGCTGGGTGGCAGAGCGCGACTGGCGCGGCGTTGATGTGGTCCATGCCGAGTTGGGTGGCGGCCGACACAGTGAGTTCCTCGCCTTGTGTGCATTGGCAGAATTACCCGCCCGTCCAGCCTTATCGGCTACCGTCCATGATCCCGAGCGCCTGATCTGGGCGCCTGTCAACCGCGTATGGGCGATGGTCAATGGCCTGTCTGCTGTGCCTCGTCCGGCTAAGCAGGCCGTGGCCCTGCTGTCAGACCCGGTGACCTTGATGGCAGAGCGGCGTCTAGCGCGCCAGCTTGATGGTGTTGTGACCTTGACTCAAACCGGTGCAGGTCGATTAATCAAGCGGATGAAGTTGCAAACTGATCGCGTCAGTGTGATTGCGCACGGGTCACTGAGTCTGCCTCTGCGACCATTGCCAGCGATGGAGCCGATACGCCTGCTGTACTTCGGATTCATCTGCAACGGCAAGGGCATTGAGGATCTGATCGATGCATTGGGGCGCGTGCGCATTCAGTTGCCAGACCACGCAGCCAACGTTCGCTTGACGATAGCCGGAGGCACCTCACCAGAGTCCACCTTTGGCCGCCAAGGTAACTATGTGGCGCAGTTGCGCAGCCGGGTCGAGAGCCGAAATCTGAGTAGCCAAGTTGACTGGGAGCTCGATGTTGATGAGCGCGACATCCCTGAGCTCATTCAGCGCCATCACGCGATGGTCTTGCCATCTCGCGACTCACGCAAGCTGGCGTTGCTGGGGCAGATGCGAAGCACGAGCGGCGCCTTGGCTTGGGCGACCGCGTGCGGACGTGGCGCCATCACGTCGGACGCGCGCGCGTTTGCCGAGGAAATCAGCCAAGGCAATGGTGTGGCGTACCGTCAAGGGGATGTTGCGGCGCTAGCGAGTCAAATCGAATCTGTGCTCGTTAAACCTGAAGTTCTGCAGCAATGGTCTAAGCGGGCTAGCGCATTGGCGCATGAGCGCGATTGGGGTATGACCGGACAGCGTTTTGTTGGGCATTTTCAGCGGACCATGGCCAGAGCCTCATCTGCTAAAGGTGATCGCACGCCCGATCAAGCCTAAGGTTGGTCGCAACGGGTTGTAAGTGCAACATTTTGAGTGCGCCGCTTGCAGAGATTGATAAAGCGGTGCTATAGTCTGAGGCTTGCCTTGGAGGGGTGGCCGAGTGGTTAAAGGCAGCAGACTGTAAATCTGCCCGCTTATGCGTACACTGGTTCGAATCCAGTCTCCTCCACCAAGGCAAACCTATTTAAAGCATGCTGAACACGCCTGCCGAGAATGCTCGGTAGGTGCTCCCGGCGGGAGTAGTTCAATGGTAGAACCTTAGCCTTCCAAGCTAATGATGCGGGTTCGATCCCCGTCTCCCGCTCCAGGCCGAGGTTCTGTCATATAGGCATGCTAAGTTAGAACTCTTCGCCGAAAGCGAAGGGTAAGTGTCGTGTCGGCACTGGTTTGGGCTTCGTAGGGTGCCCAGACCCGTGCCGATGCCCATGTGGCTCAGTGGTAGAGCACCCCCTTGGTAAGGGGGAGGTCGGCAGTTCGATCCTGCCCATGGGCACCACCCTTCTTTTTTTGGCTCACTTCAGAATCGCTAGGGGCGAGAAACATGGCAAAAGCAAAATTTGAACGGACCAAGCCACACGTTAACGTGGGCACGATTGGCCACGTTGACCACGGCAAAACCACCCTGACCGCTGCGATCGCAACGGTGCTGGCAGCCAAGTTTGGCGGCGAAGCCAAGGCTTACGACCAAATTGATGCGGCACCAGAAGAAAAGGCCCGCGGCATCACCATCAATACTGCCCACGTTGAGTACGAAACGGCTAACCGCCACTACGCTCACGTTGACTGCCCAGGCCACGCCGACTATGTGAAGAACATGATCACGGGCGCTGCGCAGATGGACGGCGCTATTTTGGTGTGTTCGGCTGCTGACGGCCCCATGCCCCAAACACGCGAGCACATCTTGCTGTCACGCCAAGTGGGCGTGCCTTACATCATCGTCTTCCTGAACAAGGCTGACATGGTG
>JAURXM010000035.1 GCA_030654395.1 Aquabacterium sp.
TGGCTCATGCGCGAGGGCTTTGGCAATCAGCACGCGACGTTTCATGCCACCCGATAACGTCATGATTTTTTCGTTGCGTTTGTCCCACAGGGACAGATCGCGCAGCACTTTTTCCAGGTAGGTTGGGTTGGGTGCCTTACCAAACAGCCCGCGACTGAATTTGATGGTGGCCCATACCGACTCAAACGAGTCCGTATGGAGTTCCTGCGGCACCAACCCGATGGTTGCCCGCGCCGCGCGGTAGTCTCGCACGGTATCGTGACCGTCGGCGATGATGGTTCCGGAAGTGGCCTTGACGATGCCGCAGATGATGCTAATCAGTGTCGTCTTGCCCGCACCATTGGGTCCGAGCAAAGCGAATATCTCACCGCGCTTTATCTCCAGGTTGATTTCTTTGAGTGCTTGGAAACCGCTGGCATACGTCTTGTTAACGTCGCGCACGAAGATGATGGGAACGGTATTTTCGGCGGCTGCGGATATGGGCATTGTATTTATGGGTGCAATAGGCTAGGCATAAGGACTCTTTCATAGTGTGAAATGAAATTGTATAAGTAATTGTTTATCTTGAGCAATCATGACTAAACCTGCCGTTTCTCCGGCAGTAGTCTAAGAGCGCAGACCTTAATTGTCATCTGATGTTTGGGTGCGTTTAAACAAACAACAGTAATAAAGTCCCATAGACGTGTAGTTTAATCAATCTCAAAGTCTATATTTAATAACAATAGGCTTTCGAATACCAAAGCAATTAATTCGTCGAGTTAGTGCCATACATTTCTATACATATTGTGTTTTTAGTTTGAAGTGCTATGGATGCCAACACGACGATCGACAATTACCAATTGAAAGCGGGGGACGGATACCCGCCCTTGTACCTATACGACTACCGAATTAGCAGCGGCTCCACGATCATTGCAGCAGATGGCGCCCCAATGGAAGGCCAATACAGCAATGTAAGCGGTATTTCGAAGAAGATTCAAATAGTCGTCACACCCATCAGCGGCCATCCCGTCCTGTACGGCCGAATCAATGCTCCGCCAACAAAGAACCTATACGACACTAGGAGTGATCGACCCATCAGCGGCGATCCTGAAACCATTCATTCATATTCGGCCTTTCCGCAACACTGGTATTGGCGCATTTTTAATGTTGGTAACACTCCCGCCAAGTTCTCCTGGGAAGAATTCGAAGACGACTTTTAAATGTATGACAGGTCACCATGTTAGCCAGCGTCGCAGTAGCCATTGGAGTCTCGGTGTCAGACGCGTGCGGTTGTAGGCGTCCGCCGCCTTCTTGATCGCTTCAGCCTGGGTCGGATAAGCGTGGATGACGTGGGCGAGGGTACGTAATCCGATCCTCGCGACCATCGCCAGGGTGATCTCGTTGATCATATCGCCTGCATGACGGGCGACGATTGTCGCGCCGAGTATCCGGTCTGTCCCCTCCTTGACGTGGATCTTCACGAAACCCACCTCCTCGTCGTCGGCGATAGCGCGGTCCACGTCGTGCATCGGGATGGTGAAGGTCTTCACCGGGATGTTCCGCTCGCGCGCCTGCCGCACATAAAGCCCGACATGAGCGATTGCCGGATCGGTGTAGGTGCACCACGGAATCGTCAGTGCACTCAGCCGCTTACGACCAAGAAACAGCGCATTCTGAACCACGATGCGCGCCGACGCGTCGGCGGTATGGGTGAACTTGTGCTCCAGGCAGGCATCGCCGGCAGCATAGATGCGCCGGTTGCTGCTGCGCAGGAAATCATCGACCCGAATGCCGGTGGTCGTGTCGAAATCGACGCCCGCGGCTTCCAGATTAAGGCCGTCGACATTCGGTATCCGGCCTGTGCCGACCAGAATGGCATCGACCGCTACCGTGCTGGTGTAGTCGTCGCTAACCAGATCGACGAGTTTCTGCCCGCCTTCCACACGCACGTTGACGGCTCGGGTGTTCAGGCGCACTTCGATGCCGTCGCGGGCAAATGCATCCGAGAGGAGCTGTGCGGCGTCGCGCTCTTCCTTGGGCAGGAACAACGGCTTTTCCTGCGCAATAATGGTCTGCGCTCCGAAGCGGCAGAACGCCTGCGCCAGTTCGCAGCCGAGCGGGCCGCCGCCGATGACCAGCAGGCGGCGCGGCAGTTCGGTCAGGTCGAAGATGTTCTCGTTAGTCAGGTAGTCGGTCTTGACGAGGCCGGGAATACAGGTTGTGTTCGGCCGTGCGCCCGTAGCGATAACTGCCTTTTTGAAGCGCAGTTTCGTGCCATCCACGGTCAGCGTATCGGTTCCGGTGAAATACGCCTGGCCGAAGAAGACATCCACGCCGGCCGCAATCAGCCGGTGCACCGAATCGGAGCGGCTGATGCGGGCGCGAATACCGCGCATGCGTTCCATCACGGCAGCAAAGTCAACGCGGATGTCGCCCGGGATTTGCGCGCCATACTGCTCGGCATTACGCATCTCGGCATACAGCCGCGCCGTGCGGATGATCGCTTTCGACGGCACGCAGCCGACATTCAGGCAGTCGCCTCCGAGCAGTTCGCGCTCGACCAGCGCGACCTTCGCGCCCAGTGCCGCTGCGGCGTGCGCCGCCACCAGTCCTGCAGTGCCGGCACCGACGACCACCAGGTTGTACCGGCCTGCCGGCTGCGGATTGCGCCATCCGGCTGGATGCACGTTGTCCAGCCGCTCGCGATCGTGCGCGTCCGGTGGTGCTGTCGAGTAAAAGACGTTGCGCTGCTGCATGGTTGCGATCCTTGAATAAAGAGAGCGGCTAAAGCCAGCCGCCGCGAAATCCGGCGCGCCGTAAACCGGCGTGAACATAGGGACAGTCCCGCATCAGCCGCCAGATCAGTTGGGTGCGATAGTTTTCGAGCATCAGCACCACGATGCCCTGGTCTAGTCCGAAATGGCCGTCCGAAACCCAGGCGCTACTGTCGGCATTGGCTAGAGTCGGATTGAAACTGCTGGTGTACTGCTGATCGGTCAGCATTTCAGGATATCGTTGCAGCATGTTGCGTGCGGCGCATAAGGCGATCTCGGGCGCGAACGGCAGCGATGCCAGAGCCGCCCATCCGCTTAGAGTTCCGTCATCGGGCCCGTATGGCACGCCACGCGCGGCATAGCCGAACAAGCGTCGCCGCTCGTTGGCCAGGTCGGGCAGCAGATTGCTCGGGCCATCGCAGGCCGTCAGGCCCCAGCAGTTTTCGTCATAACCGGCGAACCGGTGCGGGTTGCGCCGCGCGTACTCGCGCTGAACCTCGATTGCCCGTCGGCTGTTCTCGAAATAGTCGCAGTGTTTCTCGCGCATGAAACGGTCCCGAATGCCGCGAAAATCGATCCATGCATGCGAGAACTGGTGCATGAACAGCGGCCCCGCATACAGATAATCGTAGCCGTACAGATGTTCCCATTGGTAGGTTGCCGTCCAGGCCTCGTAACTGTCGTCCTTGAGCGGATGTGTCGGCGAGCCCATCGCGAGGACGTAGAGGATGATAGACTCGTTGTAACCATCCCAGCCGTAGTGCAGGAATCCGCATTCCGGCTTCCAGCCTTGCCTGATCGTTGCAGCTCCACCCTGAGACCATCGCCAGTCGACGCGAAGGTATAACGTCTCGACCAGTTCGCGCAGCTCGGTTTCCTCAGGCGTATTCGCGGTGAAGTACCTGCTTGCGGTCAACGCGCCGGCAATCAGCAGCGCGGAGTCGATGGTCGACAGCTCCGATCGCCAGACGCGGGCGCCGGTGCGCATGTCGAGAAAGTGGTAGTAGAAACCCTTGAAGCCGGTCGCCTCCGGGCTGCCGCTTTGATCGCTGTCACGAAAGAATCGCAACACGGAAAGACAGCGTTCGACCGCGTCGGCCCGCGCCATCCAGCCGCGTTCCACCGCCACCGGATAGGCCGACAAGACGAAGCCGACGACGGCAATGCTGACCGGCGAATTCTCGCGCGAGGTGTCGGCAATCAGTCCGCTGGCTGGATTTACGGCTTGCAGGAAGTAGCCGAACGCGGCACGCTGGAGCTGGTCGAGCTTCTGCTCGTTGATCAACGACCCGTTGCTCATGCATCCTGTTTCGGGATTGGGGTCTTAGCCGGCAACCGTCCTTTGAGATCCTTGGCAGTGAACGGCCCAGGCTCGGCAATCAATTGGCGAGCGGCTTCCACCTGCTCCCACACATTCCACAGCAACACGCCTCGCACGCGGTCGTTCTGCAGGTAGTAGATGACGCCTTCCTCGTTGGGGCGCTTCCAGTCGGCAAAAGTCTCCAAACGCGAGTCGACTTCGCCTACGGCTTCGTATCCCAAATCGAACATATCGGAGTAAAAGTATGGCAGGTGATGATAGGATTCCGACTTGCCTGCCATGTTTCGCCCCGCCAACCGTCCCATGGCATTGGCGTTGTCCTCATGTTCGACCCGGATGCGTTTTCCCAACGCTGGGTTATAGAATGCGGCAACGTCACCTGCCGCATAGATGTCGGGAAGTCTGGTGCGCAGGAACTCGTCCACGACGATTCCATTTTCCACCTCGAGCCCCACGGATTGAGCAAGCTCAACGTTCGGTTCGATGCCGACTCCCGCCACCACGCCGTCCACCACGATTTCCCGGTTAGTACGCGTTTTCAAAACATGCTGGTTGCCGAGTGTTTCCAAACCGACAATCTCTTCGCCTGCCAATATCTCAACGCCTTTTTGCCGGTAGAAGTCGGACACAAACTGAGCGAGAGGGGTCGGGAAGACGCGATCTACAATAGCTTTGCCGGGGAAAATCATCACCACTTCTTTCCCGTTCATAGCCAGCGCCGCCGCGATCTCGGAGCCGATAAACCCGCCACCGATGACGGCAAACCGCTGCCCCGTTTCGGTGAGCGCCCGAAGATGCCAGTAGTCCGGCAAGGTGCGGAAGTAGATGATATGGCCACCACCGAACGGCAGGCGTCGCGGCTTGCCGCCCGTGGCCAACAAGAGTTTTTGATAGGTAAAAACGTCTCTCTTGTCGTCCACAACACGTTTTTGCTGGGGAAAAATTTCTTTAGCGACACGGCCAAGGTGAATCTCAACGCCTTTGTTCTCCGTCTTGCGCCAGATGACGTCCACGGGCTTGCCCTTCCAAAGCGCCTTTGACAGAGGAGGGCGGTCGTACGGCGCGTCAAGTTCCGCGCTGATCAGTCCGATGCTGCCGGTTGAGTCGACTTCGCGGATGCCATCCACCGCAGCGGCTGCGGTCATCCCACCGCCGATGATCAAATAGGGGTAGTTCGTCATGGTTGGTGTCTCCTGTCTTGTACTTACTTGCTGTCCGGATTTGCGCAGCGTCCTTACAGATTGAGAAGAAATTGTCCTTCACACATAGAATGATGTCTGTACGCTGACGAACACAACGCCATGTTCCGACCACTACGTTTCAAAGATCCGAGTTATGGGGACCTAAAATTCCTTATCCTCGATCATGACTTCAAAATCATTGGCCGCCAGCACTCGCTGCGAGACAGGAGTCGAGTAGTCCCAGAAGCGATAGTGCATGTGTTTTCACGCAGCTTGCGAAGTGAAAATGCAGGCTTTACGAAAGTGTGCCGTAGGCACACAAGTCAGTAGCGAAGTAGATGCTACTGTATTTG
>JAURXM010000036.1 GCA_030654395.1 Aquabacterium sp.
CCTGGGCGCGTTGTTGCACCATCTGAGCGACACCCGGGTAGAGCGCCTGTCCAGAGGCGAGAGTGTGCAGGGTGACCCGGCCGCCGGCGTCCTGCTCAACAAGTTCATTGTGGGCGGCATACGCGCTGCCTTGCCCACGCCCCAGCGCACCCCGAAAGAGCAGACCCCCGTGAATCAAAAACCCAAAAGGAGACAAGCATGAAACGTCGTACCCTCATCGCCAGCCTGGCCGCCACTTCTGCCAGCTTGGCACTGCCCGCCTGGAGTCAAACGACCAAAGTCGTCTTTGGCTACACCGCCGTCACCGATTTCGCCTCGGTCTTTGTGGCCGCGGAAGAAGGTTACTTCAAGAAACGTAACCTTGATGTCGAGCTGAAGTTCATTCCGATCAACTCCACCATTCCGGCGGCGATCCAGTCGGACTCCCTGCAGATCGGCGGCCCCACGCCTTCGGTGTTTTTGCAGGCGGTGGACGGCGGACTGGACCATGTGGTGGTGGCCGGCGGCGGCGTGACGTCCAAGACCATCACCGGCTTTGGCCTGGTGGCGCGAGCCGGCTCGGGCATCAAGACGCCGCAGGATTGCGTCGGCAAGAAGATCGGCGTGCCAGGTCTGGGCGCGTTTTTGCATGTGACCTTTCGCGCCTGGCTCAAGCAAAGCGGCGTCGACTACAAAAAGGTCAACTTCATCGAAGCCTCCTTTCCCCAGCATGGCGACTTGTTGCGCGGTGGTTCGCTGGACGCGGTGGTCACCGCCGATCCTTTCATGAGCCGCATCACCGACAGCGGTGCCGGCTATGTGGCCTCGTACTACTCGACCTTTCTGGCCGAGGGCAACCACACCATCATTCACACGGCCAAGCGTGAGTGGGTGCAAAAGAATCCTGCCGCCGCCAAGGCGTTTCGGGAGGCGGTGCAGGAAGCGGCCGCCTTCATGCAACAGGCCAAAAACGACCAGGCGGTGCGCGCGGCCATTGGCAAGTACATCAAGTTGCCGCCCGAGATCCTGGCCAGAACCCAGATTTCCCCACCCGGACCGCTGGTGTCAGAAAAGCAGCTGAGCTACTGGGTCAGCCTCATGAAAGACCAGGACATGCTCAAGACCGAACCCAAGGTGTCACAGCTGATTGTCAAATGACAGCAGACACCGTTCTGGGCTTTGATCAGGTCGCCATCCATCTGGGCGGGCGCGAGATTCTGTCGCCCACCTCCTTCGATGTGGCGCGTGGCGAATTCGTCTGCATCGTCGGGCCAAGCGGCTGCGGCAAGACCACCTTGCTGCGGGCCGCCACCGGTTTGATGCGGCCCAGCGGTGGCCAGGTGCGGCGCAATGGTCAGGCCGTCACCCAGCCGTCGCGCGAAGTGGCGTTTGTGTTCCAGGACTATGGGCGCGCCCTGCTGCCGTGGCGCACGGTGGAAGGCAATGTCAGCCTGGCGCTGGAGGCCGCCGCCGTGCCCGCAGCACAGCGCCCGGCCCGTATCAGCGAGGTCCTGGCCAAGGTCGGCTTGAGCCGGCATGCCGACAAGTTTCCGGCGCAACTCTCGGGTGGCATGCAGCAGCGGGCGCAGATTGCCCGCTGTCTGGCCCAGCGGCCCGAGGTGCTGATGATGGATGAGCCCTTTGGCGCACTCGATGCGCTCACCCGCCAAGGGCTGCAGGACGAGATGGCGCGCCTGGTGCGCGAAGAGGGCCTGACGGTGCTGTTTGTCACCCACGACCTGGAGGAAGCCATCTACCTGGGCGACCGCGTGATCGCGCTGCAGGCCAACCCCGGCCCCGGACGGCCCAGCCTGGCGCGGATGATCGACGTGCGCATCCCAAGGCCGCGCGACCAGCTGGGCACCAAGGAGCATCCCGAGTTCCTGACCCTGCGCCGCGAACTCTTCAACTTCATTGGGCAAAGCCATGACTAGGCTGTCCA
>JAURXM010000042.1 GCA_030654395.1 Aquabacterium sp.
CTGAGCGGTCGGGTGGATAGGTAACAAACAGTCCGGGTGGATGGGTTACACCCGTGAGCTAATGCTATCGAATGTTGGCTCGATCGTCATCAGGTTTTCGTGCAGTCTTCCAAGCCTCAATGGACCGAAGTAAACGTCCCACTGGCCATCGTCAATTTCCTCCAGTCCAACGTACTCATCAACAAGCGCTTGGCTGACATTGAGCCACTTGCCAGCCCAGCGAATTCCGCCATTCGCACTGACGTAGCGAACTTCAAATCGGTCCGGATATTCCAGCTCTGGCAACTTGCTGGGCATCTCCCTTTTTGAGGGTGTCAGCAACTGCGATGGTGTGTGCATGTCTATCGCTTCGTGCGGCCTCTCGTTGTTGAACTCCTGCCTGAACACGTTGAACTTACGCTGCTGCGCTGACATGCTTGCCCCGGGCGGTTTGGTTGCTTCGGCCTTGAGCGTTTTGTGCATCCGCTCGTGTTTGCCATTTTGTTGCGGCTTACCCGGCTCAATGAATTCCGGCATCACACCCAAGCGAATCCACCACGCCGACAACCTGGTTAAGCGCCCCAGCGTTCTGGCCCCAAACGGTGAGCCGTTATCGCTTCTGATGCGCTTTGGCAAGCCGTATTCTTGGAACACTTTAGTCATTGTCGGCTTCGTCTCCTCAATGGTGATGCCGCTTTGCGCCTGACAGCACAAGAGGTATCGGCTGTAGTTGTCTGTCAAGGTCAAGGGAAAGCAATACGGGCCGCCACCCTTTAGTCTGAACTGCCCCTTGAAGTCCACACTCCAGCAGTCGTTGGGCAGCTCTATGGTCTTGGTCGGCTTACCTGGGTGCCCTACCGCCCGCCTCTTGGGCTGGCTTATCACCAGCCCATTTCTGCTCAATATGTCGCATACCGTGGTTCGGCACGGCAATTCCATTTCAGGGTACTTGGCATCAAGCTTGGGCAGCAACTTCTTGGCACCCCAACTCGGGTGTCGCAGTCTCATAGCCAAGATTGCCTGCTCAACTTCCGGCGCCGTTTTATGCGGTATCACCCGTGCAGATTGGCTGCGGCATAGCAATCCATCAGGCCCTTCTTCAATGTAGCGCTCTATCCACTTGTAGCCCGTCTTGCGACTGATGCCGTACACGGAACACAAGTCCGTTACGGTCATCGATCCTCTGCGCCAATCGCGGATAAATTGGATCTTTTGTTCCATGGTGGTGGTCTCATTCCAAGGCATATGGCACCTCCTGTCGAGATGCCATATAGTTACCCAATGTGTTACCTATCCACCCGGACTAAAGTGTCACCTATCCACCCGGACCGTACCAACTGAAACCTAACTGTAGGTTCAACACGGATTTCATGGTCGACCAAAACGAGCACGCCGCACCTGAACACCAGTGTTTTCGGCTTCATTGGTCATAGCCACTTGAGTACCCGCCCCAGAGTGCCGGGGTTAACTCACTGACGCCCGACCAGTGTCCAGACGGATCAGGATCACCAACGGACGATGCAGCACTAGCCGACGACCGTGCAGGAGCAACGCGACAACAAAACCAGTGTCACCAATGCTTCTTTGGTTTGTCTTGTTGAGTCATGCCGTGCTCCAGTATCATTGGCATGGAAACGTGGCATTACCCCACGACTTCATAGGCTGTGCTGCCATCCGTTTGTCAACCAATATAGTGCGGCCACGGCATAGCCAATTTCGATGGCGAATAAGGACCAGTAGAACAGGCTGGGGAAACCATCCACCACGAAGCTGATGACACGCCCCAGTGCAAACCCAGCCATGAAGACCAGCAAAGACAGCATGGCCGCGTATTCATAAGCGGGTTTGTAGGCACCCAACGCAAAAAACAAAGCAAACCCCAAGAACAACCCGCCATAGGCAGATCGCACGCGGCCGACCAGGGTCGGTGACTTGCCCGATTTCCTGGCTGCTGGAAGCAGGATGGCCGGCACCGCCAGCGAGTACGCAAGTCCAATGGCGCCAAGACCGACGGCCCCCGACAACAAAATGATAAATGGCAAATTCATGATCGGATTCAGTCCAGTACGTTAAAGAGGATTTGACCATGCTGGTTCAGCCGGTTGATCAGCTTGTCGCCCAAAACGGTGGTGTGGGTCCAAAAGCCCCCTGCTT
The DNA here is from genome assembly GCA_030654395.1 of Aquabacterium sp. Taxonomy (GTDB): domain Bacteria; phylum Pseudomonadota; class Gammaproteobacteria; order Burkholderiales; family Burkholderiaceae_C; genus Aquabacterium. The sequence goes on from JAURXM010000042.1 coordinate 2,134, forward strand.
TGTCTGCTTCCTTGGCAAGACAGATGCTTGCTGCGTATTTCAGCGATCGTGGACGCCTGTTTCAGGCTGATCGTGGACGGCGTTTCAGCGCCATCGTGGACGCGCAAAGGGTGCGCGCAAGCGGGGAGTTAAATGTATCTCAATCGCCCACGATCAGTTTGAAACGACTGTCGTGTGGGCTGCCGTCAGGCAGTCTCTTTAGGTATCCATCATCAATTTCAGGCCCCTGCCAGGCCGCCGGAGGCGCCCCCTGATGCTTCTTCCTTGGTGTCTCGCAAGGACTTGCCTTTGAGCTCAATCTTGTGGCTGCTGTGCACAATGCGGTCCAAGATGGCGTCGGCCAGCGTGGGGTCGCCTAGGTAGGTGTGCCACTGCTTGACCGGCAACTGGCTGGTGATCAAGGTCGAGCGTGTGCCGATGCGGTCGTCCAGCAATTCCAGCAAGTCGTTGCGTTCAGCGGCGCCCATGGGCGAGATGGCAAAGTCGTCAATAACCAGCAAGTCAAGCTTGGCCAGTTGAGTCAGGCGTCTCGCAAAGCTGCCGTCGCCGTGCGCCACTTGAAGCTCATCAAACAGGCGTGCTGCGCGAACGTAGAGCACTGAGAATCCACTGCGTGCGCCTTGGTGCGCCAGCGCGCAGGCCAGCCAGGTCTTGCCGCAGCCCGTGGCGCCGGTGATCAGCAGATTGCGCGCATGGCGCAGCCAGTCGCCCTCGGCCAGCGTAGCCACCAGCGCACGATCCAGTGATCGGCTGGCACGCCAGTTGATGTCCTCGATGCATGCCGCGCTGACTTTGAGCTTGGCGGCCTTGAGCAGGCGCTGCACACGCCTGTCATCGCGCCAGGCGATCTCGCGCTGCACCAGAAGTGTCAGGCGCTCATCAAAGCCTAGTGCGGTGGCAGCGGTGCTGGTGGCTTGCTCTTCAATGGCGCGCACCATGCCGTCCAGGCGCAGGCTGCGCAGTTGGTCAAGAGTGTGTTCGTTCAACATGAATCGATCTTCCTTCGGGTTGGTCAGTGGTAGTAATCAGGGCCACGCACGTTCTCGTGGCCTGGCAAAGGGCTGGTGGTGGTGGGCACGTTGGTGGGTTGGCGGTCCAGACCGTTCTTGAGGATGTTGTCCACGCTGCGGTAGGTGGGCGAGCAAATCGCCAGGGCCCGCGTGCAGGCACCTTCTAGGCGCTGGGGCGTGTACTGGCGCGCCAGGCGCATCAGACCCAAGCAGGCGCGGTAGCCTTGCTCGGGGTGCGGGCGGTGCTCAAGCTGCCAGGTCACCACGGCCGCAGCGCTCACGCCGATGCCCTGCGCCCAGGCAATGAGCTTGGCGGGTGTCCACTCCAGGTGAGCGCGGTGCGAGGACGGCATGTGCTCGCCCAACGTGGTATGGGCCCCGCGCCGCTGGCTCAAGGGGTGACAGGCTACGCGCTGGTTGGCTGCAAAGCACTCCACCAGGGTGTCCGTGGCGCGCACATCTAGGCGTGCGCCCACCAGCCGGTGGGGCACGCTGTAGTAGTGGCCTTCGAATTCGACGTGGTAATCGATGTTGACCTTGACGCCCTTCCAGCGGCTGACGACGTATCGTGTGGCGGGCAAGGCTCGTAATGCTGGGGCGTCCAGTTCTTCGAAGGCACTGCGTCTGCAGCCGGGCAGCTTCTTGAAGGCGCGTGAGTTGAGGTCAACCAGCAAGGCGGCAATGGCGTCATTGAGCTCGCCCAAGCTGAAGAACTGGCTGTTGCGCAGGCGCGCCAGAATCCAGCGCTCGACCAGCAGCACGGCTCCTTCGACCTTGGGCTTGTCACGTGGGTGTGCTGGGCGTGCTGCCAGCAGTGCGCAGCCATAGTGCTCGGCAAACTCTTCGTAGCTGCGGTTGGGTTGAGGGTCGTAGCGGTCGGGGTTCTTGATCAAGGCACGAGCCTGGTCCGGCACGATCAAACGGGGCACACCGCCGATGAATTCAAGGGCCCGAATCTGGGCGCCAATCCAGTCGGCCGTGGTCTGGCGTGCCGTGGCGCAGGCATAGGTGTAGTTGGACGCCCCCAGCGTGGCCACGAAGATCTGCGCGGCGCTGATCTCACCGGTGAAGGGGTCGATGACGGGCACGGTTTGCCCGGCGTAGTCAACGAAGAGCTTGTCACCTGCGACATGGTGCTGGCGCATCGAGCGCTTGAGGCTTTGTGCGAACGCCCGGTACTTGACGCAAAAACTGGTGTACTTGTAGGCCTGCTCATTGCCACGTGCGTACTCCTCCCACAGTAGCATGAGGGTGACACCGGCACGCTTGAGCTCCTGGTGGACGTGCGCGAAGTCGGGGGCCAGTTGGTGGCTGGAGCGCGGCAGGGCTGGCCGGTACAGCCGGGCTTCAAGCTCTTCGTCGCTGAGGGTCTGGGCCACAGCCCAATCGACGCAGGCCACACGGGCCAGCGACACGTACTTGCCCACAGCGCTCTTGGAAATCTTGAGCGCTCGGCCAACCTCGGTGTAACTGAGATCGGCCTGCAGATGCAGGCGCAATGCTTCTCGGATCTGGCGCATCGTGATTCTGTTTGTTGGCATCAGCTCGGACCGCATAAAGCGGCGAGCTTGAGGCTTGGTCAAAAATCACTTGCACGCACCCAGATCGTCCACGATGGCGCTGAAACGCCGTCCACGATCAATTTGAAATGCCGTCCACGATGGGCTGAAATACGCACTTGCCTCGGCTAGGCAGCGCTCAGCACCAGCCGAACACCTTTGCGCCATTGGCACAACACAACGGTTGCCCAACCTCCGGACTAAAACCTACACTCCCCTATACGCAATCACCGCGCGGCGGTTCAGTCCAACAAGGTTTATCCGACGCCATGCATCACCGCGCCCTCCTCGTACGCTCCTGCGGCGTCAAATAAACGCTGTTCGTTAGGCTTCTGAAAAAGACCATGAAACTCCCCACATCTAGACCCGGTTCAAACGCCTTCATGGTGTTCTCTATGCTGCTTCTTGGTGTTTTTGCGGCCGCATTACTTCTAATATTCGATTATTGGTTTGGAACAGACAGATCATTGTCGACGATACTTCTACTAAAACTGCATGACCCTAAATTACCGCTGCTTTGGATAACAGCAGTCGGCGGGCTCACGCTTATGGCATTTGGTTTCTTCTTTTACTTGCTATCATTCTTCCTGCTTGCTGCGCCTGCATTTTCAGGCAGGGCTCTCGTTCGGCAAATTCTCCCTAAGGATGATGACTTATTTTTCAATTTGAGTGGCATCGCACTCGCTAGATTTCTTCCTCAAGAGATCGCAAACCGCCAGTCGCGCAAATACAGAGACGCATTCCTTTATCTTTTACTAACAAGTGTAGATACCCAAACAGCTTCAGCCGCTCGCTTTTCTTTCACTCAAATTATGTATGCAAGGTCGCTTGGTACTGTATTTATTGCATTTGCAATATACACATCCTGGGTTTTGTACCTTCCAATATTGACGTCTGTCGCGATAGTGCTCCTGACATGGATATCGGTCTGTGTGCTCTATGCAATAGGACTATCGTTCTATGAAACAATAATGACCAGCGGAGTTCTTATCGAACGGCTCCATCTAGATACTGCAGAACCCAAACCAAAAACTAAAATTCGATCCGCGAAATCGGCTGAGAAGGGCATTGCGCGCACGGAAGCCTAACCCCTCACTCAAACTGAGCACCAACGGCGTGTCACGCTGGCCGCCTGGCGCAGGGCCTGCGATCGACTGGGTGCACAAGGCGAGCCCATCTTGTCCAACCTCATGGACAATGAGTCAGCCAGATGGCTACAGACAAGACGCAGACACGGCAGGTGGCCTTCTTCTTAAGGGGCGAGCGCAACACGGACGCACCTGAAGTGCTGTGCATGATGCGACAACATGATTGCACCGCGCTTTGCCACAGTCGGGCCAGTGTTTGGCAACCTGCGCTACAACAAGCGTCTGAGCCGCTTCACCCTGCGCGGCAAGGTCAGTACAGTACCAGCGTATTCTCTATTTTTTGTGAGGAATTTCCCATGGATGCACCAATCAAAGATCGAGTGTCTGAAGCCGAGTCCGCATGGGCCAACGCACTTGCGCTTGAACACCTCGGTCAACTCGATGCAGCGTACATAAAGTTCACGCAAGCGCATGACTTGGTCATTGATTGCCCAAAAATGCATTGGCGCTCACATCAACATCTCGCGCGCATCAACTGGAAACGCAAAAACATTCGCGAATTCATTGAAGACAGGCTCTTGTTGAGTGCTGCCCCGTTTGGCATCTTCGTGCTCATCGCATACCTTCTAAAGAAGAATGTCATTCGCGAAGAGTTCTGTATTGGCACGCCAAGCGCCTGACCAGGACATGTGCAATCGTCTCAACCAAGGGGCTAGCGTGTGTTTTCACATCGGCGCCTGCGCGCTGAGCGGTCGGGCGTTAACTCACTAAATCCAGACCAGTACCCTGAAGGATCAGGATCACCAACGGACGATGCGGCATAGCCGCCGATCGACCAGAATCACACCGCTGCGCCATGTACGATCAACACCCTTGCGCCGCATCCCGGAAAGTCTGAACCTGTGAATCCTGTCCACGCCAAACTCTGGTCTTGGGCACTGGCCGTCTCCGCCGCCCGTCAAGCTGGCAGCGACACCAGCGCCATCCTTGGGCAAATGCAGCGATCCGATGTGCACCCGGACGCTTTGAATCTGTTTGACCTCATCAAGCCATTGCTCGATCAGCGCGCAGACAGCCCGTCTTGGGTCATCGGGCAACTGGGGCAAAGTCTGGACGGGTTTGTGGCCACGCGCTCCGGCGACTCATGTTTCATCAACGGCCCGGACAATCTGCTGCACCTGCATCGTCTTCGTGCGCTGTGTGACGCCGTTATCGTCGGCCCTGGCACCGTGGCAGCTGACAACCCTAGGCTGACGACGCGGCTTGTCGCTGGCCCTCATCCCACGCGTGTGGTGCTAGACGCGACCTTGCGCCTGGCCAATCTGGTTCAGGCGCTGCGCCTGTTCGCCGATGATCAAGCGCCATCGCTGTGGCTGTGTGATGGCCGTTTTGAGGTGACTGCGGCCAACTTGCTTGGGCACGAACGGGTGCTGGCCGTGCCTGGCCTCATTGCTGATGACGGCACACTCAAGCTTCATGCTGCTGTCAACGCATTACACATGCGCGGCCACAAGTTGTTGTTTGTTGAAGGCGGCGGCGTGACCGTATCGCGCTTTCTTGCGCAAGGATGCCTACAACGGCTGCACTTGGCCATTGCCCCACTGCTCATCGGCGATGGCAAACCTGGCTTGCGCTTTACAGGTGTCGACCGTCTGGCCGATTGCAGGCGCCCTGTGTGCCGCACCTACCCGATGGGGTCTGACCAGCTGTGGGATTTAGACTTGGCTTGATGGTGGCCACTTCGCCAAAAAATCCACATGCCCTACCCGCAACTCACAGGCGGCGATGGCGTGCTTGCGGCGCAAGGCCCAGTCCATCAGCATGTTTTGCTCTGAAGGGCTCTGCTCTATCGCTGCGTCCTTGATGCCATCGATCAAGGCGAGCAACATGGCTTGGTCGCCTACCCCTTGTATCCCTTGCACCCCTTGCATGAGCCAATCACTCTGGCTTTGCCGTACAAGATAGCCCGCCTGGGTAAGCTGGCGCAACACAGTTGGCACAGCATGCATACCCAGAGCAGGCCCAAAACCCTTGTTTCTGTTTTGATGTTGCGTGAACAAATCGTGCACGCGTTCGTCCTGCTGGTCAACGGGAGACCAGGTCGTTCGGCCATCCACACTGAGGGCAAAGAGCATGGCCGTGTGGTTGAGCTGAGCCTGCGCCACCAAGGCAGACAGCCAGTCTTGGGATACCAAGTCCAACAAGGCCGAGCCGGTGACCAAGTGCACACCAGTCAGCGACACACTGCTGAGGTGTCTTGCCAGATCAACACAGTGCAGCGCAATCGTGGCGCTGAACTGAGGGCATTGGACATGGATGCGCTTGCCGCCCTGCCCTGACTCCACGTCAACGTGCCCTTGTTGTGTCTGGATCGTCCAATCGCTTATGGCGGCAGGCACGGCGGCCAGCAACGCGGGGTCATGGTCATACAAGCGCCAATGCTGAGCAGGCCCTAGGTGAGGCGCCAACGCCCTGAAATTGGCGCCACTGCCGCAGCCCAGATCAACCATCTGCACGACGCCCGAGCTTGCTTTTTGTTGCCATGATTGGACATGCTGATCCAAGCCTAAAGCGGGCATCGCTATAGCGCGTGCGGCCTTATCAAAAGGCTCACGCAGGCGCAACCAATCCGTACTGAATCCGCTCATGGTGATCCTGTCAAAATCATATGAAACCGTGCAGTGCCGCTGCAAATTCGGCACTCGCCGTCTGCCAGCTGGGTAGTTGCAAGCGTGCTGTTTGGGCGCCCACCGTCAACTGATGACGCCATTGATCGTCATCCATCAAGCGGGCTAAGGCTTGGCGCCACGCAGCCACGTCACCGGGCGGCAGCAACTCACACGCTGCTGCTGGCACGGTGTCCGGGATGGCACCCGTTGCTGTACTGATTATGGGCAAGCCCACAGCCAAGGCTTCGGCCAAAGCCATGCCATAGCCCTCGTGGTACGACGGCAAGACAAATGCATCTGCATGTGCGTAGCGCTCCGCCAAGTGCTCAGGCGACACCTCGCCGTGCAAGTGAACGCGCCCTTGCAAGCCATATAAGGCGATGGCACTGTGCAAGGCACGCACGCTCGCATCGTCGCGTGACAAGCTACCAACGCAGTGCAAGGCCCACGCTCTATCTTGCAACTCGGCCAACGCCTCGATCAAGATGGCGTGTCCTTTACGTGGCGTCACCGTGGCAACACACAACAAGGACAAGCTTTTGCCACGGGCCGATCCCAGTGAACCTGTGGCCAACGGCGCAGCGTCCGTCCCAGGCATGACCACGCGGATACGCTCGGGTGGCACGCCATCACCTTGCAAGGCGCGCGCTGTGGCCGGGCTGGTGACAATCACCCTGCTAGCCCATTGCAAGGCACGTTGCTCGCTGGTAGATAGCCTTTGCTTTTGTGATTCGCTCAGGCCAGTTTCTTGCGCCAAGGGGTGATGCACCAAAGCCACCCAGCGCAAGCGATGCGCATGTGCCTCAATCAGTTCAGGCATGGCGCCAAAGGCCAGACCATCAACCAGCACGGTGGCACCATGGGGTAGCTGCGCCATCAGGTCCGCCGCATGTTGAAGGGCGGCATCGTGGGGCGCAGGAAAGCTGCCATCCAAAGCCAGCACGGAGACCGCGCAGCCTAGTTGGCGCAACCCAGACACAATTTGGCGGTCATATCCATAACCGCCTGTGAGGCTGGCGATGTCGCCCGGCACCATCACATAGAGCATGATGGCAGAGCGCCCTCATAAGCGGCCCAGGCCACATGGGACTCGTTGAGCGTGACCTTCATGTGTGACAAGCCGCTGGCATGCAAACCCAAGCCGCCAGAGGCAATGCGCAGTGCGAAGCGATCAAAAATGACCCGAGCCAAAAACTCAGTGGTGGTATTGCGGCCTTTGAAGCTGTCCTCATCGTCTAAATTGCGGAAGTTCAAGGCAGCCAATTCCGTGCGCAACGCTTCAGTGGCCAAGCCAATGTCGACGACGATGCCATCGGGGTCTAACTCAGGCCTGCGCAATTCAAGATCAACCACATAGGTCGCGCCGTGCAGTTTTTGAGCGGGTCCAAATACCTGCCCCTGGAAGCTGTGGGCAATCATGAAATGGTCTCTGACGTTGACGCTGTACATGGTGATAGGTCTCAAAGGTAATCAATACGCTGGCACAAGGTCTGATCCGATGAGGATGCCGCCATGCGCGCCAGAATGGCGGGTAATTCAGAAAAAGGCGCTGGGGCTGTGATGAGCACATCAAGCACCGGGTCGGTCAACAGAGACAATGCCAGCGCCAACCTGCGGCGATAGTCCCACCGGCTTCGTTGGGCGTTGGCGATGTGGCCTACTTGCGAGCTTTTCAAGGTCAGGCGACGTGCGTGGAAGGCCCCGCCCAAGGGCACCATCACCTCGCGCTCACCGAACCAACTGAGCTCCAACACCGTGGCCTCAAAAGCGGCTAGGCGCAAAGCGGTTGACAAGCCTTCTGGCCGGCCACTGGCGTGGATCACCAGGTCAGCTTCGTCCCTCGCATCTTGAGGCAAGGCAAAACCAACCCCCAACTGGCGTGCGACTTCACTGCGGCTAGCTTGCGTGTCCACAAGCTGTACATCACACCCTGGTATGCGCCCAGCTAACCACGCAACGAGCAAGCCCACCGCACCGCCCCCGATCACGCTGATCTTGTCGCCCAGACGCGGGCCCGCATCCCACAAAGCGTTGATGGCGGTTTCCAAATTGGCTGCCAAGATGGCACGGTACGGTGGCACGCCCACAGGCAATACATGCACGGCATCAGCAGGCACGACGTAGTGCGTTTGGTGTGGATGTAAGCAAAAAACCGCGCGGCCTTGCAGGTCTGATGGCCCCTGCATCACGGTGCCCACGTTGATGTAGCCATACTTGATGGGCGCCGGGAAATCACCCGCTTGAAACGGTGCACGCATGCGTGTGTATTCGCTGGCAGGCACCTCACCACGAAACACCAAGGTCTCTGTGCCACGGCTGATGCCGGTGTGCAAGGTCTGCACCAGCACGTCAGTGGCGCCAAGCGGGGCAAGGGCCTCAGCGCGCCAAGTAGCATGACCTGGCTCGGTCAGCCAACAGGCCCACGCTTCAATGGGCAGGTTTGACATGTGGCATCTCCGGGGTAGCGCAAACAGGTGCGCATGATGATGCAATCAGCTGAGCAGCTTGATCGACAATGCTGTCGGCACGCGCTGCGCCTGCTGTACTGGCAGGCACGGCCACACCAAAGCACACCTTGACGGGCAGCTTGTGCCAAGTTGAAAACATCACCTGCAAAGACGCGGCGAGCATCTCTTTATCTTGTTGGCTACGACGCAAGCGCGTCAAGGGATGCGCCAACGCTTTGTGAGAGATGACCTGGCTGACGATGACTGGCAGCAAGCGGGCATGCGGCACAAAACGGGCGAACACTTCATGGCTAGTCGACCAGCTTTTTAATGTGACCACGGCCATGTCCATGCCAAAGGCAGCCGGATCAGCCTCGATCTTCCCTGCAGGAAAGGTCAGCAAAACGCCACCCTGCTTCAAATGACGGGTTCCAGCTCTGACAACGGCCAAGCGCCCTGCTTCGCTATCAGGCACGAAAATCAAATGTCTCGCCACATGGGGTAAAGCCCTCAAAAAGGGCCGATCCATCGCGATGACCATGAGATCAGGTCTGGCAGCCAAGCTGGCAAACAAGGCCACCGTATCGGTCATACCAGGGTGATTAGACAAGATGAGGACGGCGCCCGTTGACGGCACTTGCGTGCTGCCCAGAACCTGCAGCCCGCCACTCATTTTTGTCAGCAACCAATGGCTGGCGAGCGCCAAGGTGTCCGTGCCAACACGCCGATCGAACTCACAGACCATCTTCGCGAAACGCCGCGCGGCAGGCCAAAACAACCACCTCAGCGGTGTGCGATTGAGCTTCGCCAAGCCCATTGATCCCATCAAGTCATCTAGGCTGATATGGGTCAGTGTGTCGAGCAATGAAGATGGTGCGTGCGTCTGCAAAATGGGACTGCGTTGGGGCGTGCTTGGATTTTAGCTTGCCATGGCGCTCAAGGCTTTGCCAAGCGGCCAGCCAACTCGGCAGCAGAGCGAACACCCATCTTGGCGAACACGCGTGCACGGTGAACCTCGACCGTTCGAACAGCAATACACAGCTCATCGGCGATGACTTTATTGAGTTTGCCGCTGGCCACGCGCACCATGACTTCGCGCTCACGATCGCTGAGGCTGGCCAAACGTGCGATCTTTTGATGCATGTTGGCGCCGTGCTGATGGGATGCCGCATCGACCGCCAGCGCCTGCTCGATGCGATCGACCAAGGTGTTGTCGCTATAGGGTTTTTCGAGAAAATCAAAGGCCCCTTTTTTCAGCGCTTCAACCACCATCGGGATGTCGCCATGTCCGCTCAAAAACAGCAGTGGGTTGCTGTAGCCACGCTCATTGAGCAATTCATGCAGCCGCAAACCAGACATCGGCGCCATGCGCACATCCAACACGAACACACCTCGCACAAGTGGCCCCGCCTTGGCCAAAAAAGCCAGCAATGCCTCTCCACCATCAAATGCGTGCACCAGCAGGCCTCGCGAACCCAACAAAAATGCCAATGCATCCCTCACGACCGGATCATCGTCCACGAGGTAAACCACATGTTGGTTTGTATCGGTCATGGTGCTCATGCTTGCGCCTCCAATAGCGGCAGGCTGAATGAAAAAATCGCGCCCCCGTCCACAGCCTCTTGCGCGTCCAAGGCGCCGTAGTGCAGTTCCACAATCGATCTGCAAATGGCCAAGCCCATGCCCATGCCTTCGGGTTTGCTAGAGTGAAACGGTGCACATAAGGTCTGGATGCTCTGCCCCGCCAAGCCGGGACCATTGTCCGCAACCGTGACGCGTGCGAAGCCACTGGCTTGACTGTACTGCGTCGTGATGCAAATATGTCGCTCACGCATGGGCGACTTCATCTGCGACTGCAGGGCATCGCAGGCGTTTCGAATGAGGTTAACGACCACCTGCTCAATCAACACCAGATCAGCCATGACCGCTTGTTGCACCGCGTCATGCTTCACATCAACTCGGATCTGATGGTGCTTCAGATCGCGTTCGAGCAAGGCCAGTGCTGACTCAATCACGGCCGCCAAATCACAGGCTTCGATCACAGGTTCGCGGCGCGTCAAGAACTCGCGAATACGCTTGACAATGCGACCAGCCTGCCCAGCTTGCTCACCCATGCGTTGCAAGGCCACGAAAATGGCAGGCGCAATATCAGATCGGTTCTCTAGCGCATTGAGCACGCCCGCGTTGTAGCTGGCGATGGCGGTCAAGGGTTGATTGAGCTCATGAGCCAAGGTGGATGCGACCTCGCCCAGCATGGTCAAGCGTGCGTGATGCGCCATGGTTTCGAGTTGTTTGCGCTCACGCTCTGCCATGCGCTTGCGTTCTGTGATGTTGATCACAGAGGCCATCCAGCCTATTTTTTGACCATGTGCATCAACCAGCGGCGCCTCAAGCACCATGACCTCAACCAAGCTCCCATCCCGGTGTTGCCAGCGAGACTCGTAGCCATCGCGGGGTGCGTTGCCCGCCATGTTGCGCAGGTGCCGGCTCATGCTTTGCTCTAGCTCGCCTGGCACCCAATATGGCATGGGCGGTAGCAATCCAACCAGCTCTTCAGGTTGGTAACCCACCATGTCAGCCATGGTCTTGTTGACATAGACCAAGCGGCCATGCAGATCGCGTGCACGGATGCCCACCGCCAAAGAATCCTCCATGGCAGTGCGCCACGCCACCTCGGTCCGCCAAGCCTCTTCTGCGCGAGACACGCTGCGCATCTGTCTGCGCAGCATGGCACTGGCCACAAACAACAGCGACAGAAACCCACACATCAAAAGCACAGGCAAGGTACGCCACCAAGGGGTGATGCGCTCATGCGCAGCCAACTCTAGCCACGCTTGGGGCAATGACGGCCCCATCGGAACCCGGTACCACGCTTGAGAGGGGGACTTAACCCCACTGACCGTAGCGGCAATCACCTCGTCGGAGGCGTCGACCAATCGGATGTCGTACTTGCTTGCCAACCACCACGGTACGTTTTGCCTCAAAAGTGCGGATGCAGCGTAGCGTGCGACGAGCAAGCCACTGGCGTGGCCACCAGAGGGCGCGAGTGAGACGGACAAGTGGCCAGCCAAGCCTGCTTCATCATCCTTACCCATAATGCGCAATGCATCATGTGCTGGCACGCTGTCATCAGGCACATGAGCGACGATGCGGCCGTCAGCGCTTAGCCAGGTCACACTGATCCAAAAATGCCGCAAGCCATCTAACACCAAGGCATGTCGAGTGAAACTATCGGCACCAAAGCCTGGTTTTTGGATCACCTCAGCCAGCGCTTTCAGCTTGACAATTTCACCGTCCAACAAGCTGCCGACTTGCGCCTCAAGAGACAGCGCATCGGAGATCATCGCGGCACGTTGCGCCTCCCGGTCTGCTCGCTCTTGCGTGCGCAGCCACCCCATCACGCCGACAACCAGCACCAAAGACAGCATCAAAGGCCAAGCCCAAAGCAAGGGCAGCGATGCCACGCGCGCGACCAAACGCCTTGGCCGTGGGGGTTCACTCAATGGGTTTGGCGCCTTCATGTACGCAGTCTAATTTGGGTGTCCACCTGAAGACACGAAACGGCGCATAAATGTGGCAAACCACAATAGCCTCAGGCACTTGAGTAGTTGAACAATCAGGTATCAACTTCGCAAACGGAGACACATCATGGCTCACTTGGACTCTATTGGACTGTTACGCCGCAGCGTGCTGGCTGTGCTCTCGACGCTGGCTTTGCTGCCCTGCGCACTGGCTCAAACACCCATTGTCATCAAGTTCAGTCACGTTGTTGCAACCGACACGCCAAAAGGCAAAGCCGCAGATTACTTCGCCAAACGTGCAGGCGAGCTAACCAAGGGCCGCGTCAAAGTAGAGGTCTACCCAAACAGCCAGCTGTACAAAGACAAAGAAGAGATGGAAGCCCTGCAATTGGGGTCTGTGCAAATGCTGGCGCCATCGTTGTCTAAATTTGCGCCGCTGGGCGTCAAGGAGTTCGAGGCCTTTGACCTCCCTTTCATCTTTGATGACTACGTCGATCTACACAAGGTCACGGGTGGCCCTGTCGGTCAGGCCTTACTCAAGAAACTAGAGTCGCGCGGCATCACTGGTCTGGCTTATTGGGACAACGGCTTCAAGATCATGTCAGCCAATCGGCCTTTGAAGAACGTGGAAGACTTCAAAGGCCTGAAGATGCGGATTCAATCGTCCAAAGTTCTAGATGCCCAGATGCGTGCATTGGGTTCTTTGCCACAGGTCTTGGCCTTCTCTGAAACCTATCAGGCGCTGCAAACTGGCGTGGTAGATGGCACAGAGAACCCGCCATCAAACCTCTACACACAGAAAATGCATGAGGTACAAAAGTACGTCAGCGTGACCAATCACGGCTACCTCGGCTATGCCGTCGTCGTCAACAAGAAATTTTGGGATGGACTGCCAGCTGACATTCGGGCGGCGTTGAATAAGGCCATGTTGGAGTCCACCAAAGTAGCCAACGACGTCGCGTTCAATGACAACCAAGATGCCCTTGAAAAAGTCAGGCTATCCGGTAAAACGACCATCTATAAGCCATCTTTAGGCGAGCGTTTCTTGCTTAAAAAGGCATTGGTGCCAGTCCACAAGCAAATGGCATCGCGCATAGGTGATGAAACCATGCAGGCCATTTACAAAGAGACCAACTTCGACCCGAGCAAGCTGTGATGAAGTGGCTCGATCACCTCGAAGAGTGGCTGATCGCATCGTTCATGGGTGCAGCCACGTTGATCATTTTCGTGTCCGTTGTCCATCGGTACTTGACGGGTATCAACAGCCCCATGCAAGACTGGCTGCTGACACTGGACTTCGCCTGGGCCCAAGAAGCGACCATTTACCTCTTCGTCTGGATGGCCAAGTTCGGTGCGGCCTACGGTGTACGCACCGGCATCCACGTCGGTGTGGATGTGTTGATCAACCAACTGTCTGAACCTAAGCGCAGGGCATTTGTGCTGTTTGGGCTCATGGCTGGCGCATTGTTTACAGGCAGCATTGCCACCATGGGTGCCAGCTTTGTTTGGCACAACGGCGCGCACTACGCCTTTCATCACTTCCTGCATCTTGACATGACGGACTTGATCGAGGGGCCCACTACGCCTGATCTTGAGTGGCCGACTTGGGTGATTTACCTCGCCATCCCGCTTGGATCTGGGTTGATGTGCTTTCGCTTCTTGCAAGTCGCACGGCATTTTGCACTCACAGGCGAGCTGCCTCACCACGACCACGGCCACGTAGACGGCCTGGATGACGAAGTCGCCAAGGCGTGAGAAAGACGACATGAACGGCATCATCATTTTTGTTCTGCTGCTGACCTTGATGCTCACGGGCATGCCCGTGTCCATCTCGCTTGGGCTGACCGTGCTGACCTTCATCTTCGGATTCACCGATGTACCGGTTGAATCGGTGGCGCTGAAGCTTTTTACCGGCATCGAGAAGTTCGAGATCATGGCGATCCCCTTCTTCATTCTCGCTGGCAACTTCTTGACCCATGGCGGCGTGGCCAAGCGCATGATCAACTTCGCCAGCAGCATGGTTGGCCATTGGCATGGTGGCTTGGCTTTGGCTGGCGTCTTGGCATGCGCCCTGTTTGCGGCGGTATCCGGGTCATCTCCGGCAACGGTCGTGGCCATCGGCTCGATCCTGCTCCCTGCCATGACCAAGGCGGGGTTCCCAAAGCAGTTTGGTGCTGGCGTCATCACGACATCGGGTGCGTTGGGGATTTTGATACCGCCCTCGATCGTCATGGTGATGTACTCGGTATCAACCAGCACATCGGTCGGTGCGCTGTTTCTAGCTGGCGTGGTGCCCGGCTTGGTGCTTGCCTTTTTACTCGGCCTGACCACATGGTGGCGTGCCCGAAAGTTCGGCTATCCGCGTCAGCCCAAAGCATCCTTTGGGCAGCGCATGCACGCTTTGCGTGAGTCGTTCTGGGGTTTGTTGCTGATTGTTGTCGTCATGGGCGGCATCTACACAGGCCTGTTTACGCCTACAGAGGCAGCGGCCATGGCTGCTGTGTACGCATTCATCATCGCGGTGTTTGTCTATCAAGATCTGGGCATCAAAGATGTCCCCCGTGTGTTGCTGAACTCGGCCAACATGAGTGCCATGCTGCTCTACATCATCACCAACGCGGTGTTGTTCAGCTTCGTGCTTGCGAATGAGAATATTCCACAGCACTTGGCTGACTGGTTGGTCAACATGGGTTTGGGGCCAACCGCATTTTTACTGGTTTGCAACATCTTGCTCTTGGTTGCTGGCAACTTCATGGAGCCATCGTCCATCGTGCTGATCATGGCGCCCATCTTGTTCCCGGTTGCGATCAAGCTGGGCATTGACCCCGTTCACTTTGGGATCTTGATTGTGGTGAACATGGAAGTGGGCATGTGTCACCCACCTGTGGGCTTGAACTTGTACGTGGCCTCAGGCATCACCAAGATGGGTATCACTGAGCTGACGGTTGCTGTATGGCCTTGGTTGCTGACCATGCTGGGCTTTCTTGTCTTGGTCACGTACTGGCCGCCGCTGTCGCTGTGGCTGCCGAACTTGCTCATGAAGTAAGAGGTGGCAAACCGCCCCAAGAGCCTGTCATCAAACTATAGGGCGAGGCCTCGCTCGAGTCCCAGCGTAAAGCCAAGGCACTACGGCGCCTCACAAGCTGGTCAACCCGAAATGTCCATAGCCGTTCGGCCCCCTGAAACGCCTCCACCGGGGCGCCACCAAAGTCGACTTCAGCATGGCCAGTCAGTTGCAGCATGTCGCCAGAACTGAAGTCGATAAACACCAGTCCGGCTCGTGGGTTGGTAAGCAAGTTGCCAAAGGTGCTAAAAAACCCATTGCCGACAAAATCAGGGATTTGCAGCGTATCGCCTTCAACACGCACAAAGCCTGGCTGACCACCTCGGTGTGAGACATCCACCGATTGAATCGGGTGTTCAGCATCACCCCTGTGCGAGCTGGCGATAAAGAACGTATCTGCCGAACGGATGAAAGCAATGGCTTCTGCATCCAGTGCCGTTAAGCGCTCAACCACCCCGGTGTAGGGCTGCTGAGGCGGCCGCGCAAATGAGAATTGACGCTTCTGAATGTACTTAGGGCAGTTACCAAACGACTCCCCAACTTGCAAGGTAAAACCACCCGCGTCAGTGTTCAGTACATGGCCGTTCAAGCGGTTGCGCCGACGGGTATGAAGCTCGATACCCAGCAGCCCCATTGCAGCGCCCTCCACGACGTGCTCACGCACAGGATCGCCAACACCCGGCAAAGCACGCAAGGTCAAAGTGCGGGGATCGGGCGACTGCATGAAGCCCGGCTCCCCTTCCAGCACCGTGGCCCATACGTCACCGTTGGCATCGACTGCCCCAGCGACCATGAACGGCAGTTGGGTGAAAAACTGCCGATGCTGGTCAGGCATGTGATCACGGATCACCCGACGCCCAACCTGCTCCATTTTCTCAGCGGTGCCCAAGCGCTCATGGAGACTGCGCTCGCCGCTGTGCCATGGTGATGTCGTGTTGGCCTGGTCGTTCGTCATGGTGATCGGCTCCGTCTTAGTCAAATAAAATCAGGCCACCAAGCCTGCTGCTGTTTTGACCATGGGCACAAAACCTGGCAAAGCCTCAATGCGAGCCAGCCAAGAGCGCACATTCGGGTAGTCAGCCAAGGACACATTGCCCTCAGGTGCATGTGCGATGTAGGTATAGCAGGCCACGTCTGCGATGCTGGGCTTGGCGTCAACCAAAAAGTGTCTGGCACTCAACTCAGTGTCCATCACTTTGAGCAGGCCATGGGCGCGGGCAATCACGTCAGCGGCATTGAAACCTGCGCCAAAGACGGTAACCAAACGAGCTGCAGCAGGGCCAAAGGCAACTAAACCAGCCGCAACCGATAGCCAACGTTGAACGGCCGCTTCACCCACTGGGTCAGTCGGCAACCAATCACTGTTGCCGTATTGACGAGCCAGGTAAACCAAGATGGCATTGGAGTCAGCCAGCACCGTGCCGTTGTCATCCAATACAGGCACCTGACCAAACGGGTTCATGGCCAGAAAATCTGGCTGCTTGTGTGCCCCTTTGCGCAAATCCACATCGATCAATTGCGTGGGTACGTTGAGAAGGGACAGCGCAAGTTGGACGCGGTGAGCGTGGCCGGAGAGTGCGAAGGTATAGAGCTTGACGGGTGCCATGGTGGTTCCAGTGGTGAGTGAGTGAGTGGTTGAACTATCGCCGAGTGGCCAAAAAAATAGAATCATCAAAAAAATAACTTAACTATTCCAATTGCCGGAATAATAAGCACTGAAAATAGACGGCAAATTGGCAGATTAATGTGTGAAACAAGCCCGTTTCCAGGGGCAAAAACACAGCCAACATGGAGATCCTCACTTACAATGCCCGAGCTAGGAGAGAACCTGTCAGTGCGGCATATCCGTACAAAGAACAGGTCGCCGAAGGCGCAGGGGGATAGGCGAGAGTCGCCCTCCGAACGCTCAGGCAAAAGGACTGGCAAACACGGTTGTTTTTTGCGCCGTGTTCCTCACTGGAGAGAGTCTGGCGACTTCGTCATCGCTGAAGTGAACCAGACCACCGAAGGGGCAAGCCCATCACGCTGCGACCATGTCACAGCGAGGGGTCAATCTCTCAGGTAAAGCGGACAGAGAGGGCAGCACCGGAGCAGGCACATCAGGGCAACCTGAGGCGCAGCACCGGATCCACTCAGATTGCCCTCCAACTGGCCTAGCAGCCAGCATCGCCATGTCCTCTGACTTGCTCACCACGCCCCTGCACGCACTGCACATAGAACTCGGCGCCAAAATGGTGCCATTCGGCGGCTACGACATGCCAGTCCAGTACGCAACGGGCATCCTCGCTGAGCACAAACACACACGCACAGCCGCTGGCCTGTTTGACGTATCCCACATGGGCCAGGTCCTGCTCAAAGGCGACGGCGCAGCAGCCGCGCTTGAGACACTGGTCCCCGTCGACATCGTTGATCTACCCGTATTCAAGCAACGCTACGCCCTGTTCACCAATGCTGAAGGCGGCATCTTGGACGACTTGATGGTGACCCGTCGACAAAACGACCTCTTCGTCATCGTGAACGCCGCTTGCAAGGCACAAGACATCGCACACATGCAGCAGCACATAGGCGACGTGTGCACCGTTGAGCCCCTGCCTGATCAGGCCTTGCTCGCACTACAAGGTCCCCAAGCAGTCACGGCCTTGGCGCGCTTGAATGCTGACGTTCAAAAACTCACATTCATGACCGGTGGACACTTTGTCCTAGATGGCATCGATTGCTTTTTGACACGCTCGGGCTACACAGGCGAAGACGGCTTTGAGATTTCGGTTCCAGCCAACAAGGCCGAGCAACTGGCTCGCGCCCTGCTCGCCCAGCCTGAAGTAAAACCTATCGGCCTTGGTGCCCGTGACACCCTGCGCCTTGAAGCCGGCTTGTGCTTGTATGGGCACGACATCAACACCACGACCACACCCGTTGAAGGCGCTCTGACTTGGGCGATCCAGAAAGTGCGTCGCAGCGGCGGTTCACGCGCTGGAGGCTACCCAGGCGCCCACATCATCGACACCCAATTGACCAGTGGCACAACGCGCAAACGCGTGGGCCTGATCAGCACCGAGCGTGTACCCGTACGCGAAGGCGCCAAGGTCGTTGGCCAAGACGGCCAAGATCTGGGCATCGTCACCAGCGGCTCGCTGGGCCCTAGCATCAACCAACCCGTAGCACTGGCCTACCTCGCCAGCAGCCACACCGCAGTCGGCACACAGGTATTTGCCATCGTGCGAGACAAGCGTGTGGCCATGACCGTGACCACCCTGCCCTTTGTCCCCAACGGCTACTACCGCGGCTAAAGTGCGGACACGCGCCACAGACATTGAACTTTCATTTTTCATGTTCATTTTTTCAGGACTGACACCATGACCATCAAGTACACACCCGACCACGAATGGCTGCAAATCGAAGCTGACGGCACAGCCATCGTCGGCATCACACACCACGCACAAGACGCCTTGGGCGACGTGGTGTACGTTGACCTGCCAGCAGTCGGCGCCAGCTTCAATCCCAAAGACGTGGCAGGTGTCGTTGAATCAGTCAAAGCCGCTGCGGACGTGTACATGCCCGTAACTGGCGTGATCACCGCCGTCAACGAAGCCCTGCGCGATGACCCCTCTCTGGCCAACAGCGACCCCATGGGCGCGGGCTGGTTCTTCAAAGTCAAACTGTCCGTCCCATCTGAACTAGATGCCTTGATGGACAAAACCGGTTACGACGGCCTGCTCACGCAAGCCTGAGCCTGCTCGACCCGACTTCCGACCTCTGCCTGACGCTACCCACACCATGCTCAACACCCACCTGCCCACACTCGCTGAACTAGAAAACGCGACCGAATTCCAAGCGCGCCACATCGGCCCCTGGGATCAAGAGCAGGCGCACATGCTCCGCGTGATTGGTGTGGCATCACGTCAGGCTTTGATCGATGGCATCGTGCCCGCGTCCATCAAGCGTGAAAACCCAATGGCACTGCCAAGCCCCTTGACTGAAGCACAGGCACTGGCTGAACTCAAGGCAATCGCGCAGCAAAACAAGGTGATGCGCAACTTCATCGGACAAGGCTACTACGGCACATTGACCCCGGGTGTCATCTTGCGCAACGTCCTTGAAAACCCCTCTTGGTACACGGCTTACACACCCTATCAAGCCGAGATCTCGCAAGGTCGATTGGAAGCCCTGATCAACTTCCAGACCATGATCACCGACATGACGGGCATGGCCATTGCCAACGCCTCGATGCTTGATGAAGCCACAGCAGCAGCTGAAGCCATGACCTTGGCAGCGCGTGGAGGCAAAAGCAAGTCGACACGCTTTGTGGTCTGCCATGACGTCTTGCCACAAACCATTGAGGTCATCCAAACGCGTGCCGCCCCACTGGGCATCACCGTGGATTTGGTACATGCCACGAACTTGGAGCAGCACCTCCAGACCAACGATTGCTTCGCCGCCTTGCTGCAATACCCCGGCGTCAATGGTCAGATTCGGGATCTGCGCCCATTGATTGACGCATTGCATGCCAAGGGTGCCTTGGCCATCGTGGCAGCCGACTTGCTGGCCCTTGCCGTATTGACACCGCCTGCTGAACTGGGCGCCGATATCGCCATGGGCAGCACGCAACGCTTCGGCATGCCGATGGGCAATGGCGGCCCCCATGCCGCCTACTTGGCCACCAAGGATGAACTCAAACGCGCCATGCCCGGCCGTTTGGTGGGCGTCAGCGTTGACAGCCATGGCAGCCCAGCCTACCGATTGGCACTGCAGACACGCGAGCAGCACATCCGCCGGGAGAAAGCCACGTCCAACATCTGCACCGCACAGGTATTGCCAGCCGTTGTAGCCAGTATGTACGCCGTCTACCACGGCCCGGAAGGCTTGACCCGCATTGCGCTGCGTGTGGCCAGTTACGCGGCCATCTTGGCAGAGGGCCTCAAATCACTAGGTCGCGAACTCTTGCACAACACGTATTTCGATACCGTGCATGTATTGGCTCAGGATCGCGAAGCCGTCTTGTCTGCTGCACTCAAGCTGGGTATGAACCTGCGCGATGCCAGCTCAGACAGCGTCACCATATCGCTGGACGAGACCACCACGCGCGATGACATCATTGATCTGTGGACCATCTTCTCGGGTGGCAAAGCGCTGCCCTCCTTCGCCGCGTTTGAGCAAGGCGTGGCTTTGGGTTTGCCAGCCAATTTACGCCGCACCAGCACCTTCCTGACCCATCCCGTCTTCAACAGCCACCACTCCGAAACGCAAATGCTGCGTTACCTGCGCGGGTTGGCTGACAAGGACTTGGCGTTGGACCGCAGCATGATCCCGCTGGGCTCTTGCACCATGAAGCTCAACGCGACCAGCGAGATGATCCCTATCACCTGGCCCGAGTTCGCGGGCGTGCACCCCTTCGCCCCGGCCGACCAGCTGCAGGGCTACAAGGAACTCGACGAACAGCTGCGCGCCTGGCTCTGCCAGGCCACGGGTTACGCTGGCATCAGCCTGCAGCCCAACGCCGGTTCGCAGGGCGAATACGCCGGCCTGCTGGCCATCAAGGCCTTCCACGACTCGCGCGGTGAAGCGCACCGCAACATCTGCCTGATTCCTTCATCGGCCCACGGCACCAACCCCGCCAGCGCCCAGATGGCCGGCCTGCAGGTGGTGGTGACCAAGTGCGACGAAAGCGGCAACGTGGACCTGGCCGACCTGCAGGTCCAGTGTGAAAAACACAGCGCCAACCTGGCCTGCGTGATGATCACCTACCCCTCCACCCACGGCGTGTTCGAGACCACCGTGAAAGAGCTCTGTGCCCTGGTGCACAGCCACGGCGGCCGGGTCTATGTGGACGGCGCCAACATGAACGCGCTGGTGGGCACCGCCGCCCCCGGCGAGTTTGGCGGCGACGTCAGCCACCTGAACCTGCACAAGACCTTCTGCATTCCCCACGGCGGTGGCGGCCCGGGCGTCGGCCCGGTCTGCGTGGTGGCGGATCTCGTGCCGTTCCTGCCGGGTCACCGCGCCGGCGCCGAGCCGGCCGGTGTGTGCGGCACGCCGGAGGCGGAAGACAAGTTCCGCGTCGGTGCCGTCAGCGCAGCCCCGCTGGGCAACGCCGCCGTGCTGCCGATCAGCTGGATGTACATCCGCATGATGGGTGCCGACGGCCTGAAGCACGCCACCGAGGCCGCCATCCTGGCCGCGAACTACATCAGCAAGCGCCTGGCGCCGCACTACCCCACGCTCTACGCCTCGGCCAACGGCCACGTGGCGCACGAGTGCATCCTGGATCTGCGCGGCTTGAAGGAAACCAGCGGCGTGATGGCCGAGGACGTGGCCAAGCGCCTGATGGACTACGGCTTCCACGCGCCCACGCTGAGCTTCCCCGTGGCCAACACGCTGATGGTCGAGCCCACCGAGAGCGAGACACTGGAAGAACTGGACCGCTTCATCGACGCGATGATCGCCATCCGCGAGGAAGTCCGTCGCGTGGAAAAAGGCGAATGGCCACAGGACAACAACCCGCTGAAGAACGCGCCGCACACGGCCGACAGCCTGATGAAGGCCGACTGGCCGCACCCCTACGGCCGCGACGTGGGCGCCGCCAGTGCATCGACCCGCGCACACGCCAAGTACTGGCCACCCGTGGGCCGCATCGACAACGTCTACGGCGACCGCAACCTGTTCTGCAGCTGCGTGCCCATCAGCGAACTCGCCTGAACGGCCGGGCTGGAATTCACAAGGGCGCCGGTGGCGCCCTTTTTTCATGCCACGGTTGGCGTCCCGAAACCCGCCACCCACGTCGGCAACTGCTCGCGCAGGATGCGCAGGGCGGGCGCCTCCTCGCGCTGCGCCAGCGTGACCAGACCGAAGCGCGCCGTGGCGTCCAGCGGTGGCGTCATGTCCAGCCGCACCAGCCCTTGCGCCGCGACGTCCGCCGTGAGCACGATGGCGTGGCTGCGCCGCGCCACCTCGACGATGCTCAAGGTCTCGTCGCAGCGCAAGGTCACCATGTCATCCGGGTTCGCTTGTGGGCCATAGCGTCCGATCAGCAGCCGCGCCACTTCGTCGCTCAGCGGCGTGGACGCCACCGGGTAGGCCAGCACGTCGTCAAGGGTGACCGCCCGACCCCGCTGGACCAGCGGGTGGTCGGGCCGCACCAGAAAACCCGCCCCCAGCTCAAAGGTCAGCGCGATCTGCAGGTCGGCCGAGGGCCGCACCGAGCGCACGTCCACCACCGCGGCGTCCAGCAACTGCTCCCGCAGCGCATCGATCAGCACCCCCGTGTTGCCGCGTGAAATCTGCAACTGCAGCTTGGGGTGGTGCTCGGCCATGTGCAGCATCAGCGGCGTCGACAACAAGGCGCCGGGCGCCGAGCTCAGGCCCACGCGCAGGGTGCCGATCAGGCCCGCATGCAGGCCTTTGCCGGTTTGTTTGAGCGCTTCCGCATCGCTCACCAGCCGCCGGGCGCGTTGCAGCACCTCGTGCCCGAACGGCGTGAGCGCGATGCGCCGCCCCAGGCGGTCGAACAGGCGCCCGCCCAGCTCGTCCTCCAGCCCCTGGATGCTGCGCGTGAGCGCGGGCTGCGTGAGGAACAGGGCCTTGGACGCCTGCACGAAGGTCCCCAGCTCGGCCAGCACCACAAAGTGCCTGAGTTGCACAAGGGTCATCCCGAACCTCCATTCAAAGTCATGGGTTGTTGCTCATCAATGCATTGGACTTTAATTCAGGCC
>JAURXM010000048.1 GCA_030654395.1 Aquabacterium sp.
TTATCGTTTGATGCGCTGGCAGTCGAGTGTCACAACGCAGGTGCCTGATGCCTTGCACACCACGATAGGTTCAGCCAGCACATCGGCAGCAGAAACTTGCCCGGCGATGCGCGCCGGTGCGATGACTTTGCGCGCTTCAAATTCCATCTTGCGTGAAGTCTTACCCATGGCGACGATGCGGCCGGTCGCTTCAATATAGTCACCGGCATACACCGGTGCCATGAACTGCACATTGTCATACGCGACGAACAGGCCTTCGTCGCCGTCGCTGCGTATCAGCAGTTCTGTGGCGACGTCGCCGAACAGATTGAGCATCTTGGCGCCATCGACTAAATCGCCGGCGTAGTGTGCATCATGCGAGCCCAGACGTAGACGTATCATGCTGGTAAATTGTGAGAGATCCATTATGCTGCCTTCCGTTTTATCCATTCGTGAATCGCAAATGAGGCGACATCTTCTGCGTAAGATTTGGTGCTAAAGCCGGCATCGTAGCCTAGCTCTTTCGCCAGTTCGTGGCTGATACGCGGCCCGCCGACCACCAGAATCACTTTATCACGCAAGCCTTCGGCTTCGAGTAAATCGGAAAGTTTGGTCAGATTATCGAGGTGAATATTTTTTTGCGTGACGATTTGCGAAACCAAAATCACGTCGGCTTTTTCTTCGATCGCACGCGCAATCAATTCTTCAGAATCGACTTGCGCGCCCATATTGATGGCGCGCACTTCGTGATAACTTTCCAGGCCTTTGTGGCCGTTGTAGCCCTTCATATTCATGATGGCGTCGATACCGACCGTGTGCGCATCGGTCTCGATACAGGCACCGATCACTACCATACGGCGGCCCATTTTTTCAGCGATCAGCGCGTTGATGGCGTCCTTGTCCATGGTTTCGTATTCCGGCTTGACGACCTGGAAGCTCGACAAGTCAACCTGGTGTTTACATTGGCCATACACCACGTAAAAGCTAAAGCCCTTGCCCATGTCTTCGCTATGTACTACGGCTGGCTCTTCCAGACCCATCAACAAGGCCAGGCGCTTTGCGCCTTCTTTTGACGTTTCATCGAGTGCCACTGGAAGCGTGAAGGAGACCTGTACCCGGCCATCGTTCATGGTGTCGCCGTAAGGTTTCACCCACTGTTCCGGTTTCTTTAAATCCGACATTTCAGTGTTTATATTCGTATCGATGTTTGTGTTCATAGTCATCTCCAGGCTCAGTTTGCTGAGTTCAACATCAAAGCGGGGAACGGGTTGTAGTAATTCGCCGCTTTAGTAATCACGCCAGCCAGA
>JAURXM010000065.1 GCA_030654395.1 Aquabacterium sp.
ATTGCCAAAACTCTGCTACGTCATCAATCGCATCGTTTTTTCCGCTGTGGTGCCGCCTGAGGTTCAACTTGGAAAGGGTGTACTGCTTGGCTACAAGGGGCTGGGCGTGATCATCCATCGCCGGGCGGTGATCGGCAACAATGTTCTGGTCGGGGCCCATGTGACCATCGGCGGGCGCGGCAAGTATCACGATGTTCCGGTAATCGAAGATAACGTAATGATCGGTACCGGTGCCAAGATTCTCGGACCGGTCCGAATCGGGCGTGGGGCGCGCATTGGGGCAAATGCAGTGGTGGTCCATGATGTGCCGGCGGGCGCTACGGCGGTTGGCATCCCCGCCAGCATCCTGAGGCGCGGCGACGTCTCAGACTACGCTCAGCAATAGCGCCAAAACCATGAAAAAAACTCTCAAAAGAGCCCTTCCCCACCTGCCCAAACCCCTTCAGCAATGGTTGCGATCACTGGCTGAGCGCAAACGGCAGGCAGACAAGGCCAAACGCAAGGAACGCACTCAGGTCCGGTTGGACGATCTACTGGCCCAGCTGGATGCCTTTGACTTAAAGGGCGACATCATTCTTCACTCCTCACTTTCAAATATCGGCAAATTCGATTGCTCGCCGGAGCAAATCGCCGACGCGTTTTTCGGACGGCTGGTCGGACCCGGCCGCACGTTGCTGGTGCCGGCCCTGCCTTACAACACGACCATGAAGGAGTATCTGGATGGAGCTACGGGTTTTGACGTGCGCAGTGCGCCAAATGCCATGGGAGCCATTCCCAACATTTTGATGGGCCGTAGCGACGCCTTGCGTAGCGTACATCCCAGTCATTCGGTGATCGCGCTCGGCGAACGCGCTGCTGAATTCGTCAGCCATCATGAGATGGATGCCACGCCCTTTGGTGAAAATAGCCCCTACCGCAAGCTCACCATGAGCAATGGTTCGATATTGATGGTCGGAGTTGGTCTGAACTCCGTGACCAATTTTCACGTCTATGAAGACCTGCTGGGCGATGCCATGCCGATTCAGGTCTATTTGCCGTCACCCCGAAAGGTGCCTTGCGTGCGCGGTGACGGCTCACCAATTGATGTCACTGCTGTTTGCCACGACCCCAGGGTGTCAGCCATTCGCCAATGCGAACGGGCACGACCCTTTCTGCAAGAGGAGGGTGCAATCCGCACAACGCCGTTCGGCGAGTCGGAATTGTCAATCATCGATGCACGGGGCTTCAGCCGGACGTTGCTAAAGATGCTGTTGGCTGGGGAGTCGATCTATGGTCCGGTGAGTCTGAATGGCCACCAGCGTCAAGCGGTGCATTCAGCATTGGAGCATTTGGCGTGAAGCTGTTGATCTCACTCGACTATGAGCTGTTTTTCGGTCGACGTA
>JAURXM010000069.1 GCA_030654395.1 Aquabacterium sp.
ACCTGATCCTGTACGCACAGCTGCCCGACGCGGCCTCGCTGGCGCGCACCACGGAAATGGTTCAGCAAGCCACCCGCATTGTGCTGGAAACGGACGGCGTCAAACATTTGAACGCCTACGCCGGCTTTTCGATCTTGAGCGGCGCCAGCCAGTCCAACGTTGCTACGATGTTCGCCAGACTCGATGATTTTGACCAGCGCGCCGGTCATCCGGAACTTCACGCCGATGCGGTGATAAAAAGCCTCACCCAGCGCCTTGCCCGGATCGAAGGCGCCCGCATTGCGGTATTTGCTCCGCCTCCGATCCGGGGTATGAGTTCGGTAGGCGGTTTCAAGCTGCAAATCCAGGATCGTTCCAATGCCGGCATTGACGCATTGCAAAGCACTACCAATGACCTGATCGCCAAAGGCAATCAGCAACCGGGTCTGGCCGGGCTGTTTACCACCTTCCGTGCCGGAGTGCCGCAACTTTTCCTGGATGTGGATCGCACCCGGGCCAAGTCGATGGATGTGCCGTTGAAAGACGTATTCGATACCTTGCAGATCTATCTGGGTTCGCTGTATGTCAACGACTTCAGCAGCTTTGGCCGGACCTACCAGGTGGTCGCGCAGGCCGATTCGGAATTCCGCATGAAACCTTCGGACATCGCCGAACTGAAGACGCGGAATCTTCAAGGCGGCATGGTGCCGCTAGGATCCCTGATGTCGGTTAAGGAAATTACCGGCCCCGACAAGATCACCCGCTACAACATCTATCCGGCGGCGGAAATTACCGGCGGCACCTTGCCTGGGGACAGTTCCGGCGATGCGATTACGGTCATGAACAAACTCATGGATGCGGAGTTGCCGCCGGGATTCGATTTTGAATGGACCGAGCTCAGCCTGCAACAGGTTCTGGCCGGGAACGTCGCGCTGCTGGTTTTTCCGCTGAGCGTGATCTTCGTGTTTCTGGCCTTGGCGGCCCAGTATGAAAGCTGGTCATTACCGTTTGCCGTGATCCTGATCGTACCGATGTGCATACTGAGCTCCCTGGCCGGGGTGTGGCTGTGCGATATGGATAACAATATCTTCACCCAGATCGGCTTCATCGTGCTGGTGGGCTTGGCCAGCAAGAACGCCATTCTTATCGTGGAGTTTGCGAAGCGGCGTCAAGAGGCGGGCCTCAACCATTTCGATGCGGCGGTGGAAGCCGCGCGGATCCGGCTGCGGCCTATTTTGATGACCTCGTTCGCCTTCATCATGGGCGTATTTCCGCTGGTGATCGCCCAAGGAGCAGGTGCCGAATCGCGGCGACTGCTGGGCACCGCGGTGTTTAGCGGCATGCTGGGAGTGACCGTGTTCGGAGTGCTGTTAACTCCGGTGTTTTACGTGATCGCTCAGACTTGGTCGCAACGCTGGCAAGCCTCCCGACACCAGCTGCCCCATCAGCCTACTTCCGGCCCCGACTTATGAATCCAGAAATAAACATGCCACCCGCCCGGCAAATGGCGAATGCCTTATTATTCGCTACGCTTGATCGAAGCCGCACTTTGGGTCTGGCCTGGCTCTGCGCCGCCACACTCAGTGCCTGCGCGGTAGGTCCCGATTATAAGACCCCGACTGCCGATGCCGGACAGACTTTTGCCCATGCCGACAACCCGGAGTTTTCTACGCAGGGTGTAGACGCAGCGTGGTGGAAACTGTTTGACGACAAGGATCTAACCGATCTTGTCGACCAGACGGTGCGCCACAACCGCGATCTCCAGGCCGCTCGCGCTAATCTCCGTGTAGCGCGGGCTCTGTATATGGATGCGGGGCTGGATTTGGTGCCCACCGTAACCTCGCACGCCAATTATACCGATCAAAAACGTAGCGCCGGCGCGCTAAGCAACCGGGCCTTCGCGCCGCGCGACCTGAAACTCTACAACGTCGGGTTCGACGCTTTTTGGGAAGCCGATTTCTTTGGCCGCGTGCGCCGC
>JAURXM010000083.1 GCA_030654395.1 Aquabacterium sp.
GCAAACGGTCAGCGCCGATTATGCGCTGACGCTCAACACCCTCAGCCTAGCCAAAGCCGGATCGGGAGCCGGCACGATCACCAGTGTTCCGGCCGGCATCGACTGCGGCGCGACCTGCAGCGCCGCTTACCTACCTAGCACTCCCGTCACCTTAACGGCGACCCCGGCCACCGGCTCCACTTTCGGGGGCTGGTTCGGCGCTTGTACCGGCACGGCGACCACTTGCACCGTCACCCTGAATCAGTCACAGTTCGTCAGTGCCACGTTCTCCGCACCGGCCATTACCACTTACCAGTACGATGCCAACGGCAACCTGACGCAAGTGACCGACCCGTTAGGCCAGCTCCGGCAAATTCACTACGACAGTCTCGACCAAGCCATCACCCGCCTCAAACCCCATCCCACCGCCATCGGCAGCACCCTGGGGCAAATCGACACAACCTATGACAGCTTGGGTCAAGTGACCCGGATCACCGACCCCCGCAACCTGGAAACCCGTTACCAGATGGACAACCTGGGCAATGTGTTAAGCCAAACCAGCCCGGACACCGGGATCACCCTTAACACTTATGATGACGCCGGCAACCTCCTGACCCGTACCGATGCGAGGGGTAAAATTGCCACTTTACAGCTATGACAGCCAAAACCGCGTCACCCAGGTCGTCTACGACGATCAAACCCTGACCACGACCTGGGACAACTGCGCGAACGGCATCGGCCGAGTGTGCAGTTTGACTAATGCCGGCATCCGTCTGGACTTCGCTTACGATCTGCATGGCCGGATCACCGGCCAGAGTCAAACGGTGGGCGGCGTCACGCTGAACAGCAGCCATAGCTACACTGCCTCCGGCCAGTTACAGCAAACCACCACGCCCAGCGGCCAAACGATCGGCTACGGGTGGCTGAAGGACCGGCTTGACACGATCACCGTCAACGGCCAGCCGTTGATCACCCAGATCGTTTACGAACCCGACGGCCAAGTCGGCGGCTGGACCTGGAGCAACGGCACGGCCAGCGAACGGCAATACGACCTGGCCGGACGTCCCATTGCCATCAGTCTGGGTTTCGATGGCCCCAGCCAACTGCCGGATATGCGTAACCTCAGTTACGATGCCGCCGGCCGGATCACCGGCATCAGCGATGACATTGCCGCTAGTCTTGACCAGGCTTATACCTATGATGGTCTGGATCGGCTGACCAGCCATCAACAAGGCGCCTTTACCTTCAGCCACTTCGACTATGCTTACGACCTGAGCGGCAACCGTATCGCAAAAAACCAGAACACGACCGCAGAGACCGACAGCATCGACCCGGGTAGCAACCGGCTGCTGCAAAAAAGTGGCGCCCAAACCGTCAACTACAGTTATGATCCGGCCGGAAATCTGCTGAGCGATGGCACCCTCAGTTACGGCTACAACGCCCAAGGCCGACGCAGCA
>JAURXM010000084.1 GCA_030654395.1 Aquabacterium sp.
GCAAACGGTCAGCGCCGATTATGCGCTGACGCTCAACACCCTCAGCCTAGCCAAAGCCGGATCGGGAGCCGGCACGATCACCAGTGTTCCGGCCGGCATCGACTGCGGCGCGACCTGCAGCGCCGCTTACCTACCTAGCACCCCCGTCACCTTAACGGCGACCCCGGCCACCGGCTCGACGTTTCAAGGCTGGTTCGGCGCCTGCACCGGCACCGCGACCAGCTGCACCGTCACCCTGAGCCAAGCGCAGTGGGTGACTGCCACGTTCTCTGCGCCGGCGGTGACCACTTACCACTATGATGCCAACGGCAACCTGACCCAGGTCACCGATCCGCTCGGACGCATCCGTCAGGTCCAGTATGACAGCCTCGACCAAGCCATCACCCACCTCGAGCCCCATCCCACCGTCATCGGCAGCACCTTGGGGCAAATCGACACCGCTTATGACAGCCTGGGGCAAGTGACTCAGGTCACCGACTCCCGCAATCTTGAAACCCGCTACCAACTAGACAACCTGGGCAATGTGTTAAGCCGGACCAGTCCGGACACCGGTATTACCCTTAACACCTACGATGACGCCGGCAACCTGCTGACCCGTACCGATGCGCGAGGCAAACTTGCCACCTATAGCTATGACAGCCAAAACCGCGTCACCCAGGTTGTCTACGACGATCAAACCCTGACCACGACCTGGGACAACTGCGCGAACGGCATCGGCCGGGTGTGCAGCCTGGCCAATGCCAGCATCAGTCTGGACTTCGCTTACGACCTGCATGGCCGGATCACCGGCCAGAGTCAAACGGTAGGCGGCGTCACGCTGAACAGCAGCCATAGCTACACTGCCGCCGGCCAGTTACAGCAAACCACAACCGCCGGCGGCCAAACGATCGGCTACGGTTGGCTGAAGGACCGGCTCGACACGATCACCATCAACGGTCAACCGCTGATTACCCAGATCTATTACGAGCCCGACGGCCAAATCGGCGGCTGGACCTGGAGCAACGGCACCCCCAGCGAACGGCAATATGATCTGGCCGGACGTCCTATTGCCATCAGTCTGGGTTTCGATGGTCAAAGCCTGCTGCCAGATACGCGCAACGTCAGTTACGATGCCGCCAGCCGGATAACCGGCATCAGCGATGACATCGCCGCCAGTCTTGACCAGACTTACACCTATGATGGTCTGGATCGGCTGACCAGCCATCAGCAAGGGGCCTTTACGCTTACTGACACAAGCTATGCCTACGACCTGAGCGGCAACCGTACCGCAAAAAACCAGAACACGACCTCAGAGGCCGACAGCATCGACCCGGGTAGCAACCGGCTGCTGCAAAAAAGTGGCGCCCAAACCGTCAACTACAGTTATGATCCGGCCGGAAATCTGCTGAGCGATGGCACCCTCAGTTACGGCTACAACGCCCAAGGCCGACGCAGCA
>JAURXM010000086.1 GCA_030654395.1 Aquabacterium sp.
AACGTTTGATGCTAGTTACCTAGTTCCCACGCGCCGCGTGGGAACTAGAAAAGATAATGTGTCGCCACCGCGACGCTTGATTGAACCGGGTTCTAGCACCCGAAGGCGAGATACTTTCTTTTGCGTCGCCAAAAGAAAGTATCCAAAGAAAAAGCGACCCGGATGCCGGATGCCGCTTGCTTCCTACGTTCCTCGCTTTCACCGGGGGTTGCCGGAATCCAGAACACAGGAATGTGAAATTGTCGGCTGGTTTAGCGCCTTGGAAATTCAAATTTATTTTCCGCCGGGCGCAGCATGCTGCTCCGCCCGAAACGTTTGACGTTAGTTAGGCATTGTATAAACGATAGAAAGGCTCATGAGGGAACGCCGCCGGATGACCACAGTTCCTCGTAAGTGGCAAGGACCGGTTGGAAGGTGTCTGTGATTTCTGTGAATGTTGTAGGTGCGGTCTTCGCACCATCCTTGAACGATGCTCCGGAATGAAACCCGGTCCTTCCGTCGACGAACAGGAACCGATCATGCAGCGTAGGACTGCTTCGGACCTCAATGGTGATACTATTCTGCTTGCTCAACAGCTCCACCGCCGGAAGCAGGGAGGTCAACCTTTTCCTACCCAGAAGGCGAATACGAATCGTCGGTGCCACTTGAGCAAGGTATCGTGAGGCGAACTCACTATCCAAGTAAGGGTCGACAAAAAACAGCTCCTTCTGTGCGGATCCGATGACTTTGCGCACCTCGTCAAAATAGTCGAACACAGCACCGTGCTGAACCGCAATTGAAAGTGGGCCCACCGCTGACAGCCGCAGGTCGTGGCGCGCCTCGTGCAAAGTGGTAAATATGCCGGCAATGGCCGTCTCAGGATTGAAGGCGCGCCCAGCGTGCAGTTGCCGAACCTCGCTGTCGAAGAGAATGCCTTTCGTGGTGTTCCAACGTCGAATCAACGACGCAGCACGGCCGAGCCATCCGAGTGCTTCCGGTTCCACGTGATGCAGGATCGACTGCGAGGGCGCTGTGCGGATGACGTCTTCAATCTCTGCAAGGAGTTGAGTGGGATCGAGATGTGGCATTTGTGAGGCCCTAACAAAGGATTATAAAGTTTCCGCATATCTTCACTACTTCTGGCTCTAAGATCAACAAAGTTGTGCAGTTAGTTAATCCTGCCATGCTCTAGCTTAAAACCGCTGCACCAATATGCCATTAATCTCCTCATCCGTCAGCACAATCGGATTAGTCTGCATGCTGCTGCCGCGACTATTGGCGACGATCATCGGGAAATCCGCGGCGCTAATGCCATAGTCATTAAGGCGCGGCAGTTGCAGCCGTTCGCTCCACTCGGCCAGCAGGGCGGTTAACGCCGAACGCGCCGCAACATCATCAAGCTCGGCCCGGCCGGTCAGTAATCGTCCGACTTGCGCATATTTGATCAGGGCCGGGTTTTCCGGTTCGCGCTGTTGCATGGCATTGATATTGACCTCGGTCGCGGCGGATACCAACGTGCCGCAGACCACGCCGTGCGGGATAGGAAAGTAAGCGCCCAACGGCGAGGCCAAACCGTGTACCGAGCCCAGTCCCACTTGGGCCAGGGTGATACCGGAGAGCAAGGCCGCGTAGGCCATCGCGCCTCGACCCTGAGCGGCAACCGGTTCATTTCCTTCCCAGGCGGCAAAAAAACCTTCGTTCACGGCGGACCTGCCGCTCCAGGCCAGCGCGTCAATGACGGGGTTGGCTGTGAGTGAAACGTAGGATTCCAGCAGTTGAGTGAATGCGTCCATGCCATCGGCTGCGACCAGTTCGCGGGGACAGCTCGCTAACAAATCGGGGTCGATCACTGCATATTCGGGGATTAAACACTCATCACGGAAGGATTTCTTGAAGCCGCCTGGGCCTTGTACGCTCAACACCGAGTTTTTAGTCGCCTCACTGCCGGTTCCTGCTGTAGTAGGGACGGCGATAAACGGAACGCTGGGGCCGTGATACGGAACGTTCTTGCCGACGCCTTCGAGGTGATCCATGACCGAATTGCCGTGCGGCAACAGTCCGGCTATCGCTTTGGCAGCATCGAGTACGCTGCCGCCGCCGATGGCGATAACCACGGCTACCGATTCGCCGCGAAACCGGCTTACCGCCTGATCCACCAGCGTCGGTGACGGTTCGCCCGAGACGGTAAAATGCAGCCAGTCCATGCCCTTGCTTTCCAGCGACTGGGTGAAGGACTGCCAGCGCGGGGTGGCGCAGAAAGAGTGTTTACCGGTCACCAACAAGGCGGTGCGGCCATAGGTAGCCGCCAATGCCGGGACTTCGTTGATACGGCCGCTGCCGTAACTAATGCGCGGCAAACGCGAGATAGAGAAAGGGGTAAATTGCATGGGATTTTATCCTTGCGGAAACAGGCCATCATAACGGACGCCTTGGCGCGGTTCCGCCATCCAGTCCGCCACGGTATCGCGCCAGGTTAAGTAATGGGATGTTTGTTTGTGGGCCGCCGCAGCCTCGGCAG
>JAURXM010000102.1 GCA_030654395.1 Aquabacterium sp.
GATTATGTTCCGAAGATGCTCATTCCAGTTCGTAGTAGTCGCGATAGCTCTAACGGCCTGTGGCGAGGTGGCACAATTGCCGATTACAGCAGGCATAGGCGCGCATCCCCAACTGCCGCCGCCCAACCCGACCTTGATTCCCACGGTGAACATAGCGCAAGCTGTCGGCTGGCCCGAAAATGGCAAACCAGTGTCGGCGCCAGGAATGGTCGTTAACGCTTTTGCTGTCGGACTCAAGCACCCGCGCTGGCTTTATGTGCTGCCCAACGGGGATATATTAGTCGCTGAGACCAATGCGCCGCCGAAACCCGAGGACGGAAAAGGCATCAAGGGCTGGTTCATGAAGCAGGCTATGAGCAAGGCTGGCGCAGGCGTGCCCAGCGCCAATCGCATCACACTGCTGCGTGACACCGATGGCGACGGCGTGGCGGAAATACGAACGGTGTTCATCGAAAGGCTAAACTCGCCCTTCGGCATGGCATTGGTAGGCAATGATTTCTACGTGGCCAATTCGGATGCGGTGATGAAGTTTCCCTATATCGAAGACGAAACTCGAATCGCTGAACCGGGGACTAAGGTGCTAGACCTGCCGGCGGGTCCAATCAATCATCACTGGACCAAGAATCTCCTCGCCAGTCGGGATGGATCGCAACTGTATGTGACGATAGGATCAAACAGTAATGCCGCCGAGAACGGTATCGACCAAGAGGTCGGCCGAGCCGCCATCTGGGAAGTGAATCCGAAACTTGGAAGTTACCGGATCTACGCGTCTGGTCTGCGCAATCCCAACGGACTCGCCTGGGAGCCAGATAGCGGAGCACTCTGGACCGTGGTCAACGAGCGCGATGAACTCGGCAGCGACTTGGTTCCTGATTACCTGACTTCGGTGCCCGACGGCAGTTTCTTCGGCTGGCCTTACAGCTACTTTGGCCGGCATCTGGACGAACGCGTACAGCCTCAGCGGCCCGACCTGGTCGCCAAGGCAAGGGTGCCGGATTATGCGCTCGGGACCCACACCGCTTCACTCGGACTGGTATTTTCCAAGAGTGCCACATGGCCAGCACCCTTCGACAACGGAGTTTTCATTGGCCAGCACGGTTCATGGAACCGCGAGCCACGCAGTGGCTACCGGGTAATCTTTGTACCTTTCAAAGATGGCATGCCTTTCGGCGATCCGATCGATGTACTGACCGGCTTTGTTAGCGCCGATGGCGATGCGTTTGGACGGCCCGTGGGCGTCGCGCTCGACAAGCAAGCGGCGTTGCTGGTCGCCGACGATGTCGGAAACATCGTCTGGCGGGTGACGGCGTCGGCCACA
>JAURXM010000037.1 GCA_030654395.1 Aquabacterium sp.
ATGAACTTGGCGCAGCTTGCCCAAACCGGGGTTCAAACCAACGCGTCTATTCTGGGAAGCCTTCAACCGTGCCTCTAAGCTGGAACGAAATCAAATCGCGCGCGCTGACCTTCAGCCGCACCTGGGCCGACGCCGCCAACGAAGACAGCCAGGGCAAACCGTTCTGGATTGACTTCTTTGAAATCTTTGGCATCACCGACAAGCGCGTCGCCACCTTCGAGCACGCCGTCAAAAAGCTGCTCGGCGAGAAAGCCCGGGTGGACGGCTTTGTCGATCTGTTCTGGCCCGGCATGTTGCTGGTGGAGCAGAAGTCGCGCGGCAAGAATCTGGATGCGGCGCTGACACAGGCACTGTCGTACTTTCCCGGCATTGCCGAGCGCGACCTGCCGCAGCTCATCATCGTCTGTGACTTTGCCCGTTTTCGGGTGCACCGCCTGACTACTGGCGAGACGATTGAGTTTGCGCTGAAGGACTTGCACAAAAACATCCGGATTTTTGGCTTCATCGCGGGCTATAAAGCGCTGGAGATCAAGCCGCAAGACCCCGTGAACATCAAGGCCGCTGAGCGCATGGGGCGGCTGCACGATGCATTGAAGGCCAGCGGCTACACCGGGCATCCGCTGGAGGTGCTGCTGGTGCGCCTGTTGTTTTGCCTGTTCGCTGATGACACCGGCATTTTTCAGCCGGCGCAGTCGTTTCGCACCTTCATCGAGGAGCGCACCGCAACCGATGGCTCCGACCTGGGTTCGCGGCTGGCGCAATTGTTTCAGGTGCTCAACACCGAGGAGAGCAAACGCAGCAAGGCACTGG
Source organism: Aquabacterium sp. (assembly GCA_030654395.1). Taxonomy (GTDB): domain Bacteria; phylum Pseudomonadota; class Gammaproteobacteria; order Burkholderiales; family Burkholderiaceae_C; genus Aquabacterium. The sequence continues at coordinate 811 of JAURXM010000037.1, forward strand.
ACGAGCAGGTGGCCGCCTTCCCCTACGTCAACGGCAAGCTGTTTGCCGAAAGCCTGCCGATGGCCGACTTCACCAGCGCCATGCGCGAGGCGCTGCTGGACGCCTGCGCGCTGGACTGGTCGGCCATCAGCCCGGCCATCTTTGGCAGCTTGTTCCAGAGCATCATGGACGAGAAGGCGCGCCGCAACCTGGGCGCGCATTACACGTCGGAGGAGAACATCCTCAAGCTGATCAAGCCGCTGTTTCTGGACGGGTTGTGGGCCGAGTTCGAGAAGGTCAAGAGCAACAAGAACCGGCTGTTCGAGTTTCACAAGAAGCTGCGCACGCTCACCTTCTTTGATCCAGCCTGTGGTTGTGGCAATTTCCTGGTGATCAGTTACCGCGAGTTGCGTGCGCTGGAGCTGGCTGTGCTGCGCGCCAGCAACACGGAGGGTCAGTTGACGGTGGATGTGCACCAGCTCATCGGCATCAATGTGGACCAGTTCTACGGGATTGAGATTGAGGAGTTCCCGGCGCAGATTGCGCAGGTGGCGCTGTGGCTGATGGACCACCAGATGAACTTGCGGGTGAGCGAGGAATTTGGGCTGTACTTTGCCCGCATCCCGCTGCGCACCACGCCGCACATCGTGCATGGCAATGCACTGCGGCTGGACTGGAATGAGGTGTTGCCGGCGGAGCGGTGCAGCTATGTGCTGGGGAATCCGCCGTTTGTGGGGCATCACTATCAGAGCGCAGAGCAGAAAGCCGACCAAGCGCTCGTGATGACATCAATTCAAGCGCATGGCGTACTTGATTTTGTGGCGAACTGGTACGTCAAGGCGGCAGACTACATTCGTGGCGTGGCCCCGGCGAGCGCGTGGCAGATGCCGGGGGCTCATACGCTTCGCTCTTTGAAATCGCCCCCAACATCCACCCCGCACTCGCCTCCCGGCGTTGAGTTCCCGTCGCAGGCCAACGTCAGCCCGACCCGAATCGCCTTCGTCTCCACCAACAGCATCACGCAGGGCGAGCAGGTGGGTGTGCTGTGGGGCTGGCTGCTGGCACAGGGGCTGCACATTCAGTTTGCGCACCGAACCTTCAGCTGGAACAACGAAGCTCGGGGTAAGGCCGCCGTGCATTGCGTCATCATCGGCTTCGGGCTGGAAGATCTGCCTGGCAAGGTCATTTACGAGTACGACGACATCAAGGGCGAGCCGCACGCGGTACCCGCCGCCAACATTAATCCCTATTTGGTCGATGCACCAGATCTCGTCTTGCCCAACCGCTCTGAGCCGATTAGTACCGTCCCGCCAATGCGCTGGGGCAATAAGCCGACAGATGGTGGCCACCTGTTGTTCACAGCGGAGGAACTCCGGGCGTTCCTTCAAACGGAACCTCAAGCCAAGAAATTCATCCGTCCGTTCATCAGTGGTGGTGACTTTATCGACGGTGTGGAGCGCTACTGCCTTTGGTTGGTCGATGCTTCGCCCAGTGAGTTGCGCGGGCTCCCGCGAGTGCTGGAACGCGTCGAGGCTGTACGTCGGTTCCGCAGCGAGAGCAAGGCATCATCCACACAAGCCTATGCGGCACACCCCACGCGCTTTCGCCAAATCTCTCAGCCAAAAACGGCTTACCTTGCTGTTCCAGAAGTTTCTTCTGAGCGTCGTGAATACATACCGATGGCCTTTGTGCTGCCCGAAGTTATCTGCAGCAACACGCTTCAGTTCGTGAGCGACGCGACTCCGTTCCATTTTGGCGTGATGACATCGCGCATGCATATGGCTTGGGTTAGCTGTACTTGCGGGCGCATGAAAAGCGATTACCGCTACTCCAACAGCATCGTCTACAACAACTTTCCTTGGCCCGAATTCGCCCAGAGTCACAAGCCAAATCAGGCTCTAGCCCTCGTGGATAAAGCGCAGGTAGCTATCGAAACTGCAGCACAGGCAGTGCTTGATGTACGCGCCCAGTTCCAGTCTGGCGATCAACCGGCCACCCTGGCCGATCTGTACGACCCGCTGACCATGCCGCCGGAGTTGCTCAAGGCGCACCAGAAGCTGGACGCTGCGGTGGACAAGGCTTACGAGGCCAGTGGCGGCAAGAAGAGCTACAAGAGCGACGCCGAGCGCGTGGCGTTTTTGTTTGAGCTGTACCAGAAGTACACCAGCCTGCTGCCAGCGACGCCGGTCAAGGGCAAGCGCAAGATGAAGCCTGCATGATGGCCAAGAAGCTGCGTTCACCACTGGACCGCACACGACCGCTGCGCGCCGCGGGTCAGTCACTGACCGATGAGTTGAATGATGCGGCTTACGACCACATCATTGCGCCCATGCTTCTTGCGCTATTCGCGATTGTCCTTGCGGGACTGGAATGGTTGCGATATTTCAATGACATGAAGCCCAACCCCGTGATCTACAGCATCGCGGCAGTGATGGCTATTCTGTACGCGGTCTACAAGGTTTGGCATAGTCGCAAGCGTCTTGCGCAGATCAAGCTGGGGCGGGACGGCGAGCGCGTTGTGGCGCAGTATCTGGAGTGGTTCAGAACGTCCAGCTTCTTCGTCTTTCACGATGTGCCCAGCGGCGACGCCAACGTGGACCATGTGCTG